>NC_012440.1:1200000-1930284 GCF_000021565.1 Persephonella marina EX-H1 | reverse complement strand
CCCTCAGGAATCATAATCCCTGATACAGCAAAGGAAAAACCATCAGAAGGAGAAGTTGTGGCTGTTGGTGAAGGAAGACTTCTTGAAAATGGTGAGATAGCACCATTAAAAGTCAAGGTTGGTGATAAAGTTATATACAGTAAGTATGCCGGAAATGAGTTTGTTGTTGATGGTGAGGAGCTTATCGTATTAAGAGAAGACGATATTCTCGCTATTGTAGAGTAATAAAAAAAAATAAAGGAGGTGGACATAGATGGCAGGAAAGATGATAGTTTACGGTGATGAGGCAAGATCAAAACTGAAAGCCGGTGTTGATAAATTAGCAAACGCCGTTAAAGTAACTCTTGGACCAAGAGGAAGAGAGGTTATTCTTGAGAAAAAATGGGGATCACCAGCTGTAACAAAAGACGGTGTTTCAGTTGCTAAGGAGATAGAGCTTACAGATCCACTTGAGAACATGGCTGCTCAGCTTGTTAAAGAGGTTGCATCAAAAACAGCCGATGTTGCCGGTGATGGTACAACAACAGCTACAATACTCACACAGGCTATATACACAGAAGGTCTTAAAGCTATAGCATCAGGTGCAAACCCTGTATATGTAAAAAGAGGAATAGATGAGGCTGTTAAGCTTGTTGTTGACGAACTTAAGAAGATGTCAAAAGAGGTCAGCGGAAGAACTGAGATAGAGCAGGTTGCAACAATCTCAGCTAACAACGATCCTGAGATCGGTAAGATCATAGCTGATGCTATGGAAAAGGTAGGAAAGGACGGTGTTATAACTGTTGAAGAATCAAAAACATCTGAGACAACACTTGAAGTTGTTGAAGGTATGCAGTTTGATAGAGGATACCTCTCACCATACTTTGTAACAAATCCTGAAAAGATGGAAGCTGTTTTAGAAAACCCATACATCCTTATATACGAGAAGAAGATAAGCAATATAAGAGAGCTTTTACCTGTTCTTGAAAAGGTTGTTCAGACAAACAGACCTCTCCTGATAATAGCTGAGGATGTTGAAGGTGAAGCACTTGCCACACTCGTTGTTAACAACATAAAAGGTGTTCTGAAGGTATGTGCTGTTAAAGCTCCAGGATTTGGTGAGAGAAGAAAGGCTATGCTCCAGGATATAGCAATACTCACAGGTGGACAGGCTATAACTGAGGATCTTGGAATTAAACTTGAAAACGTTGATATTGATATGTTAGGTCAGGCTGACAAGGTTGTTGTTGATAAGGACAACACAACAATAATAGGTGGAAAAGGAAATCCTGAGGATATTAAAGCAAGAATAGAGCAGATTAAGGCTCAGATAGAGACAACAACATCAGACTACGACAGAGAGAAATTACAGGAGAGACTTGCAAAACTCTCTGGAGGAGTTGCTATTATTAGAGTTGGAGCTGCAACAGAAGCTGAACTGAAAGAGAAGAAGGACAGAGTTGATGACGCTGTTCACGCTACAAAGGCTGCTGTTGAGGAAGGAATAGTTCCTGGTGGTGGTGTTGCACTTTACAGAGCCTCAAGAGTTCTCTGTGATATAAAAGAGGAAAACACAGACAAAAAATGGGGAATAGATATTGTTAGAAACGCATGTAAGGTTCCATTAAAGCAGATCGCTTACAATGCAGGATTTGATGGATCTGTTGTGTTAGAAAAAGTTAAAGCTAATGAGGATGTGAACTACGGATTTGACGCTGCAACAGGTGAGTATGTTGATATGATAAAAGCCGGTATTATAGACCCAACTAAGGTTGTGAGAATTGCTATACAGAACGCAGCTTCAATAGCTGGAACAATGCTCACAGCTGAGGCTCTTGTTGCTGAAATCCCTGAGAAGGAAGAGAAAACTCCAGGTGGAGCTGGAGCAGGAATGGAAGAGATGGGCTTCTAAGAAGCCCCTTTAAGATAGACCAGAGCCCCCTTTAAGGGGGCTTTTTTATTTTATGCACATTATATGTTCATCTCACCTCTCACAATGCATAAAATTGGTGCATCACAAACTGTTTAAAAACCCTGTAATATCCCCTCACTATTAACTATCAATAACTCTCCCCTTTTGGTACGCTTTTTGCCTTTTTATCCTGGAGGTTTTCAATAGATAAAAGGAGGTCTGGTTATGAAAAAGATTGAGGCTATTATCAAGCCTTTCAAACTTGATGAAGTAAAGGATGCTGTTTCTGAGATAGGAACATTCGGTATCACAGTTACTGAGGTTAAAGGTTTTGGAAGGCAGAAAGGACATACAGAACTCTACAGGGGAGCTGAGTATGTTATTGATTTCCTTCCAAAGATAAAGATTGAGATCGTTGTTGATGACTCAATGGTTGAGAAGGTTGTTGAGGCTATTATGAACGCTGCAAGAACAGGAAAGGTAGGTGATGGAAAGATATTTATAACACCTGTTGAAGATGCTGTAAGAATAAGAACGGGAGAGAGAGGCGTTGAGGCTCTTTAAAAAATATCTATCAGTCAAAGGAGGTTATGTAATGAATATCAGATTATTGGCTCTTTTCAGCAGTTTGATTCCTGCAGTATCTTTCGCTGAAGAGGCGAAACTTGATACAGGTGACACAGCATGGATGATAGTTGCTACAGCATTTGTTGTTCTTATGTCCATAGGTGGTCTTACACTTTTCTACGGGGGAATGACAAGAACAAAAAATATACTTAACACAGTTATGATGGTTTTCCTCGCCTATGCAACAGCCACTGTAGTATGGGTCTTATGGGGATACTCACTTGCGTTTACAGATGGAGAGGGAGCTATTTACAGTTTTGTTGGTGATCTCAGTAAGATACTCCTCTCAGGTATAAGTTATACAGATCTTAGCGGAACATATCCGGAGTTTGTTTTTATAGCATTTCAGGGAACATTTGCTGCAATAACTGTAGCCCTTATATCCGGTGCTGCTATTGAAAGGATGAAGTTCTCAACATGGCTTATATTTGTTGTTTTATGGGTTACTGCTGTTTATGCTCCTATAGCCCACGTTGTCTGGGGTGGTGGTTTCCTTTTTGATGCTGGAGCTCTTGATTTCGCAGGTGGAACTGTTGTTCATATAAATGCAGGGGTTGCAGGACTTGTTCTTGCTATTCTTCTTGGAAAGAGAAAGGATTACGGTAAAACAGCTATCCTTCCTTCTTCGGTGATCCTCACATTAGTTGGAGCTGCTCTCCTGTGGTTTGGATGGTTTGGTTTCAATGCTGGTTCTGCTTTTGGAGCGAATGATGTTGCAGGTGTTGCACTTTTAACTACAAATGTTGCAACAGCTATGGGTGTTATCTCATGGACATTAACAGAATGGATAGTGGCTAAAAAGCCTACACTTCTCGGTGCTGCTTCAGGTGCGATTGCTGGACTTGTTGCCATAACACCTGCTGCAGGTTTTGTTGATGCTAAAGGTGCCATTATAATAGGTCTCGTTGCTGGTGTAGTTGGATGGTTTGGAGTTTTTGTTCTCAAGAAGGCTCTTGGTTATGATGACTCCCTTGATGCTTTTGGTATTCACGGACTTGCTGGAATATGGGGTGCTATAGCAACAGGATTCTTTGCTCTCCAATCGCTTGCATGGGATGGAAGTCCTCTTAAGGATAATGGGGATAGAATAGCACAGATAATGGTTCAGATAGAGTCTGTAGTGTTTACTATTATATATACCGCTATTGCTACAGCTGTTGTTTACCTTATAGCTTCTGTTCTCACTAAAGGTGGAAGGGTTGATGACGAAACAGAAACTATGGGTCTTGATGAAGCTGTCCACGGTGAAAGAGGATTCAACCTTTAAATCTGATAAAATCTTTAACTAAATTAAATAAAATCTCAGGAGGTTAAGTATGAGAAGATTTTTAGGAAGTCTCGCAGCAGCCGGGTTATTAGCAGGAGCTGCTTCTGCAGGAAGTATTACAGTTGCAAACTCAAACATTGAGATGTCAGGTGCTGTAACAGCAGGTTATTTTTATGTAACAAATGAAGGGGCTGGAAACAACAACGACTATTTCACAGTTTCCAACTTCTCCGTCGGATTAAAATCAAAGGACAAGGGAACTATCGGATTTGTAAGTTATTTTGGGTCTAACACATGGGATGGTCTCCTTGGAAGAACAACAAACAAGTTTAAGGTCAAATATGCCTGGGTTTCTATAAATCCTGTAGAAGGTCTTACTGTAGATGCAGGTCTCTTAACAACGAATATAGGTTATGAACTCTATCACTCTTATGACAATCTTAACTACACATTCGGTATGGTGTGGAACGCACAGCCTGTTACATACCCAGGTGCAAGGGTTACATACTCTGTAGCTGAAGGAATTGATGTCTATGCTGAGTACAATCAGGACGGTACATACGGACAGAGTGATTCTTTAGCTATCGGGTCTATAGGATCTGTAGGTGGAATAGATTATGCTGTTTCTTACTATGATGGAAATGCAACACAGAATCTTATAGATGTTGTTCTTGGGTACTCATTAGCTGGAATGGATGTAGGTCTTAACCTTGACTACCACTGGAAAGATGATGCAACAAAAACAGCCGGACAGGATGATACCGCATATGGTATAGCGATATACCTCAACCCGGCAGTTGCAGCTAACATAACTGTACCTGTAAGACTTGAGTATGTAAACCAGGGTACAAGCGGGATATACGGTGGTATAGGCGATTCTGCTTATTCAGTAACTGTTACGCCTACTTACAAGCCTACAGATAACACATATGTGAGATGTGAGATCGCATACGTTTCAACTGATGCGAAGGCTTTTGCTGATGACAAAGGAAATCCAAAGGACAACAAAACATTCATAGGATTTGAAGCTGGATTCCTCTTTTAATATATGGGGCTTTTGCCCCTTTTTATCTCCTGCTGATGCTGAACTCATCATCTTTGAAGGGCTTTTTGCCCTTTCCTTGATCTGATCTTAAATTAAAAATAAAAATGGTTTTATTTTGTATGCCCCTTTTATACTTCCCTTTATATTTCTTGTAGCCGGTGTTATTTTTCATAAGTTCACCGGGATTACTCTGTCTATCTTTTTACCTGCAGTACTCTTTTTTGTTTCTGTTCTGTTCAGAGGTATTACAGGCTATATCTTATTTCTTATCTCTATCTTTCTGACAGGTATTTTTATATCTGAGGTTTCTGAGTTAAAACCTTTTAAAAGGAACGGTGCTTTTATAAGCTGTGAGATCTCTTCAGTCCCAAAGTATATGAGAAGCAGGATATACTTCAGATGCAGGGTTTCAGATTCTGATATCAGATCCATAAAGGGAGAGCAGATTAATGTTGTTTTAAAAACTGAAGATCCATTTTCAGAAGATATATTCTACAGTTACAGGATATCCTTTTTAGGTTTTTTAGTATCAGACGGTAAAAGGATCACAGCTTATCCCACTGATGGATTTTTGAAGGTTGAAAGTAGAGGTGGTATATTTTCATACATCTGGGATTTTAAAAGATTTTCTGTAATGAGCTTCAGGGAGAAAACCGGGGATGATGAGCTTTTCTCACTCGGCCTTGCACTTATATTTGGTGAAAAGGGTTTTCTTGATAGGGATATTAAAAATATATTTATAGATTCAGGGCTGACACATCTACTTGCAATATCAGGTCTCCATATAGCCGTTATAGTTTCAATACTTTTTTTCATATTTTCATTTCTCGGTAAAAGAGCTGTTTATACAGTTTCTGCTTTTGTTCTTTCAATATACCCTTTGTTTACAGGCCTCCATATACCGGTTTTAAGAGCTTCAATAATGGGTCTTATGTATATCCTCTCAAAACTCAGATACATAGAGATAAACTCTATGAATATACTGTTTTTTGTCGCTTTCATTGTTGTTCTTATCTCACCATACTCAATATTTTCACCAAGTTTTCAGCTTTCATTTATAGCTGTCTTCGGTATACTGATCTCTCTCAGGTATATAGTTTTTGAAGGAAAGAACAGATACTGGAGTGTAGTTTACTCAGCCTTTATGATATCTCTAATCGCCGTTCTTTTTACTATGCCTGTTGTTATATACCATTTTGGAAAGTTTTCCCCTGTCTCTGTTATTTCCACCCCTGCTGGTATGATATTCCTTTATCCTTACCTTTTCTTCTCTGTTATAAACCTTTTTACATTTTTCAGTATTGAGCCATTTATCTATATCATGAATATCTCTGGCAAACTTTTTATAAAAACAGCTGAGATATTTGACAGTTTTGATCTCTTTTCATCAGGCTACAGCCCTTCTTTTCTGTCAGTTTTCCTGTATACAGCTTTACTATCTGCTCTTATTCTGGTAAGGATGAATATATACAAGAAGTTGATATCTGTGATAATTCTTATTTTTGTATTTCTTAATATCTCAAAAACGGATATTGTTGGATACAGGGTTTACAGTTTTAAAGGTGTTAAAAGACCAGATATAATACTGATCACAGATGACAGGAGATGTTTTGTTTACTGGAAAAATGAGAGATACAGGATAAACATCCTTATGGACAGATATGCCTGTAGAAAAAGGTATCTTTTTGTTCAGAGAAACAGATATTTTGATGGTTTTGATGATTATATCACCCCTTCTGATGAAAAGGATGGCGTGTATCTAAAGGAGTATAAAACAGGACTGTTTATAAGATTTAAGGATATCTCTTTTTTTATCAGGAATAGGGATGTGGTTTATAACTTTCAGTAATTTGTGAAGTACACATAAGAGAAATAAACGGCAGCTGCAAGTGAGATGAGAAATATAAGTTTTGATAGAAGTTTAAACGCCATACCTGCTGCCCTTGCTAAAAGCAGAACCAGAACTATAGTTATGGCTATCAGAGCATAGGTTCCCTCATCTGTCTGGAGCATATTTTTTGCGGGCTGGGGAAGTATTTTTTCAAGACTTTTCTTTATCTCACTTTTTTTCTCCTCAAGACCTTTCTCTATCTTTTTCTTTATCTCCTCCTTATCCGTTTTATAAAGATCCTCAAGAGCCATCTTAAATTCCCCCTTTAACACCTTTTTATCCCTACAAGTGAAGCTGTGTAGGAGATCTCACCTGTAGGTTTTCTTTTTTTCTTTTCCTCATAGAATAATATATGGAGTTTTAAGAAGCTGTGAAGAAGCTCGTTTTCCCTCAGAAGGTAATCTTTTTTCATCTGGGTATCATCTTCTAAAAGGAATGTCTCAAAAATTAAAACACCATCTTTTTTAAGTCCTTCTATTATCTGTGGAAATAGTCTTCTGTTTAGATAGTTAATGTTCAGTATAAGATCGTATCTCTCCTCTGGAATACTGAAAAAATCAAGATCCTCCTGAATAACATTTATGTTCTTATGGAGATTTTTCAGTTTCTCGACTGCAACATCTGAAAGCTCAACAGCATCAACCTCAAATCCCTTTTCTGCAAGAAAAAGGCTGTTTCTCCCAAGTCCTGCAGCTATGTCAAGGGCTTTACCCTTTCTTGATAATCTGTAGAACTTTTTGAGTATCTGGGAAGGCTCTTTCCATGGAAACTCTTCCTCAGTATACCTTCTGTTCCATTTTTCCCTATCTGCTTCCATCTCCTAAAAAATCCTTTATAGCTTTTTCTAATTTTCCCTGAAAGTTTAAGATAAGCTCTGCGAGCTCTCTAACAGCACCATCTCCCCCATCCTTCTCTGTTATGTATATACATTCCTTTTTCACAAGATCAGGGGCTGATGGAACTGTTGCAGGGAACCCTACCTTCCTCAGAACAGGAAGATCGTTATAGTCGTCTCCTATATACAGAGCTTCCTCATCTTTAAATCTGTACTTATCTTTAAGGCTTTTATATATCTTCAGCTTGTTGTCAGCATTCTGTGCTATCTCT
Organism: Persephonella marina EX-H1; assembly: GCF_000021565.1. Lineage (NCBI taxonomy): Bacteria > Pseudomonadati > Aquificota > Aquificia > Aquificales > Hydrogenothermaceae > Persephonella > Persephonella marina. The sequence continues at coordinate 1,922,456 of NC_012440.1, read as the reverse complement.
GATATCTTAAGCTCTTTAGCCCTTTTTATGACTATGTCTGAGTTTCTTCCTGTTATTATGGCTGTTTTTATACCTGCTCTGTGTAAAAGAGCTATCCCAAGACCATCTTTGACAGAAAAATTTTTGAGCTCATTTCCCATGTTGTCATATATTATCTTTCCATCTGTAAGGACACCATCAACATCCATAATAAACCATTTTATTTTCTGGGCTTTATGTTTTAATATTTTCATTTGACACCGTATGGTAAATAGTGATTTAATTAATTATATTCATTTGTGAAAGGTTGTTCAAAGTTAACTGTCTCTATTATTTAAGTTTATTTTTTTAATTAACGAAAAATAAAAAAAAGGAGGTCTTTAAGTTATGAAAAGGTTTTTTAAGGTGGGAGCTGTAATAGGGATATCTGCTCTCATTCTAACGGGATGCGCAACAAAAGATTATGTAGATGAGCAACTGGCACCGGTTAAGGAAAAGGTATCGTCTCTTGAAGATAGATTAAACTCTCTTGAAAATCAGATAAAATCTCTCAAGGATAAGGCAGATCTCAATGCTAAAGAGATTGAGGCTATCAAGAGAGAGCATGCTGATATAAAAGCACAGCTTGAGAGACTTGACAGAATTGATGAGAAGGCAACAGATGCTTACAATAAAGCTGTTGCTAATGAGCAGGCTATAAGAGATCTTGAAGAAAAACTCAAGAGACAGTCTGTAAATCTTGAAAGGGTTTTAAAGAAAGGAATTAGAAAATAATCAGTAGAGGGGGATGACGTATCCCCTTCTTTCCTTCTCAAGGTACGATATAAAGTTTTTGTTCAGTAACACCCCTTTCTGTGAAAGTTCGTCTAATAGTTTTTTTCTGCTTTCTCTATCAAGCTCATAGATCTCAATATAAACATGCCTGTTTTTAAATATCTTGTAATTCTTTTCATAGATATGAACTTTTGTTCCTGTCTCAACAAGATCAAAAAGAGCCTCAACATCCTCGTTGTACATCCTTATACATCCGTGGCTAACCTTCATACCTATACCAAATCTCTTACTTGTTCCGTGGAGGAGGTATGTTGTGTTACTAAGTCTCATAGCCCTTGTTCCAAGTGGGTTGTTAGGACCTGGTGGAACTATATCTGGAAGAGAAGGATCTTCTTCCTTAATATTGTCCGGAACATACCAGGCCGGATTTTTTCTCTTTTCTGATATGAAGAAATCTCCTATAGGAGATCTGTTCTCATCGGTTCCTATCCCGACAGGGATAGATATAACGTAAGGGTCATCATCTATGATAACAGGGTAGTAAAGCCTCTTTTCTGAAAGATTGAGATATATCTCACCAAAGTTAAACTCCTTTTCGGGTAAAAGTCTCTTCCTTGGGATGAGAACTACCATACCTTTCTGGACATCAAAAGGATCTATATGTGGGTTTGCAACCCTTATCTCATCATACCCAAGATCAAGCTCCTTTGCTATCTCTATAAGTGTTGTATTTTTCTTTACCCTGTAAAGGCTGTTTTCACCTATTATGTTTCCATATTTCAGCTTGAATATATTTATGTTTGGTTTGAATCTTTTAAATCTCTCGTCATGTATAAAAAATGGAGGGGAAGATCTAAAAAGATTTGAGAATCTTTTTTTTATGATTTTCAGCCTTCTTCTGTCCTTCTTCTCCACAAAAAGATTGTTTGCAAGCTGGAAGATCTTAAGCTTTATATCCCTTGATATATTCTGTCTGTCAGCCCAGATAAGATGGTCAAAAAGCTCTTTTCTCCTGTACATTCTGTAGTAAGATACAGCTATCATCTCAATGATGATATCCCTTTTTATATCCTTTTTTCTGTGGAGCTTCAGATATTTTTTTCCCTCTTTTACAGCAACTGAGAATATACCCTCATTGAATGCTTTAAGTGCAAGGTTAAAGCTGTCCTCAGACTTCTCCTTCCTTACTTCCTTATAGGCATCCTCAATAAGATCATCAATGGTTACTGCGAAACTGCTGAAAATATTAGTAAGCAGAACTGTTAAAATAATCATATAAACCATAGATAAAATTTTAACATTATGAGGATTAAAAGGATATTCTTAGGGCTTGGAAGCAATATTGGAGACAGAAAGGGGAATATACTGAAAGCTGTCCGTATGATCGGTGAGAAGGTTAAGATTGAAAAGATAGGAGGTATATACATATCAAAAGCTGTAGGCTTTGAGGATCAGCCTGATTTTTACAACACAGCTATCTCAGGTTTTACAGATCTTCCACCTGAAGAGCTTTTTTTATTTTTGAAGGAGATTGAGAAAAAGGTAGGCAGAATAGAAAGATTCAGATGGGGTCCAAGGGAGATAGATATAGATATACTTTTTTACGGGGATGAGATTATTGAAAAAAGAGAGCTTACAATCCCCCATCCAAGACTACATGAGAGGGATTTTGTTCTAAAGCCTCTGATAGATATAGATCCTGATTTTGTACATCCTATTTTTAATAAGAGCCTAAGAGATATATATGAGGATCTGAAGGAGAGATCTGTGATAGGAAAGATTTTATAATGGTGGCCAAGGGCGGAATCGAACCGCCGACACCGCGGTTTTCAGCCGCGTGCTCTACCAACTGAGCTACCTGGCCACACATATTCTGGATTAAATAGTTTATATCCGAAAACAGCTCTTGTCAAGATTTTATACTACTGAATAACAGTTTTAAAACAGCTTTCCAACATCAATTTTGAAACTACATCCGTTTTTAAGATGTATCTCCAGTATCCCGTCCTCTCCATCAAAATATTTATCGTATTCTCTATCAACAAGCTGAAAGACTCTTACTTTCTTAATGTCTGGATATACAAGGATATAAAAAGGCACTTTTTCTTTTTCATATATGCTGAACTTAAGATACTCGTCTTTCTGAGCTGTTGATTTTGATACAACCTCCACTACAACCTCAGGTGTTTCCTTGAGATATTCCCTGATCTCTTTACATATAACGATAAGATCAGGTCTTAAAACTGTATTTTCGTCAATTATCCAGTCAAGCTCAGGGTATACATAGCATTTTTTTGTACAGCTATCTAACTGGTTAGCGATCTGCCGGCCTAATTCCATTATGATTTTCTGGTGAATACCAAGAGGTGAAGGAGCCATAGCATAGGGGATACCCTTTATAAGTTCCCAGTCTCCTTCCCATTTCTGATAATCTTCAACTGTATATTTTGGTAAAAATTTTTCTGCAATTCCCATAATAAAAACCTCGGTGTTTATCTATTTCAAATTTATGGAATAATTCAAGTGAAATCAATAAATTTAAGGTTTCTCTTTCTCCAAAGATCTTATCAAAGCTTCAAAAGTTTTTAGTATTTCCTTTGTTCTTAATTTCTGATAAATATCTTTTGCCTGTTTTTCATCGTAAACATGAACCAGAGTGTTACGTAAAACAATAATATCAGATAAGATACCTTCAAACTCCTCGGATATAATGCCTTCTTTTAAAAGTTCTCTAAAACATGATTTTGGAGAGTTACACTCAATGCCTCTTAATCTTAAAAACTCTTTGACTGTTTTCCACATGGATTCATAAGTGTATTCAAATCTTTTAGTTGTGATCTCTACAACAAACTCTTCCTTGAAAATTTCAGGAAATAACGGATTTTCTATGATCTCTTTAAATTTTCTGTATGCTTTTTCAAATCTTTCAAAAGCTCTGGTATATCTTTCCATACCTTTCCCTTTAAGATATTTTCTATTAATTCTACATTGTTTATCCTCTTTATATCTACAAGATCAACCTCTCTCAAAATAGGTAAATTTTCTATCTGTTCTAAAATTTTTAAATACTCCTTGCTGGATAACTCATCCTTGCAATACAATGCCACATCAATGTCTGATGTTCTACCAAATTTATCTGTAAGAATTGACCCAAAAAATATAATAAGGCATCTGTCTCCAACTACATCCTGTATTGCTCTGGCGATCATGTTCATATAGTCTTCTTTTGAATATTTTTTTATCGTTAGCATTTTTTTAAGTTGTTTAAAAAGTGTTCAGTTCAAATTTATTAGAATTAAACTGAAAAATCAATAAGGTTTGAAAAGCATGTCAGTTTATTTTAAATTTAATAGAAATCTTATAATGCGAGGACTGGAAATGACAAAAGTTTTAGAAGATAAAAAAACAAAAAAGAGAAAGAGAGTTCCAAAAGAGCTTATATACGAGATGAGATACGGCTCACCGATCTACTACAGGGATTATGATAAGGTTTTATCGGGGGAGAAAACTCTGGAGGAAGTTATGGGAAGCAGTAAAATTCAGGCATGGATAATATCAACAATTTTAGAGTTTTTAGTGAAAGTTTTGGATGGTAAGAAATATAAAGTTTTCGCAAACGAGGCAGGCTTCCAGTGGGCACCAAGAACATGGAGAAATTTAGATATAGCTATTTTCAATAAGAAAAAACTTCTCAAAGAAGGACTGACAGATAAATACACAAAAACTCCTCCAGAGGTTGTGATAGAGGTTGATACAAAGGCAGATCTGAGAAAATATGGAGATATGCTTTCATACATGAAAGAAAAGATTCAAGATCTTTTAAACGCAGGTGTGAAAAAGGTTATCTGGTACACAACAGATGATAAAAAGGTTATGGTTGCAGAGAAGAATAAAAGATGGTTCATAACGGACTGGAATGATACCATTAATGTAATAGATGATATAGATCTTAACCTTGAGGATCTTTTAAAAAAAGAAGGTATAGACCTTTAAGATCTGTGATCCTGCATCAAAAAACTCAGGTTTCTGATTTACTCCTGAAATAAACCTCACCTATCTTAAACAGAAGCAGATACATTGGAAGCAGAGCATCCCAGAAGAATGTAAATATGGAGCCGATCAGATGTATTAATAGCGGTACAAATAGACCAAGAGCCAGAATATCAAAACTGTCTGTTATTCTGGCTGTCAGGAATGTTTTAAAAGCTAAATAAAATATAGCCAGTATGGCAATAAGCCCTATAACTCCTTTTTCTATGAATTCAGATATTATAAAAACTGATTCGTATCTTTGGAGTTTAGCGTGGCTGTAGTGTTTGGGAAGATAAATTGCTGATCTGACACCATGGCCTATAAGCAGATTTAAAAAACTTCCTTCTTTTAGATCATTTTTTATAATGTTTATTCCATCTAATCCTATCCCAATTCTACCGCTACTAAATCTGTTTAATGTTTCATAAGATATTTTTTCCTTTCCAAGTATTATACTGTTCAGAACTTTAAATCTCTCGTCCGTTTTTGACAGATAAGCATATCCTGATACTATGGCTATAGAAAGAAACAAATTCAGTCCCCAGAAGGCGATCTTGTTTACCAGTCTATTTTTATACATTACAAAAAAAGTAAGATAAGAGATCAAAAGAAATCCAAGTATAGGGGATCTTTTTGTAGAGATAATCAAGACAGCAAAAAATATTACAGATAGAATAAATAAAACTGAAGATACTTTTTTATTCTTTTCTTTAAAATAATAAAGCCCAACAAAAAATGAGATTAGAGTAAACATCCCATAAAACTGACCAACCTCAAACTCACCACCCCATATGGGCTTTGTTCTTCCCAATGTAATGTAGTTATAAATAACCAGTGGTATAAGTAATACGGCAATGGTTAAAAAAGTGAAGATAACCCTTTTTATACTTTCCCTATTACTGTCTATCTTCAAAAAATATAAAATCTGGAAGAGACCTTCCTCTACAGCCTTTGAGATCATTTTTGGAAAAAAGAGTGCTGTTGATATGACAGTTGTAAAACTGAATGTCAAAACAGGTATTTTCAAGCCACCGCTTAATTTTCTCTCTCTGAAAAAATCATAAAAAAGCCAAAGTATTCCTATTACCACAAAAACTTCAAATATAGATATAGATACAAAGGCTGAAATAATCAGCAGATAAATATATATTTCCTTTAGATTTATCTTTCCGGCCATAACTTCTCTCCATCAGATCTGAAATGAACTGTTCCATCTCTAAATGTGATGTATAACTTAACCCCTTTATTTACGAGCATATTTATAACTCTTTCAGATGGATAGCCCCTGATATTGTTCTTATTAATTGATATTACAGCATATTCTGGATTGACTCTGTTTAAAAATTCTTCAAGTAAAACATCATCTGCACCATGATGACCCACTTTCAGTAAATCAGCTTTAAGTTTTCTGTATTTTTTTATCAAGAATTTTTCTGTTTTTTTATTTGCATCTGCCATCAGTAATATTCTAACCTTCCCGTATATTAGCATTATTACTAAGGAGTTTTCATTCCAGTCATTGGTTAACTGTTCAGGAGACAGTACTTCCAGTGTTACTTTACCGTAAATAATTCTGTCTCCTTTTTTTAACACAGAGTATTTACCAGTTCTGAAAATCTGAGCATACCATATATAAAAATCCTTACAGTCGTTTGTGTTCAAAGACTGACCGTTATCATGTTTCTGGATTACATTTACATTCTGGATAACCGCAAAAACTCCCCCTGAGTGATCTGGATGTGGATGGGTTATTATCAATCTATCTAAAGTGTTTATATTTTTTGAGCTTAAAAATTTTACAACAGTATGACCTGTTATTAGATTCCCTGTATCTATCAGTATATTCCTGTTATCCGGTGTTACTATTAACGTAGCTTCACCTTCCCCAACGTCTATAAAAAAGATATCTAAATCTTTTCCATAAATAACACCTATAAAAATCAAGAAAACCAGTATAATCTTCCTATACATACCCCTAAAACTCCGCTTATTGAGTTGATCATAACATCTTTCAGATCACCAACTCTATTCGGTAAGAAATACTGTATCGTTTCATCAACAGCTCCAACCACGACAACTGAAAAAAGGGATAAAAAAGCTCTTTTTACAGAGTCTGTAAACTCAAAAAACTTAAAAAACATAACACCCAAAATAGCATACTGTAAAAAATGTATCCTCTCTTCAGGTCTGTCTAATGTTATGAAAAGAAAACCTATTAAAACTATAACAGGAAATAAAATCAGGAGTTTTTTTAATCTGTTTTTAAATACATAAACAATTCCAGTAACAGATATCAATAAGAGAGCATTCATTATGATGCTAAGATTTTCCTTACCTACAGAGCTGTAAAGAAAATTAACAGCATACCTGCCTACAGGAAGGGTTAAATATATCACTGTGATGTAGAGCAGTATTAAAAAAAGAAGTTTTTTATTCAATATGCTCCTTCTCTTTTTAGAACAACTTTTATCGTTTTAAATAGTATAACGATATCAAGCCATAAAGACCAGTTAAGAACATACCATGTGTCAAGTTTTACTCTAAAGTCATAATTTGTGTTACTTCTTCCACTTACTTGCCATAAACCTGTTATTCCAGGTCTTACCATGTAATAATATTCAGCATATTCCTTGTAATATTTATCGATTTCGTCTTTTATAACAGGTCTAGGTCCTACAAGACTCATATCTCCTTTTAAAACATTGAATATTTGAGGAAGCTCATCTAATGATGTTTTTCTCAAAAATTTGCCGATTCTGGTTACCCTTGGGTCATTTTTAAGCTTAAAATAAGTTTCCCATTCTTTTTTTGCTTCAGGATCGGTCTCAAGAATTTTCTGTAATCTTTCCTGAGCATCTATAAACATACTTCTGAATTTCAGAACTTTAATAGGTTTACCATTTTTACCAATACGGGTATGGGCAAAAAATACGGGACCGGGAGAGTCTAATTTTATGAGAAGTCCAATAATTCCTATAGTAGGGAGTAGTACAGGAAGCATCATAAACGAGAGAATAATATCAAAAGCTCTTTTAAAAATATGATTTAATCTAGAATCCAGATTGTTATTTATTTTTATAAGGAATATCTGTTGCATAAAAAGATGGTATAGTTCGCTATTTAATAGAGCTATCCCTTTAAGATCTGGAACTATGAAGATTCTTCTTACATATTTATGAATCTGATTTGTTAACTGGGAAAGTTTTTCTTTTTCCATAGTAGGTATGGCAACGACTACAGCTTCGATATTATGCTGATTTATAACTTTTTCAAAATCGTTGACTTTTCCCAGAATAGGAAATTTTTTGTCTTTTACATGAACAGAATCTTTTTTATAGTCGTCCAGGAATCCAACTATTCTATATCCTGTGTGCTTATCCTGCATTAAACCGGTGGCAGTATTCATCCCAGCATTTCCAGCACCTATAATGAGAAGATCTTTCTGCCAGATCCCAATTTTGTGTAAGAATCTTTTCCCATAAAGTCTAAAGATAGGAAATATAAAAATACTGTACAACCAGAGAAGAATTATAGTAAGTCTTGAGATCTGCCCTGTTATTTTACCAATAGAAACTATAGCGAAAACAACGACAGTTGCCATAGTTAAGGCTTTTACTATCTCTTTAGTTTCATCCCAGAAAGGATACCGTTTTGTATACAATCTCTCATAAGCCAGAAATATTATGTAAATAAGAGGTAACCACCAGAGCTTTAAAAAATGTGAATATTTTATATTGAAAACTATAATATCAACAGGAAGAATATTGAGAAATTTTCTCGTAAAGTAAGCCAGTGTGAGAGATACATAAAAAGAGATTATATCTATTACCAATAAAGAAATAGCAGCTCTTAAGTCTTTACCCAATCCCTAACCTTTTATTTACTTTTTAGCAGAGAAAAATTATAACACAGCCGTTAGAATTTTTTGTTTAGCTCCCAGTTCCATGCTGTTTGAATGATGTATTCAAGATCATCAAACTGCGGTATCCAGTTCAGTTTTTGTTTTAGCTTTGTACTGTCTGCTACCAAAACAGGTGGATCTCCCGGTCTCCTATCTGCTTCTTCCACCTTAAAGTCTATATCTGTTACTTTTTTTGCTGTATTTATCACTTCTCTGACAGAATATCCGTGTCCATATCCACAGTTGAAAACTTCACTTTCGCCGCCATTTAGAAGATACTCTAAAGCAAGTAAATGGGCATCTGCCAGATCGTCAACATGTATGTAATCTCTAATACATGTGCCGTCTGGCGTCGGATAATCTGTTCCAAATATTTTTATACTTTCTCTTTCACCCTTTGCCGTTTTCAGAATAAGAGGAATAAGATGTGTTTCTGGATCATGACTTTCACCTATTCTACCCTCTGGATCAGCTCCAGCTGCATTGAAATATCTTAATGAGATATACTTTAGACCTGAAGATCTGTCTAAATCCTGGAGTACTTTCTCTATAAAAGATTTTGATTGTCCGTAAGGATTTATCGGATTTATAGGGTGATCTTCAGGTATTGGTACTTTCACAGGAGTACCATAAACTGCTGCTGTGGAAGAAAAGATAAATTTATTTACTCCGTATTCGAGCATCGTTTCAAGCAGATTAAGAGTGTTTGCAGTGTTGTTCTGATAGTATTTTAGAGGTTTTTTTACAGACTCACCTACTTCAATAGATGCTGCAAAATGCATTACTGCATCTGGCTTAAAACGTTTGAAAATATCTTCTAATGCTGTTTTATTTTTCAAATCAATAACAACCAGATCGCCGTATATGACTGCTTCTTTATGTCCTTTAGATAGATTGTCTATAACAAGGATCTCGTACTTTTTCTCTCCTAAAACTTTAACTATATGGCTTCCGATATATCCGGCTCCGCCTGTAATGAGTACTTTCAAATCAATCTCCTTTTATATATTTATTTAATAAACTTACTAAATCTATATCTATTTAGACCCTTTCAAAATCTGATTTTTGGGAAGTTCCTCACCTCCGAAGAACTTTGACTTTACGAGGATCATTTCAGAAATATCTATCCTTAAAGATTCAAAAGGCATTTTTTACTCCTGCATAAGTTCTACCGGTGTTTTTCTTAACATATCAGTTTTATCAAAATCCTTGTCAAAGCTAACCAACACTAAATTATAATTTTTAGCTATGAAATACCGATAAGCATCATCAAAGTCCATGTTATATTCTTTCATAACTATTAAAACCTCTTTTAAGTTATGAGAGTCTATGGAAACTACTTTAACTCCCGAATCAATGATATCATCTAAAAAGAGATCTGCGGTTTCAAATTCTTTAAGTTTCGTTAAGATTATTATAATAGAATGTAAAGAAAAATCTGAAATAGCCAAAGACTCTCCACTATATTTATTTAGAAATTTAATCACCTCTTCTGATCTTTCCTGATTTAGTAAAGCTTCAAGCCATATATTTGTGTCCAGTAAATATTTCACCTATATATCTTCTCTCCATTCCATTGCTTTTTTTTGAAGTTCAAGAGAGGTGTAATCTTTCTTATATTTACTTAATTTTCCTACCCAGTTTAATTTTAGTTTTTTCTTCTTCTTTTCTTTCTGTAATAAGAATCTTACAAAATCCTTAACTTCTTCTCTTAAATTTGGGGGTAATTTTTCTATTAAACCGATTAATTCTTTATCTTCTAATACTTTCATAATGTTCACCATTAAACTTTCATTTATAAATCTAATTTATTGTGCATTTTACACATTTGCCAGTTTTATACTGTCAACTATATGTGTTCTTACATCAAATAGTGCAGATACTTTGTATAATGGCTTTTATTTTAAATTTCTTTTGTATTTATCATCATATCTTACTATATCATCCTCTTCTACATACTCTCCAACCTGAACCTCAATTATCTCAAGAGGTATTTTCCCAGGGTTTATAAGCCTGTGTCTTGTGGATTTTGGAACATATATACTTTCATTTTCATGTATAAAATACTCCTTAAGATTTCCTTCTTTATCTTCCAGTATAACTTTTGCTGTTCCCTTTACTACTACCCAGTGTTCGCTTCTGTGGTGATGCATCTGAAGACTTAAAGCTTCACCCGGTTTAACTGTAATTCTTTTTATTTTGTATCTTTCCCCCTTTTCAAGTTCCGTGTAGCTTCCCCACGGTCTGAAAACTGTTGTATGAAACTCTGTAAGATCTTTTGTCTCTTCACTTTCTTTTAGCTTGTTTACAATCTCTTTTACTTTTTGTCCTTCTCCTTTCTTTGCGATCAATAAAACATCATCCGTTTCAACTATTATCAGATCTTCAAGTCCTATAGTAGATATTAATCTTTTGTTTCCGAATATTAAAGATCCTTTAGTATTAACATCCAGAATATTGCCAATCTTTACATTCTGACTTTCATCTTTTTCTAACACATCATATACACTGTCCCAAGATCCAACGTCTGACCATGTTATATCAAGAGGTAAAACAACAGCTTTATCTGTTTTTTCCATAACGGCATAATCTATAGAAATGTCAGGCATATCCTCAAAGTTCATTATAACTTCCTCAAATGTCTGGTTTTCTATCTGATTATATATTTCAGGAATATGCTTTCTGAATTCTTCTAAGATCGTTTTTATACTGAAAGCGAACATTCCGCTATTCCAGTAATAATTTCCAGACATTATGTATTTTTGTGCTGTTTCCAAATCTGGTTTTTCATGAAACTGTCTGACTTTGTATGCAGTATCTATCTTATTCTGAGTATCTGCTTCTATGTAACCGTAACCGGTTTCAGGTTTTACAGGATTTATTCCAAATGTTACTATATGTCCCTTTTTTGCAAGTTCTTCAGCTTTCTTAACATATTCTACGAATTTATCATCAGGAGAAATTATATGGTCTGAAGGTGATATAAACAGAACCTCATCTTCAGAAGAACCAAGTTTATCTAATGCATATTTTACAGCCAGTGCTATGGCTGGAGCTGTATTTCTACCTATAGGCTCAAGTATTATGTGGAGTTCTTTTTCTGACAGTTCTATAATGTCGCTGATCTGGTTTTTTACATGAAATTGATAGTCGTTGTTTGTGATAATGATTAACTCATTTATATCATTAACAGCTTTCAGATTTCTTTTTATAGTTTTCTGTAATAATGTTTCATCGTCACCAAAACTTAAAAACTGTTTTGGAAATTTTTTTCTGGATAATGGAAAAAGTCTTGTACCGCTTCCCCCAGCTAAAATAATAGATTTCATTGTTTATCCTCCATTAAAGGTGCAGAGATAAAAGTAATTTATAGGTTTTAGAAAAATTCTTCAATTTTTTTGTCAATGAACTCTTTTATCTCTTTTTTAAATCTTTCTTTACTAAATCTTTCGGCATTTTTTCTGATTTTTTGGAAATCAAACTTATCTTCTACCTCTTCAAAGGTTTTTACAGCTTCTATGAGACTTTCTACTGACTGTTCTTTGAAGAATATACCGGTTTCACCATCTATAACGGTTTCAGTAGCACCACCTTTTCCAAAGGCTATTACCGGTGTTCCACATGCCTGAGCTTCTACAGGGATTATTCCGAAATCTTCTTCAGCTGCAAAAATAAAGGCTTTAGCTCTCTGCATATAATCTTTTAAAACCTCAAAAGGCTGATAACCTAATAGTTCTACATTTTTTCCGGCTTTTTTCTTTATTTTTTCAAAGTCTGGACCGTCACCGATAACAACAAGTTTTTTATCTGGTATTTTTGAAAAGGCTTCAACGATAAGGTCTACCTTCTTATAAGGAACCATTCTTGATGCTGTAAGATAAAAGTCTTCTTTTTTTGTATACAATTCAAACTTATCAACTTCTACAGGTGGATAAATGACAGTTGATTCTCTTCCGTAAACTTTCTTGATTCTTCTGGAAATATAATTTGAAATTGCTATAAAATGATCCACTCTATTTACAGTAGATAAATCCCATATTCTTATGTAATGTAATATGGTTTTTGCGATTTTTCCCTTTATTCCATAGATCAGATTAGCTTCTTTTAAATACTGATGATATAGATCCCATGCATAGCGGATTGGGGTATAACAGTAACATATATGTAGTTGATTTGCATTTGTTAATACGCCTTTTGCAACAGCGTGGGAAGAAGAAATTATTACGTCATATTCAGAAAGGTCAAACTGTTCTATAGCCAAAGGGAAGAACATTAAATAATTTCTGTATTTTGTTTCAGCTTTTGGAAGATTTTTTATAAAGGATTCTGTTACCTTCTCTAAAGGTATAGAAAGCCTGGAAACACTTTCTTTTTTTGAAAGTAAGGTATAAACATCTGACATTGGATATAGAGAGTATATTTCTTTTAAGCAATTTTCTGCACCACCTATATCTACAATCCAGTCATGTACTATGGCTGTTTTCATTTTTAGATTAAACCTCTTTTGAAACTCTTTCCAGATCAGCTTCCATCATGATTTCAACAAGTTCTTTGAATTTTGTTTTAGGTTTCCAACCGAGCTTTTCTTCGGCTTTTTTAGGGTTACCAATTAATATATCTACTTCGGCTGGTCTGTAAAATTCAGGTGAGACTTCAACAATAACTTTATTACTTTTTCTATCAATTCCTTTTGTATTAACGCCTTCACCTTTCCAAACTATATCAAAACCTGCTGCAGCTGCAGCTTTTTCTACAAACTCTCTCACTGTATGAGTTTCGCCTGTTGCAAGAACATAGTCATCAGGTTCTTCTTGTTGAAGCATAAGCCACATGCCTTCTACATACTCTTTTGCATAGCCCCAGTCTCTCTTTGCATCAAGATTTCCGAGTATAAGTTTATCCTGTAACCCATATTTAATTCTTGCGAGATGATAGGTTATCTTTCTTGTAACAAACTCAACTCCTCTAAGAGGAGATTCGTGATTAAAAAGAATTCCCGAACAGGCAAACATATTAAATGATTCTCTATAATTGACAGTTATCCAATGACCGAACAGTTTTGCCACACCATAAGGACTTCTCGGATAGAAAGGTGTTTTTTCAGTTTGGGGAATTTCCTGAACCTTTCCAAACATCTCACTAGTAGAAGCCTGATAAAATTTCGTATCAGGTTTAAACATCCTTATAGCTTCAAGCAGTCTTAGAACACCCATGGCGTCTATTTCTGATGTTAAAATAGGTTGATCAAAAGATACCCCAACAAAGCTTTGAGCTGCCAGATTGTAAACCTCATCAGGTTTTATTTTTTCAATAACTCTCATTATATTTGTTAGTTCCAATAGATCCATGTATAAAATCTTTACATCATTTTCTATACCAAGCTCTTTTAATCTCCAGTTACTTGAGTCTCCACTTCTTCTATCTGCTCCCCAAACTTCGTATCCTTTTTCTAATAAAAGTTTTGCCAGATATGCACCATCCTGTCCTCTTATACCAGTAATAAGAGCAATTTTTTTCATTTAAGTATTCCTCCAGTTTATATGTTATTATTTTTGAAATTTTAACTATTATAAATGTATATACAGCGTTTTTTAAGATGATTGAAGGTATTTTTACCATAATAATAAGCCTTTATATTTCGTAAATTTACCTATACCACATACTAAGATCCAAATTTACAAGTTTTGATGTTTTTTCTATGTCGTTTCTGAAAATTTCTTTTAGTTTCTGCTTGGTTTCTTCACTCATCTTAGGTTTCTTTTTGTACGGTTTATATAGAAGTTTTTGGACCGTTTTATTTGACTTAACTTTTCCAACAACGGTTTCTAAACCTATTTGTCTAAAAATGTTTGCTCCAGTCTTAACAATTTTTGCAACCAGAAAAGATCTTGGTTTACTCGCAGGAAGAACTTTTTCTTCGTAAGGTAAATTATCTATATAACTAACTCCTAAAAAATCAAAAATATCTTTGGCAAATTTCCTACTGTCTTTTTTTAAATCATCAAACAAGAATACACCTATTTGATGAGGTTCAAAAAGATCGTAATAAACCTTTAGATTCGGATAATAGAGACTTTTCTCTATCAATTCAGGAATTTCGTTTATAGCGATTTCAAATGGTTTTTTGGTTATACCGCTTCTGATTAAAAATAGATAGTGAGACCAAATTTTCTCAACAGGATTTCTTAATACTGTGAAGATTTTTACATCAGGTAGATCTTTTCTTATTCTTTTTGCAGCTTCAGCAGAAAATAAATAATCGTGAGATAGTTCACCAACTGCTTTACATTCCTTGGGAGCAGCTTCAAAAAAAGAAAAATACCAATCAATTCCTCTATCATAATATCTGTCAAAAAAATAGATATCTTTTATCTCTGGAACAAAAATTTCTGGATGAGCTTTAAAGATATTGTATAACCAAGAAGAACCAGATTTGTCAGGTCCTATGAATATAAAGTTTGGTTTCATAAACATTCCTCCCTAAATAAAATCCAAAACTATATATTAAACCAATTATAGATAATGAAACAAATCCAATAGCTGGTGCTGCTAAAGCGTGTCCAAAAAATGCGTTAATCAGGGTAAAGATTACCAAATATTTTGCAACGGAAAAGTGGATACTATATTTCTGGAATTTTTGTTCAAATTTATTTAATGTTCTTATTAGATGAATCCAGATTAACATATTTGTGATCAAGCCTAAAATTCCCAGTTCTGATAGAAAATGAAGATATGAATTATGAGCAGAAGTCACATCATATACATTTTCTTTGGCACTGCAAGCTATGTATATGAATTTAGGGATACCACAGAAATCCAGATCTTTATCATTATATCTTCCAAAGCCGATGCCAATAAATGAACTTGATTTGAAATCCAGTATAGCCTTTCCCCATAGAATAAGCCTATTCAATGCATTTGTGATTGCTTCATTAGTTGATAAATCTCTCGCTAAAGATTTATCTATTTCATGGGATTCTACTCTTTCTATTGTAATGGGAATAAGATAAAAAAATTCTGGGGATAGAAGACTTTTAAATCTCTCAACTCCTCTTGTTTCAGAGGCAGCAATAGCTATAATACATAATGCTAAAAAAAGAAATAGAAACTTTTTAAATTGTTTTTCAAAAAGAAAATATAAAAATATCACAGTAATAACAGCTAGTATTGCTTGTCTTGACGCAGACAGAAATAAAGGGATAAAAGCTATAAGACTTATAATATAATCTTTTCTCTCATTTTTTCTTAAGGCTTTTAGAAAGATGTATAGAAAAATTGTTCCAAAAAATGTTCCGGCTGCGGTATGAGAAGTAATAAGACCTGAAAAGTCCTTTCCGATACTTAGTATTTCTTTACCAATACCTAAACTCCATAATATAACGAACAAAAAACTGATAAAGACTACCAAATACAAGATCTTGTCCATAAATTTTATGTTTCTGAAGTTCGCATATACTAACGAAAAATATATAAGAGGAAGATAGTAAAGAAAAATTCTTCCTTCTCCTTCAAGATACTCTTTTAAAATGCCTATGTCTATTGAAAGTTCTATGCCACCTATTAGTAGTCCTGAAGAAATCCAAAGGGTATAATTTATCAAGATGAGTAAGCCAACGGGTAATATCTTGAGCTGTTTTGTTATTTTATCTGCGATAACTAGAATAATTGAAATGGATATAACTAGTAGAGAAAAAATTGTTACTAAATTAAATTTTAAGAAAAATATAGAAGCAATCATCAGAAGTAGAACAGCGTTGGTTATGTATAACTTTTTCATACTTCTCTCTTTTGTTTTATTTCTGTTTTGTATGCTTTAATTGATAAAAGCAGCAAGACCAGAAAACTAATGAAGCTAGCTATAGATGCACCTAATATGTTATATTCGGGAATTAAAATTAGATTAAGTAATATGTTCGTAGCTGAACTTACTAGCATAATTTTAAGAAACACTTTTTCTCTGTGAGACATAAGAAGAAGGGTCGCAATAACACCTACGAAAGAATTTACAAACTGTCCACTGCTTAGAATCACCAAACTGCTGTAACCTAACGTGAAATCTTTTCCAAATAACATTAGTATTTTATCACCAAATATTATAAAAGAAATTAAAATTAGAAAATTTAAAGGTATGGAAATTTTAAAAGCCCATTTTAAAATGGAAGGAATATCTTTGTACTTCTTTTCTTTTTCAATTTTTGCAAACTTAGGGGCAAGGATGTTATTTAAAGCAACAGACGGCATAGTTATAATCATAGAGATCTTAGCGACTACATAATAAATTCCAGTGTAAAAATTTGATTTAAAAAAACTGATCATTATAGTATCTATCCAGTTCATAATTAACATTAGAGATGATGCGAGTAAAAAGGGTAATGAGTATTGGATTATCTGTTTAAGTCTTTTTAAAGACAGACTACATAGGGAAGAAAAGATTCTTGAATTAATATATATTTCTTTTTTTATAATTAGAAAGCTGAGTATATAACTTAAAATTGCTGAGATTGTTATGGAAAGAACTATAAAATTAGGATTTCTATCCAAATTTGTAAATATTGCCAAAAGTAGCAAACTTATTAAAAATAGAGAAACAAAATGGAAAAAAGAGTAATAACCTGTGTATCGTAAAGCTTTCAGAAAGTTGAAGTTTATATTCAAAAGAACATAAAATATAAATCCGATAGATAGGAGAAAAACAGAAAATATGTATTCTTCCCTGTCATAAAGAAGAACAGATAAAGGCTTGCTCGCAACAAGCATAATTAATGATAGAATTGAAGAAAAGATAAATGTATATTTAATAATCTCCCAGTAGATAAAACTAATTTTGTATTTTTTCTCAGCGTTTGCAGCGACTTCTCTCAGCAAAAAGGTGTCAGATCCAAACTTTCCTAAAATACTTAAAAGCTGTAAAACTGTAAGACTGATGCCTAATATACCAGCTCCTGAAGCACCATAATATCTAGAAACATACAGAGTTAATAAAAATCCTATGATTAATCCAACTATTTTTAGAGATAGAGAAGATAAAGATTTCTTTAGAATTTCTATCTTATCAGTCATTTCTCTAAGTTCTCTGTTTTTTCATCTGAGCATAAATAGTGAGCATTAGTTTTATTAAAGGATTTGGAAAAAGCTTTATAATTAAAGGATTTTTTACCAATTCATAATCTGTTAAAAATTTATAAAATTCATCTTGTTCTGCGGATTCTAAAAAGTATTTAGCTCTTAGAAGTTTTGGGATTGTGTTTTTCCTTTTCAGAAGTTCTTTTATGGCTTCTTCAATCTCTCTACCAAATATTGATCTGGCTATTGGTAAGTAATTGTAATCAAGCTTTATCCTTTTAAAGTAGTTTCTTTTTTCTAGGAACACGCTGTTACCAAGCCTATTGTAGACAATAGGAACATTTGTATATTTCATAAAACTACCTGCTTCAATCATGCTAAGCAAAATGTAGGAATGGATATATTGAGTTCCGATAAATTTTTCTATTTCCTCTTTTTTTGTTTTTATTATTTCCATCCATTTATCTTTTTTAAATACTATCACGGAAATATAAGAAAAAAGTCCACCAAGTTTATCAAGATATGATATGTATTCTTTTAGATTATTTTTATTTATCTCAAATTCTCCATTTTTCCAAGATTCTAATCTGGATTTAGAAAGATCTGATACAAAATTTAATCTGTCATAAAGAAATATATCAAATTGCTTATTTTCAATATGATTTAGTATTATTAATATAGAGTCCTCTTTTGCGATATCATCACTTCCTAAAAACCAGCAATATTCACCATTTGCTATGTCTATTACTTTTATAAAGTTTCTATCTGCACCAAGATTAGTCTGGTTTTTATGATACACAATTCTTATATCTTTTTCATTTAACCATCTATTTACTACTTCTTCTGTATTATCTGTAGATGCGTTGTCACTGATACAGATTTCTACTTGATTATTTAAGCCTAATTCTCTAATCTGTTTAACTATACTTTCAATTGTTTTGTCTAAAAATTCTCCCCTGTTATAAGTTGGAATACATACGGATAGAACAGGTTTCTCCATTAGTTACCTCAGATTTTATTTATATAATTTCTTCAATCCAGTTGATCATTCTTTTTATTCCTTCTTCTTTGGAAACCTTAGGTTTCCAGTTAATTAACTTTTCAGCTTTTGTTATGTCAGCAACAAATACTTTTTGGTCGCTTTCTCTCGGTGGCAGTTTTTTATACTCCAATTTTATATCTAACATACTTTCTAAAAGGTTAAAAAGTTCAAGTAGAGATAAACTGTTTTCCATTCCTCCGCCTATATTGAATACTTCTCCTTTTACTTTCTCTATGTTTTCTACCGTTTTGAAATATAGGTCTATCATGTCGTCTGCATATAAAACATCTCGTACCTGTTTACCATTGCCGTGAATTGTAAAAGGTTCTTTCAAAATACCTTTTTTTGTTTCAACAGCCTTTAGACAGAACCAGCCGATCCATCCCTGATCGTATGTTGAAAACTGTCTTCCACCGTACATTGAAGAATGTCTAAAAACGACTGTTCTTATTCCAAAGATTCTGTAAAAGTCTAACATATACTGATCTGCCGACCCTTTTGAACATCCGTAAGGTGAGTGGAACTCTAAAGGTATATTTTCAGGAAATCCTTTTGGAAATTGTGGGGCTATGTATCTGGTTTCTGTTTCTTCATAATTAACCCATTCCAGATCACCATAGACTTTGTTGGTGGAAGAGTAGATTACGATACTTTCAGGTGAAAACTTTCTAACAGAATCAAGCAAATTAAAAGTTCCAAGGGCGTTTACTTCAAAATCTAATCTTGGATTCTGTATTGAGGTGGTCATAGCAACCTGTCCAGCCAGATGAAAGATAATATCTGGTTTTTCTTGTTTTATTACACTCTCTATATCTTCTCTATTCCTGATATCGCCGTGGACAAATTTAAAGTTTCCCTTTGTTTTCAACCATTCCAGATTTTTATAAGAACCTACTCTGTAAAGATTATCAAAAATTATA
Source organism: Persephonella marina EX-H1 (assembly GCF_000021565.1). NCBI lineage: Bacteria > Pseudomonadati > Aquificota > Aquificia > Aquificales > Hydrogenothermaceae > Persephonella > Persephonella marina. Next base: position 1,902,745 of record NC_012440.1, on the reverse strand, counting down.
AGCTCTTCATTCCTTCCTAAAACTTCAGTTGCAAGGTTTGAACCTAAGAAACCACAGCCTCCTGTAATCAGATATTTCATCTATTTAACTCCTTTTATAAAAGTTTTAAATGTATTTATGATGTGTTCAATATCTTTATTATTTATACCTGGCCATACGCCTATCCAGAAAGTTCCTTTTAACACTTCGTCAGTGTTTGGCAGTAGTTTATAATGCTGTTCGGATAAATCCTTTGAGTTTATGATTCCTGAATCTTTTATTCTCAGCTTTATATCTGTTTCTATAAAGGCAGGATGTCTGAGCATATTTCCGGCAAAGAGCTGTCTTGTCCCTATGCCATTACTTTCCAAATATCTTACCAGTTCAAACTTACTGAAAGGTGCAGTTTCTCTTACAGTTATCGGGAAACCAAACCATGAAGGATCGCTGTTTGGTGTGGCTTCAGGCAGAATTAAGTATTCTTCAAACTCTTTTAGTCCTTCATGCAGGAGTTTAAAGTTCTCTTTTCTTTTTTCTATAAATTCTGGTAATTTTTCAAGCTGTGTCAGACCAATTGCAGCCTGCCAGTCTGTAATTTTTAGGTTATAGCCCAAGTGTGAGTATATATATTTATGGTCATACCCTTTAGGAAGATTCCCTAGTTTCCAATTAAATCTTCTTCCGCAGGTATCATCTTTTCCAGGTGGACACCAGCAGTCTCTGCCCCAGTCTCTTATAGACATTATTATTTTAAATAACTCATCATCATTTGTGAGAACCGCTCCACCTTCGCCCATTGTTATATGGTGGGCAGGATAAAAGCTTATCGTTGATATATGTCCAAATGAGCCTGTGTACTTTCCTCTATATTTTGAGCCTAAAGCATCACAGTTGTCTTCTATTACCCAGAGATTGTACTTTTTTGCAAGCTCCATAACTTTATCTAAATTGAATGGATTTCCAAGAGTGTGGGCAACAAATATGGCTCTAGTTTTCTCTGTAATGGCGTTTTCTATCTGATCTGGATCTATGTTGTAAGTTCCCAGTTCTACATCAACAAAAACAGGTATAAGATTATTCTGTATGATAGGTGCTACAGTTGTTGGAAATCCAGCGGCAACAGTAATAACTTCATCACCTTCTCTTAATCTCTTTTCACCAAGTTTATAAGAGGTCAGAGCAGATACTGCCAGTAGATTTGCAGAAGAACCGGAGTTCGTAGTCAGAGCGTATTTTACTCCTATAAACTCTGCAAGTTTTTTTTCAAACTGGTCATTAAATCTTCCTGTTGTAAGCCACATATCAAGGGAAGCGTCTATCATGTAAAAAAGTTCGTTTTCATCCAGAACCTTTCCAGATGGCGGAATGTATTTTCTATTGATATCTTTTTTGCAGTGTTCAAAATATACTCTGGCTAGTTGTTTTATATTTTCTCTAATTATCTGGTCTAATTCTTCCTTGTTTTCTATGGATGAGAGTTTATTGATTTCTTCTTGATTTAAAAGATTAGGTTTTTTTCCCATCTTTTCCCTCTTTTCTATTTAGTCCATATTAGTTCTTTTTCTTGAGCTTTTTCTACATATTCTGAAAGCTGTTTTACAGTATAGTCATAAATATTTTCTGACTTTGATAGATAGATTTTATACCAGTTTATTGTCTCTAAGAGAGCTTTTCTTGCATTATAGACAGGTTTCCATTTAAGATAGGAATGGGCTTTACTTATATCAAGTTTAAGTAGCCTTGCTTCATGAAATTTATTGTCAGGATTTACTGTGTAATCTCCATCTCCCCATATTTTGATAACATCTTTTACTATCTCTTCCACAGTTAAGATATCTTCATCGTTAGGTCCAAAATTCCATCCTTCGCTGTACTTTACAGGTTCTTCCCACATTAAAGCTCCCAGCCAGAGATAACCTGATAGAGGTTCAAGAACATGCTGCCATGGTCTTGTTGCTTTTGGGTTTCTTATATGGATTGTTTCTCCTTTTGAAAGAGATCTTATACAGTCAGGGATTAATCTATCTTCAGCCCAGTCTCCTCCACCAATAACATTACCTGCTCTTACTGATGCTAAAGCAACGTGATGGGTTTTCCCATAATCCTTAGGATTAAAAAATGATTTTCTGTAAGCTGAGGTTAATAGCTCTGCACAACCCTTACTTGAACTGTAAGGATCATAACCACCCATAGGATCGTTTTCTCTGTAGCCATAAACCCATTCTTTATTCTCATAGCATTTATCACTTGTAACATTTATTACTACTCTGACGCTGTCAGTTTCTTTTACAGCTTCAAACACGTTTAATGTTCCTATCACATTTGTCTCATAGGTTTCTTTAGGATTAATGTAGGAATATCTTACCAGTGGTTGAGCTGCCATGTGTATCACTATATCTGGTTGATATTTATTGAATACTTCTTTTAGTTTATTTTCATCTCTTATGTCTCCAATGATATGAATAATTTCTCTATCAAGTTGGAGTGTTTCAAATAGGCTTGGTTCTGTTGGGGGTTCAAGGGAGTATCCTATTACTTCTGCTCCAAGATGTTTAAGCCATAAAGTTATCCATGAACCTTTAAACCCTGTATGACCTGTTATTAGAACTCTTTTTCCTTCGTATATGTTATTGAAGAGATTTTTCATCACTGTGTCTCCTGTACCAGTCTATAGTTTTTTTAAGACCCTCTTCCAGTGAGCATTTAGGTTCCCAGCTAAAATCTTTTTTTATCTTTGATATATCAGCCTGAGAAAGCATTATCTCGTTTCCTCTGTAGGGAATAGCCCCAAAGTTTAAGTATGTTTTTGTATTTCCTGTAAGTTCTTTGATTTTTAAGACAAGTTCTTTTATCTTTACCGCATGACCTGAACCAAGTTCGTACTCATAAAATCCTTTGTCAAATTTATCGAGAGATTTTATCAAAATGGAATAAAACTCTTTTACATCTTCTATGTATATAAAATCTCTTTTTTGTTCGCCAGCAGTAAGTTTGATTTCACCAGTATTTTTTAAAAACTGGTCAATAAGCCATGTAATGAACTTAGTTGGATCGTCTTTTTCTCCGTAAAAGTGCTCTAATTTTATATTTACAGCAGTTAAATCTTTTGATAGAAATTTTAACCATTCTTTAAACTGGCTTTTTGAGAGGGAATAATAGTTTAAATACTTGGGAAGAGATGTATCTGTATTTATAAAGTATCTAACATTATTTTTTATAGTAAGTTCAAGAATTTTTAAAGGAAAAAGGAAGTTTGCTTCAGCTATCTGTGAAATAGTTTCTTTTTTTCTACCATACAGTGTAGCGGTATGGATTATTACGTCTACCTGGTTTTCTTTGAAAATCTCATCTAGAGGTGTTTTGTCAACATCATAACTGGTTAATCTATCTAATATATGTTTTATTCGCCATGTATTTGAGAAACTTCTTTTTAAAATAATAATTTTAAATCCATCATTTAATAACTTTTCAGTAAGATGACTTCCTAAAAAGCCTGTAGCTCCCGTGATCAGTATAGTTTTCATCTATTTAGTCTTCCCAGACCTTCCATGGTGGATTTCCAGACTGCCATAAAGATTCTAATTCCCTCTTATCTCTTAATGTATCCATAGGTTTCCAGAAACCAGTATGCTTATATGCCATAAGCTGTCCGTCTTTTGCGAGATTTTCTAAAGGATCTCTTTCCCAGATAGTTTCATCGCCCTCTATATAGTCAAAAATCTGTGGTTCTAAAACAAAAAATCCTCCATTTATCCAGGCACCATCACCTTTTGGTTTTTCTTTGAAAGCTTTTACCTGAACATCTTCAAGATCTAAAGCTCCAAATCTACCTGAAGGCTGAACAGCCGTAAGTGTAGCATATCTGCCATGTTTTTTATGAAATTCTAAAAGCTCCTTGATATTTATGTTTCCTACTCCATCCCCATAAGTTAACATAAATGTTTCGTTACCAATGTAATTTTTGATTCTTTTTATTCTGCCACCGGTCATTGTGTTCAGACCAGTATCTACGAGAGTTACTTTCCACGGTTCAGCTTTGACATCGTGGACTTCTATCTGATTGTTTTTCAGATCTATTGTTACATCGGACATGTGTAGGAAATAGTTTGCAAAATATTCCTTTATAACATAACCTTTGTAACCAAGACATACAACAAAATCATTAAATCCATAGGAAGAATATATTTTCATTATATGCCATAAAATTGGTTTTCCACCGATTTCTACCATAGGTTTTGGTTTTATATCTGTTTCTTCGCTTAATCTTGTTCCAAAACCACCTGCTAATATGACTACTTTCATATAATCCCTCCAGCCGTAGCTAACCGTTAAAATTGATCCTTCGTTGAGGTAATAATTTTACATCAAAAATGATTTTATAGCACTGTATTAAAACTTTTTTATCGCCGTATCCACGGGTTATCAGGAGAGTAAAGATATATCCAGCAATAATTCCAATGATCCTCAATACAAAAGCTATAGAAGAACCCTTTAAAAGCTCCTTTAGATGAATGTCTTTGTTTAGTTTGTTCTTTATTCTGTTTATTATATCTGTCATCTTATCCTGTTTTTTAGTTTCCTTTAATCTCAAGCTGATTTTTAAGCTTTTCTAAAAATTTTAGCTCATCATAAATCTTATTCAGTGTATCGGCGATCTTATAAGTTTCATCTTCATACTCATGTACAAGAATATTTCTCAACTCTCTCAACTCAAACCATTTTTCTTTATCTATATCAATTCCATATTTTGATGCTGTATTTATGACGTCAATGATAGGTAAGTTTTCTACATTTTCTCCTTTAAGGTATAGATAACTTCTTATTAATTTTCCAAGGGTTTCCTGAAGCTTTGAATATCTGTAAGTAATTTGGTCTAAGATGGGAACCAGTTCTTCAATCTGCAAGATTTCTTTTACTTTTTGGGCAGAAAGTGGTAAGTAGTTTCTTTTTTGAAGCTCATCAAAGGCGTATTCTAATCTTTTTAGATGTTTTTCCATCTCATTGTACAGTTTTTTATGCCTCAATATATGTATTTCCATGTCCTTCACAGTAAAACCCCTGTTTCCCTCGCTACCTTTTCTATATCTTTGTCACAACTGCCTGCTATTATAACATCTATTTTCTGTTCACCGATTCTGCTTTTAAGCTTTACAAGGAACTTTAGTTTTCTATCAAACAGATTGTCCCTTTTTTCTGGGATAATATACAAATCTATATCCCCTCCCTTTTTATCTATATCCGTTCTGCTACCAAAAAGATAGACTTCTGTCTTTTTTCCAAAAATATCCTGAGCAGTTTCTTTTATTGCTTTTATCTCTTCTTCTGTAAGCCTTACTTTTGTGATTTTGTTTTCCACAGGATAATCTACTACAGGTTTTCCAGATAACCTTTTTTTCTAAGATAGCCTATTATCTTCTCAACGCTTTCCTCAAGAGGTTCCTTGTCTGTCTCAACAACTATTTCTGGATTTTCCGGTTCTTCGTAAGGATCGTCTATACCTGTGAAATTTTTTATCAGCCCTTCTCTCGCCTTTTTGTACAGACCTTTTACATCTCTTGTTTCACAGACCTCTAAAGGACATTTTACGTATATCTCTATAAACTCATCTTTTTCAACGAGGTTTCTCACGAACTCTCTATCCCTTCTGTATGGGGATATAAATGCTGAAAGGACTATTATCCCAGCATCAACAAAAAGTTTTGATATCTCACCTATCCTTCTTATATTTTCCTTTCTGTCTTCTTCAGAAAATCCAAGATCTTTATTTATTCCTCTTCTAACATTGTCTCCATCTAATACATAAGTATGAACACCCATCTCAAAAAGCTTTTCTTCTACAGCGTGTGCAAGTGTTGATTTTCCACTTCCAGAAAGCCCAGTAAACCAAAGTATTGCTGATTTATGTCCTTTTAATTTCTGTCTGTCCTCTTTTTTTATTTTTCCTTTGTGAGGAATTATAAATTTTTTACCCTCAGTCAACATAAAAACCCTCCTGTCTTATAAAAATATAAAAAATAATAATGATATACATATTATCGCATAGATGAAAGATAAAGGTAATCCTACCTTGACAAAATCTTTAAATCTGTAGTTACCAACCCCATAAACCATAAGGTTTGTCTGGTATCCTATCGGTGTTATGAAGCTTGCAGAAGCTCCGTAAGCTACAGCGAGAACAAAAGCTGTTGGATCTGTATTCAGTGAGTAAGCTAAAGATAGTGCTATTGGAAATGTTATTGATGCAGCTGCTATATTTGTGACAAACTCTGTGAGAATGTTTGTAAGTATGTATATCCCGAACAATGCACCAAAAACACCTAAAGGTGAGAATAATGTGTTTATATACATAGCAAGCAGATCAGCTGTTCCTGTTAATATCATTGCTTTTCCTACAGCTAAAGAAAGAGCTGCGATTATTATCAGGTTTATATCCAGACCCTTTTTTATCTCAGAATAAGAGGTGATTCTGAATATAACAAATCCTGCTATAAGAATTATAAGACCGGTAAACAGAGGAATGATTTTCAGTGCTGACAGAATAATAACAGATATAAAACTTAGAAAAACGAGGTTCCCCTTTTTTGTGTCAATGTTGAAGATCTCCCTTATTTTAGAGACTATATAAAAATCCGTTGTGTCCTCGGCTCTCTTCCAGAAATCCTTTCCGGTTATTAAAAGCAGGAGATCTCCAGGTTTTAAAGATATCTCTCCAATCTTTCCCCTCAGTTTTTCCCCGTTTCTGTGAACAGCCAGTATAGCAGCATCAAACTTTGCTCTAAAGTCCGTATCCCTTACTTTTTTATTTATCAGAGAGGAGTTATTTGATATAACAACCTCAACAACATCTACTTTTTCGCTGTTTACTATACAGAAATCGGGCAGTGATAATCCTGTTTTTGAGGATATCAGATCTGTGATGGAGTCTGTCTGGCCTGCGAAGATAAGAATATCATCTTCCTCCAGAATCTCCTGTGGTGAAACAGGGTATATCTTTTTTTGTTTTCTAATTATCTCTATCAGAAATAAACCTTTTAGATTTCTCAGCTGGGCTTCTTTTACAGATTTTCCTATAAGGGGAGAACCCTTTCTTATCACAGTTTCAACTATATACTCCTTTTTTCTTTCTAAAAAAGACTCAAGAACATCTTTTCTATCAGGAAGAAGCCTGTATCCGATAAAAAACATGTATAAAAATCCTGCTATAGCAGCGGGAATTCCCACATAGGCAAAATCAAATATCTCAAGAGGTTTAAGATCGTTTTCAACTACAAGGCCGTTTACGAGAAGGTTTGTTGATGTTCCTATAAGTGTTACCGTTCCACCGAGGATAGCTGCATAAGATAGGGGAATGAGAAGTTTTGAAGGGGCTATCTTCTTTTTTTTACTCCAGTCGTAAACATATGGAATGAGCATAGCAACGATAGGTGTGTTATTCAGGAATGAAGACAGGGAAGAGACCATAATAAACATTTTTCCTAAGAAACTTCTGTATGTGAGATTTTCTTTAAGTATCTTTGAGAAATAGTAGTTCACTATTCCCATCTTCTGTACGAGATTGCTGACAAGTAAGAGAAGGATTATTGTGGCTATCTGTTCGTTTGAAAAGCCTGATAAGGCCTCAGATGGTGTCAGGACACCTGTCAGTACAAGAACCGATACTGCAATAAAAAAGACAGCAGCAGGATGAAAGATCTCTAAATATAGACCAGATATTAAGAATAATATAACCGCAAGTAAGATTAATACTTCAAAAGACATCTGACCTTATGGCTACAAAGTGTGGATTTAAAAGATTTTCTTTGTTGTACTCTATTTCTGGCAGGTCTTTAAGATCTTGAAGGTTCTGGATTTTTTCATACCTGATAATTCTGCCTCCAGCTGCGTTCAATACTGCGTGGGCAGCCGCCGTATCCCATTCCATAGTCGGTGCTATACGGGGATATATATCAGCCTTTTTTTCTGCTAACAGGCATATTTTGAGGGAAGATCCTATAGATGTGGTCTCAACATTCTCATAAAAATTCTCAAGCATTTTTATAAACTCTTTTGTTTCCTCGTTTAGATGCGATTTACTAGCAACAACTGTAATTCTTTTCGGATATTCTTCAGATGGTTTTATACTGTTTAGATCAGCAGTCTCATTGTTATTGATCTTGTAAGCTCCTATATCTTTACCGCCGTAATAGAGTGTATCAATTGCCGGTGCGTAAACAACACCGAGAACTGGTCTGTTTTTGTGTATGAGGGCTATATTGACTGTAAACTCTCCATTTCTTTTTATGAATTCTTTTGTTCCGTCTAACGGATCTATCATCCAGAAGTATTCCCAGTTCTTTCTCTCGTTATATGGTATATCTTTTCCTTCTTCACTCAGAACTGGGTAGCTTGATATTTTTTCAAGACTGTCTGTTATCACCTGATGGGATCTTTTGTCTGCCTCTGTCAGAGGTGATTTATCTTCCTTGTACTCAACGGATATATAAGAGCTGTATACATCTAATATCTCTTTTCCTGCTTCTTTAGAAATTTTTATAAGTTCATTGATTAGATCCTTCATATCTGTCTCTTTTTGATTTTATTATACCACGTAACTCCTTCAAATTCTTACTCCGTATTTATACGCCATTTTTGTGAACTCGCTTTTTTCAGGATTGTCCGTAATTATCAGGTCTATCTTTCTCTCTCCAAGTTTTAAAAGAAGATCCACGCGGATCTTTCTTCTTTTTCTGTAATCTATTTTATCTGATACAACAAGTATGTCTATATCTCCTCCCTTCTTTGTCAGGTCAGTTCTGCTTCCAAAGATTATGATCTCAGCATCTGGATCGTATTTTTTCACAGCATCTTTGATGATTTTTATCTCCTCTTCCTCAAGCCTGTCTTTTAGTAGTGTTCATCAGTCACCTTTTATACTTTTAGCTGATCAAAAGCATAGCATACTCTAATCTTTTTATATGCTTTTCTATCTCGTTATAAAGCTTTTTATGTCTCAGTAGATGTATTTCTATATCCTTCACAGCAAAATACCTGGTGTTTTAGTCTCTTAAAAATAGGTTAGTCTTCTTTATATTTTAACCCCTTTTAAAGCTTCCCTTTCTATCGGTTTGTTTTTATCTCTGCTTACTATTACATCAACAGGTTTCCCTAAAATATTTTCAAGTTTTGAAGATAGCTTTATCTTTTTCTTAAATAGGTCTTTTTTTTCCTTTGGAACGATAAGGATGTCTATATCTCCACCTTTTTTGTGTATATCTGTTCTGCTTCCAAAAAGATATACTTTTGTTTTTTCTCCAAAGATCTCTTTTGCTGTTTCTTTTATGGCTTTTATCTCTTCTTCGGAAAGGCGAACTCTCTTTTCTTTGAGATCAGTCATGAATTATTCTCCGGATTCCTCCTTTAAAAGCTGATGTAGGTTTAGCTTTATATCTTCTATGAGATCAATATTGTCATCCCAGTCTGTTATAAACCATCTCTTTCCTTTTTCTCCAACCAGGAGCTTTTTCTCTTTTGTAAAGATCCATATAACTTTTTTCACACCACTCTCTAAAAGTGTTTCTGTTTTTTTCAAGAAATAATCCATTTCCGAACCAAACTTTTTAAGATCCGCCTTAGTGTCAACCTCAATAACAACCTCTGGAGGAACTTTCAGATAAGTTCCGGCAGGTTTACCCAGTTTTTTTCTGTTTATGATTGCAATATCAAGATTAAGCCATTTTTTTGAGCGGGAAGGTGTGTAAAAGTATCCTACTTCGTTGATAAGAACCATATATTTCTTTAGGTCAATTTTCTTTGATAAAAAAGATGTTATTAAAAAGATTATCCATGCCTGTAAGTCACTGCTTCCCATAACAGCCTCCGGTGGAAGTTCTCCAGATAAAACCTTCTTGTAGTCCCTGTAGTAGATCTTTTTGTTTCCCAGTATTTCGTATACTAAATAGTCCGGTATTTTGGGACGACCTTTTTTCTTTTCCCCTGTTGTTTTTGGTTTTTTCTTTTCTGCAAGAGCTGGCATTTTAGCCTCCAGATACTTTGGTAACTTTAATATAAATATAACCTCTATTTATAACAATATTTCAGTCTTACGAAACTTTTTCGTTGCTTATCCGTTTTTACCTGTTGCCCATTTTATAAGGATATCTGCAACTTCAGGTCTGGAGAACTCCTTTGGAGGCCTTTTCCCTTCCCTCAGCATGGCTCTTACCTTTGTTCCGCTGAGGTGTATATGATCCTCTTTTGGATGTGGACATGTCTTGAAAGAAGCCATATTTTCACATTTTGTACAGTAAAAAGAGTGTTCAAACTTTAGAGGCTGTATCTCAAGCTGATCAACGAACTGCTCAACAAACTCCTGTGCCTCGTATGTTCCGTAATAATCGCCCACTCCTGCATGGTCTCTGCCTATTATCATATGTGTAGCTCCATAGTTCTTTCTCATAAGCATATGATGTATAGCTTCCCTTGGACCTGCATAATGCATAGATGCAGGTAAAACGCTTAGATGAACCTTTTCCCTGTTGAAGTAGTTATCTATCAGAACCTCGTAACATTTCATTCTTACATCTGCCGGGATATCATCTGGCTTTGTCTCTCCAACAAGTGGGTGTATCATCACACCGTCCATAGGCTCAAGGGCAACCTTTATTATGTATTCATGTGCTCTGTGTATAGGGTTTCTTGTCTGGAATGCTACAATCTTTTTCCAGCCTTTGTTTTTTATGTTTTCCCTTACCTGTGCAGGATCAAGGTAGTATTTCTCATCAATACCTTCCCTTACAGGTCTGTTTAAAAGTCTTATTATCTCTCCACCTATAAACTTATTTCCTGCTGATTTTACAACCTTTACACCTGGATGTTCTATATCTGTTGTTTTAAAAACATTCTTACAGTAGTTTTCAAGATCAAGTGTGTATTTGTCTTCAACAACCATAATGGCTATAGGTCTGTTATGTCTGTCGTACAGGGCAACCTCATCACCTATCTTTATCTGGTTAAAAACATCCTCCCCAACAGGAAGAACTATAGGAATAGCCCATAAAAGGCCGTTTTTCAGCTGTATATCATTGATTACACTTTCTGCATCCTCTTTTGTCATAAAACCATCAAGAGGAGAAAATCCTCCATTGGCTATCATCTCACAGTCGCTAACATATCTGTCAGCTATAACTATTTTTTTCAGAGTTTTTGCCTTTTCAGTCAGATCCTTTCTTTCCTCTTCTGTTGCGATTTTGTTGATCAGTTTTCCTCCGTGTGGATTTAACATTTATACCTCCTTGCTTATTAGATTATTTATATTTTTCTAATACAAGATTTTATCAGATTATCTGTTTTTAAGGAATTTGATTGGGTTGGAATATTGATTTTGTGAGGCTTGAAGGGGTTTAGATCTCTATATCTTCTTCTTTTAAAAGCTCTTTCAGGTTTAATATTAGGTCTCCTATTTAGTATCGGCTTTTGTATCAATCCCTATAACCGGCCTCTTCAATGAGCGGACTACTCCACAGTCACAGTTTTTGCAAGGTTTCTCGGCTGGTCAACATCTTTACCGAGAAGGGTTGCTATGTGGTATGAGAGCTGCTGAAGGGGGATAACAGTTAGAATAGGGTATAGGGGATCCAATGTTTCCGGTATATAAATAACCTCATCTGATACATTCTCTATCTGCTTATCACCTTCTGTTGCGACTGATATAACTTTACCTTTCCTTGCCTTTACTTCCTGTATGTTAGAGAACATCTTTTCGTAATATCTATCATTAGGAATTACACAGACTACAGGAAGTTTCTCATCTATTAAGGCTATAGGTCCGTGTTTCATCTCACCTGCCGGGTATCCTTCAGCATGAATGTATGAGATCTCTTTCAGCTTTAATGCTCCCTCTAATGCTATAGGGTAGTTTATATTCCTGCCAAGGAAGAGAAAGTCTGATGCATTCATATATCTGTGGGCGAGATCTTTTATCTCATCATCTTTTTTCAGGATCTCTTCCACTTTAGAGGGTATATGTAAAAGCTCGTTGTGTATTTTTTCATAGTCGTCCTTTGTAATGGTTTTTCTTCCCAGTCCTGCCTCAAGGGCAAAAAGCAGTAGTGCAACAAGCTGGGCTGTAAATGTTTTTGTTGCTGCAACGCCTATCTCTGGACCACAGTAAGTGTATAAAACAAAGTCTGTTTCCCTTGAGAGTGAACTGCCAACAACATTAACAAGGGATAATGTTTTCGCTCCCTCATTCTTTGCATCTAAAAGGGCAAATCTTGTGTCTGCTGTCTCTCCAGACTGGCTTATTCCCATAACTACAGTTTTCTTATCTATTATTCTGTCTCTGTATCTGTACTCTGATGCGTAATCAACTTCAACAGGAATCCTTGCAAACTTCTCTATCCAGAACTTCCCAACAAGTGCAGCGTGGTATGATGTTCCACAGGCTATTATATAAAGTTTGTCTGTATCTTTTATCATTCTGTAAAGGTCTTCATCCTTTGATGATAAGAATCCTGTTATTGTGTCTCCGATAGTTCTCGGCTGTTCGTGTATCTCCTTCTGCATAAAATGTTTGTATCCGGCTTTTTCAGCAACAGATACATCCCATGTTACATGGAACGGTTTTTTGTTTAGTTTTTTTCCTTCAAGATTGTAGATCTCTACATTATCCTTTGTTACAAGTGCTATCTCTCCATCCTCAAGTGCTATAAAATCTTTTGTGTACTCTAAAACTGCCGGAATGTCTGATGCTATAAAGTTCTCATCTTTTCCAAGACCTATGATAAGTGGACTTCCCTTTTTTATGGCGATAATCCTGTCAGGCTCGTATGTTGATATGACTCCTACCGCATAAGCTCCGTCAAGTTTTTTTGCAACCTTTAAGGCTGTCTCAAGAAGATCTCCGGTGTAAAAATCCTCAAAAAGATGGGCTATAACCTCTGTGTCTGTCTCTGATCTGAATCTGTATCCTTTTTCGATAAGCTCCTTTTTCAGCTCAAGGTAGTTCTCTATTATCCCGTTGTGGACTATAGATATTGTTCCTTTCTGGCTTGTGTGGGGATGAGCATTTTCAATGGTCGGACTGCCGTGTGTGGCCCATCGCGAGTGACCCACGCCTATATGGCCTTCTATCTTTTTGTTCCAGAGATGTTCCTGAAGATCTTTTATCTTACCAACCTGTTTCTCTACAATGATCTTGTTTCCGGTTTTATCTATTACAGATATACCTGCAGAGTCGTATCCTCTATACTCAAGTCTCTGAAGACCATAAAGCAGGACAGGAACAGCATTCCTTTTTCCTATATATCCTATAATTCCGCACATGATTGTCCCTCTGAGTTTTTGGTTTTTAATTATACAACACAGATCTATGGCTTACATACTTTGCATGGACGAAGACCTTTCCTTTTTGCTGATCTTATACTTTTGATCTTTACCTTATTTTTTATCCTCTTCGCAAACCTGCATGAAGGTCTGTGGTATATCTTTCCATTTTCCTTTGTTATATAATACTTCTCCCTTTTACTCTTTCTGTATTTTTTGATTTTTTTATTTTTATAGTCTGGGATTACCTCAGACTTTATATGTATATGATCTGGCTTTTTCTGAATAACAGCTTTTTCAAGGGAGAAAGATATATCTGTTAGAATAAAGAGTATGATCTGTATTATAAGCATATCCCTTCCCCCTTTTTTGAAAATTAATCTATAATTTTGAGAGGTGAAATTCTATAAGATGATACAGATGATGAAACTGACAGGTAAACAACAGCTTGTGAATATCATTAAGAACAGGATAAAGAAGGAAGGTTCAATATCATTCAGGGATTTTATGGATATAGCCCTTTACTATCCTGAACTTGGATATTACACCTCTCCTAAGGCAAAGATAGGTGGATATGGTGATTTTTTTACAGCTTCAGAACTTGATAAAGCTTTTGGAGAGCTTCTTGGAAAACAGTTTGTTGAGATATACCAGAAGTTGGGTGAAAAAAATTTCCAGATAGTTGAGATAGGGGCAGGGAAAGGATATCTCGCCTACGATATACTGAACTTCTTAAGAGCCAATTTTGAAGATGTTTACAGAAATTCTGAGTATATCATTATTGAAAAATCACCTTACCATGTTAATCTCCAGAAGGAGATACTGAAGAGTTTTGATAATGTCAGATGGGTTCAGGACATAATAGATTTTGAGGATGAGAGTATAACAGGCGTTATTTTCTCAAATGAGCTTTTTGACTCTTTCCCTGTTCATCTGATAAGAAAGATAAATGGGAAGATATACGAGATCTATATAACTGTGGATCAGGATGACAATGTGAAGGAGATACTTAAAGATCCATCTGAGGATATAATCAGATACCTGAAGGAGCTCAATATAAACATACCTGAGGGAATGACAACAGAGATAAATCTTGATGCTGCAGATTATATCCAGAAGATAGGGAAAAAGCTGAAAAAAGGTTACGTTATAACGATAGATTACGGTTATCCATCTGCTGAGCTTTACAAATACTACAGGATGAAAGGAACGCTTCTGTGTTACTACAAACACAGATACTCTGAGAACTACTACGAAAATGTCGGTATGCAGGATATAACATCGCATGTTAATTTCTCAGCACTTAACTACTACGGAAAAATAGCAGGACTTGAGCTGACAGGATTTACAGATCAGGCACACTTTCTTACAAACCTTGGTCTTATGGATATCTTTGCTCAGCTGCAGGAGAAGGGAGATTATGAGTCTTACGAGAGGCTGAACAGACTGAAAACACTTGTTCTGCCAAAAGGTATGGGTGAGAAGTTTAAGGTTCTTATACAGCATAAAAATGTGGAAAATCCCCATTTAAAAGGTCTTGAGATACTCCCATACTCCAGTGAGAGATACAAACTTTAGGAAGGTGAGAAAATGGTAGAGGTTTTTGTTCTTTCGGCGATAGTTCTTGTGGCTGGAAGTTTTTCATTCTGGTATTCATCCAAGCTTTCTCTATTCAAAAGACCATCTTTTAAGTACTCATTTCTTGTCACACTTTTTGCATATGTTGGTATAGGAGCTACAAGGGCACTACTTAAGTTTGCAGCTCCTGATTTTAAGGGAATAGCAGCATTCGGTCTATCTGTACTTGTTGGCCTGATTATACAGGTTTTTATAGCCAAACTGACATTTAATGAGAGCTGGATAAGAACTATCATCACAGTTTTCTTTGCAGCTCTTGTTACTGTTATAATAGTTATACCGCTTGTTGTTTCAGCAGGATTTTTAACAGCTTATATGAATCCACCCCAGCCAAATAATTGATATATAATCTTTTTTTATCCTTGAGATTTCCTGTAAAAGATATAAAATATAGCGGGAGAAAAAGGAAGGTGATTAAAGATGATAATGGAGTTTAAGGAAAAGTTAGAGCAGCTTGAAAATAAGTTTAATAATATAAAGGAGATACTTGATCCTGAATCTTTAAGGGGAGAACTTTTTAAACTTGATCAGGAGATGGGAAGACCTGATTTCTGGAATGACACAAAGAAGGCTCAGGAGATATCATCAAAGAGAAATGCTATAGCAAACAAGATACAGGAGATAGAGTCTGTAGAGAAAAAGATAAATGATATAAAGGAGTTTATAGAACTCCTCGAGCTTGAGTACGACAAGGAGACAGAAGATGAGATAAAAAGGGAGATAGAAGCATTAGATAAAGAGATAACAAAACTTGAAACAGCAAGCCTCCTTTCTGAAGAGTACGATATGAAAAATGCTATAGTCACACTCCAGGCAGGCTCAGGTGGTGTTGAGGCCTGTGACTGGACGGAGATGCTCCTCAGAATGTATCTCAGATGGGCTGAGAAGAACGGCTTTGATGTGGAGATGGTTGATTATCAGCCTGATGATGTTGCAGGGATAAAAAGTGCAACATTTATAGTAAAAGGCCCTTACGCATACGGATACCTTAAAGGAGAACAGGGAGTTCACAGACTTGTAAGAATTTCACCTTTTGATGCAAACAAAAGAAGACATACATCTTTCTCAGCAGTATCAGTAATACCTGAGATAGGTGATGAGGTGAAGGTTGAGATAAAAGAGGAAGATCTCAGGATAGACACATTCAGGGCTTCAGGTGCTGGCGGACAGCATGTTAACACAACAGACTCAGCTGTGAGGATAGTCCACATACCTACAGGTATAACAGTATCTTGCCAGAGCGAGAGATCACAGATCCAGAACAGAGCGAAGGCACTCCAGATGTTAAAGGCAAAACTCTACCAGTATGAGCTTGAGAAGCAGAAGGAAAAACAGAAGGAGCTTGAAGGTGAGAAGAAGGATATATCATGGGGAAGCCAGATAAGATCATACGTGTTCCAGCCTTACCAGATGGTAAAAGATCTCAGAACAGGTTATGAGACGGGGAATATACAGGCTGTTATGGATGGAGATATAGATCCGTTTATTGAGAGCTACCTTAAATGGCGTGCCGCTGAAAAACAGCAGAACTAATCATGAGAGACAGATTTACGATAACAATTCATGATGTAAATGGTGTTAAGCAGTACACATTAAAACAGTTTGTAAAAAAGTTTTTCATATATTTTTCAGCTTTTCTTGTTCTTTTCATACTTTTAAGCTCTGCTGTTATTCTGTACCTGTACTACCAGGTGAGCGAGCTTGACAGGAAAAAGCAGGAGCTTATGAAGAAAAACCGGCAGCTTATACTTGAGAATATAGATCTAAAACTGAATATAGATAAAAAAACCGCAGAACTCCAGCAGCTTTCGGTAAAACTTGAAAATATTGAAGAGATGATGGGTCTGAAGCCTGAAGAGGATATTGATATATCTGACAGGATAGTAAAGGTATCACTTACAACATCACAGATATACTTTCTTTTTAAGAATGTTCCAAATGGCTCTCCACTGAGGGAGACAGTAATAACAAGCAGATTTGGGTACAGGAAACATCCTGTTAACGGTAATAGGGATTTTCATCCAGGTGTTGATCTCAGGGCAAAGATCGGAACCCCTGTTTATGCAACAGCTAACGGGATAGTTGAGTATGCTGGGAGAAAGGGAAATTATGGGAAGCTTATAATAATTCAGCATAACTACGGGTTTAAAACACTTTACGGACATCTGAGCAGGATAAAGGTAAAAACAGGCCAGTTTATAGAAAAGGGACAGCTTATCGGATATACAGGAAGAACAGGTCTTATAAATGGTCCTCACCTCCATTATGAGATAAGATACTTGCAAAGACCTTTAAATCCTGTCAATTTTATAAGGTGGAAAAAACTTGATTACAAAAAAATCTTTGAAAAAGAGAGGCATGTGCAATGGGAATCTTTAATAAGGGCGATAACGAGAGATTACCAGTTAGCAGTTCTAAGACAACTATAATAAGTGAAGGATCGCAGATCAGAGGTGAGCTTAGGTTCTCAGGTTCCGTTCATATTGATGGTTATGTTGAAGGTAATATATCCTGTGAAGGTATAGTAACGGTTGGTAAAAGCGGAAAGGTTAAAGGTGTTATTACTGCTGATAAGATCATAGTTAAAGGTTTTGTTGATGGGAATGCTGACTGTAATATTGTTGAGATTCTTGAAGGTGGAAAGTTTGTTGGGGAAATACACTACAACCAGATACTGATTGAGCCTAAAGGTGTTTTTGAAGGATCTCTTAAGGTTAAAGGTGGAAAGATAAAAAAGATAGAAGAAAAGAAGGAGGAGATAGTTCAGAAACATGAAGCAGTCCAGTAGCATAATAATCCTCGTTTCAGGAGGAATGGATAGTGCTGCACTTTTATGGCTTGCAAAAAAAGAGTTTGATAAAGTTTATGCTGTCTCATTTGATTACGGACAGAAACACAGGGTAGAGCTTGATTTTGCAAAAAAACTTACAGAAGAGGCAGGTGTTGAGGAGCATTTTATAGCTGAAGTTCCACATCTAAAAGGTATAAAGGGATCGGCATTAACAGACAGATCCGTTGAGATACCATCAGAGGAGTATCCTGAAGGACCACCAGTAACAACAGTTCCAATGAGAAATCTTAACTTTCTCTCTATAGCGGCATCATTTGCTGATATTTATGAGATAGAAAATATAGGTATAGGCGTTCACTCTGTTGACAGTCCGTATCCTGACTGTAGAGCAGAGTTTGTTTCCGCTGCCGAGGCAGCTATCAATGCCTCTTCAGTTATGGTTGCAAAAAAGAAAAACAGGATTACAGTTTATACACCTTTTTTAGGTATGACAAAAACGGATGTTTTGAGAATTGGTCTGGAGCTTGGTGTTCCATACGAAAAGACATACTCATGCTACAGAGGGACGATCCCTCCATGTGGTGAGTGTGCAACCTGCAGACAGAGGATTGAGGCTTTCAGATCAGTTGGGCTTGAAGATCCATGGTTCAAAAAAGAGAGGTAAAGATGGGAGATAAGAAAACTAAAAAGATTGTAATAGTGGAATCTCCGAAAAAAGCAAGGGAGATACAGAAATTCTTAGGTAAGGAATACTCTGTTAAAGCAACAATAGGACATTTTAAGGATCTCCCTGAGAAGGAGATGGGTGTTGATCTGAAAACATTTAAACCAAAGTTTGTGATAAAGTCTAAAAACCACAGGAAGATGCTTTCAGAGGTAAAAAAACTCGCTGAGAATGCAGAGGTTTATATAGCAACAGACCCTGATAGAGAGGGTTATGCTATAGGATACTTTATGTATGAGGAGCTGAAGAAAAAGGCAAAAGATATAAAGAGAGCCGAGTTTCATGAGATAACAGAGAAACATGTCAAGGATATAATCAAAAAAGCACCAAAATTTGAACAGACAAACTTTGGACTTTTTGATGCTTTCCTTGGTAGAAGGGTTGGGGACAGGATAGTTGGTTATACGCTCTCCCCTATAGCATCAAAGGAGATAGGAGGAAGGTTCTCTGTTGGTAGAGTTCAGTCTCCAGCTGTGAGGCTTATAGTTGAGAGGGAAAGGGAGATACAGCAGTTCAAACCAACACCTTACTATGTTCTTACAGCTATTCTGAAGAAAGATGATACACAGTTTGTATCGTACTACGAGAAACAGCGTCTTGAGGATAAAGAGCTTGCAAAGAAGATATACGAGGGTATAAAAACTGTCAGACAGGCTGTTGTGAAGGATATTAAGAAGAAAGAGGTAAAACAGTCTCCTAAGCCTCCATTCACAACATCTTCTCTACAGCAGACAGCAAACTCACAGCTTAGATTTGCACCTGAGAAAACGATGATGCTTGCTCAGGATCTTTTTGAGAACGGTCTTATAACATACCACAGAACTGATAGTGTCAGAATATCAAAGGAGGCTCTAACAGGTATCAGGAAGTTTATTGAAAAGAGTTTTGGTAAGGAGTATCTACCATCAAAAACAAGGGTTTACAGATCAAAAAATACACAGGCAGATGCACATGAGGCTATAAGAATAACTAACTTTGTTGATCTGGACACACAGAGAAAGCTAGTATCTGAAAAAGGACTTACTGAGGATCACTTTAAACTTCTCAAGCTTATATACCAGAGAACTATAGCAAGCCAGATGAAAGACGCTGTTTATGACAGAACAACCGCTCTCTTTGATATAGGTGGATATGTGTTCAAAACAACAGGTTCGGTTCTTAAGTTTGACGGTTACAAGAAGGTTTACAACATTGAGGATAAAGAAGAAACCCAGAGACTTCCTGATCTGAAAAAGGGAGAGACAGTAGAGAAAGTAGACCAGAAGCTTGAGGAAAAATGGACAAAGCCTCCAGGAAGATACACTGAAGGAAGTCTTGTCAGAAAACTTGAGGAGCTCGGGATAGGAAGGCCATCAACATACGCAACGATCATAAAAACGATAAAAGATAGAGGATATGTTGTAAAAGAAGGAGGTTCTTTAAGACCTACAGAGGCTGCATACCATCTCATAGACTACCTTAACGGGAAGTACAACTGGGTTATAGATTACGATTTTACAAGAAGGATGGAAGAGTTTCTTGATGCTGTTGAGGAGAAGAAAAAAGACTGGAAGGAGTTTGTTGAGGAGCTATACAGAAAGTCTGTTGAAGGTGCGAAGAATGTTATAAGCAAGAAGATGAAGGATTATGCCCTTGATCTTGCAAAAAAACATGGCAAAGATATATCAGACATAATTGATGATCCTGAAAAGCTTAAGGAGTTTATTGATCAGCATAAGGAAACAAAACCTTCAGAAAAGCAGATAGCCTATGCAAGATCTCTATCTGAGAAAACAGGTCTTGAACTTCCTGAAGATGTCCTTCAGGACAAGGAAAAGATAAAAAGATGGATAAATAAAGCAAAGAAAGAGGCTATGAAAAGCTATAAGCTCTCAGAGAAACAGAAGGCGGTTCTTATAAAAAATGGTAAAGAGGATCTTATAGATAAGCCAGAAAAAGCATTAAAATGGCTTGAGATGTATTTCAGAAAAAGAAGAAAAAAATAAAAAGGCGGGTCTTCTGTGACCCGCAGGAAATGGAGGGGGAGGGAGGGGGATGCTAACTGAAGTTGTTAATAATTTAAGCTAAAAGTTATTTATTTAAAATGATTTTTATCATATATGCTACAGATGTTAGAATTATTATCGGAAGTTAAAAAAATTTTGTGAGGTTGGAGATGATAGACAGACAGACTGTTGAAAAGGTTGCACAGCTTGCAAAATTAAGGCTTACAGAAGAGGAAGTTGAGCTTTTCTCAAAACAGCTTTCAGATATATTAGGTTTTATTGAAAAACTGGAAGAACTTGATACGGAGAATATATTACCTTTTTATGAGATGATAGATCAGGAAGCACCATTGAGGGAAGATATACCTGAGGAAGGTTTAACAAATGATGATGCCCTCAAAAATGCTCCTCAAAGTGAGGATGGATTTTTTGTTGTACCAAGGGTTGTTTCTGCCGAATAAATAATAACGGAGGATATTTATAGATGAGTGAAGTTTTAGATCAAAAGGAGTTACAGGCAAAAAAGAAAGCACTTGAGAGTGCCCTTGCCCAGATTGAGAAGAAGTTTGGGAAAGGGTCAATAATGACTCTCAGCTCTGAAGCTGAGAAAACTGTTGATGTTATACCATCAGGCTCCTTAACACTTGATATAGCAACCGGGATAGGTGGTGTTCCCAAGGGAAGGGTTGTTGAGATATACGGACCTGAGTCTTCAGGAAAGACGACACTCACACTTCATATTATAGCTGAAGCACAGAAAAGAGGCGGTAAAGCCGTATTCATAGATGCTGAGCATGCCTTTGATCCTAAGTATGCAAAAGCTATAGGTGTTAATCTTGAGGATCTGATAATATCACAGCCAGATTATGGTGAACAGGCTCTTGAGATAGCTGAAACGCTTATAAGAAGTGGCGTTATAGATGTTATCATCATTGATTCAGTTGCAGCTCTTGTTCCAAAAGCTGAGCTTGAAGGTGATATTGAGGACAGTAATGTTGGGTTACATGCAAGGCTTATGTCAAAAGCTATGAGGGTTCTTAAAGGTGCTGTTAATAAATCAAACACATCTCTCATTCTTATAAACCAGATTAGGGAAAAAGTTGGTGTTATGTTTGGAAATCCTGAAACGACAACAGGTGGAAGGGCTATAAAGTTCTTCGCAGATATGAGACTTGAGGTTAGAAAGAAAGATATAAAGGACTCAGGTGAGAAGGTCGGGAGCAGGGTTAAGGTAAAGGTTGTTAAAAACAAGCTTGCACCACCATTCAAAGAGGCTGAGTTTGATGTTATATATGGTGAGGGAATTTCAAAGGAAGGTGAGCTTTTAGACCTTGGGGAAGAGATAGGAATAATAAAGAAAAGTGGAGCATGGTACTCTTACGGAGATTCAAAGATAGGACAGGGAAGGGAAAAGGCGAGAGAGTTTTTAAAACAGAATCCAGATATAGCACAGGAGATAGAAAACAGAATAAGGGAGGAGTTTTTAAAGACCTCTCAATAAAGGAAGGGAGGATGCTATATGAATATTGACGAGATACTTACAAATGCTGTTGAGGTGGGAGCTTCAGATATACATCTTAAGGTAGGCCTTCCTCCTGTTGTGAGGGTAAACAGGGAGCTCCAGTATCTTGATAAGTATGAGAGATTAAAGGAAGAGGATATTGTTAAATTTATAGGAAGGGTTGTAAAAACAGAGAGAAAGAGATCAGAGCTAATAAAAAATGGTGAGCTTGATATATCATACTCAATACCAGGTCTGAGCAGATTCAGGGTTAATATTTACAAGCAGAGAGGAACTTACGCTTTTGCCTTCAGGGTTTTGAAAACAGACATACCTACAATAGAGGCGTTAAACCTCCCTCTTAAACTGAAAGATATTGCTATGGAAGCAAGGGGGCTTGTTCTTGTAACAGGTCCAACAGGTTCAGGTAAATCAACAACACTTGCAGCCATGATAGATTACAGAAATGAGAGAAGAAGAGATGTTGTTGTAACAATTGAGGATCCTATAGAGTATATATTCAGGGATAAACAGTGTTACATAGTCCAGAGAGAGATAGGTCTTGACACAAATGATTTCTCAACAGCCCTTAGAGCTGCATTAAGGGAAGACCCTGATGTTATTATGGTTGGTGAGATGAGGGATATTGAGACTATAGAGACAGCACTGAGAGCTGCTGAAACAGGGCACCTTGTTTTCTCCACACTACACACACAGGACGCAAAGGAAACTATAAACAGGATTATAGATATGTTTCCACTTGAAGCACAGAACCATATAAGACTTCTCCTTGCAACAACACTGAGAGCTGTTATATCACAGAGACTAATACCGAGGAAAGATGGTAAAGGTATAGTTCCTGCAGTTGAGATTCTTATAAACACAGGGGCTATATATGATGCAATTATTGATCCAGATAAGTTTGAAGAGATAACTGATCTTATGGAAAAGGGAAGATCCCAGTACGGAATGCAGACATTTGATCAGGCTATACTGGATCTTTACAACAAGGGATGGATAACATACGAGGATGCACTTGCCTATGCCTCAAATCCAGCTGATCTTGAGCTGAAGATAAAGGGCATATCCTCAGGTGAGTATGATTCTGGAATGTATGGAATGGGTGGAGATATTGTTTGAAAAGGGAAGCTCTGTCCTACGCTTTTAAGCTTCTATCAAAAAGGGATTACTTCTCATCTGAGCTTAAAGATAAACTTGTAAAAAAGGGATTTGATCCGGAAGAGTCAGAT
Organism: Persephonella marina EX-H1; assembly: GCF_000021565.1. Classification (NCBI taxonomy): domain Bacteria; kingdom Pseudomonadati; phylum Aquificota; class Aquificia; order Aquificales; family Hydrogenothermaceae; genus Persephonella; species Persephonella marina. Next base: position 1,879,575 of record NC_012440.1, on the reverse strand, counting down.
CAGGTAGTTCAGTATCTGGTACAGAAAGGTTACCTTGATGATCAAAAGCTGAAGGAAAGACTCAGCTCATTACTTAAAGAAAAAGGCAAAAGTCCTATCTATATAAAGAAGAAGTTTTACTCTAAAGGTGTTGAACCACCTGAGATATCCTATGATGAAGAATTTGAAACAGCCTACAACCTTCTGAAGAAAAAGTATAAAAAAGAAAAACAGTTCCATACTGTAGTAAAATTTTTAAAGAATAGAGGTTTTTCTTACTCGGTTATCATTGATGTTGCAAATAAATTTTTAGAAGAGGAAGAATGAAGGTAATAACTGATAGAGACCTGCCTTTAAATGAGAAAACTGTATGTACAATCGGGAGTTTTGATGGCTTCCATAAGGGACATGTAGAGATACTTAATCTGGTAAAGAAAAGGGCTAAAGAAAAAAATTTAAGATCACTTGTTATAACATTTGATCCACACCCAAAAAAGTTCCTCAATCCTGATAAAGCCCCATGTCTTATAACTGATATAAACACAAAGATAGACCTTCTGAGCAGAAAAAGTATTGATTTTGTTTATGTTATAAAGTTTGATCAGAATTTTCTGAAAAAAACAGCAGATCAGTTTTTAAGATTTCTTGTTGAGAAGTTAGGATGCAGACATATCATAGTCGGTTATGACTGGCGTTTTGGTTATATGAAAGAGGGAGATATAGAGTATGCGAAAAGAAAGTCTGAAGAGCTTGGTTTTACAATAGAGGTTGTTGATCCAATAAAGGAAGATGGAGAGAGGATAAGCAGTACTCTTATAAGGTCTCTTCTCAGAGAGGGAAAGATAAAAGAGGCCTCAAAATATTTAGGAAGGGATTACTGTATAAAAGGCAGGATTGTTAAAGGTGATGGGAAAGGGAAGGATTTAGGCTTCCCAACGATAAACATAATCCCACCACCTGATCTCTGTCTGAAAAAAGGTGTTTATGCAGGTTATGTATCATTTAACTGTGATCAGCATCCTGCTGTTATAAACTTTGGTTACAGACCTACAGTTGATGGAAAGAAACTTTTTATAGAAGCTCACGTTATAGATAAGAATATAAATCCAGAATCGGAATATGTGAGAATATTTTTTAAGGAATATATAAGACCTGAGAAAAAGTTTGAGGATACAAAACAGCTTTCTGACCAGATAAAGGAGGATATTGAGGCGGCTAAAAAGATAGTAGAGGTTCAGGTATGAGGAAAGTTATATTTCTTGTTTTCATCACTCTCATTTCAATCCAGAAAGCTTTCTCTTCCGTCCAGATAAAAGTTCCCGAGGTTGTTTTTCCCATAGAGATCATAGCAGAAAAGAGGGAAGAGATACCGCCACTTGAAGCTCCTGATGTTATTCAGTTTAAAGAAAAGCTAAAGGTTGAGATATTCACACAGGAGATAAAACCTGTTCCACCTTACACTGTGGATCCACCAGTTGTAAATATGGAAAAACCCCAGGCAGTCCTTGGTATTCCTGAGAAAAACGCCCTTCTTGCAGATGGTATAGAGAGTTTCTTTAGAGGGAACTATATTACGGCGAGAGAAAAGCTTGAGAAACTTATAAAAAAGTATCCAAAAACAGGATTTTCAGGGACGGCCCATTACCTTCTTGGACTTATATACTACAGGATGGATAACAAGAAGGAAGCTTACAGGTATTTTAAGGGAGGATGTTTCCACAAGTATGTATTTCCCCAGAAGGATGCTTCATGTATGTCAGCGGCGATACTATCCTTCCAGATAGAGAAAACAGACGAAACAGATCAGTTCCTGAGAAGAATAAAGTATGAGGATATAAACAGTATGTTCCTTCATGCTGTAAACTTTGTTATGAAAGGAAGTATTGATGAAGGTTATAACCTTCTTAAGGATATAGACTGTACTGAGCTTGATATAAACTTTGTTGAGTACTGCCATTATATAAAAGGCTACGTTAATTTCAGCAGAAAGGATTACAAACAGGCTGAAAAGGATATACAGAATGTAAAGGATAAGATATACACAAAGCATCTTCTAATACTTAAAGGTTTTATAAAGCTGAACACAGGAGATTTAGATAAAGCTGAGGAGCTTTTCAAAAAATTCCTTGAGGGTTACGGAACTGTAGAGAAGATATCAGATTATGTTATATACGGTCTTGGAATTATTGATATTAAAAAGGGAGATCTTAAAGGAACTTTTGATAAGGCTGGTTCCTTAGAGCCAAGGAACAGAAGGCTTGCACAGAACCTTTATATACAGCTTGCAGATATATACTCTGAGAAAAATGATTTTGAGACAGCATTTGCCCTTCTCCAGAAATCACTTCAGGTTTCAAAGCTTTATAAAGACTTTCTCAGGAAGAAGCTTGCTATAACAGCTTACAACAGGGGAAAGTATGAGTATGCTTATCTGATAATGAAAGGTATTGATTCACCTGAGTTTTATCTTTACACAGGGTTTACACTTATGAAGATGGGAAAAATACCTCTATCAGCTGACTATTTCGAGAAGGCTGTTGATTTTTCCGTTTCCGATGATCTAAAGAAAAAAGCTCTTATATACCTTACATACATATACCTGAAGCTTAATAAAGATCAGAAGTTTTTAGAATCTGTGAGGAAGCTTAAGGATCTTGATCCTGAGTACTCTAAAAATATGCTTGGATGGTTTTTCTTTAAAAAGAGAAACTACCAGAAGGCCTATGAGGCATTTACAGATGAATATATGAAGGCTGTTAGTGCTTTTAATGCGGGAGATCTTGATAAGGCTTACAGCCTTGTGAAAGGAAAAAAAGACAGAAAAAGCAGGTTTTTACTTGCATACATATTTATGAGAAAGGGGGATATAGATAAGGCGAGGGATATACTGAGGGAGTTATCAAAGGGAGATGATAAGATAGCTCAGCAGGCAGGTTATCTTTACGCTTACTCCTACTTCTCAGAAGGTAAATATATTGAAGCTATAAAAGCTTTCAGGGATTATGCAGAAAAGTATAGAGGTACGGAGCTTGGGAACCTTGCAGTGTTAAGAATGGCGGACAGTTACTACAACGCAGGTCAGAAGGAAAAGGCAAGAAAGATATACCAGCAGTTTATTGAGGAACATGCGAACACTCCTGAGGCTATAGATGCAGCCTACCAGCTTACAGTCCTTGAGATGGAAGAATCTGGGGCAGATGTTGCATCACAGATAGAGAAATTCATTGAGAAATACCCACAGTATCCTTTTGTATCACTTTTAAAACTACAACTTGGTGATCTTTACACTGAAAAGCAGGAGTATGATAAGGCTGAAAAGATTTACAGGGAGCTTATTGAGGCTGATATTAAAGAGTCAGAGTATGCACTTTACAAGCTTGGTTATCTTAAGTATATATCCGGTGATAAGGATCAGGCTGTTAAGATACTCACAAGGTATATAAAGATATACCCACGTGGTGAGTTTAACGTCCAGGCAAAAGAACTCCTTGCAAAGATATTTGAGGAACAGGGAGATCTTGATAAAGCTATTGCTGTTATGAAAAAACTTCCAGCAACTGATGAGAACAAGTTCAAGCTTGCGATGCTTTTATACAAGGCGGGAAGATACACCGAAGCAAAAAGCTATTTTGAGGAGATATACACAAGATTCCCAAAATACAGAGCTGATATAGCCTTTTATCTTGGAAAGATACAGTTTGAGAACGGTTACTTCCAGAATGCTTTAAGATATCTTGAGGAGGCTTTAAACAGCTCAGACTATAACAATGTTGCCGAAAGCTACTACCTGATAGGTCTTATATACGAGAAACTTGAGGATATTGAAAATGCTTTAAACAGCTTTATAAATGTTATATATTTATATCCTGATGCTACAGAACAGGTTATAAAGGCAAGGTTGAAGGTTGCCGAAATAATGAAAAAGCAGGGTAGAAGATCTGAGGCTTCCTGTATTTTAAAACCTATAAATCAAGACCAGCTGACTGAAGAACAGAGAGAGGTTTTTCAGTCCTTGATTAAGAATCTCCCAGAATGTTTTGAATAAAAGGAGGAATGAGCTTGGAATATGTAATACAGATCTTCCAGAAAGGCGGACCTTTAATGTATCCCCTGTTATTTTTAGGTGTTCTTGCTGTTGCTTTCATCATAGAGAGATCTTTCTCACTATCATTTAAGAGATGTTTCCCTGTTAAAAAGATAGAGGAGATAGATTTTTACCTTAAGGAAGGTAGAGTTCCAGAGGCTTTAACCGTTGCAAAATCCTCAAACAGCGTTGCCACAAGTCTTATAGCTGGAATTCTTGAGGCTTTTATTAAGGGAAGGAGATCAGAAAATGATCTGAGGCTTGCTGCTGAAGAGGCCGCAAGGATGGAGATACCAAAACTTGAAGGTTATGTTAATGCTATGGGTGCCATAGCAGCTATAGCACCTATACTGGGTTTCCTTGGAACTGTTACAGGTATGATACAGGTTTTTGAGGCGTTATCTCTTGAAGGCTTGAGTAATCCAGAACTTCTCTCAAAAGGTATATCTCAGGCATTGATAACAACAGCTTTTGGTCTTTCAATAGCTATCCCTTCTCTTGCTGCTTACTGGTATTTCAAGTCAAAGGTTAACTTCCTTGTTACTCAACTTGAAAGTCTTGCTGTTGAGCTTGTTTACCAGCTTACAAATATTGAACAGAAAGGAAGTGAGAGATGAATTTCAGAAAGTTCAGCAGGCTTGAAGACAACAGTAACTTTATAGTTGATATGACAGCTCTTGTTGATATAGCATTCATAATAATTCTGTTCCTTGGGATAGTGAGTACACTTGCTCCTATATCTTCAATAAATGTTGAACTTCCAAAGGCAACAGCAGAAAAAACATCTGTTGAACCTCTCAAGATCATTGTTGATAAGGAAGGTAACTACTATATAAGAAATAAAAAGGTGTCAGAAAAGGAGATAGCAGAGTATATAAAAAGTCAGACAAGTAAATCACTAGTTATCATCGCAGATAGAAGAGTTCAGTACGGGAAGGTTGTAAAGGTTATGGATATAGCAAAACAGAACGGCATAGAGGAGATAAATATAGCCACAAGAAGAGGCAGATAAAAAAGATGGGAGAGAAAAGGGAGGATTTTGTAATAGCAGGAAAGATACACGGAACTCACGGCGTTAGAGGTGATCTTAAGATAGAGATCTTTCCACCAAACTTTGATCTTCCAGATGTTATTTACATAAAGGATAAAGAGGGAAATTTTGTTCCACTCTATATTGAACATTTCTCAAAAAAGAAAAATCTTATCAGGTTTAAAGGGTTTGACGATATAGACAAGGCGAAAAAGATAAAACACAGATACTTTTATGTTGAGAGTCATAAACTTCCGGAGCTTGATAAGGATCAGTTCTATGAGTACCAGCTTATTGATATGGATGTTATTTTTAATGGGAAGGTTATAGGAAAGATAATAAAGGTTGATGATAGACTTCCAACAGCCTACCTGATAATAAAATGTGTTGATGATAAGGTCAGACATCTTCCTTTTATCAAAGAGTTTGTTAAGGAAGTTGATACAGAAGGAAGAAAGGTTGTTGTAGATCTTCCTGAAGGGTGGTTCAGTCTTTAAAACTTGAAATTATTGATTTTTGAATAAATTATCACAGTAAAAATCTTTAAGGAGGTTGATAAAAATTTTAAAGTTAGAAGTACAGATACCGGTAGAGGCATTTTTTAATGTTGTTGGGAACAAGGATGAGAATATAAAGTTCTTTGAGGAGATATTCGGTATACATATCTTTGCTAGGGGAACAAGTCTTATAGCTGAAGGTTCTCAGGAGGCTTTAGACAGGTTTGAGGAGTTTTTAGAGAAGGTATCATCATACTTTGAGGTAGGACATATACTTTCACCTCAGGATGTAAGAAATCTTGCTATAGGATTTAAGGCTGAGTCTGAAATAAAGGAGAAGCCATACAGAGAAGAAGGAGAGGCTATACTTTTTACACACAGAAAAAAGCCTATAATGGCAAAAACGCCTACACAGAAGCTTTACGTTGAGACTATAAAGAAGAACGATATAACATTTGGTGTAGGTCCAGCCGGAACAGGAAAAACTTACCTTGCAATGGCTATGGCTGTCTCATATCTCAAGCAGAACAGGGTTAACAGAATTATACTTACAAGACCTGCTGTTGAGGCTGGAGAAAAGCTTGGATTTCTCCCGGGAACATTAACAGAGAAAGTGGACCCTTATCTGAGACCTCTTTATGATGCTCTTTATGAGATGGTTGATGCTGGTAAGATAGCCGATATGCTTGAGAAAAATATTATAGAGATAGCACCTCTCGCATTTATGAGAGGGAGAACCTTGAATGATGCTTTTATCATTCTTGATGAGGCACAGAACACAACAAAAGAACAGATGAAGATGTTCCTGACAAGGATAGGGTTTGGTTCAAAGGCTGTTATAACGGGAGATATAACACAGATAGACCTTCCAAAGGTATCACAGTCAGGTCTTGTTGAGGCACTTGAGGTTTTAAAGGATGTTCAGGGGATAGGTTTTGTAAGATTTTCAGAGAAGGATGTTGTGAGACATCCGGTTGTCCAGAGAATTATAAAAGCTTACGACAGATACGAACAGGAAAAGGAATAATATATGAACAGGATACTTATAAATAAAGAGCTGGGAGACAGAAGTATAACTAAAAAGTTTGTTAAAGAGGCTGTTGAAAAGATATTAGAACACCTTAATATTGATAATGTAGAGATAAGTATAACTCTTACAGACGATAGCACTATAAAAGAGATTAACAGGCAGTGGAGGGGGAAAGATAAACCTACAGATGTTCTCTCTTTCCCTATAGATGAGAAGCCTCCTAAGTACAGGTACAGGATACTGGGAGATGTTGTTATCTCCCTCCCATACGCTAAAAAGCAGGCTGAAGAGATAGGTTTACCTTACAGGGAGGAGATAATCAGACTTCTCATACACGGTATACTTCATCTTTTAGGCTACGATCATGAGAGATCAGAAAAAGAAGCACAGGTTATGTTCAGTCTGCAGGACGAGATATTTGAAAATATCAGGTCCTATTTTTCAAGGACAACCCAGACATAAAGATCTCCTGTTTTAGGATCTATCCATTCATCCATAACCTTTGTATTTCTGAGGTACGCCTGGGCTTCCTGTTTGGAAAGAGATCTTATCTTTGACCTGTAGTACTGGAGAGTTCTTGTATCAACATTTATCTTTTCTGTAGTTACTTCAGCATTTACCAGTATCTTTATCTGTTTTGCAAGATTTGCCTGTGCTATAGCTACAGCTGTTCTCTTCTGCTGAGGATACCCTCCTCTGGTTTTTTTTGCTATACCCACAGCTCCAAGATATCCATCATAGTTTGGATTATAAACCCATACAGGATAGCCGTTTTTTAAAGGGTATTTTGTTTTAATCTCTCTTTTTGCTATCTTTACCTCTCTTTTTGTTACCTCAGGCTTCTTTTTTACAGCTTTTTTTTCAGGTTTTTTCTGGTCTTCAAGAGGTAGTTTCAGCTGTTCAACAGGTTTTTCAGACTCCTCTTCAAGTTCTTCAAAGGCTTTTCTTGCCTTTTCCTGCTGAACTTCGTAAGGACTCTGCTTTACAGTTTTTTTACCTCCACATGAGATTGAGAAAAAGATCAATGATAAAATCATTAATGTATATACAGGTAATTTTCCCATTACATTTTCCTCCCAGGTATTTACTATAATATTAATTCACTTATAATTATAAATGTGTACTATCTTTCATTCATAATAACATAATATAAAAATATGATGATTTAATAACAGATCAATCTGGGAGGAGCAGATATGAGAATCCGAAAGGCTGCCGTTTTTTGTGCATCTGTCTTTATGGCTTCATTTCTATTTTCCTGTGTAGGAGGGGTTAAGGAGGTAGACCCAACAGCCTACGATATAACACCCCTTGACAGGAAAGTTGAAGAAATTCCTGAGGCATGTAAAACAGCTTATGAGATGGCTATTCCAAGGGTTGCGGTTGTTGATTTTACAAACAATACAACCTTTGATGCTGCAAAGGTTTTACAATCTCAGGAGACCGGTCAGTACAAAGAAGCTACAGTCGGAGCAGCAGGTGTTGGTGTTGCTCCAGGAGCTGTAGGTATTGTTTACGGTGAGGCGACAGCGGGAGATTATCAGAAACAGCTTGAGATGGTAACAAGGGATGTTAATGCAAGACTTGGAGAGAGTGTTGCAGAGGGTGTTACAGCTCAGCTTGTTGAGATGGGTGGAGCAAAGGTTTACACAAGGAGAGATCTCCAAAAGGTTATGCAGGAACAGCAGTTTCAGCAGTCAGGACTTACAGATGTTAACACGCTCGTTCAGCTTGGAAAACTTGCAGGTGTTAAGTACATAATCACAGGTTCTGTGAACAACGTTAATCTTAAATGGATATCCGCTGAGTATGCTAAAAAAGGTCTCTCTCAGCATCTTGGTCTTGTTGGAGCTATAGCAGCTGCTGCCATAGAAACACAGGAAGGATGGAATCTTTCTACAGATCTAACAATAAAGATAATAGATGTAGAGACCGGAGAGGTTGTTCTTGCGAAGAATATCTCAGGAAGGGAAGTTCTTGGAAAAACACCACAGCTAACATTTGATGCGATCATAGGTGGTATAAAAAAGGCTGCTATGAATGCTATAGCCGAGGCTAAAGAGGATCTCTCAAAATACTTCAAGGTCAGAGGATATATAATCCAGACAAGAACAGCACCTGATAAAAAATCAAGATACGCTCTTATAAATGTTGGATCAAAGGCAGGTGTTCAGCCCGGTCAGGAGTTTTATGTTTACACATTCCAGGTTGTTGTTGATCCTTTCAAGAAAACAGAAGAGTGTGATATGGTGAAGCTCCCTGTGACACTTGAGGTTACAAATCAGATACAGGAGAACAAGGCCTGGACGGTTGTTAAAGGGGATGAGAAACAGATAATGAGAGTTAGAGTTGGACAGCTTGTTGAGAGAAAACCGATGAAAGAGGGCCTATTTTAATAAGAGAGGGTGAAGATGAGGGGTTTATTTGGATTATTTCTTTTGATAATAAGCTGGGCTTACGCCCAGTCTCCTTTTGGAGTTTCTGAAAGTTTTATTCCCGGAAGTAAGGTTATATACCAGTTTGATGGATCAAACTGTCCTGTTGGTGATGTCTCACCTGATTTTCAGATAATATTCAAAAGCTACGACTGTGTAGATTATAAAGGTGTTAGATGGATAAGACCTTTAGAGGCTGGAACGTTCCTTTACAGATCGGAAAAATTTCCAGATGAGTTTTCAATTGAGTTTGATTATTACGCATTTAAGGAGGGAAAACCTTACGTTAAGTTTGCCCTTTACTCACCCTCTCAGGAAGAGAGGATAAAGAAAAAGGAACTTTACACATATGATGCTGGCATACTCCTTGGAGTTCTTGGAAGCATAGATGAGGTTGATTTTGGTTTCTCTGAAACACCTGTTGAACACCACAAGATATACGGGATGTTTAAAAGATCTGTAGAGGAAGGTCAGATACACAGAGTACAGATCTCTGTAAAAGGTGGAAGGATAACTGTATTTATAGATGGAAAGAGGGCTGCTAAGAAACCTGTAAGATTTCAGGTAAAACCTGCAGGGTTTGGCATCTTATTTTATAAAATGTTCGGTACAGATGTCCCATATGAGGAGAATCCAGCTCTAATCGGTAATATAAAAATCTCTGCCTATACAGGTGAGGAGAGAAAACCGGTAGTAATACAGGAGAAAAAGGCCGAAAAACCAGTTGTTGAAGAAAAAAGAGAGGTTCAGAGGGTAGTAAAAGAGCCTGTAAAAAAAGTTGAAAAGAAACCTTCCAAACCTGTGAGATGTATAAAATCTGTAGGTGTTGGAGAAGCTGCAATCATAAGAGATTACAGCTCTGCAAAGATGGAAGCGTTTGCAAGGGCAAAATGGGATGCTCTTGAAAAGGCATTAGGAACTGATATTCAGGTGAAATCAGTTCTTGAGAACTTCAAGATGCTTGATGAGATCATACTGAAGGATGTTAAAGGTTTTATAAGGGATGTAAAGATAATTGATGAGAAGAACTTTGGTGATGCTGTCCAGATAACCATAGAAGGATGTGTTTATCCAAGAGAGGCAGAAAAGGCTTTAAGTTTATTGTCAAGAAATACAGCCTTTAATGTTCTTTTAATAGTTCAGAAAGATAGATCTGTTGAGCTTGATGAGATGAACCCTGTTACAACAAACCTGATAAATATACTCAATGAGCAGGGATTTGAGGTTTATGATTTTGCAGGGGATCCAAATATAGATCCTTATAAGGTAGAAAAGGCTATATCACAGAAAAGGTTTATAACTTTAAGAAATCTTTTCTCAAGGAATCTTGCAGGAGCAACAATAATAGGAAAGATAAAATTCATACCTAAAACTAAAGGTGGACAGGATATAGGTTACGGGATAAAATCTGCTTTCAACGTTGTTCTTGCACAGGCCCAGTACTATCTCCTTGTCAAAGATAAAGGAAAGGTAAGAATACTCGCTTCAGGATCTGTAAAAGCTAAGGGAACAGCCCCAAATATTGAGGAAGCTGAAAACAGAGCTATGGAATCGCTCTCACAGGTTTTAGCTGATGATATTCTCAAAAAGATAGACAGATATCTTGCGTCTAAGAGAAAGGTTGTAACAGTTCAGTTTGAGGGAATAAAATCTGTATCTGAGAACTTTGAGATAAAGTCGGAGATACAGAAGCTCCCATGGGTTAAATCAGTTGAAGATATAGGAAAAGGGAAGTTTAGGGTTGAGTATCTTGAAAACCCTGTTTATTTAGCAAATGCCCTTGAAAGTATACTCGGTTACACAGTCGGGTATTTTTCACCAACAAGGATAGTTGTAAAGAAATAAATTAATTATAAAGAACAGACAAGGAGGGTTTTAGAAATGAGAAAACTTATACTTCTTTTATCTATTGTTGCTTTAATCCCATTAATGACAACATCCTGTGGAAAGAAGGAGAAAAAGGTTGAGCAGGTTCAGGCTGAACAGTGGAAGAAAGAGTTTGCAAATGCACCAAAATGGGTTTTAAATCCTGAAGTTGAGGGAGGTCTTGCAGCCGTTGGATCGGCAAAAATAGGACCTGCAGGTATACAGTTTGCAAGAACTGAAGCCCTTGCAAATGCCCGTGATGAGCTTGCGAGAATGCTATCAATAAAGGTTAAAAATATGATAAAGAACTTTACACAGACTACAGGAATAGGAGACCAGACAACGGTTGATAAGGTTTCAGCACAGGTCTCAAAACAGGTTACAAGTCAGGTGTTACAAGGAACAAAACAGAAGGATATGTGGATCTCACCAAGTGGTGAACTTTACGTTCTTGTTGTTCTTGATCCAGGAGCTGTAAAAGAGGCTGTCAGACAGGCTACACTTTCAAGCTTTAAAAATGAAAGAGCCCTATGGCAACAGTTCCAGGCTAAAAAAGCGTATGAGGAGCTTGAGAGAGAGATACAGAAGTTAGAAAGCCAGTAGATAAAAAGGGTGCTTCTTTGCACCCTTTAAGGATAATAGGATGAGAAGAACTTTTATTCTTATTCTTTTAATTATTGTCTCTTCCTGTTCATTACCATCAAAGGAGAGCAGTGAAAAACCAGAATGGATATACAAGTCATACTATCAGAAAGGTAAGATATGCGGTGTTGGGTATTCGGCCATGCATGTTAGAGGTTTTGCGTACCAGAGGGCAACAGCTATTGCAAGGGCTATAGATGAGATAGCAAGACAGATGGGGGTAAGGGTTGATTCCTCTGTTGAGCATTTTTTAAGGGGAACAAGGGGAGGAACTGTATCAGGACTACAGCTTTACACAGTTCAGACAACATCAGGGAGGGTGATAAAGGCAAAGATAATAGACAGTTACTATGACGAAGGATCAAGGGAGTTTTTCGTTCTTATGTGTACTGAATAAGGGGGATTAAGATGAGGGGATTACTGGTTTTGATAATTTCTGGATTTATTTTCTTTTCATACGCTGAAGATGATTACCAGCAGTATCTCAATGAGTTTCAGCAGTTTAAAGAAAAGGAGCTTAAAGAGTATGAGCAGTACTACAAAGAGGTTATGAAGGAGTTTGAGGAGTACAAGAGGATAACATATGAGGAGTTTGAGAGATACAAAAAAGAGATATCACAGTACTGGAAAGAGGCTGAGATATCAACGAAGAAGAAATGGGTTGAGTACTCTGATGATTACAGGGTAAAAAAGGCTGTTGATTTTGAGAAGGGGGAGATAAAGGTTGAGATAAGGGATGTTAAAAAGCCTTCAAAAAAGGATCTTGCAAGAATCCTTATGGATCTTATAACTGAGGATACTAAAAAGGCTTTTGAAAGAGATAAGCTTTCACAGAGAATTGAGAAAAGGATAACTGAAAAGGCAAAACATATAAAAAAAGGAAAGGTAAGACCAAAACCTATTCTTCTGAATGTGGTTGTTGATAAAAAAGAGCCCAGACCTGAGGATATATCAAAGGCTGTTGTCTCTCTCCTCAGATCAGGAAGGGTCGTTGAAAAACCATCAAAGATAAAAGGGGAAAAGGTTTACTCATTCAGGGTGAAACTCCCACCTAAAAGGTTTATAAAGAAGGCAAAAGAGTATAAACCTGTTGTTACCCGGTATTCAGAAAGATACAGACTCAATCACGCACTTGTTTTTGCTATCATTCACACAGAAAGCTCATTCAATCCTCTTGCAAGATCTCCTGTTCCTGCTTACGGTCTTATGCAGATAGTTCCTTCAACAGCAGGGAAAGATGCGACAAAACTTATATACGGAAGGCCTGTTCTTTTAGCTCCCTCTTATCTCTATGATGAGGAAAAAAATATTATGGTTGGTACAACGTATATTTACATACTCTACTACAACTACCTTAAGGATATAAAACATCCATTAAGCAGACTTTACTGCACTATCGCAGCTTACAACACTGGAGCAGGGAATGTTGCGAGAGCTTTTACAGGAACAACAAACATAAAAAAAGCTGCAGAGGTTATAAACAGAATGAGTCCATCTGAGGTTTACGACAGGCTTATGAGAAAACTCCCCTATGATGAAACAAAAAACTACCTGAAAAAGGTGACACAGAGAATAATCATATACAACAGAATATAGATCAGTATTATTTTTTCCTGATCTCTTTTAAAGCTTTAAGAACTTTTTTAGCGTATCTTTTATTCCCGTTATAACGCCATACAGCATCCCATGTCATGCCGTGTCTATCTATCAGCTCTCTCATTATCCTTGCAGATAGATCTATATTTTTACAGGGGTCTAAAAGCTCTACTGGAGAAAGTCCAAATCTTCTTATATTTTTTATATTTATCTGTGATATACCAACATCAAAGTTGTAACCTTTTTTCTCAAGGTATGTTATAAACTCTGATGCAACCTTTCTGTTTTTTATAAAAAAGCTCCTGTTTTTACCTTTCAGATTTACATTTACAGCATAGGGCTGCATACCACTTTCAACCTCTGCTATGGCTTTTAAAAGATGAATATTTACACCGTATTTTTTAGATGATACAAGAAAACATCTCTCAAACTGGTCAGCAGTAGAGATTGTGGAAAATAAAAGGAATACAGTAACTACTTCCAGCCATACTCTACCGGAAATCCTTTTGATTTCCATTCTTTTATACCGCCTTTCAGGTTGTAAACCTTTTTCAGACCCATCTGTTCAAGCATCTTGCTTGCAGTAACGCTTCTATTTCCTGATCGGCAGTAAACGAGGACATCTTTATCCCTTAATCCTGCAAGGTATATATACTGGAATAACTGGACAGGTAGAAGATTTGCTCCCTTTATATGACCGTCCTTTTCATATTCCTGAGGTGTTCTCACATCAAGTATTATCACATCCTTTCTTTTCATCAGTTCCCTGAACTTCTCCGCCGAGACATTCTCAAAAGCTGTTGAGATATTCATGTAAAACGCGAATAAGACAGCTGTCAGAATAAACCTTTTCAACTTTCCCCTCCTTAGATTATTTTTAAAGAGATTATCGTTTTTCCGTTTACAGATCTGGAAAATGCATACATCTCAACCTCTTCACCAGAGGCTGTATCAACAGCTCTTATGGAGCTTAGTCTGTTGTTCCTCAGTGATACTGTATTATCTGAAAGCTTGAATCCTTTTTCTTCAATGGCCTTAGAAAAAGCAGATGCTATATCTTCCTCGCTTTCTCTATCAATATCTATATCAAGGATCAGGTTTATATTCTGGACGTTTTCCATCCTATCCTCCAATATCCTTTATGTATTTTTCTATTATCTGGATACTTGATTTTATCCTCTCATTCTGTGTCTTATTTTCATAATCTGAGTGGTCAACATCAGGTCTTTCTTTTATCATCGTTGATTCAGGTCTCAAGATTATCCTTTTTATCTTTCCGTTTTTATCAATAAAAACTATATATGGAACATCAACCTTTGAGATGCTGTATCTTTTTATCGTCTCATTGTATGCAAGTAAAACAGGGATCTTTAAAGGAAGCATCTTTTTAAGCTGTTTTACCTCTTCAGGTGAAGATCTGCTAAGAAGAACAGCTACAAATGTTACATTTCTTCCGTATCTGTCGTAAAGAGCGTTCATCTTAGGGAGAAAGTCAAACGTTCCAGGTTTATCTCCTAAAGCGAAAAAGATTATTACAGCCGGTTTTCCCTCTTTTATGAGAGATTTTATATTAACAACTTTACCTGTCTCATCAATCCCTCTGAATGTTTTGTAATCTTTCCCTATAAGATCATCAAGCTGTTTATCTGTTATACCAAAACTGAAAGATATAAAGATCATAAATGAGATGATCAGATTTACATATCTCATACCAGTACCTCCTTTTTCAACTCAACACCTCTGTTGTCTTCCCTTTCCCTTCCTACCTCTGTAAGTCTAACAGATGTTATCTGGTTTATATCCTTTTCTGAATCAAACTTTATATGTATGTAGTTTCCTGTTATTCCTACCTTTTTTCCATCTTTTTCTGAGATTATAAGAACCTCAAGATCATTGTTCAGAAATCTTTTTCTGAACTCAATACTTTTCTTCTCTGATATTTCTCTGAGTATGGCTGTTCTCCTTTTCTTCTCCTGTGGTGGAACAAGATCACCTATTTTAGAAGCTGTTGTTCCTTTTCTCTCTGAGTATGTGAAAACATGTATGTATGCAAATGGGATATCTTCTATATTCTTCAGACTGTTTTCAAATGATTTCTCGTCCTCTGTTGGAAATCCTGTTATGATATCCGTTCCTATAGCTGTCTCAGGTCTTCTTTTGATTATACTTTCAACCTTTTCTATGTACTCTTTTACTGTGTAATCCCTTTTCATATCTTTCAGAACCTTATCATCTGCTGACTGTATAGAGAGATGGAAGTGAGGGGCTATCTTTTCCTCAGATGTTATAAGATCTATAAGTTTATCATCAAGCTCATTTATCCCCATAGATGAAAGTCTTACTCTGTAAAGATCCTTTATTTTTACTATATCTTTTAGAAGGCTGTACAGATCTTCCCCATTATCGTATCCAAACTGTGAAAGCTGTGTTCCTGTCAGAACGATCTCTTTAAACCCTCTTTCAACAAGTATACTTATCTGTTTTACAACCTCTTCTGTTTTTGCACTTCTGACCTTCCCCCTTGCAAATGGGATTATACAGAATGAACAGAAGCTGTTGCATCCTTCCTGAACTTTAAGTATAGGTCTTGATCCTTCATAAAATGTTGAAATCTGGAATGTTTTAAACTCATTCTGTCTGAATATATTGTCTATAAAAACCTTATCCTGTCTTCTCTCATTTATGAAGTTTTCCACTATCTCAAAAACAGCATCTTTATGTGAATTTCCTATAACAAGATCTATCTCTTCCATCTGGGCGAGTTTATCTGGACTTACCTGGGCGTAACATCCTGTCACAACAACAACAGCATCAGGATTTCTTCTCTTTGCCTGTCTTATAGTCTTTCTTGATGTCCTGTCAGCATCATTTGTTACTGTGCATGTGTTTATAACGTATATATCAGCTTTATCCCTGAAATCTGTCAGAGTATACCCTTCTCTTTCAAACTTTTCCTCTATAGCAGAGGTCTCAAACTGGTTCATCCTGCATCCTAAAGTTGAAAATGCTACTTTAAGTTTTCTCATCTTCTCCGGATTTATTTTTTGTTGTAAATACAATATTATCAAAAATTAGAATATGCAAATGATAATAATCAGTAACCTCTCTCTTTAATCATACTATCTATCTCTTCAGGTTTTAAATGTGGAATTTCCTGTATCTCAAGATTTTCAATAAGATGCTCCTTTCTGCTCATACCTATCAGAACAGTTCCAACGCCTTCTGTACTTCTCACAAACTGTATAGGTATATGTGAGAACTTTTTTACCCTGAATCTCTCCAGTATCTGTTGATGAACAGGTCTTACAAGTCTTCTCTGCATCAAAGGTGAGCTTATATATGTGTAAAGGCCTAAACGCTTTGAAGCCTCAAATGTTGTTAGAGATTTCCCGTTTATTCTCTGGTTTTTAAGTGTGTAAGCCTCTATCATCGCTATGTTATATGGAAGCTGTATAAATCTGAAATGGTGGTTTTCCCCACCAACCTCTCTTGCTATATCAAAGATCTTTTTCAGGTCTATATGCTGTTGATGATCCTCTGGAACTCTAAGTCCGTTCCATGTTGCAAGACCGTAGTATTTCAGCTTTCCTTCATGAACCTTCCCTTCAAGAAGTCTGAAAACGGTCCATATTTTTTTATAGAATGTATCCCTGTTGAACTTTAAAAGCTGATCCTCAGGATTGTGAAGAAAGTATACATCAATATACTCTGTGTTTAGATTCTCAAGACTTTTTTCAAATGACCAGTCTATAAATCTTGGAGTGATTATATTTCCTGTTTCTGTGATCTCCTTTGGTGAGACTATCTCCTTCTGGACAAACTCCCTTTTAAACCACTGTGTAGGATCTTCATCTATGTAGTAAGGGACAGGTATGTATCCTCCTTTTGTTGATATTACCACCTTTTCTCTATTTATATTTTTTAGAACATCCCCTATTACCTTCTCACTTCTCATATTCCTGTAGTTTATAGCTGTGTCTATAACATTTATCCCTTTCTGTATCCCTTCTGTTATAGTTTCGTAGTATCTTATGTCAGTATCCTGATCAGATGCCCCAAGATACGTTCCTATACCGATCTCTGAAAGCCTGTAATCAAGAAACTCTTTATAAAGCATAACTTTCTCCTTTTTAATAGAGAATAGAATAAGAGATCATCAAGATGAATGATATACAACATAAAACTATACAATCCCTTTAAGATCAGGATCTGTTTTTGCGTAATCTTTCAGTGATGGATCAATTGAAAAGGATTCTTTCAGCAATTTTAAAGCCTTTTCCTTATCACCTTTTGATGCATAAAGGCATGCTTTGTTGTAAAGGGATAGAGCCTTGAGATCAGGATTTATCTGTTCTGCTTTTTCATATGCCTTTAATGCCTCATCATATCTTCCAAGCTCCTTTAATGCTATTCCCATATCCATGTAACATTCTGCTGATCTTTTATCTATCTTTAGGGCTTTTTTGAATGCTTTTACCGCTTTTTCATAATCTCCCATATCAAGATATGTATTTCCAAGGTTCTGCCAGCCTAAAAAGAACAATGGATTTATCTCTACAGCTTTTTTATAACACTCAACAGCCTTTTTGTAATCCTTCATATCGTAATAAACATTTCCGAGATTGTTGTAGTAGTTTTCATTTTCTGGATTGATCTCTATCGCCTTTTTGTAGCAGTTTACAGCCTTTTGCAGGTCACCTTTTATCCTGTAAACGATACCAAGGTTGTAGTAGTAATCAGGATCTTCAGGGTTTAAAGCTATAGCTCTGTTATAATTTTTTACAGCTTCATCATAATCTCCCATCTTTTTGAAAGCCAGACCTCTGTTGTAGTAGGCTACAGCAAGATCAGGTTTTATCTCTATAGCTTTTGTGTAACACTTAATAGCCTTTTCAGGATCTCCTTTCAGAAAGTAAGCATAACCGAGATCATTAAAGTATTCAGCCTTTTTTCCTTTCTCAACAGCCTTTTTAAGATACTTTACAGCTTTCTCAGGATTTCCTTCCTCTAGGTATATACTTCCAAGGTAGTAGTAACTCTCAGGGTTGTTTTTATCCAGATTTATATACTTTTTCAAAAGCTCCTTAGCTTTTATATTGTTTCCTGTGTGAAAATGTATCACAGCTTTATAAAGTATGTTCTCTGGATAGGGGTAGCTTTCAGCCTTTTTGAAAGCCTGAGGAATGTCTCCCTTTTCTATTAATCTCAGTATCTCTTCCATAAATACCTCTTTATAAAGTGAAATCCTGATATAATTATATCTTCCATTACACTGAGGAGGTAAATTGTTGAAAAAGAGAGTTGTTTTGGCTTATTCAGGTGGTCTTGACACTTCTGTTATTGTCAGATGGCTTACAGATAAAGGCTTTGAGGTGATAACATACACAGCTGATGTAGGACAGGGTGAGGAGCTTGATGAGATAGAGGAAAAGGCGAAGGCATCAGGAGCTGTAGAGGCGATAATAGATGATATAAAGGAGGAGTTTGCAAGGGAGTACTGTATGCCCCTTATGAGATCGGGAGCACTTTATGAAGGAAGATACACTCTCCTTTCAGCTCTTTCAAGACCACTGATCTCTAAAAAACTTGTTGAGCTTGCACACAGGTATGATGCCCATTATGTGGCTCACGGCTCAACAGGAAAAGGTAACGATCAGGTAAGGTTTGAGTCTTCTGTGTGGGCCCTTGATCCTGATATTGAAGTTCTTGCCCCTGTAAGGGATTGGGAGTTTAAATCAAGGGAAGAAGAGATAGAGTACGCATTAAAACACGGCATTCCTGTAAAGGCAACAAAAGAGAAGCCTTACTCCTACGATAGAAATCTGTGGGGTGTTGCAATAGAAGCCGGTCCCCTTGAGGATATATGGGCAGAACCACCAGAGGATGCTTTTGAGATAACTGTAAATCCTGAGAATGCACCTGACAGTCCAGAATATCTTGAGATCCAGTTTGAGAAAGGGGTTCCTGTAGCCATAAATGGGAAGAGATACGATCAGCTGTGGAAGCTTATATGGGATCTTAATGAGATAGCTGGAAAACACGGCGTTGGAAGAATAGATATGGTAGAGAACAGGCTTGTTGGGATAAAGTCAAGGGAGGTTTATGAGTCACCGGCGGGAATTATACTGATAAAAGCGTATGATGAGATAGAGAGTCTCGTTTTAGACAGATTTACATACCATTACAAACTGACACATATATCACAGCCTTATGCTGATCTTGTTTACAACGGTCTGTGGTTCTCAAAACTTAGAGAGGCTCTTGATGCTTTTACATCTGAGATAGCACAGCTTGTAAATGGAACTGTGAGATTCAAGCTTTACAAAGGAAATGCACAGATAGTTGGCAGAAAATCACCAAACGGTCTTTACTTTGAGACACTTGCAACGTACAGTCCTGAGGATGAGTTTGACCATAAAGCTGGGGAGATGTTCACGAAGATATGGGGACTTCCACTTAAGGTTTTTGCGAAAGCAAACAAGAGATAAAAGGGGGCTTATGCCCCTTATTATTTAAATCTTATAAAAATATTTGCAAGTATAAAGCTCTGATTATCAAATGTGTAATCTGTAGAGTCATCGTTGTAAACCTTATATTTGTATTCAGCACCTAATCCCAACATCTTTGTTATCATAAACTGGAAACCTGCAAAGCCCTGAAACCCTAAATATGTCTCCTCGTCAGATGTGAGAGTTCCTCCTGATTCAAGTGTGTAATCCACAGCAAATCTGTTCATAGATATGCCACCGCCGGCATAAATCATAAAAGCCCTTGTAAGAAATGCTTTCCCTTTACCATTTATCTCAAAACCTGTGTAAGTGAATTTCTCTTCAGCATAACCATGACCGTAAAGATAAACATAATCTATAGTTTTATAAGCGTAATCAATCTGGAAAGATGGCGAAAATGCTGTCGTGTCAGACAAAGGAATATCATAATCAAAATAGATAGATCCTGTTAGTGTAAAGTTGATATCCTTACTCTCACCTGTTGCTACGGAAGAGTAAGAAAGCGTTGAATAGCCTAATTTAAGTCCTATCTCTGATCCGTAAGATAAAAAGACTGTAAAAACTGTGATTAAAAAGGCAGATAAATATCTCCCCATGGCTAAACCTCCTTTTTTATATACCGAAAATTAAACCATAAACGGACTTGAAAATTAAAATTTTTGAAAAAGAATTTATAAGTATGGGACAGAATGAGCTTGATTTTTTAAAGAGACATCTGAAGGAAACACTTAAAGAGTTTTCAGAAAAAGAGAAGATATCCATATCAATCCAGATAATATCTTATATTTCAGGTGTTCTGGCAGAGTATTACAGATCAATACCGAGATATCTTATTGATGTTAAAGAGACGGATACTTTCAGACTTTACAAGGCAAGGGGAGATGTCTCCCTTATACTTGTTGGATTTTTCACAGAATGGATAAACAGACAGAATAGACCTCTAAAAGAAGAAGACTACATAAATGCAGGCAAGCTTAACTACTGGAAAGCTTACTACTACCTTGATAAAAAATATGGAGATATTATTAAGGCTGAAAAGGAGAAGGATTATTTCTCAATGCTTAATGATGCACTGCTTTTTATAGATCTTTTTAAAGATATAAGTGAGAACTTTGAGATTTACACAGATCTTCTTAAAAGATACAGATTAGAGTCTGAGAGTCTGAGTAAATTCCTTGATAGCTTCAGTTCGTCAAGAGTTATGGCGTTTGAAAAGATTTTCAAAAATAAATAAAATCTGCTGAAAAAATAAAAACAGAACATAAGTTATAATATAAATCCAAAACTTTGATACCAGGAGGAAAAAATTGCCACTTGGAGAGTATAAACCTTCAGAGATAGAAAATAGATGGTATAAAGAATGGTTAAAATCAGCTATATTTACCGCAGACAGTTCCTCAGATAAACCTTACTTTTCAGTTGTTATGCCACCTCCAAACGTGACAGGAAGCCTTCATATAGGCCATGCACTTAACATGACACTCCAGGATATAACTGTAAGATACAAAAGGATGAAAGGTTTTAACACTCTATGGCTTCCAGGTTTTGATCACGCAGGTATAGCAACACAGTGGGTTGTAACAAGACAGCTTGAGGCAGAGGGAATAAACAAGTTTGATTTAGGAAGAGAAAAGTTTATTGAAAAGGTGTGGGAATGGGTTCCAAAGGCCAGGGATACTATAAAGAAGCAGATAGAGAGCCTTGGAGCTTCCTGTGACTGGACAAGACAGAGGTTTACACTTGATGAAGGCTTTGCGAGAGCTGTAAGAGAAGCTTTTTTCAGACTTTATAGGGAAGGACTTATTTTTAAAGCTCCATACATAGTTAACTGGGATCCTAAAGACAGAACAGCCATATCAGATCTTGAGGTTGAGTACAAAGAGGAAAGAGGAAATCTCTGGTATATAAGATATCCTGTTGTTGATCAGGAAGGAAATGAGACAGGAGAGTTTATAACTGTTGCAACAACAAGACCTGAGACTATGCTTGGTGATACAGCTGTTGCTGTAAATCCTGAAGATGAAAGATATAAAGATCTCATAGGTAAGAGAGTTAGACTGCCTCTCGCCCCGGAAAAAAGAACCACATGGGATGGAGAGAAAGAAGTTTCAAACCTTATACCAGTTATAGCTGATGATTATGTAGATCCTGAGTTTGGAACAGGTGCTGTTAAGATAACACCTGCCCACGATCCTAACGACTTTGAGGTTGGACAGAGACATGGTCTTCCGATGGTTATAGTTATGGATGAGTCAGCTGTTATGAACGAAAACGCAGGAAAGTATAAAGGTCTTGATAGATATGAGGCAAGAAAAAGGATTGTAGAGGATCTGAAAGAGTCAGGTCTTTTAGAGAAAGTTGAGGAGATTGTTCACAATGTAGGTCATTCGCAGAGATCAGGAGCTGTTGTAGAGCCTTACCTTTCAGTTCAGTGGTTTGTTAACACGAAAAAACTCGCAAAGGAAGCTATAGATGTAGTTGAAAAGGGAGATATCAGATATATACCTGAGAACTGGAAAAAGACTTACCTTAACTGGATGTACGATATAAGGGACTGGTGTATTTCAAGACAGATCTGGTGGGGACACAGAATACCTGTATGGCAGTGTAAGAGCTGTGAGCATATAAATGTTTTCAGTGATCAGATGTATAATACGCTTCCAGAAAAAGTTATATTCAATGTATTCGGTGACACGAGAATACCTCAGGTATTTTCCATTAAGGATCTGACAGACTATCTTTATGGAAAGAATTTTAATCATCCTGATAAAACAAACCTTCAGTTCTATGAGAAGGTGGTTTTCGGTAAAGAGATACCAGAGCTTTCAGATAAACAGAAATTAAAGAAATTCTTAGATGAACATTATAAAAAAGTTCCTATACTTGATGAATCAATACTTTTAAGGGAAAGAAAAGACAATATTATAGGTTTTGTTCCACATGCTATCTTTTATATGCATGAGAATGGTTATATAGACAAAACATTTACAGCAAAGGATGTTGTAGATGCTTATAAAAGGCATAAAGAAGAGATAAAGTATGTTTTTAATATTGTTTTAGACGGTTTAAAAAGGGAAGAGATACTTTTAGATGAGGAAAAACTGAATCAATGGCTGATAGATCATGCTTATGGTAACTGCAAACAGGGAAGGATATTCTTTACAGAGACAAATAACACATTTAATATCATTGAGGATATTATCAGGGAAAATGAGTATTATATTGAGCTTAGATGTGAAAAATGTGGAAGTCATAACCTTAAGCAGGAAGATGATGTTTTAGATACATGGTTTTCATCAGCTTTATGGCCTTTTGGAACACTTGGATGGCCTGAGGATCTTAAGGATCTGAAATCTTTTTATCCAACATCTCTTCTTATAACAGGATTTGACATTATATTCTTCTGGGTGGCCCGTATGATAATGATGGGTATGCATTTTATGAAGGAAAAACCTTTCAGTGATGTTTATATACACGCTCTTGTAAGGGATGAAAAAGGGGAGAAGATGTCAAAAACAAAAGGGAATGTTATAGATCCCCTTGATATGATAGAAAAGTACGGAGCAGACTCCCTCAGATTTACACTGGCAGCATTAGCCGCACAGGGAAGGGATATAAGACTTTCTGAAAAAAGAATAGAGGGATACAAACATTTTGCAAATAAGATATGGAACGCATCAAAATTTGTTTTAACAAATCTTGAGAAGTACATGGTAAACAGCAATATAATAAATGAGGTGAAGACACTTTCATTATCATATGAAGATAGATGGATTCTTACGCTTCTTCAGGAAACTATAGATAAAGCAACAAAAGCCCTTGAGGATTACAGGTATAATGATTATGCAAACATACTTTATGACTTCTTCTGGCATGAGTACTGTGACTGGTATTTAGAGTTTACAAAGGAAAGAATATACAAAGGAACAGATCAGGAGAAGAAAACGGCTCTCTCAGTTCTTGTTTATGTTCTGGATAAAACACTCAGAATGCTTCATCCAGTAATGCCGTTTTTAACGGAAGAGATATGGCAGAAACTTCCATATAAGGACAGTAAGTTCTTACCTGTTGCAAAATATCCTGAGTACTCAGAGGATCTATATTTTGAGAATGAGAAAAGATTAATTGAGGATCTGAAAGAGCTGATAGTTTCCATAAGAAATGTTAGAGCTGATTTTGGAATAGAGCCTTCAAGAAAGCTTAACGTTTATATAAAACCAGGGGATTTTGAGTTTGAAAGCCTTATACATGCATTAGAACCTTCTATTAAACTACTTGCAAAAATAGATGAACTTACTGTATCACAGACACTGGAAAGACCACCAAACACGATTGTTGCAGTGTCTAAGAGGGCAGAAAGCTATATAGATATATCTGGAACTATAGACATTGATAAAGAGATAGAAAGACAGGAAAAAATATTGAAAGATCTTGAAAGGTCTATATCTATATCAGAGAAGAAGCTTTCAAATGAGAACTTTGTTAAAAAAGCTCCAGCTCATGTTGTTGAAAAAGAAAGAAAGCTATATGAAGAACTGAAACAGAAAGCTGAAAAGGTAAAACAGATAATAGAGAATCTAAAAGAAGTGACAGAAGCATCTTGACATTATGATACTTGGTTGATATATTATTTATTCCAGCGTTCCGGAGTAGCTCAGCTGGCAGAGCAGGCGGCTGTTAACCGCCGGGTCGGGGGTTCGAATCCCTCCTCCGGAGCCATTTCAAATCTAAATCACCATCACTGTCTGAACCTTAAAAATCAAAAATCACGGAAATTTAAGGCTTTAAATCTGTTATAATTTAATAAAAAAAGTGAGGTTAGGAAATGGATATATCAAAGATACCAGCAGGGAAAAACCCACCTGAGGATATTTATGTTGTTGTAGAAATACCGCAGGGTAGTGGAATAAAGTACGAAGTTGATAAGGATAGCGGAGCAGTTTTTGTTGACAGATTTTTATACACAGCTATGTACTATCCGTTCAATTACGGATTTATACCAAACACATTAGCAGAAGATGGAGATCCTACAGATGTTCTTGTTATTTCTTCAGAGCCAGTGGCTCCTGGAAGTGTTATAAGAAGCAGACCTATCGGTATGCTTGAGATGGAAGATGAGGAAGGTATAGATACGAAGATTATAGCTGTTCCTGTATCAAAGCTTGATAAAACATTTGATAATGTGAAGGAAGTTACTGATCTTCCAGAGGCAACACTTAATAAGATAAAACATTTCTTTGAACATTATAAAGAGCTTGAACCTGGAAAATGGGTTAAGGTCAAATCATTTAAAGACTCAAAAACAGCCATGGAAGATATACAAAAATCAATAGAGAGATTTAGCCAAAAGTCTTGACAACAGCTGACAGATTTATTATATTATTCATCTGTCTTTTCGGAGTGTAGCTCAGGTGGCAGAGCACGTGCCTTGGGAGCACGGGGTCGCAGGTTCAAGTCCTGCCACTCCGACTTTAAAGCTGAATAGGTTGGAGGGCCCGTAGCTCAGCTGGATAGAGCAACGGACTTCTAATCCGTAGGTCGCAGGTTCGAATCCTGCCGGGCCCACCATTAGGTTGACAAAAGTTTAAACTGATATATAATGTTGTTCTGCTTGACGCGGGGTGGAGCAGCCTGGTAGCTCGCCGGGCTCATAACCCGGAGGTCGAGGGTTCGAATCCCTCCCCCGCAACCAAAACTTGACAACAGAATTTAGTTGTTATAAATTGATTAACCCTGACAAAGGCTACATGGAAAGAAAAAAGGGTTGACAGACGATAAAAGAACTGTTAAACTGAGTGTCTGTCAATAAATGACAGAAGCTTTAAGCGGCTGAGGTAAAGGCGCTTAGGCTACATGGCAGATGAATAGGGGAGCCAGATGTGCGTAAGGAATTGAGTGGAGAGTTTGATCCTGGCTCAGCGCGAACGTTGGCGGCGCGCCTAACACATGCAAGTCGTGGGGCAGCAGGCCACTTCTTCGGGAGTGGTGCTGGCGACCGGCGAACGGGTGAGTAACACGTAGCTGACCTACCCCAGGGATGGGGATAACCCTCCGAAAGGGGGGCTAATACCCAATAACGAGCCCTGTATAATGATGGGGTTCCAAAGGCCTACGGGCGCCCTGGGATGGGGCTGCGTCCCATCAGCTAGTTGGTGAGGTAACGGCTCACCAAGGCTACGACGGGTAGCCGGCCTGAGAGGGTGGCCGGCCACAGTGGGACTGAGACACGGCCCGCACCCCTACGGGGGGCAGCAGTGGGGAATATTGGGCAATGGCCGAAAGGCTGACCCAGCGACGCCGCGTGGTGGAAGAAGCCCTTCGGGGTGTAAACACCTGTCAGGGGGGAAGATGATGACGGTACCCCCAGAGGAAGGGACGGCTAACTACGTGCCAGCAGCCGCGGTAATACGTAGGTCCCGAACGTTGCGCGAAATTACTGGGCGTAAAGGGTCCGTAGGCGGTCTGGTAAGTGGAAGGTGAAAGCCCACGGCTCAACCGTGGAATTGCCTTCCAAACTGCTGGACTTGAGGGCGGAAGAGGTCGGCGGAATTCCCGGTGTAGCGGTGAAATGCGTAGATATCGGGAGGAACACCGGTGGCGAAGGCGGCCGACTGGGACGCACCTGACGCTGAGGGACGAAAGCCAGGGGAGCGAACCGGATTAGATACCCGGGTAGTCCTGGCCGTAAACGATGGGTGCTAGATGTGGGCGGGGATATCCCGTCCGTGTCGTAAGCTAACGCGTTAAGCACCCCGCCTGGGGAGTACGGGCGCAAGCCTGAAACTCAAAGGAATTGACGGGGACCCGCACAACCGGTGGAGCGTCTGGTTTAATTCGATGCTAACCGAAAAACCTCACCAGGGCTTGACATGCGGTGTGTCGTGCCCGAAAGGGTGCTAGGTTACTCTTCGGAGTAACCGCGCCGCACAGGTGGTGCATGGCCGTCGTCAGCTCGTGTCGTGAGATGTTGGGTTAAGTCCCGCAACGAGCGCAACCCTTGCCCTGTGTTACCAGCGGGTGAAGCCGGGTACTCACAGGGGACTGCCGGCGATAAGTCGGAGGAAGGAGGGGATGACGTCAGGTCAGTATGCCCTTTATGCCCTGGGCTACACAGGCGCTACAGTGGCAGGGACAAAGGGAAGCGAAGCCGCAAGGTGGAGCAAATCCCAAAAACCCTGTCGTGGTGCGGATTGGGGGTTGCAACTCACCCCCATGAAGGCGGAATCGGTAGTAATGGCGAATCAGCAATGTCGCCGTGAATACGTTCCCGGGTCTTGTACACACCGCCCGTCACGCCACGGGAGTTGGGTCCATCGGAAGTCCCCGGGCTAACCGTCTTCGGACGGAGGCAGGGGCCGATGATGGGCCTGGCGACTGGGGCGAAGTCGTAACAAGGTAGCCGTAGGGGAACCTGCGGCTGGATCACCTCCTTTATAAGGGAAAAAAGTTAGGGAAGATGATATATAGCACATCTGGCTCTCCTGTTGAGCTGCCATGTAGCGGCGACCTAGGGGCCTTTAGCTCAGACGGTTAGAGCGTACCCCTGATAAGGGTAAGGTCGGTGGTTCGATTCCACCAAGGCCCACTTGCCTTTATGATGGGGACGTAGCTCAGCTGGGAGAGCATCTGCTTTGCACGCAGAAGGTCAGGGGTTCGAATCCCCTCGTCTCCACTAAGAGAAGCTACATGGCGAAGAAGGTTACATGGCAATAGAATAAGGGGTAAGAAAGAGGTCAATTAAGAAGTAAGAAAAGGCCAAGCTGCTAAGGGTCCATGGTGGATGCCTCGGCAGCCAGAAGGGATGAAGGGCGTGGCAAGCTGCGAAAAGCCACGGGGAGCCGCAAGCAGGCGATGATCCGTGGATTCCCGAATGGGGAAACCCGGCGGGAGAAATCCCGTCACACCCGAAAGGGTGACCGAACCGGGCGAAGTAAAACCTTTTAGTAGCCCGAGGAAAAGAAACCGAAAGGGATTCCCTGAGTAGCGGCGAGCGAAAGGGGAGGAGCCTAAACCGGTGTGGTGCCATGGCGGCAGCCTTAGCCACACCGGGGTAGCGGGACATACCCGGAGGGGACTGCCGGCCCCTCGGGGAGTTACAAAATCAGGTGGTAGCAGAAGCAGTTGGGAAACTGCGCCACAGAGGGTGAGAGCCCCGTATGCGAAACCACCTGATCTCCCTGGGGTATGATCCCAAGTACCACCGCCCCCGTGAAAGGTGGTGGGAATCAGCCCGGACCACCGGGTAAGGCTAAATATTCCTGGCTGACCGATAGCGCATAGTACCGCGAGGGAACGGTGAAAAGAACCCCGGGAGGGGAGTGAAATAGAACCTGAAACCATGGACCTACAAGCCAGTGGGAGGGCTATGACCTTCGGGTCAAGCCTGACTGCGTGCCTCTTGGAAAATGAGCCAGGGAGTTGTGGCATGCGGCGAGGTTAAGCCGTGGAGGCGAAGCCGTAGGGAAACCGAGTCCGAATAGGGCGATAAAGTCGCATGCTGCAGACGCGAAGCGGAACGATCTATCCATGCCCAGGGTGAAGGACGGGTAACACCGTCTGGAGGCCCGAACCAATCGGTGCTGCAAAACCGTTGGATGAGGTGTGGATAGGGGTGAAAAGCCAATCGCGTTCCGTGATAGCTCGTTCTCCCCGAAATGCATCGACGTGCAGCGTCGCTCGTTCCTTCCCGGAGGTAGAGATACTGATTGGGCTAGGGCCCCGAAAGGGGTACCGAACCCAACCAAACTCCGAATGCCGGGAAAGGTAGAGCGGCAGTGAGTCCACGAGGGATCAGCTCCGTGGACGAGAGGGAAACAACCCAGATCGCCAGCTAAGGTCCCCAAGTGCACGCTAAGTGGGGAAGGAGGTAGAGCTCCTAAGACAGCGAGGAGGTTGGCTTAGAGGCAGCCATCCTTTAAAGAGTGCGTAACAGCTCACTCGTCGAGGGGCTCTGCGCCGAAAATTTAACGGGGCTTAAGCGTGCCACCGAAG
The DNA here is from genome assembly GCF_000021565.1 of Persephonella marina EX-H1. Taxonomy (NCBI): domain Bacteria; kingdom Pseudomonadati; phylum Aquificota; class Aquificia; order Aquificales; family Hydrogenothermaceae; genus Persephonella; species Persephonella marina. The sequence goes on along the minus strand of NC_012440.1, from coordinate 1,850,916 downwards.
CTGCGGGCTTACCCAATAGGGTAAGCGGTAGGGGAGCGTACCCAGCGGGGAGAAGTCCTACCGTAAGGAGGGATGGACTGCTGGGTAGTGAGAATCCTGGCATGAGTAGCAGCGAAGACAGGTTAGAAACCTGTCCGCCGGAAGCCCAAGGTTTCCGATCCAATGTAAATCAGGGTCGGGTTAGCCGGTACCCTAAGGTGAGGGCGAAAGCCGTAGCCGATGGGAAGCAGGTTAATATTCCTGCGCCAGCTGTGTGGAGGCCGGGGCGTGACGCAGAAGGATAGCCTCCGGGAAGCTATGGATTGCTTCCTCTAAGCGCTTAGGGTGAGGGATAGGCAAATCCGTCCCTCGTAAAGCCTGAGGCGTGATGGGGAGGGGAGGCTTAGACCTCCCCAACGGGGGTGACTCCAGGCTGCCAAGAAATAACGTCACGGTCGATGAAGCACAGCTGACCGTACCGTAAACCGACACAGGTGGGCTGGGTTAGTAGCCTAAGGCGGTCGGGGTAACTCTCCTCAAGGAACTCGGCAAATTGACCCCGTAACTTCGGGATAAGGGGTGCCCGCACGCCGTGCCGTTTAGGTGCGGAAGCGGGTCGCAGAAACCAGGTGGGGGCGACTGTTTACCAAAAACACAGCACTGCGCAAACTCGAAAGAGGACGTATGCGGTGTGAAACCTGCCCAGTGCCCGTAGGTTAAGGGGAGCGGTGCAAGCCGCGAACCGAAGCCCGGGTAAACGGCGGCCGTAACTATAACGGTCCTATGGTAGCGAAATTCCTTGTCGGGTAAGTTCCGACCTGCATGAATGGTCCAACGATCCCCACGCTGTCTCGAGGAGAGTCCCGGCGAAATTGTAGTGTCGGTCAAGATGCCGACTACCCGCGGCAGGACGGAAAGACCCCGTGAAGCTTTACTGTACCCTGGCATTGATTGCTTGCGTGTCATGCGCAGGATAGGTGGGAGGCTGGGAAGGGCACCTTTCGGGGTGCCTGGAGCCGCCGGTGAGATACCACCCTTGACACGTGGGTAATCTAACCGAGCTGTGTTATCCACAGCCGGGACAGTGTCAGGCGGGCAGTTTGACTGGGGCGGTCGCCTCCTAAAGGGTAACGGAGGCGCCCAAAGGTACCCTCAGGTGGGTCGGAAATCCACCGTTAGAGTGCAAAGGCATAAGGGTGCCTGACTGTGAGACCGACAGGTCGAGCAGGCGCGAAAGCGGGGCTTAGTGACCCACACGTTCCGCGTGGAAGGGCGTGTGATCAGCGGATAAAAGCTACTCCGGGGATAACAGGCTAATCCCGCCCGAGAGCCCACATCGACGGCGGGGTTTGGCACCTCGATGTCGGCTCGCCGCATCCTGGGGCTGTAGCCGGTCCCAAGGGTTGGGCTGTTCGCCCATTAAAGCGGCACGCGAGCTGGGTTCAGAACGTCGTGAGACAGTTCGGTCCCTATCCGCCGCGGGCGCAGGAGTCTTGAGAGGGGCCACTCCTAGTACGAGAGGACCGGAGTGGGGCAGGCTCTGGTGTACCGGTTGTTCTCCAAGAGCAGCGCCGGGTAGCCACCCTGCTACGGGATAAGCGCTGAAAGCATCTAAGCGTGAAGCCCACCTCAAGATAAGGACTCCCGCACCGAAAGGTGCCTGAAGGGCCCTGGGAGACTACCAGGTTGATAGGCTGCAGGTGGAAGCTCAGCGATGGGTGGAGCCGAGCAGTACTAATCGCCCGTGAGGCTTGGCCTCTTACTTCTTAATACCTCTACTTGCCCCTTATTCTATTGCCATTTCCCTGGTGCCCATAGCGGGGAGGTTACACCCGGTCCCATTCCGAACCCGGCAGTTAAGCTCCCCTGCGCCTATGATACTGGCCGGGAGACCGGTCGGGAAAGTTGGTCGGTGCCAGGGCTTATATCCCTTTATTTCCCCTTTCACACAACATCCTTTGTGATAAAATATATCAAATCCTGATTACCTGAGGTCTGTATGGATTTAAAGATCTTACTTTACTTTCCACTTTTTATTTTAGGTATTGTAGCCGGATTTTTTTATTTTTCGCATATGTGGAAAAGTATAAATATATACGGTGCGGAAAAAAACAAGATACTTAAAAGTATGCTTATAAGGCTGCCTATCCCTATTGTTGCCGTTTTAATTGGTAGCATTGCCGGAATAGGTGGGATTATATCAGTCCTTGTAGGTTTTACCACATTCCAGATATACTTTCTCGTTAAAACGGGGAAAAGATTAAAAGAAGAGATAGAAAGGGAAGCTGAAGAATCGGAGAATGAAAATAAAGGAGATATAGAAAAAAATTAATGGGAGAGAATACATTACTTTCCTTTACAGCTTTTATTTTTGGTCTGATTATAGGTAGTTTTTTAAATGTTCTTATATACAGACTTCCCAGAGGAAAAACAGCCTTAAAGCCAGCCTTCTCATTCTGTCCATCCTGTGGAAACAAGATAAAGTGGTACGATAACATACCTGTCATCTCCTATATTATTCTAAAGGGCAGATGCAGATACTGTAACTCAAGAATCTCCCTCAGGTATCCTTTAGTTGAGATTCTTACAGGTATGGCCTCTGTTTTTTCATTTATCAAAACGGGTCTTTCTCTGGACTTTATATTTGTTTTTCTATTTCTGTCCCTTATGATCGTTATAACATTCATTGATATTGATTTTAGAATAATTCCCGATCAGTTAAACCTTGCAGGCTTTTTATCAGGCATTATTTATACCTATTTCAGAAATGATTTTTCCATGATAGATGCTTTCACAGGTGCGTTAACAGGAGCCGGTATACTTTTTGGTATAGCATACTTCTATCTGAAAGTCAGAGGAATAGAAGGTCTTGGTATGGGTGATGTAAAACTAATGGCCTTTGTAGGATCATATCTTGGCTGGTTTGGAGCCCTTTTTACCATATTTGTAGGTTCATTTATTGGTGCTGTTGTCGGTATCATCGGGGCGTACATATCGAGATCAGAGGATAAAGGGAAATTTGAGATACCATTTGGACCTTTTTTAGCTCTTTCAGCAACAGTATATTTATTTTTTGGAGAGAGTATTAAAAACTGGTATCTCGGTTTTTAACAAGGGAGGTTTTGATGAGATATCAGATCAAATACAAGGTATGGCTTGAAAAAGATGGTGAGATAATTATGGGTCTAGGTAGGGAAAAACTGCTTAAAGAGATACAGAAGCAGGGTTCTATATCAAAGGCAGCAAAGGAGCTTGGCATATCCTACAAGAAAGCATGGAGTTTTCTAAAGGCTATGGAAAAAAGACTTGGAACAAAACTTGTTGAGACAAAAAGAGGAGGAGAAAAAGGCGGAGGAGCCGTCCTCACAGAAGAAGCCCAGAAGCTTATAAAGGAGTTTGAAAAGCTTGTAAAAAGATTTGAAGGTGTGAAAAAAAGGGCTGAAAGTAATGGATAATAATCTTTTTTCTTTAAGAAGGCTGTACTTTATATCTCTTTACAGCTCATTTTTTTACATCTCTCTTTTACTCATAATCCTAAGAGATAATGTTCAGCCTGTCAGTATAAATATCCTTCACCAGGCCATTCTAGGTTTGGTATCTGTTATGCCGGCATTTTTCTTTATTTTAAAGAAGAAGATGGATATATTTAACTATGATATTTACAGAAAAATACTGATAATCAGTCATATACCCCTTGTAATAGGTTTCTTACTTTCTGTTCTGAACAAAAACTATATCTTCTTTATAATCATCTTTCCCGTTTTTATTCTGGCATACATTATTATTATTCCCGTAAGAAAGGAGAAGGCTTGAGATGGATTATCTGAAAAAGATAGAAAGCTGGAAGAGAGAAGGTAAAAAAATAGTTTTTACAAATGGATGTTTTGATATTATTCACGCAGGGCATGTGGACTATCTGAAAAAAGCAAAAGAGCTTGGAGATATACTTGTTGTAGGTCTGAACAGTGATGAATCAATAAGAAGGATAAAAGGAAAAGACAGACCTGTGAACATCCAGGAACACAGGAAAATCGTTCTTGAGGCGTTAAAACCTGTTGATCTTGTGATAATCTTTGATGAGGATACACCTGAGAAACTTATCAAAGAGATCAAACCTGACTTTCTTGTTAAAGGTGGAGACTGGAAGATTGAAAATATTGTAGGAGCTGATTTTGTTCAGTCATATGGTGGAAAGGTTGTAACTATTGATTTTGTTCACGATATATCAACAACAAGAATAATACAGAAGGTAAAAAATGGGACTCGCTAATCAGATCACTATATTCAGAATACTTCTGGTCCCTGTTTTTATAATTTTTGTTGGTTATAACAAACCTCTATATGCTCTTATAACATTCTTTATAGCAGGGCTGACAGATGCTCTTGACGGTTTTGTGGCCAGGAAGTTCAACCAGGTTACAACGCTTGGGAAGATACTTGATCCTATAGCTGACAAAACACTGATAGTCAGCAGTTTTATCTTTATATACAACTCGGATATGTCGATAAAATTCCCCTTCTGGTACGTTGTTCTTGTTATTAGCAGGGATGTTTATATACTTGCTGGCAGTGTTATCATTTATTTTCTGAGAGGGGCTCTAGAAATAAAACCTTCAATTTTTGGAAAGGCAACGACATTTTTCCAGATACTATCCGTAATTACTGTACTCCTTGCAAACATAACGACTGTTGAGATGGTTTACGTAAAAGGGATCATATACACGGCAACATTTTTCACAGTTTTATCAGCCCTTACCTATTTTTATGAAGGCCTTCAAAAACTTAAATGATCTACTCTTCCAGAGGTATATACTGGGAAAAGATTGATAAGATCTGATCTTTAATATCCCTTTTATCCTGAATCTTTTTAAAGCATACACAGCAGTTACATACAAATGCTGATGTGATTTTCTGTGGTTCATAACCAAGCTTCTTAATAAAATTCAGATCAGAGTTTTCTATAAAATGGGGGTAAACGTAGTAAGGAAACACTTTAAAGGCCTTTCTGATGTACTCATTCCTCTCCTCTTTCATCCCTATTATATGGACAGCTAAAGGTGGATAAAGATAAAGATAGTAAGCAAGGCCTGAAACAGAACCGTATCTGTCAGGAAATCTTTTTAATATATCTCTGCTTTTCTCCAGATAGATTCGGCTCCCTGTAAAAAGATTCAGTTTTAAAAGAACCCTGGCAAACCTGTAATTCAAAGTTATAATATCATCAATAAAGGATATCCTGTTAATATTAAAGCCTGTTTCTTTAAGATCTGTATATATTCCTAACTTTTTAGAGTAGTATCTATCAGTAACTATTCCGGTTATTTTCTCAGAAAGTTCCAGATATCTCTTTTCAGATGTAAGCTGGTATGCGGTAAGAAGAGCCTCTACTGTATAAACCTGGGTACTGAGTAAAAAACTACTCCTGTCAGGTGAATATCTCACTCCATTTTCGGTAAAACCTTCTTTCAGTATTCTTTCAAGTACATCCAGACCTAAAGAAAGATCTTCTACATTTCCTGTATACCCGTAGGAGTGTAAAAGGGCATTGGAGATCAAAGCATTAACGGGAAAGTATATATCCCTTTCAATATTAGGTCCGTATCCTATTTTTCTTACTATCTCTTCTCTTTTCTCCTTACCGTAAATAAAAAAGTCCTCACCTGGAACAAGAAGCCTTCCCTCATCATCAACGATATCCGCTCCCTGTGAGTTAAAGAAAAGCCCGGTTTCTTTATCGTAAAGCTTATTTTTACAGAAAGACAGTATTCTTTCTGCATACTCTAAATATCTACCATCACCAAACAGAGAGTAAATATTGAACAGAAGTATGGATACTTCTGCCTGATCTTTAAGAAGCTTTTCGTAATGAGGCTCAGTCCAGTATTCTGTGACAGCATACCGATAAATACCACCTTCTACAGGATCAAAAAGTTTCATATAACCTTCTATTGTTTTTTTAAGCATTCCTTTTGCTGTCTTATCTCCTGTCAGATATCTCAGAGCAAGGAAGTAAGGAAGTTCTCTAACAGGAAATTTTGGTGCCCCTGAAAAACCTCCATACTCATAATCAAACTTGAATTTTATATATCTAAAGATCTTGTCTATACTCCCTTTATTTATGCTCTTTTCTTTTAGCCTTCTCTCCAGTCTTTTAAGTTTTTTTATCTTCTTTTCTCTGTTTTTTAATACAATCCTTCTTATCTGATCCTCATTCATTGACTTAAACCTGTTAAGTATACCCTTCATCTGATCTGGAGGAACGTATATACCTCCCCACAGAACATTTCCTTTCCAGTCAAGTACAACTGTTGAAGGAAGCCCTCCCTGATTGTACTTTCTGTTTATCTCGGGATACTTCTCAGCATCTACTCTAACAGGTATGTAGTATCTGTTTACTATATGAACTACCTCTTTATCACTGTACGTTGTATTTTCCATAACATTGCACCAGTGACACCACTGGGCGTATATATCAAGGAGAATAAGCTTCTTTTCCTTTTCTGCCCTTCTCATCCCTTCATTGAAATCTAACCAGTTTATACCAGATCCGTATGAAAAGCTGATCATGAACAGGAGCATTACTAAAAATCTCATCATTCCTGATTGTAAACCCTCTTCAGAAAAAATCCTGAAAGTATTATGGAGAGTGATATTAAAAGGGAAAGGGATATAACAAAAAATGTTCCATCAAACCAGAACTTCATCGGATATATCCTTAAAAGTGTATCTTTAAGTCTGAATCTCCATGTATACTCTCCAAAAATATGATCATGGAAAACGGTAAACACAAGATTATAGTCAATATAAGAGATTATACCTGCAGCAAATATCAGTCCAACTGTAAAAACTCCTGAATAAAAAAGAGCTTTCCATCTATCCTCCCGTAGAAAAACAAAGCTTCCAAACCACAAAATAAAAGCCACATATGAAAGTGGGAAGAAGATCTTCAGAAAGTTTTTAACATCTTCCATATGTTTTATCTCTTTTTCTCTAAAAGCTCTGTTACCATTTGGGAGTCTGGCCTCTTTAAATCTTTCCAGTCCTTCATCTGATAGGACAGCCTGAAGACCTAACTTGGCAAGCTCTTTTCTGATCTCATCTGGCATCCCCCACCTATCCTCTGGAAAATCCTCTTTTGAGTACTCAAAATCGATAAACCAATCTGAGAATGCCATTCTTGTTGAAAATCCAACTATCCAGAGAGGAGCTGTTAAAAGAGATATTACAAGTAAGACCTTCCTTATCATCCCACAAGCTCTTTCAGAACATTTATAAATATCTCGTTTTCCTCAGGTTTTCCAACAGATATTCTGAGACAGTTCTCCATATAAGGAAGGTGTGACATATTCCTGACAAGGATTCCTTTCTCTATTAACGCTCTGTGAAGGGCATCACCATCATGAACCTTTATAAGAACAAAGTTTGCATCTGAAGGATAAACCTTTATCCCATCAATCTTACCAAGCTCTGATAAGAGCTTATCCCTCTCTTTTTTTATGATCTCAACCTGCCTTTTTATCTCATCCCTTCCCTCTGAAAGAACTATCTTTCCTATAACCTGCGTTGGGTAGGTTATATTGAATGGAGGTCTTGTTTTGTCTATCTCCATCGCTATATCTTCCCTTGCTATGAGAGTACCAAGTCTTATCCCAGCAAGGCCTATCTTTGACATCGTTCTCAGAACAACAAGATTTTCCCTTTTTAAAGATTCAGAAATAAAATCTTCCTTATCAGAGAAATCTATATAGGCCTCATCCACAACTGTAAAAACACCTCTATCAGCAACATACTTTATAAGTTCTCTATCAAAGCTATTACCTGTAGGATTGTTAGGTGATGCGAAAAAAGCAAGAACAGGTTTTTTTTCAAGTGCTTCATCTATCTTTTCCCTACTTAACTGGAAGTTCTCATCAAGTGGAAACTCAATCTTTTTCTTTCCAACTATATCAGCAGAAACCTGATACATAGGAAATGTAGGAACAGGATACATAACAGGCTGGTCTGGGTTTCCAATTATTATGGTTAAAAGCTGTATAAGCTCATCTGACCCGTTACCTAATACAAGGTTCTCAGGTTTAACCCCGTAAAAATCAGCTATAACCTCTTTCAGCTCCTTTGATGTTGGGTCCGGATATCTCTGGAAAGGGATATTTTTCACCTCTTCCCCGATTTTGTTCTTAAGCCATTGTGGAAGATCAAACGGATTTTCATTTGATGAAAGTTTTATTCTGCAAGGTGTAGTTTCTGTTTTATAACTCTTAAAACTTTTGAATCTATCTAAAAACATTAAAACCTCCTTCCAAATTATAAAAAGTTAAGAATTATTTTATAATGATTTGTAATAAATTTTCCCTATAAACAAGGAGGTCAGGAGGATGTTAAAAAGGATCAGTGCCGGTATTTTGGTTCTGTCTGTAACAGGTAGTTCCTTCGGTGCAGCATACAAGATACCTGAACAGTCTCAGAGATCTATGGGAACGGCGGCAGCATACTTTGCAGGTGCAGATTATGCAGATGCAAACTATTACAACCCTTCAAATATGGTTTTCCTTGAAAACAGAACGTATATTGAGTTTGGATCAAGATATATAAATCTTCCTTCTATAAAGTTTGAAGGGAGAGCGTCTGATCCTGTAACAAGATCCTTTCAGATAGCAGATGCAAAAACAAAGGAAGAACATTTCTTCATACCTTATTTCCATATGGTTTTTAAAGGAACCGAAAATGTAAGATGGGGGATATCATTTGTAACACCTGCTGGTCTTTCAAAAAGATGGTCTGCTGTAAAACAGAAATCAACAGCTGAGGAGTTTACACTGAAAGTTTTTGAGCTTAACTCCTCTGTAGCATTCAAGATCTCCGAAAAATTTGCTATTGCCGGAGGTGTAAGGGGTATCTATGCATCAGGAAAGATAAAGTACAGGTATGAGCCTGCTTACAAGGTAAATATGGATGGTGATTCCGGATACAGATTCGGTTACAATCTTTCTGCAACTTTAAGACCCACAAAAAACCTTACAATCTCAACAGCTTACAGATCGAAGATCAGTATGAAAATAGAAGGTGATGCATCAGGCTATCTGTATGATCCTTTAAGCTCTACAACATACCCTATAGCTGTTGGCGGTCATGTAATAGTTCCTTTACCTGCTGAGTGGAGGGTTGGGACAGCTTACAGATGGAGATCAACAGTATTTGAGCTAACATATGAAAAAACATTCTGGAGTTCCTACAAAGTACTTGATATACAGTTTAACAACAGTATGATTGATAGTCAGCTTGGAAAACCAAAGGATAAATACTGGCACGACTCTGAGACTGTCAGATTTGGTGTAAGACATAAATTTTCCAATAATTTTACAGGTATGTTTGGTGTAGCGTATGATGAGACTCCTATTCCACAGAGAACACTTGGATTCGAACTTCCGGACTCCAATGCCTGGATATTCTCGTTAGGTGGCATATACAATCTGTCTGAAAGGCTTGAGTTTGGTCTGTCTTACCTGTATGTAACAAAGATTGACAGAAATGTTAACACACCACCTAATGAGAACGGTATAGATGGTAAGTTTTCCGATCTATCAGCTCATCTGGTGAATATCTCTGTAGGGTATAAATTCTAAAAAAGAGGGAAGAGATGGCAGACTACAGCTATAAAAACTTTTACGAAGTTTTACAGGAAAACGCAAAAAAGTTTGGTAAAAAAACGATACTCTTTGAAGAAGACAGGAAAATAACCCATAAAGAACTTAAACATTACGTTGATTCTCTCGCAAGATACCTTGAACTTATAGGTATAAGGAAAGGAGACCATGTTGCACTACTTCTGACCAACTCAAAGGAGTTTATAATATCACTTCTCGCTATAAGCAAACTTGGAGCGGTTACAATACCTATAAACACATTTTTAAAGAAACAGGAGATAGAGTACATACTTCAGAACAGTGACTCAAAAGTTCTCATAACTCAGACGAAATTCTCAAAAGAAGTATCCGACGTTTTCCAAACATCTGATATTGAGAAGATAATATGGGTTGATGACTATCCAAACCTTGATGAGAAAAATCTATCATTTGAAGAGGGTCTATCAATAGAGGATTATGAACATCTAAAACCTCAGGCAGATCTGGATGATACATTTGTGATAATCTACACATCTGGAACAACAGGAAAGCCAAAAGGTGTTATGCTCTCCTACAGGAACATATTTTCCAATATACTCAATATCAAAAAACTGGGTAATATTACAGAAAAAGACAGATTTATAGCATATCTTCCTATGTTCCACACATTTACGCTAACCGTTTCAGTCCTCCTGCCTTTATACACAGCAAGTCCTATCGTGATAATAAAATCAATAATGCCATTCTCAAACATCATAAAACAGACATTACTTAAAAGGGTAACCATATTCATAGGTGTTCCAGAGGTTTTCAGTGCTCTATCAAAGGCTAAATTCCCATGGTATTTTATGTGGTTTCACAGGATAAGATATTTCATATCCGGCGGTGCTCCTCTATCGAAAACAACACTTGAAAGGATGAGACAGAAATTCAGAAGAACCCCTCTCCTTGAAGGATACGGTCTTTCCGAATGCTCTCCTGTTGTTGCTGTTAACAGACCTGAGAAACAGAAGGATCTATCTGTAGGACCACCTCTTCCAGACTATCAGGTTAAGATTGTTGACAGCGATCTGATGGAGCTCCCTCCAGGTGAGATAGGGGAGGTTATAGTAAAAGGGGATTGTGTTATGAAAGGTTACTACAAAAACCCCTACGCAACAGAGGAGGTTATCGTTAACGGCTGGCTTTTAACAGGCGATCTTGGATACCTGGATGAGGAAGGATATCTGTATATTGTTGACAGACTGAAGGATCTAATTATCTCAAAAGGGATAAATATATACCCAAGGGAGATTGAGGAGATTCTAAATGCGCATCCTGACATAGAGGAGTCTGCTGTTGTTGGAAAAAAGGATGAACATCACGGTGAGATCCCTGTAGCTTTTGTTAAACTAGTTGAAAATGTTGAGAAGTTTGATGAAAAAAAGATAAGGGCATACCTTAAAGAGAATCTTGCAAACTACAAAATACCAAAACATATTTATGTTCTTGAAGATTTCCCGAGAAACGCAACAGGGAAGATACTAAAAAGGGTTTTAAGGGAAAGACTGAACAGGGGAGAGTTTGATTAAGAACAGCTTATTAATCTGCCGAAATATTTATAACAAATCTTAAAAACGGGTAGTATCATGTCAAAAGCTTATATTGACAGAATTCATGTTTACGGTTTCAAATCCTACGGTCTTAGAAAATTAACTATCCCTGTTGGAAATGGTTTTGTAGGAATAGTTGGGCCAAACGGATCAGGGAAAAGTAATATCGGTGATTCTATAGTTTTTGCCCTTGGACTTGCAACAGCAAAATCGATGAGAGCATTAAAGCTTTCAGATCTTATATTCTCATCAAGGGGAAGATCCGCTGAGTATGCTGAGGTTGAGGTTGTTTTTAAAAATGAAGGAGCCTTTCCATTAAATGATGAAGAGGTTTCCATATACAGGAAGGTGGAGCATAACGGTAAATCAACATACAGGATAAACGGAAGACCTGCGAAACAGTACGAGGTTGAAGAGCTTTTATCATACGCAGGGATACCTAAACAGGGTTACAACATAGTGACGCAGGGTGATATATTCAGATTCGTAAAGATGACCCCTTCAGAAAGAAGGGATCTCTTAAGTGAGATAGCAGGAATAACAGAGTACGAAGAAAAAAAGGAAAAAGCATTAAAAGATCTAACAGAAACAGAAGAAAAGATACAGTCAGCAAAACTTGTTTTAAAAGAGGTAAAAATACAGCTCAAAAGACTTGAGGAAGAAAGGGAGAACGCACTTTTAGCTGCACAGCTTGAGGAGAAGATAGAAAAAATACAGAAAAATATTAAAGGCGTTAAGCTTTACTTTTTACTGACAGAACAGAAAAAAGCTGTAGACGATCTGAAGGAGATCGAGGAGAGAATAAACAGGCTTTATGAAGAAAAAGAGATATCAGTACAGAAACAGAAAGAGCAGATCTCAGTTATAAAGGAACTTGAGGATAGATTAAACAGACTTCAGGAGTCGCTACTGCCTTTAAAGGAGAAGGAGGGATCTATAACAGCACAGATAAGAACATCTTCTGATAAAAAATCAGAGATAGAAAAAGAGATCCAGAGTATAAAAGAGAATCTAAAGGAGCTTGCAAGGGAAAAGGAGGAGAAGATCAAGGAAGTCTTATCCTTAGAGGAACAGATAAAAGAGCTTAAGAGAAAACTTCCAGAGATAAAAAAAGAACTTGAGAAGGCTGAAGCGGTTCTTGAGGAGAAAAACAGAAAGCTTAAAGAGATAGAGATAGGAGGAAGCAGAGCAAAGCTTGATCTTGGAGAGGTTGAGAAGGAAGAGAAATCCCTGAAAGACAGACAGTCATCCCTCCAGAAGGAAAAGATACATATAGAGATGGAGATAAACAGGATACTTGAAAAGATAGAAGAGTACCATAATGAGATAAGATCTCTTTCTGAAGAGGTAGAAACATTAAGAAAATCAAGCTCAAACATAAAATCATTCACAGAAAGTCAGGAAAGAAAGCTTAAAAGTCTTAAAAGCGAGCTTTCAAGACTGAAACTGAGAAAGGAGACCTTAGAGAAAAAACTCAAGGAGAACAGAGAGAAGAGAGAAAAGAACTTCCAGAGACTTGCAGAGGTTTTAGCCCAGCTCTCACAGATGAGGGAAGACAGGGTCATAACACTTATAAAGGATATAAACGGTGTTTACGGTCAGGTAGCTGACCTGATAGGGATAAAAGATCCAGAACTCTCAAAGGCTATTGAGGTGGCCGGTGGTGGAAGACTGAAAAATATAGTGGTTGAGGATGACAGGGTTGCACAGGAGTGTATAAGGGTTCTTAAGGAAAATAAAGCAGGAAGGGCAACATTCATACCATTAAACAGGATCAGGGTATCACACCCTGCAAAGCCTCCCTATATGAGAGGTGTTATAGGTCTTGCTGTTGATTTTATAGATTATGATAAAAAAATAGAAAAAGCTGTAAGATTTGTTTTTGGAGATACTGTGATCGTTCAGGATTTTGATAGTGCAAGAAATCTCGGTATTGGAACATTCAGAATGGTCACTGTGGATGGAGATATATTTGAGAAATCAGGAACAATATCAGGTGGTTTTGATAAAAACAGAGGAGGAATACTAGGAAGAGGATCTCTAGAACAGGAAAAGATAAAGCTTGAACAGGAAGATGAGAGGTTAAAAGCTGAAGAAGGTATGATGGAAGAGGAGCTTAAAAAGATAGCTGTGAAATGGCAGGAGACGGAAAAAGAGCTTTACAAACTCCAGAATGAGACTGAGAGTGTTATTGAGAGAAAAAGGGAGATTGAGACAAAGATAGACCAGAACCTGTCAAGAATAAACATACTTGAGGAGGAGATAATAAACCTTAAAAAGAGACAGTTTGAACAGGAAAACAGACTGGAGAGAACTGAGAAAGAGCTCTCAGAACTTGAGAGAAATATATCTTATATACACAAGAAGAAAGAGGATATCCTCCAGAGAATGGAGAGTGAAGGACTTCACCAGCTTAGAAAGGAGTGGGAAGAGGCAACAAAAAATGTTTACTCATTAAGGGAAAAGAAAAACGAGATAGAAAACGAGATAGAAAAGCTTACAGACAGACTTGAAAACAACCTGAAGGTCAGAATATTCCAGATTGAAAATGACAGGATGAAACTTGAGGACAGCCTCAAGATAAAAAACAGACAGATAGAGGAACTTAAAAACAGGATAGAGGAGTACTCCAGGGAGCTTTCCGATCTGTGGAAGGATCTTAAAGATAGAGAAAAAGAGAGGGACGAGCTTATAGAAGAGATAGAAGAAAGAAAAGAAGAACTGAAATCTTTAAGATACGAGGAAGAGAATATAAACAAGGAGATAACATATCTTCTTGAGGATAAAGGTAAGTTAGAGCAGAAGGTTGAGGATCTAAAAGATGAGATAGAGATACTTAAAGAGGAGTATGAAGGTGAACCTGTAGAAGGTGATCTTAAAGTTTTAGAAAAAGAGCTAAAGGAACTACAGGAGAAAAGACAGTCTATTGGAGCTGTAAACCAGAAAGCCCTTGAGGATTACGACCAGATAAAAGAGAGATTTGATGATCTCAGCCAGAAACTTAAGGTTCTTATTGAGGAGAAAAAGTCCATAGAAGAGATGATTGAAAGCCTTGAAGAGAAAAAGATAAAAGCCTTTATGGAAGTTTATGAGGCTGTAAATAAAAACCTTGGAAAGATATTCAGAAGACTGTCACCTGGCGGTAAAGCCTATCTTGAGATAGAGAATGAGGACGACCCACTGTCAGGGGGGATACTCCTTAAGGCAAGACCAAGAGGTAAGGATGTTAAAAGACTTGAGATCATGTCAGGTGGTGAGAAAACACTGACAGCTCTTGCTTTCCTCTTTGCTGTTCAGCAGTACAGACCTGCTCCTTTCTACTACTTTGATGAGGTTGATGCTCACCTTGATGATGCAAATGCAAGGAAGATAGCAGAGCTTATGAAGGAGCTTTCTCAGGAAGCACAGTTTATAGTTGTAACACTGAGAGATACGATGGCAAGCTATGCAGATAGACTTCTTGGAGTCTCAGCAAGGGAAGGAATATCTGACGTTTACAGCCTTGAACTTGCCGAGGTTTTATAAAAAAAGGGGCTTTAAAGCCCCTTTCAACTTACTGATCTATTATATTGATCTTCTTGGTATGTGTAAATGAAGCTGTTCCACCATCATTCGCACTAATTGTGAACTCACAGTAGACAGCATTACCTGTGTCATCGTAGTCATAGGCTTCAATATAATCGGTTCCGGTTGCACTACCTGATATTTTTACATTATTATTTCCATCGTAACATGTGTAAGAAACATTCGAACTTATACTATGTGTAATATCGCTGTCTTCAAATCCACCCCACAGCCATATAGAAACACCTGTGAAACCTTCCCAACTGTATCTCATTCCACCGGCAGAGATATCTCCAACAAGATAATGACCATCAGCAGCTATGTTACCTACAAGATCATTTATAGAGTATCCTTTTTTACCTTTGCTGTCTGTAAGTTCTGCTGTAACTGAGTATGTACCTGCAGTATCAATTGTGTATGAGTGTGTAACACAGAATGTTGTTGAATCTATCTGTCCTGTGAATGTCTGAACAGTATTTCCATCTTTTTTAACTATTATACTGTAGATTACAGGATAATCCCCTTCCATATCGTATGCACAGAGTTCAATAGGAATAGCTTTACCAACTGCAGGATCAGTATCAACATAAAGTGTTGCGTAAGGTGGTGTATTCTTAATCTGTATTTTTCCTACGTTAACTTTTGATCCGTCATCACTTATCTCATCATTATCTTTTGTTCCATTAACGTTGAACATTCTGCTTTCAAATTTTGCGTAAACATACCCCTGTTCATTACATTTTGTTTTAACAGAGAAGTTTCCATTGCTGTCCGTTACACCAACAGGAAAATCCTCATAATACTGTGTTGCAGAGATACCTGTATAGTTATAATCTAGTGTCCATGTCCAGACGATCATTCCTTCTACAGGACTATTATTCTCATCAACAACTCTACCTTCTACTGTACATTTGTAAGGATTAGAGATCTGTATTGTTACACTGCAGTTGTCGTTAAAGTCTGCTGTTTTAGCTCCCTCATTCATCATATACCATGCTTCCACATCAGCTGTACAGGATGTTGAGTATCCTATAGTTGAAAGTGTCACATTACCATTTGAGTCTGTCATACCATCAACATAAGCCATACAATTGGCATTTGCCGAAACATAAGCACCTGCAATAGGGTTGTTGTTCTCATCAACAACCTTTATGTTACAAGAGATCTCAGATCCTGCAGGGATAATATAATCAAGATTTTTCCACTCAAGAGCTGGATTTGTAACGCTAACAACAACATAATCTATGTCAGTTCCATCACATATATTGTTTATATCTGTAATAATTCCATACTCAGCACAGCCTGCAGAGTTATCAGTTGGATCTGTTGAGGTTGAGTTAGGATCACAACCACTACTGACAATTGTGTCCCATTCAGTATTCATAAAGTCTATTCCGCTGTTTTCAACAAATGTTCCCTGACCGGCTGTTACCCAGCCTCCCTGATCAAAATCAAAAGCATAAAATGTAAACTGTATTCCTTCTTTTGCAGGATCTTCATCAACAAGAGCACCTGTATCTATAAGATTTTTTATCTGATCACAGTCAACCTCTCTCAGTATTCTGTAGTACTCTCCATTTACAAGCTGGGCGGTTATTCCCTGTGAGCTTACGAAAGGATTTTTACCTTCCTGATCGGTTATCTCAAGATAATCAAATCCGAAGGATACAAGCTGATCTCCGTCAGTTGTCTCAGTTCCTGGAAAATCCTGATAATCTGATGGGATGGAAGGTGTGTAAGATTTGTAGCTAACGTTAAGCTGTTCTGTTCCGGATTGGAGCTTGTTTAACGGGATAGCAAGATCTAAAACCTTTTCTGAAGTGTCTGCACTTAAAGCCTGTAAACCGGTCTTGGCCATAAGTTTACCTGTTTTCTGATCTTTGAAGAATGCTATTCTTACATACTCCTTTCCTGCTGAATTTATAACTATTCCCTGATTAACTGTAACCGTCTGTGTTACCACCTCTTTAACATCAAGATTAACAGTAAGACTTGAGCCAGCCTGGTAATCAATAGTTTTTGTTGCCTTGGTGTACCCTGGAGCCTCAGCGGTTATTACTACCTTCCCTCCGGATACAAGACCTGCTTTTAAAGAGTAAGATCCATTAATCTGTTGATTCTGCTGATTTAAAGCTGTTGTCGTTGTTTCTGTAGAGATCACTTTTCCATCCTTATCAATCACATTTGCTGTGATACTGAATGTAGTGTTTGTTGGAGCAGATCCATTAATTGTAACCTTTCCTGAAATCTCAACGGACTGTGTCTGAACCTGTGGAGTTTCACCTCCACCGCCACCGCCTCCACCACATGAGACAAACAGAACAGGGATCAATGAGACAAAAAGAACCAAAGTCAGTTTTCTTAAAGATTTAATATACATTTTCATTCACCTCCCTCTTTTCTTAATATTAAATTTAATAGTCAATTATGAATAGGGAGGTGAAAATTACCCAAAATAAAGGATCATGATCTTAATCTGAGCAGTGTAAAAATTACAGATACATGAGTAATGACAGCAATGACAGCAAAGAAAGCGTAAATCATGTTCTCGTAAAGAGAAAATAAGATACTGAATACCATAACTAAAAAAAGTCTTATATCCCTTGTTGCAAGGTAAGGTCTCCATCCTGAAAGATGGGAGACATAGCTGACAAGAACTGATCCTGTTAACGCAGGTATAAAAGAGAGACTCAGAAAGATATCCTTCTCAATGGATAAGAAAATCGCTGAGATTATAAATATATCAACATACCTGTCAAGAACTGAATCAAGAACAGCACCAAACCTTGATGAGAGATTTTTTATCCTGGCAACCTCACCATCACAACCGTCTATTATAGAAACAATCTGGGTCATAATACCGGCTAAAAGATAGTATTTAAAATAAAAAAGAACTGAAGTCAGAAAACCAAGAAGGGAGACAAAAACTGTTATCCTGTTTGGCGTTATAAAATCATACCTGAGTAAAAAAGGGGTTATTCTTGTAGATATCTTTCTGTTTAAAAATTTTGATATGATCCCATCTGTTGGCTTTATAAGTGATCTCCTGATAAACTCTTCAGCCTTTTTGAGATCCTCTTTTGTATCTATATCAATCCAGAACTCATCCATAACCTTGTAACTCAGCCTTCCATCATCTGCAAGCAGCTGCATTATATCCGAAAGCTTTACCTTTTCTCTCTGACTGACAGCCCTCTCAGCATATACAAGAGACTCATAACTGCAGACAAAGAATCCTGTATCAAAATAATCATAATCATCTATTCCTTTTCCTATCTTTATAACCTTATCTCCCTGAACTTTAACCTTTGTAGCCTCATCTTCCTGATAACATTTTGCTGAAACATAAACTGTTGTCTGATTTATAGGATTGATATCTCTATAAAACCCTTCATCATAATAATGATCAGCCATAAGAAGAATAAAACTCTCCCCTTCTTTTATAAGATCTTTCACACAGTAAAGGCTGTACCCATTCTCCCTTTCCGGATAAGGGTTGTAAACAAGTTTTATCCGTGGAAATCTTTTCTGGATATGATCTTTTATTCTCTCATCATGGTACACAACGATTATCTCGTATCCATCCAGCTTTCTTATCTTATGCTCAATAAGAGGAAGACCGTAAAGTTCTACAAGAGGCTTGGGGGTATCACCCCCCATTCTCTTTCCGTATCCTGCTGCAAGTATTACCGCCTTCATTTCAGTGATCTGTACCAGTTTACTAATGTTTCAAACTGTTTATGTGTGTTGTACTCATCTGTATCCATTGGTGACTTGAAGAAGAATGCAAGCTCTTTAACAACCCCTTTTACACCCTTTTTCTTCGCAAAGTTAAGGAATCTTGCAATATCAAGAACAAGTGGAGCAGCAACAATAGCATCAACAGCATCCCATGTGAAATAGAACTTCATTTTTGTTCCCAAGAATCCCTGATAATGGATAAAATCAAAGGCTGTTTTGTTATCCTGTAAAGATGGGAAGTAGTTTATCTCTGTAATCGTGTAAGGCTCATAACCTAATATCTTGCTTACAACCTTATCCTTTGAGACAACTTTACTCTCTTTATTCTGTTTGTGTGATAAAACCTTACCGTCAAGATCACCAAGTATGTTGTAACCCATCCATCCTAAAACTTTAAGATTTCTGTATGCAAACATAGGAGCAAGTGTAGTCTTTACTAGTGTTTCTCCTGTCTTCCCATCATTTCCTGCATGTGGAACACCATTCTTTTCAGCAAGCTCCTTCAAAGCGGGAATTCCAGAACCTGCACTTGGTGTAAAGTTTCCGTAAGGAATTCCATTTTTTAAAGATACATAAGCATAGATCATAGAAGCTGATATCCTGTCTTTTCTGTTCTCCTTTATAGCCCTTTCAAAACCTTCAAGTGATCCGTGAACTTCCTGATCATAAGGGATAACAGGTTCTGTTGATGCTACATTTACAGCAACAGTCTCATCATCTTTAAACTCAAGTATATCCTTTTCAATCCTTTCAACGATCTGCTCAAGTGATAGTCCCTCATCCTCAAGAGTGCTGACAGGCTTTAACTCCTCTAAAACACCTGACCCACAGTTTAAAGCTGTTCCTTTTTTAGCCTTTATATCTTTAAGATCTTCTTCCAGTTCTTTAAGTATTCTGTAATCAAAATGTTGATTTTCCTCCCAGTGAGAAAAAAGTTCACTGTACAGATTTCTATCCAGTGCCCTTATCTCATGTCCTCCGAACTGATCAAAATTCAGTGGAGAGTATCTTTCAAGATCCTTAAAAACAGGAAGTGATGAAACAAGACCTGTTGTGTCCGTAATTCCCTTCTTTACAGCCCTATCCCCTGCCACGGCTGTTGTGGCCACAATACCGTAAAGACCAAACAGCCACAGTTTCATACACCTACCTCCTTTTATTTTTGTTTTAAAAAGCTTAAAAACTGAAGTTTTTAGATAAAAATTTAAAGATTAAGTATTATCAACAATCAAAAATGAACTGCTTGATATTTTTTTACAGGAACTTACTAAATTTTTTTAAATATATCTAATAATATATAAACTTTTCCTGATTTTTTCAAAACTGTTCACATAAATGTTTTTTCGTTATATTATTAGTAATATAACGAGGTTGATATGAAGAGATTAAACACAGAGATATTTCTGAACATTGAGGATAGGGGATACCTAGGAAAGGGAAGGATAAAACTACTTGAACTTATTGATAAGTACGGCTCTATATCAAGGGCAGCTAAAGAGCTCAAGATGAGTTATAAAACAGCATGGGACAATATCGATGCATTGAACAATCTCTCACCCTATCCGGTGGTTGTAAGTAAATCAGGTGGGAAAGGTGGTGGAAAAACGTATCTCACTGAGTATGGAAAAAGCCTGATAAAACAGTACAGAACTTTAGAGAGTATTCTAACAAAAGTATCACAGGAGCTCTCATTAAAGTTGGACAGCACAGAGGAACTTTTAAACCTTTACAGGAGATTAAGTATGAAGATTTCAGCGAGAAATCATATAACAGCGAGGATATCAGATATAAAAAGGGATCAGGTAAACGCCCAGGTCACTGCTGAGCTATCAGATGGGCAGAAACTGAGATCTGTCATAACAAAGGAATCTCTCGATCAGTTAGAACTTAAAGAGGGAGATGAGATATTTATGATAATAAAAGCCTCTGATGTTCTTGTAGCCTTACCTGAAGAACTGGGTATATCAGCCGAGAACAGGATAAAAGGAAAGATAACAAGGGTGGTAAAGGGAGATGTTAATTCTGAGGTTAAGATATCCGCAGGTAGCACTGTCATAACAGGAATAGTAACATCAGAATCTATTGACAGACTTGACCTTAAAGAAGGAAAGGAGGTTCTGGCAGTTATTAAAGCTTCAGACATCATTATAGGGAAGTTTTAATTTTTTTAAGTTTTTGTGGTTATATTTTACAGAATATTACGGAGGTTGAGATGCTGAGATTTATATTACTACTTGTGATAACCGTCACAGGTATGAGCTACAGTGGAGAGCTGACGGTATACGCAGCATCAAACTTCTCCTATGTGTTTGATAGGGTAAAATCCCTGTATGAAAGGGAGCATCCTGACGATAAAATCAGAATTATTTACGGCTCTTCCGGAAAAGGTTACCACCAGATAATAAGAGGTGCTCCTTTTGATATATTTTTCTCAGCTAATATGAAATATCTGAAAGAGCTTTACAGAAATGGATATGTCAGATCAGAACCGGAGGTTTTCCTTTTAGGAAAGATCGTTCTCTGGACGGGAAAAAGCTCAGGTATCAGGCTTGAAGGCCTGAACACAGTCCTGAATCCAGATGTTGAAAAGATAGCTATCGCAAATCCTGAGCTTGCACCCTACGGGAAGGCGGCTTTTGAATGCCTGAAAAAAACAGGTCTGTACGATAAAGTTAAAGACAAACTTGTGATCGGTGAGAATATCTCAAAGACAGCACAGTTTGTAGAGACAGGAGCAGCAGATATAGGATTTATAGCTCTTTCACTGGCAAAAAGTAAAAGGATGAAAGATAAAGGTGAGTACATAATAATTGATCAGGAATGCTACTCACCTATAAGACAGGGTTATATCATACTGAATAATGAAAATTCTAAGACAGTATCAAGATTTTTAAATTTCCTGAAAAAAGAAAATGTAAAGGCTGTTTTCAGAAATTTTGGTTATACATTCCCTGAAGGAGATATGTATGAACAGCATTAAAGGTGTTATATCAAAGATAGAAAGTGACAGCTTTTTATCAATAATAACTGTAAAAACTGATATAGGAAATTTCAGTGTTGTTCTCTTAGAAACACCTGAGACAGCAGACTATATGAGGGAGGGTAAAAATGTGAATCTCCTGTTTAAGGAAACAGAGGTTGAGATATTTAAAAACTGCTCTTTTCTTAAAGAATCTTTCCTGAATATGTTTGATGCTCAGATTGAGTCTGTGGAAAACGGGAAGATACTTTCAAAGATCCTACTGAGATCAGGTGATAATATATTTTCTTCCGTAATACCTAAAAAATCTGTGGATCTTCTGGGTCTAAAACAGAATGATGTTATCAACTTCCTTGTAAGACCAAATGAGATAACAGTTGAGGTACTGTGATGGAATTTGATACAACATCTTTTATACTCACATTCAAGCTTGCATCTATAACAACCCTTCTTCTTCTTATAATAGGGATTCCTTTATCATATCTTATAGCTTACTCAAACTTCAGGTTCAAACCTGTGGTTGAGGCTTTAATAGCCCTTCCACTTGTTCTCCCACCAACAGTTTTAGGATTTTACCTCCTTCTCCTTTTCAGTAAGAAAGGTTTTTTAGGTAATATATGGGAAAAGATAGCAGGACATCAGCTTGCATTCCATTTTGAAGGTCTTGTTTTTGCCTCTGTTATATTCAGCTTTCCATTTATGGTTCATCCTCTCATATCAGGTTTTAAAAGTGTAAACAGATCCTTTATAGAAGCAGCCTACACACTTGGAAAATCAAGGATAAGAACCCTGTTCTCAGTTATACTCCCAAACATGAAACCTGCAATCATAACGGGAACAGTTCTCTCTTTCGCCCACACAGTAGGTGAGTTTGGTGTTGTCCTGATGATAGGGGGAAGCATTGAAGGGGAGACAAAGGTTGTGTCCATAGCTATATATGAGGCTGTTGAGAAACTTGATTACACTACAGCACATATCTATGCCGCTGTTTTACTTGGATTTTCGTTTCTGACGCTTCTGACTGTTTATATTCTTAACAAAAGATTTGAGGTGAATGGAAGGTTATGATAAGGATAAATATTGAGAAAGAGCTTTTAGGAGACGGTGGGAGATTCTCGCTAAGACTTGATCTTCATATCAAAAAAGGAGAGTTTGTAACACTCTTTGGAAGATCAGGAAGCGGGAAGACAACAGTTCTCAGAATGATATCAGGACTTGAAAAGCCTGATAGAGGGAAAATAGAGATTGATGGGAAGGTCTATTTTGACAGTGAAAAGGGGATAGATCTTCCTCCCCAGAAAAGAAATATAGGTTTTGTTTTCCAGAATTACGCCCTTTTTCCAAATATGACAGTCCTTGAAAATATTCTATTTGCTATGGACAGACCTGACAGGGAAAAAGCTATAGAACTTTTAAAAACTGTGCATCTTGAAGATCTTAAGGACAGGTATCCTGACACACTTTCAGGGGGTCAGCAGCAGAGAGTGGCAGTTGCGAGGGCTTTGGCAAGGGAACCTTCAATACTACTGCTCGATGAGCCTCTTTCAGCCCTTGATTTTTCCATAAGGGAAAAACTACAGGAAGAGATAAAGAGGATACACAGAGTTTTTAATCTTACTACGATACTTGTTTCACACGATAAAACAGAGGTTTTCAAGCTCTCAGACAGGGTAGTATGGATAGAAAAGGGAAGGATTATAAAGGAGGGATCTCCAAGGAAGGTCTTTATTGAAAAAAATATATCAGGGAAGTTCTCATTTATAGGAAATGTCCTCCAGATAAAAAAGGCAGACACTATCTATATAGCAACAATTGAGATAGGTGATAATCTTGTTGAGGTTGTTCTCTCAGACAGGGATGAGATATCTGTAGGGGATAAAGTTATCGTGAGTTCAAAGGCTTTTAATCCCGTTGTAAAAAAATTATAATACCTATCATTATGATAAACTTTGAGTTCTCACAGATAAGGATAGAATATAAGGTATTAAAACCTTTCAGACAGCCTTACTTCTTAGGCTCATCATTCAGGGGGATACTGGGTAGAAGACTGAGGAAGATAGTATGTATAAAACCACGTGAGGAATGTATAAACTGTGAGTTTAAAAAATCTTGTCCGTACACAGTTATATTTGAGACAGAATCAATACTGAACCAGCCCTCAAAGTATGTCTTAAAACCTCCTTACGAAAGAAGGGATCTTAAAGAAGGGGATACTATATCAGTTGATATAACACTTTTAGGCGCTGCATCAAACTACTGGGAGTTTATTACAGAAAGTCTAAATGGGATCTTCAATCTTGGAAAGGAGAGATACATAAAAACAGATAGGGTTTACTACTACCATCCTTTTGATGAGAGCTACTATCCATTAAAAAGCTTTGTTCCGAGATTTGATGCATCAAGCTTTTTTGATCTGAGAACCGGAAGAGACAGAATAAGGATAAGGCTTTATCCATCCTCAATAAAGATA
This sequence comes from Persephonella marina EX-H1, assembly GCF_000021565.1. Classification (NCBI taxonomy): domain Bacteria; kingdom Pseudomonadati; phylum Aquificota; class Aquificia; order Aquificales; family Hydrogenothermaceae; genus Persephonella; species Persephonella marina. The sequence goes on along the minus strand of NC_012440.1, from coordinate 1,826,967 downwards.
AAAGGTGATCACCTAAAATTCAATCAGTTTGATAAGGACATATTTCTAAAAGCTATGGTTCTAAGAATAAGTAATGTTGCAGTAAACTACGGCATAAAGTCTGAAAGGATCTTTTTAAATCCTGAAAGGTTTCAGCTTAAAGATATAAACCTTAAACCCAGTCCTATGGAAAGATGGTCTAACAGAAAAAAGAGGAAGATGAAGATACCAGCTTTTGAGGGAAGTTTTACAATAGAAGGAGATCTTGAAGAGGTGTACCCATATATTGAGCTACTAAGGGTTGTGAATATAGGAAAGTCTGTTAGCTTCGGTCTTGGAAGGTTAGATCCTGTTTAATTCCCTAATCAGATCCTTATCTACCCTGTACTCCTTTTCTCCGGTCTGGAGATAGACTTCAATGTCAAGTTTTTTCAGTGTTTCACCAAAAACAAGATCTTCTTCATAATACTCATCAAAAAGAAAATCATCCCCCAATTTATATGAGAGAAGGACTATCATAACCCTGCTGTCATCACAGTCTGATATAAGAAACCATTTTAACGCTTCCGTGTAATGTCTTTCTACTGTATGCCTGCAGCCTATAAGAAAGTTTTTCAGATCTTTATCTTCAGTATTCTCAATAAGCCTGTCAAAAAATGCTCTATCTAATATTTTCCCGTCTTTTTTAAAGACGATCTTAAGCCTTCTAAGATCCTTAATCTCTAACATCAGATCTTAACTTCTCATAAAGCTCCTTAAGGAATCTTATCTGGTACTCTGTATGGGGAGTGAAACCTTTAGAAAAAACTGTGTTTAGAGCTTCCTCATAGGAATAACCAGAATGTATAAGATAACCTGCTAAGAATGTTCCACTTCTCGCCTGTCCATACTTACAGTGAACAACAACCTTTTTTCTATCTTCTCTTAACTGATCAACATACTCATAAACAGCTGTAAACTCTTCCTCAGGGATGGGATCAGCCATAGAAAATGGTATCCTTATAACCTCAAAACCTTTCTCTCTCTGTTTTTCAGCTATAAAACTACCGTAATCTCCACCTAAAAGATTTATTACAGTATTAACACCTTCATTTACCCATATATCAAGCTCTTCTGGCTCTGGAGCTCTGCTCCCGCCAAGATTTTCTATAACCCATCTGATCATAGTACTACCCGAAATACTCTAAGGCTCTCTGTAATCTGTGTTTTACCCTCTCAACTCCTATAACCTCAACAAGAACAGCCATATCAACACCTGATGTAACACCTGTAAGGGCAACCCTGATAGGCATAAAAAGATTTTTACCTTTAACTCCAAGCTCTTTCTGTATCTCTTTTGTTATCCTTTTGAAATCCTCCTTTTTTATCTCATCCATATCCTTTACTTTCTCGTAGAAAAGCTGTACAACCCTATATCCGGTTTCATCCTTTAAGAACTGCTGTGCATCCTCTTCATAATGGAAGTCATCAACAAAAAATGGTTTTGCCCTCTGCTCTATATCCATTAATGTCTCAAGGCTGTCCCTTATAGCTTCCATAACCTTTCTGTAATAATCAAAATCAGCTTTATACCCAAAACCTTCAAAGAAAGGTACAGCTCTTTCTGTCAGATCGTCAAGATCTATCTTCTCTCTGATATAAACACCGTTAAGCCATCTTAGTTTCGCTCTGTCAAATACAGCAGGTGCATTATGTATATCCTTTATATCAAACTCCCTTATTATCTCTTCCTTTGAGAGAACCTCATTATCTCCTTTTGGGTGCCACCCAAGTAAAGAAAGACCGTTAAACATCGCCTCTGACACATAACCATCATCCCTGAAGGCCCTTACAGAAACAGCCCCATGTCTCTTTGAGAGCTTACTTCTGTCCTCACCTAATATTATCGGGAGGTGTGCAAATCTCGGCTCTTCAAAGCCTAAAGCTCTGTAAATAAGTATCTGCTTAGGTGTGTTTGAAAGGTGATCTTCTCCTCTTATAACATCTGTTATCTTCATCAGAGCATCATCCACAACAACAACAAAGTTATAAACCGGTGATCCATCTGATCTCACAATAACAAAATCACCAAACTCATCAACATTTATCTCAACAGTTCCCTTTATAACATCCTCAAATATGATAAACTCACCGTCCGGAACTCTAAATCTCCATACATAAGGTTTTCCTTCAGACTCTAACTTTTTTATCTGATCTTCAGTCAGATTTCTGCACTTCCCGCTGTATCTTGGTGGCCTTCCCTCTGAGAGAGCCTTCTTCCTTTCTTCCTCAAGCTCCTCTGGACTGCAGAAACATTTGTAAATATGACCTGACTCTTTAAGCTTCTCAACATACTGATTGTATATATCAGTCCTTTCAGACTGTCTGTAAGGTCCATAATCACCACCGATATCAGGACCTTCATCCCACTCTATACCAAGCCATTTAAGATCATCAATAAGCAAATCCTCATACTCTTTCTTAGATCTCTCCCTGTCCGTGTCCTCTATTCTGAGTATAAGTTTTCCACCTGTGTGTCTTGCATAGATATAGTTAAAAAGAGCTGTTCTTGCATTTCCAAGGTGAAGATATCCAGTTGGACTTGGGGCAAACCTGACTCTTACCAATCTAATCCTCCAGAATTTTTATTGAAAAATATTTTAACATTAAAGGATCTGCAAGATTATGATTCCGATTGATGCCCCTATAAGAAAGGCTATTATGGACAGTATAACAGTTGATGTTCTCTTTATCTCACTTTCAAGATTAGAGAGTATATAGAGGTTCTCATTATTTATCTTTGATATGAACTCCCTGTCCGTTAAAAATTTCTTTATACTTCCATCATTAAGATCAACCATGGCAACATCATACCATTTCTTCTCATAGGAAAAATAGATAGATATAACAAGCCTGTTCTTTTCATCAACCCTGCACTCAATTCTGTAAAAATCTAAAAAATCCTTAAGTTCATTGTACTTCTCATCTCCTAACATCTCCCTGAATGTCTCAAAGACAGTATCATTAAATGAGCCTCCTTTAACAATACTGCGGACAGAATACATAACACTCCCCCCTTATTAAACATACTTCACACCAAACCTTTTTCTCTTTTCCGTTATAAATCTCTGTATATCCTTCCAGCTTCCCGTGTTGAGTATGTCCTTCTTTTCAGCCCAGCCTCTCCTTGCTATATAAACACCTATCTCCATAAATGCAAAATTTCCAAGGTTATGAGCATCAGTTGAGATAACAAGCTTTACCCCTTCTTCAACAGCTTTTCTAATCCAGATCTCATCAATATCCATCCTTCTTGGCTGTGCGTTAATCTCAAGAGCTGTTCCTGTCTCTTTAGCAGCCTTTATAACAGCATTCATATCAACAGGATATCCTTCCCTCAGTCCTATCAGCCTTCCTGTCATATGACCGATAACATTAACATAAGGGTTTTCCATAGCCTTTATTATCCTGTCTGTGTTATCTCTATTAAAATGGCTGTGAACGGAGGCAACAACCCAGTCAAGTTTTGACAGAACATCATCTGGTAGATCAAGTGAGCCATCTAAAAGAATATCAACCTCTATTCCTGTTTTTACAAAATCAAATCCTATCATCTTGTTTAAAAGCTTTATCTCATTTATCTCCTCTAAAAGCCTTCCCTCATCAAGACCGTGTGCAACCCTCTGTGATTTTGAGTGATCAGTTATGGCTATATAATCATATCTGTACTTCTTTTTGACAAAATCTATAATCTCTTTAATTGATACGACGCCATCAGACCATGTTGAATGGACATGAAGATCACCTTTTATATCTTTAAGCTCAACAAGGTCGGGAAGGGCATCCCTCATAGAAGCCTCAATCTCACCTCTATCCTCCCTCAGCTCTGGAGGTATCCATTTCAGACCTACAGACTGATAAACACTCTCCTCAGTCTCACCTGCTATCTTTTTGTCTGTTTTTGCATCAAAAACACCGTACTCATTTATCTTAAGTCCCTTCTCTTTTGCTATCTCCCTCAGATGAACGTTATGCTGTTTTGAGCCTGTAAAATACTGAAGGGCAGCTCCCCACTCATCATCATTAAAGATTCTTAGATCAACCTGCCTCTCCTTTCCTTCAAACTTCATTATTACAGATGATTTTTTTGGACCTTTAACAAGAACCTCCGAGACCTCTTCAATGGATGTGAAAAAATCCATTATCTTTGATCTATATTTATCTTCAGCAGTTACAAGGATATCTATATCTCCTATAGTCTCCTTTCTCCTCCTTACACTTCCTGCAACCTCTATCTTTTTTATCTCTTTCAGCCCTGATTTTAGCTTTTCCTTAAGATACTCCGATATCTGCAGTGCCTCCCAGAGTATAATTCTTCTCTTTGATATCTCATACATCTGTAGACCTTTGAGCATATTCTCAACCTTTTTAGGACCGAATCCCTCAAGCTTTTCAACCCTTCCGTCCTTTAGAGCTTTAACGAGCTCTTCCTTAGTGCTTATACCAAGCTCATCATGTATTTTCTTAAGGGTTTTTGGACCAAAACCTGGAAGGTCTATAAGCTCAATAAAATCCTCTGGAACCTGTTTTTTCAGTTCTTCAAACTTCTGGATCTTTCCGGTTTTAACATACTCCTCAATCTTTGAGGCAATACTTGGTCCTATCCCTCTTATCATATAGAGCTTTCCAGAAACAATATAATTTCTAATATCCTCTGGAAGATCCTCTATAATGTGGGCCGCTCTCTGGTAAGCCATAGCCCTGAACCTGTCATCTAAAAACTCGTATATAGCTGCCATCTTCTTGAATATGTTTGCTAAATCCCTGTTTATGTTATACATTTTTATCCCCTGTTAAAATTTAACTGTTTTTAAATATAAATCCTGACAGGGAGCTGAACAATATGGAAAGGGTAAATGATGAAATATTTATGAAAGAGGCTTTGAGGTTAGCTGAGCTCAGAAAAGGTCTCACACACCCAAACCCTACTGTGGGAGCTGTTATCGTTAAAGATGGAAAGATAATTGGAAAAGGGTTTCATAAAAAAGCAGGCATGCCCCACGCGGAAAGGGAGGCTATAAATGATGCCATAAAAAAAGGTTTTAACCTGGAAGGCTCAACTATGTACGTAACACTTGAGCCCTGCTGCCATTACGGAAGAACACCACCATGTACAGAGGCAATAATAGACAGGAGAATAAAAAGGGTTGTTATAGCCACAGTTGATCCTAATCCTCAGGTCTCAGGTAAAGGTGTTGAAATCCTAAAAAAACACGGGATAGAAACAGTTGTAGGTGTTCTTCAGGATGAGGCAAGAAAGTTAAATGAAGACTTTTTCGTTTATATTAAGGAAAAAAGACCTTTTATACACCTGAAAATAGCTCAATCCTTGGATGGTAAGATAGCAACAGGAACAGGATCATCAAAATGGATAACATCTGAAGAATCAAGGAGATACGTACATAAACTTCGTAGGGAATCAACAGCGATAATGGTCGGAACAAACACAGTTCTTAAAGATAACCCAAATTTAACCGTAAGATACACTGAAACGGAGAGACAGCCTTTAAGAGTGGTTCTGGATAAAGATCTAAAAATTCCAGAAGATTATAATGTGTTTAATAATGAAGCGAAAACTGTTCTGTTCACATCAGACATCGCTGATAGGAATAAGATAAAAAGGCTTGAAGATAAAGGTGTCCAGATAGTTAGACTCCCATTAAAAAATAGAAGGTTTGATCTGAACGATATATTAAAAAATCTTTACTCTCTGGATGTTGTTCATCTATTTATTGAAGGAGGGAGAGATCTGATAACGCAGTTTTTAAAGGAAAAGCTGTTTGACAGAATTTCCGTTTTTATAGCACCTAAGATTATAGGAGAGGATGGTATATCCTCTTTTGGAAAACTTGGAATTGATACTGTTGATAAAAGTATAAATCTCCATCTTGAAGATATAAAAAGATTCGGGGATGATATCCTGCTTCAGCTTCGCCCCTAGATATTCCTGTATATATCAACCTCTTTTTTCATATTTTCCAGGAATGTTTTCAATGACTCAGCTTTTTTAACCCATTTTTCCATAAGAGATGATGATTTTGGGTATCTCTCCTGAAGTTCCCTGTACTGGGAAATTCTGTGATCAACAAAAGAGATTAAAAGATCTATAAAACCTTTAAGATTATCCATCTGTTTTGCGTATATGAAAAGATCCTTTAACATCTCCTTTCTCTCTCTGACAGGAAGCTGAACACCTAAAGACTTTCCCAGCTCCCTTATATCGTATCTTGATATATAAATACCGCTTTTTGAAGGAACTGTAAGTATCTTCAGAATCCTTTCAAACTCTGTACCTTCCTGCACATTTTCAAGGAATTTCATATTTGTCATAAAAGGGTTTGAGCTTAATTTTTTCTCATCCATAATTTCACTCCATCATTAATTTAAAGGCCCCTGAGGGGCCTAAATATTATGCAGAAACTGGCTCTTTAACTTCAACCTCTACATACTCACTCTGCCAGAGGCCATGCTTGGTGCAGTAGCTCATAGCGTTTAATTTAAGTTTATTAGATTTTGGAACAATATAAAAGTCAACCTCAACCTGACCTCTTTCATTTCCGAGTGTTCCAGGTGTAAATGTAGCCTGACCGAGAAGTGTATCTCCATCCCAGAGCTGAACATAGGCTATATAATGATCAAAATCATCTGGATGGGAGTACTCATTACCAACCTTTACCTTTACTTTAAGCTTCTGTCCTTTAACAGCCTCACCTTCCACATGTACGAATGGTGAATGTCTGTCTATAAAGTCCTTTTTAGCCTCTTTTTCTACCTCTGAGATATCTACATAGGTATTTACCTTAGGCATTTTACCAACCTCCTGTTTATTGATTTAGATCAATATATTAATCCCTGAATATTAATATAAAAATGAGTTTGATCATAATGAAGCCCTATTCCCACCTGTACAGAACAGACCCCATATAATAACCTGCTCCAAAACCTACAATCATACCTGTATCACCTGATCTTTCCCTGTTTTCATTAAAAAAACTGTCAAATGTAAGAAAACAGCTTGGTGAGCTCAAATTTCCATATCTGTGGAAGAACTCCTTTGATCTTTTTATCTGATCCTCGGTAAGTCCAAGAACCTCTTCATCCTTAAATCTATCAATAATAGCCAGACCTCCCTGATGTATGGACCACTCCTTTATATCTTCCTTGTCTATGCCGTGTTTTTCCAGAACAGGTTTTATAACCTTTTCAGAAACTACAGGAGGAACGATATTCTTTACGCTGTTATTTAATGTGAACGCTCCATTTTCCATCTTTATGCCGTCACCCGGGATATAACCTGTCTGTATGTCTAATATCTCAGGTAAAGATCCTGAAGGCTTCATATTTTCAGGGATAATAATAAGTCCCGCAGCTCCATCTGAGAAAAGGAGGTTTGATTTCATCGTTTTTTTAATATAAGGATCATTACTATCGGACGGTGTATATGCAAGCTTTGAACACTGATCAAAGACAAATACAATCGCAGCCTTACCAGATCTTTTACAGTAAGAAACAGCATTTTTTATAGAAAGCACCCCTGATGCACATCCATAGTAGGGAAGTTCCTCCGGTGGCTGGTCAAGTTTTAATCCTGTTTTCATTACAATCTGTGTTATAAGATTTGGAAGATAATCAATATGATATGAGATGTTGTAAGATATAGAGAGAAAACCAATACTGTCCCTTCCTACAAGGTCTACAAAACGGTTTATTATCCTCTCTCCCCACCGGGCAGGATGATTTTCCTTTTTTTTCAGTCTTTTCTCTGGCAGACTTTCAAGATCAAGAACAAAAGGCCTTCTTTCAATACCTATATTTTCCGCCATCTTTCTTGCAAGAAGATTTACCCTCCTTCCCACCTTTTCAACAGGATAAAGAGCGTTAACGATCTCAACAGGATCCAGTAGCTCAGGAATAAATGTTTCTGTAGATAAGATAAATGTTCTCATTTTAAACCCTCCCTGCCGTATAATGATTTTTGATAAAATATTTTGTTAAGAACATTATTACAAAAAGAGGGATGAAAATGAACATAAAAATAACAAGTGGACATCTAAAAAATGCCAGAGTAAGAGCTGTAATATCCTTTTCATTTAAAGAGGACAGGAAGCTATCCCCTGAGATTGAGGATTTAGACAGGATTTTAGATGGTGCTATATCCCAGCTGAAAAGAGAACAGAAGTTTGATGGAAGTGATGGAAAGATACTTGTTGTTCCTACATTTGGAAAAGGAAAGATGGACTATGTGATACTAATAGGTGCTGGATCTAGAAGAAAGGCTGATCTTGATAAAGTTAGAAGACTTGGAAATATCAGCGTAAAAACCACTAAAAAGCTTAAAATAGACAGATTCCTCATAGATGCAGAACCACTATCAGTGATAAAAGAAGGTGAGGACAGTATAGCTCAGGCGGTTGTTGAAGGTGTTATTTTAGGAAATTACAGATTTGATAAGTATCTATCAAAAAAAGATGAGTACAGGATAAAAGAGCTCCAGATAAGGGTAAAGAGAAGATTCAAAAATAAAGCTGAACAGTCTGTTAAGGTTGGTAAGATCCTCGCAGAATCTCAGAACTTTACAAGGGATATTGTTAACGAACCTGGGAATGTTATAACACCTGAAAAGCTTGCACAGATAGCACAGGATCTAGCCAGAGAGTACGGTTTTGAGGTAAAGATTTACGATGAGGAAGAGATTGAGAAGATGGGAATGAACGCATACCTCGCTGTTGCGAAAGGAAGTGCAAATCCACCAAGATTTATCCATATCATATACAGACCTGAAAAACCAAAGAAAAAGATAGCACTAATAGGAAAAGGTCTCACATTTGACAGTGGAGGTCTTAACATAAAACCTGGAGATTATATGAGATGGATGAAGGCTGACAAATCAGGTGCCTGTGCTGTCTTAGGGATATTCAAGGCTATAGGACAGTTAAAGCCAGATGTTGAGGTTCACGGTATAATAGCAGCCGCTGAAAATATGCCAGATGGAAGATCTTACAGACCTGACGATATTATCAAGGCAAAAAATGGCGTCACTATTGAGATAGGAAATACTGACGCTGAGGGAAGGCTAACCCTTGCAGATGCTCTCTGTTACGCCTCTGAACTAAAACCTGACGCTATTATTGATATGGCAACTCTAACTGGAGCATGTGTTGTAGCCCTTGGTGAGTATACAGCAGGTGTTATGGGAAATGATGAGAGACTGATAGACCAGATACTTGATATATCAAAGAGAACAGGTGAGTGGATGTGGCCTCTACCTTTCAATGATATGCTAAGAGAACATATAAAAGCTCCACATGCTGATGTCTACAACATTGGAACAACAAGATACGGTGGAGCAATAACAGCTGGCCTTTTCCTTGAAAAGTTTGTTGATAAAAAGATACCATGGGTTCATATAGATATTGCAGGTCCTGCACATAACACAAAAGGATGGTACTATCATCCAAAAGGTGCAACAGGATTTCCGGTAAGAACTATAACAACATTTTTATTAAATCAGGAATAAGGGTTCTTCCCTTATTCCCCTTCAGGAACATCGTGTACTACAACTGTTTTTCCAGCCCAGAGTGAGAGTATATCACATGCAACCTTCGCACCTGATCCTGCTGCTGAGACAAACATAGTAGGTTCCCCTGCAACAAGTCCGGCAACATACAGACCATCTCTCACAAGGTTGTCATTATTCTCAATCATTATCTTATTTGGTCTTGGAGATCTGGTATGGGGAACAACATTTATGTCTAATCCTTCTATATCAAACCTGTGAAAACCTGTTGCTATAACAAGTATATCTGATCTGAAGCCCTTCCCACTTTCTGTATATACTCTAAAATCTCCCTTTTCACCTTCAGCTTTTACAACCCTGTCCTGAACAAGATCAACAGATCCATACTCACTGACCTGATCTCTGATCTTCTTTAAAAGATCTCTTCCATAGGTTCCCTTTTCTATCCCCGGAACGTTGTTTAAGAGAGCCTTGTCAAGGTCCGAGTACTGATCGTAAATAACGAGGTATCTCTTCCCTTCAACAAACGGGAATTTACCTTCTGCCGATGCAAGTGTCAGAGCTGTTGTCAGTCCTGCAGGACCTCCTCCTATTATAATCACATCGTAGTATTCCATTTGATACCCCCTTAGATAGTTACTACCTTTATTATTATATCCATCTTAAAAAACTCTTTATGACAGGAAACATAAATGGAGGGAGTTATGGAATACACAAAGTTAGCTCAGCTTTACCAGATTCTTGAAGAGACAACAAGCAGGATAAAGATGACACAGGCTCTTGTTGATCTTTTTAAAGAAACACCACCAGAACTGATAGATAAAGTTGTATATCTATCAATCGGAAGAATAGCACCGGAATACACAGGTCTTGACTACAACTTCAGTGAAAAGTCCGCGATTAAAGCTCTATCAACTGTACTGAACATATCTGAACATGATATCCAGCATCAGGTTTTACAGACAGGTGATCTTGGCGACGCTGGAAAGAAGCTTTACGAGGAAAAAGGTGTAAAGCCTGAAGGGATCTTAACTGTTGAGGAAGTTTACAGAACGCTCAGGGAGATAGCCCAGACTACAGGATACGGATCAACAAAAAAGAAGCTACAGCTTTTCACTGAGCTTCTAAAGAAGGCTTCCCCACTGGAGGTTAAGTACCTTCTCAGAACCATAACTGAAAGATTAAGACTTGGTATAGGCGATAACACAATAATGGATGCCCTCTCAATAGCCTTCACAGGAAAAAAGGAGAACAGAGAGATAATAGAGAGAGCTTACAACATATCCTCTGATCTTGGTTATGTTGCAAGGATTCTTGCTGAAAAAGGTTTAGATGCTGTCAAAAATATAAAGATAGAGATAGGAAGACCTATAAGACCTATGCTTGCTGAAAGGATGGCCATACCATCATACATACTTAAAAAACTTGGTGGAAAAGCTGGAGCAGAATACAAGTATGATGGAGAGAGAATACAGGTTCACAGAAAGGGAGACACATTTTACCTGTTTTCAAGAAGACTTGAGAACATAACAGACCAGTTTCCAGACCTTATTGAGTTTTTAAAGGAGAGTATCCCGGAAGAATGTATAATTGAGCTTGAGGCTGTTGTTATAGATCCATCATCAGGGGCTATAAGACCATTTCAGGATCTTATGAACAGAAGGGTCAAGTATGTAACAAGATTTCATATAATGATGTACCCGATAGCAGGTTTTATATTTGATATCATGTATCTTAATGGAGAGGATCTGACATTAAAGCCTTATCCTGAGAGAAGAAAGATACTTGAGGAGAACATAAAGATAACAGAGAGGATAAACCTTTCTGAGAGAAAGATAGTTGATAATGTTGAAGATCTTGAATCATTCTTCCATCAGGCTATAGAGGATGGATGTGAAGGTTTAGTATGTAAATCTCTCCAGAAGGACTCTATCTATCAGGCTGGAAAGAGGGGATTCCTCTGGATTAAATATAAAAGGGATTACAAATCACACCTTGCAGACACTCTTGATCTTGTTGTTGTTGGCGCTTTTTATGGGAAAGGTGCAAGAACCGGATATTTTGGCTCACTTCTTATGGCGTGTTACGATCCTGAAACAGATCAGTTTAAAACCGTCTGTAAAGTTGGAACAGGATTCAAAGAGGATGATTTTAAAAAACTTGACGATCTGCTAAAGGAGCATACCCTGGACCATAAACATCCCCGTGTTAACTCAATACTATCCGCTGATATATGGTATGAGCCTTTCCTGGTCCTTGAGATCACAGGAGCAGAGCTCACATTAAGTCCGGTTCACACATGTGGATGGGACAGGATAAAGATAAACAGAGGACTTGGACTTAGATTTCCAAGGTTTACAGGGAGATACAGGTTTGATAAAAGGCCTGAAGATGCAACAACGGAAGAAGAGATAATAAATATGTATAAAAACCAGATACAGATAAAAAGTTAGATCTCTTCTTCCTTGAGATATTCAAAGATTATCTCAATAATAAGCATTATTATGGATATAACATTTGCTACAGCTGCTCCTATTGCAAGGCCTATAGCAAGAGGAACATGAAACTCCATAAAGTACAGTATCGTTGCAGGGATAAGATGAAGATCAGCAACAAGAGCTGTTGCAAGAAGTTCTGCTGCAAGTATCTTCTTCGCACCAAACTTTAAAACTGTAGCAAGAAGATTAACACCTATAGCTATAATAAGCTGGTATGGATCATGACTGAATATAAAACCGACATTACTTGTAAGTGCAAGGAATATAAAAAAGTCAGACCATACTTTTCCCCAGTTTATCATGATACCTTTTCTCCTTCTTTGTTTTGTATATGATGTGCCTCAAAAAACTCCTCAGCCCTTCTAAGAGCTTTTGGATGACCAAGTATTATCAATGAATCTCCCAACTTTATCTCGGCATCACCTGAAGGTGCTATCTTCATTTTACCATCTGCCCTGACAATAGCCACAATAGTTGCCCCTGTTTCCTGTCTCATTTTAACTTCCTTAAGTTTTTTACCTATAAGATCAGAGTTCTGATCAACCTTAACTTCTATAATATCAATATCGGTTCTCTCCCCATAAGCTATCTTCTCAAGAAAACCACTCAGCGTAGGTGAAGGAGGATGTAAAACGAAAGAGGACATTCTTCTTCCAACAGCAACATCAGGAACTATAACCTCAGTCGCCCCTAAAAGCTTCATCTTTTCAGCTGCGCCTTCCGTAGTAGCCGTAGCAAATATGGAGAACTTGTCTTTATCAGGTCTAATAAGCCTTGCCGTAACAATAACCGAAAGATCCTGTGTGTTCTCCTCAAAAGCTGATATAACACCTTTAGCCCTTTCTATCCCAACACCAAGTAGAACACTTCTCTTATGGGGCTCATCTATGACGTAGTACTCAACACCAAAATTTTTTATATCCTCCTCAAGGGCAGGATCAGGCTCAACAAGAACATACTTGATTCCCCTTTTTTTAAGATTCTTCATAAGCTCCCTTGTAATACCGTTAAATCTACAGATGATATAATGACCTTTAAGCTGATCCATAGCTTTATACATCCTCCAGTACCTGAATATTTCTGTAATATTGCTGTTCAAAAAAACATTTACAGTTGTTACAAGTCCATATATATAAACAAGCGGAATACTTATCATAATGAAAAGTGTTGAGAAAAATCTGTTAAGATTCACATTTTCAGTTCCGTAACCTTCCGTGTATCCAACTGTTGAGAATGTTATAACTGTGTGGAAGAAGTAGTTAAGAACACTCTGACCGTCGCTCTTGTTGTTTATTATCATAAGCATAAGAACACCAAGTGTTGTAAAGAATATGACTGTCATCAGAGGGTATCTGAGCTGAAAGAGAATGTTGTAAAACTTCTCCTCGTAGATAGCTCTGTAATTTTTAGGCTTTACGTTGCCGTAATGCTTGTTATTATTATTTCTTCTCAACTTTTACCTGCTTTTTTATATCTTCATTATCTTAAAATCTGTCCAGTAGATTTTCAAGACTTTCTGTGGTTTTTACAGTACCGGTTCTTCTCAGCATATTGAGAACATACTTTCCCAGAATATCAAACTCTAAATTTACAACATCCCCAACTTTCCTGTATCTTAGATTTGTGTTCTGTATCGTATGAGGGATTATATTTATCTTAACCCTGCTATCATTGATCTCATTTACAGTAAGACTTATACCATCAACAGCTATTGATCCTTTCTCCACAACAAGATCCCTATAATCTGAAGGAAACTGGACTGTAAAGATTGTATGATCTCCAGATGGTGAAATACCTGTTATAACACCTGTTGTATCAACATGACCCTGGACTATATGTCCCCCAAGTCTGTCTGAGACCCTCAAAGCCCTTTCCAGATTCAGAAAATCTCCAACTTTCACATCTTTAAAACTGGTTCTGTTTAATGTCTCCTGTGAAAGATCAAACGAGAATCCGTCACTGTATATATCTGTAACTGTCAGACATACACCATTTATAGCTATACTGTCCCCTATTTTTGTCCCCTCCAATATCTTCTCAGCCTTAACATCTATAGAAAGACCGCCAGATTTATACCTTATTCCTGTTATCCTACCAACCTCTTCAATAAGACCTGTAAACATCTTTACCTCTCTGAAGGATATTTATAATTATAAATGATAAGATTTCTGTAAACCTTTTTCACATAATTTCTTGTCTCATTGTAAGGTATATACTCAATAAACTCTGCCACATCCTCAATCCTGTTATTTTTAATAACTTTCCTTACAATAACCTCACCGCCGTTGTAAGATGCTATAGCATGGAAAAGATTTCCTTTAAATCTATCTATCAGGTAATCTATATACCATCTGCCAAACTTTATATTTGTCTGGGGATCAAAAAGATCAGTGATATCAAAATCCTTCTTTCCTAACTTTTTTGCTATCCATCTAGCCGTTGGCGGTATTATCTGCATAAGACCTACAGCGTTTGATCTTGACACAGCAAAAGCGTCAAAAAAGCTCTCCTGTCTCATTATACTGTAAACGATATTTTTTCTATCAATATGGGAAAAAGGCTTCGGATAGGATAATGTGTAGTAATCCTTATTTAAAGAGAAATCCCTCGCTGTAAACTCAGGGAAAACCCTGTAAAGTTTAATCAGATCTCCATCTTTCCTCTTGTAATAAAGGGCTTCCATATAGCTTTCCCTGTAAAAACCTTTCATCTTAAGTGTTTTTATAAGTTTTAATCTCCTGTCTAAATCAACTTCAGGAATTGTGGTTATCTTTACAGAAACCTTCTTTATACCTGTCTTCTCTTTAGCCCATAATGAGTAAAAACTTTTACTGTTTAAAGATGAAGCCTTTACAAGATATTCTTCTGCTTTTTTTCTGTCAAAATGTCTGTATGTCAGATAAAGCCAGTAGTATATCTTTGCTCTGTCTGAGAAATACCTGATACTCTTTTCCAGTATTCTTGAGGCTTTTCTGTAATTTCCCTTCCTGTATTCCTTTAAAAATGTAAACCAGATTCTATCGGAGTAGTATCTGAAATCTTTTTTTATAAATGATGCAAAATAATCAAAATCTTTGTACTCACTCCTGTAAAAGCTCTTCTTCATAAGCTTATGGGCAGCCTTTGTTATCAGCTTTTTATTTTTTGTTTTTAAAAGCATCCTGAAAAACTCTTTCTGCTTTTCATAATCCCTGTGATTAAAGATGATCATTGAGTAAACAGCCCTTTGATACCATCTGGACTTTTTATCCATAAGATAAAAATATCTCTCCGCATCCTTATACCTTCTCATTTTTATGTTAAGAACTGTCCTGTAATAAAGGTATCTCTGTGAGTAAGAAACTAAAGGAAGTATCTTTAAGGCTCTCTTGAACATTCTGTAAGATGACAACGTATCAACAGCTTTATATACATCATTCTCCGAAAGTCTGTCCTTTATCTCCAGAAAAGTTCTGAAGCCGTAATATCTATCGTATGTAAACTGTGTGGCAAGTTTTTTCTTTATCAGAAACGATCTTTTTTTATCTCCATTCTTTCTGTAAATCTCGGATTTCAGATAAAGATAGTAAGGGATATCCTCTTTCAGGAGAGCTTTTTTGTCAACCATCTTTATGTATCTTAAGGCTTTTTCTATATCTTCTTTAAGATAGTATCTCGCCAGACTGAGATAACCGTAATGGGTGACAGCGTAACGATCAAGATCTTTAAGTTTTGACTCTACATCTCTGTCCAGATTGTCCGTTACAGTTCCTATAATAACCCTGTAGTAAACAGCATAAGGATAGAGAATATTATCACCTTTTATCCCTGAAAAACATCTATCTGCTGAAAGATATCTCTCTTCATTGAATTTCTCTAAACACTCCTCAAAGGAGAAAGAGACTGAGAAAACGATAAGAAATACAAGAACTACCATCTAATTTATCCTGAACTGTATCTTAAATACACTTCCTTTCCCATACTCTGATATAACATCTATCATACCACCATGACTGAAAATTATCTTATAAACCATAGGGAGTCCAAGACCTGTCCCATCTGACTTAGTTGTGAAGAAGGGCTTGAATATCTTATCCCTGTGCTCCTTTTTTATACCTATCCCGTTATCCTCAACCTCAAGAACAACGGAAGCTGTTCCATCATACTTTTCGTCATAATACGTTCCTATCTTTATATATTTATCACTGCTGTTCTTCTCTTTAACAGCATCTATCGCATTAAGTATAAGATTAAAGATCACCTGCTTTATAAGATTTTCGTCAAACTTAAACTCAGGCAGATCAGGATCAAGATCTGTGATAACCTTTATACCTTCTATCTCAATATCCTCTCTTAGAAGATCAACAGATTTCTTAACAACACTGTTCAGATCACCATTCTTAAATTTTGGCTCTATCAGCTTTGAGAAGTTAAGGAATGATACAGTCATCTCATTCAGCCTGTTTACTTCCTCTATAATAACAGTTGAAAACTCGTTAACAAAAGGATTATCTATATTCTTCCTCATATAGTTAGCTGCGTTTCMTATAGCATAAAGGGCATTTTTTATCTCATGGGCTATCTTTGCACTCATCTCTCCCATAGTTGCCATACAGTTCAGAGTCTCCCTCTCTCTATGTGCTTCCTCAAGTTTTCTCAGATAATCTTTCAGTGATGCAACCATCATATAAAAGCTTAAAGAGAGCTGCTGTATCTCATCACCTGTCAGATTTTTAAACTTTTCACACTCCTTACACTCGGTCATGGCCCTCTCACCTAATATATCAAGTGTGTCCTCAGGACTGTCTGAAGCAAGCCAGCATTCCTTAACCACTCCTTTGATACACTCCCTGTTACCTGTCTCCATCAAAGGCTTTTCCACACTTAAAGATTTAGTTATATTATCAAGGTTAAGACCTGTTATCTTTTCCTTCAGACTGACAACAGGTTTTGTCATGTATCCTGAGATAACAAATGTTCCAGCTGCAGATATACCTATAACTATCATAGCTATAGCAAGTGTCTGGAATATTATCCTCAGTATCTCCGTATCTATATTCCTCTTTATAATGCTGTAATCGTAAGTTGTTTTAACGTAACCTACAACATCCTCATCATCAATAAGAACCGAGTAAAAGTGATCTATAATCGTCCCATTCTTTCTTACAAAACTTTTCCCATTTTTTCTGAAAAGATCAACAAGGTTATTCTCTATCTTTCCAAGGTTAGAAAGATCGGTATCCCCTATAATTCTCCCGTCAATATCGTAAACTGTAACATGCTGAACTGAAGGGATAGACTTTATATTCCTTACAAGCTCGTCTATCTTCTCTAAATTTCTGATTATAAAACTGTCTTTATAACTCTCTATGATACCCTTTATATTCTCTACAGTGTTCTGATCCCTCTCCTTAAGAAGCTTCTGTTCAAAACTGAAAGCTGTAAACAGAATAGCACCTAAAAGAACGAGAAGGATATAAAAAGAGGTTGCTATAGCAACCTTCCACTGTATAGAAAGCTTCTTGTATCCCTCTTTAAGTTTTTTCATTGCAGTAATGGATACTGGCTCAGTATATCCTCATAATCCTTTATAAGTTCAAACATCCTTTTTTCAGGTTTCTCAAAACCATCTATCCCCAATCTCTTTAATGTTTTCTCATCGTTAAGATCGTAAAGAGCTTTTTTTATCCTGACTCTGAGATCTTCAGGTATATCTTTTGAAACGGCAACAACAAGTCTCGGCACATAAGGTGATTTAGCTATAATTCTGATCCTGTCTATAAAAAGAAGGGCGCTCTCTTCCTTTACACCTGCAGCATCAGCAAGACCTGATATAACAGCAAGTATAGCAGCCTTATCACTCCCTGAGCTCCACATATCAGGTATATCCCTGTATGTGATACCCTCTTTACTCAAAATATAAAGGGGCATTATACAGTTACTTGCACATATTGAGCTTCCAAGTGTTACCTTTTTGTCCCTTAAATCGTTAACATCCTTTATATCGCTATCTTTCCTGACAACTATAACTCCCGCTTCAAGGATCATACCGTCAATCTTAACAACAGCTGTAGCTTCAACATTGTGTTTCTCTTTAATCTTGTAAAAAACAACAGGGCATGAGATGGATATATCAATATGCTGTTCTTCATAAAGGTCTAAAAGCTGGGTGTACTTACCTACTATCTTTAACTGAACTTCCCTGTCCAGAACATTAGACAGGTAATTCGAGAGAGCCTTGAACTTCCTGTACTCATCTACAGGGTTTCCTGATGACAGAACAGCAAGTATTATGCTGTCCGCACCGTAAGAATAGATGATAAAAATTAAACTCAGTAAAAAACCTTTAAAAACCTTCATTTTCTTTTACCGTATCTCTCTTTCACCGTCTTAAAATCATTTACAATAACAGGAACAAGCCTGTAACCTTCCTCCTGCAGAGCAGCAAGCTTAGCAACACCTGCAGGGGTTAATATAACATATGAAGGAAAGTCTTTTATGTCAAAACCAAATGCTCTCGCTGCGTTGTAACATACATAAAACCTTACGCCGTAGTTTTCATAAAGAGATCTCATCCTCTCAACACTCTCTCTGAATATTTTTTCATTCTGCTTTGCAAAGACAGGTATTTCAGCACCGTGACTGACAACAACAATCTCCACTTCCTCAAGAGGTGAATGATCTGTGTAGGCTCTAATATGATTTCCTATAAACGTCAAAGCCCTTGATACCTCCTCAGGACTTTTTAGATTCCAGTCGTAAACAACCTTCAATGAAGGATAGGTTGAGTCTGAGATCTCAAGTTTAGCTGTATCCTTTTCAGCTGAAAAAGAAGAGCCAAAGATAAAAATTATTAATAAAAATACCTGCCACATAACAGCACCTCTCCTTTTTCTTTCAGATTTTATAGGTAATGATACCCATTTTCAAATTAGTTAGTAAAAACTTCTTTGAAATTTCAAAAGCTTCCGTTTATCTTATTATGATTAAATAATTTTTAATAAGCAGGGAAAGATGGAAAGGGAAAGGATTCTTCTTATTGATGATGAAGAGAGCATCATAAAGATAATAAGTAAAATCCTTCAGGACAACGGATATGAAGTAGAGACCGCTGTAACAAAAAATGAGGCGTTAAAAAAAATATCAGAAAGACCTTTCAGTATTATACTCAGTGATTTTAGACTTCCTGACGGAACAGGTATTGAGATACTTGAGTATCTAAGAGAAAAAGATAAGGTAACACCATTTATTATAATCACAGCTTACGGCTCAATAAACGGTGCTGTTGAGGCAATGCAGAAAGGAGCTACCCATTATATAGTAAAGCCTATAGACTCAGACAACCTTCTGAAAATTATAAGTTTTTATCTGGACAAACAGAAACTATCCCAGTCAGAAGACCTTCCTGAGTTCTGTGGTATCATCGGAAGAAGCAAAAGAATGAAAGATCTTTTTAAAGAGATATCAATTGTAAGTAAAAGTGAAGCAACAGTTCTTATAGAAGGTGAAAGTGGAACAGGGAAAGAACTGATAGCAAGAGCTATACATAAGCTATCAAAAAGATCTGACAGCCCTTTTGTTGCGGTCAACTGCTCTGCCATTCCTACAGAACTTTTTGAAAACGAGCTTTTCGGTCATGAGAAAGGTTCTTTTACAGGTGCTGTAAGCTCAGAGATAGGAAAGATTGAGCTTGCAGGTGAAGGAACTCTCTTTTTAGATGAGATAGGGGAACTCCAGCCTATGCCACAGGCTAAACTTTTAAGAGTTCTACAGGAAAAGGAGTTTTACAGATTAGGAGGGAAAAAATTAATACCTGTTAAATGCAGAATAATAGCCGCCACAAACAGAGATCTTGAACAGCTCGTTTATGAGGAGAAGTTCAGGGAGGATCTGTTCTACAGGATAAATGTTATCCATCTTAAAGTCCCTCCTTTAAGGGAAAGAAAAGAGGATATACCTCTGCTTGTAAGACATTTTCTTAACAAATTCAACAGGCTTAACAACAAATCTATCCTCGATATATCTGAAGAGGCAATGGAAATACTTTTAAACTACGAATGGAAAGGTAATGTTAGAGAGCTTGAAAATGCTATAGAAAGAGCTGTTGTTATGTGCCAGCATGATGTTATAAAACCTGAACATCTTCCACCAAGAATACTCGGAAAGAAGGAGATAAAGTCTGAACGTATACCGGTAAGCGAGACAAACCTTTACGAAATAGAAAAGAAGGTCATACTTAAAGTTCTTGAAGAGGTTAACTGGAACCAGACAAGGGCTGCAGAGAAGCTCGGCATATCAAGGAAACAGCTCAGAACAAAGATGAAAAATCTGGGAATACTTAACAGCTGAACTGTCCCAAAAAGAACAGAGAACTGTCCTTAATGGAACAGAAATACTCATCTCACATACACCTTACAGAACAAAACAGAGAAAAAACATTGAAAATCAAGAGTTATAGAAAATTTCGCATATAAAAATATTTACATTCAGATGTATGGGCATGCTATTTGCTTAAAGAAGGTTAAAATCGGAAGGAGGTTTGAAATGAAAGTAAAAGGTTTATTATCCTCGCTCTTGGCCGTCTCAGGTTTTGTGATTTTTACTACGGATTCCTATGGAGGAAGCATACAGTTTGAACATCCGGATGCAAAGCAGATAATGCTTAAAGATATACCTCCTGGACCAAGACTCTACGCAGTACCGGAGAACTGCAAACTGAATGATCCTAAATTTGTAGCGAAAAAGGCACCTGAAGGAAAAAAGATTTTTAACGATAAGAAAACCGCAAACTGCGTTGCATGTCACTGTGCTCCAGGATCTGTTGGATGTGGAAATATAGGTCCTGATCTTGACCATTACAGAACAACACTTATGAAAGCAGAATATATAGACGGTAGTAAAAAGAGTATTGACTGGCTGTACCAGAGGATCGCTGACTACAGAGTTCAGATACCTTCTGAGTTTAAAGATCACCCATTCTTCAACACTATGACTGTAAATCTGACAACAGGAAAACTTAACTACGATCAGGTATGTGCACTGGCAGCATTTTTACTTTCTCTGGAGTAAAAGGTGAGAGATCTAACCACATTACTTCTTATTGCAACAGGTTTTTTGCTTATCCTGATAGGAAGCTCTATGGCTTCAATAAGATGGCTTGACTATCAGGAAGGTATCAATGAGATGAAAAAAACAGGGAAGATGATGATCATATACATCCATTCAGATCACTGTCAGTACTGTAGAAAGATGGAAGCTACAACATTTAAGAACAGAAAGGTTGAAGAGGTATTAGAGAGATTCTTTGTTCCTGTAAAAGTTGAAAAAAACTCAGAGGAAGGTCTTAACGTAAGAAAGATTTACGGATATATGGGAACACCGACCTTCCATTTTATACAGCCTGATGGGAAAAAGGTCTACTCGCTGTTTGGTGCATGGAATGAGAAAGAGTTCTTAGAGATACTCAGGTACTTTTATGAGGGACATTACAGGGAAAAAACTTTAACAGAATACTTTATGAAATAAAAGGAGGAAGAGATGAATAGAAGAAACTTTTTAAAGATGGTAGCTGTTTCCGGTGTTGCAGTTGCTGCATCACCTGTGGTTTTTTCAGATTCTCACCGTGCATACGCAGACCCAAAGAAAAGATCATTTGAAGACGCTCTCAAGGAGATAACAAAAGGGAAAACACCTGTAGAATCTGAAAAGGTAAAACTGATAGCACCATCAATAGCAGAAAACGGTGCTGTTGTTCCTGTTAAGGTTGAGGTAAAGGACAGTATAGAGAATGTAAAAGCAATCCATATACTTGCTGAGAAAAACTTTGATCCATGGTCGGTATCAATTCATCTTACACCTGCAAACGGCAAACCTTACTTTGCTACAAGAATTAGACTTGCAAAAACGATGAATGTTTATGCTGTAGCCGAGATGTCAGACGGTTCTTTCATAATGGCTAAAAAGCCGGTTAAAGTAACAATCGGTGGATGTGGTTAATTAAAAACTTAAAGGAGGATTAAAAAATGGGAAGAACAGCTTTAATAAAGGTAAAACCAAGAAGATACAAGATGGGAGATATAGTAAGGGTAGACTCAGTTATCATGCATCCTATGCATACAGGACTTGTGAAGGATAAGAAAACAGGAAAGATAATTCCACCTCACTACATAAACAGAGTTGAGGTTTATTACGGGGATGAACTTGTTACATCCCTGGATGTAAACGCATCTGTAAGTGCAAACCCTTACTTCTCTTTCAATCTGAAGGTTGATAAGAAGGCTCCATTAAAGATCATATGGAAGGACAACAAGGGAGAAGTTACAGAGAAAGTCGTAAAAATCAAACCACATTAAACAGGAGGAGAAAAGATGAAAAAGTCTGTAATATTAGGGGCTCTCCTTGTAGGGTCAGCCCTTCTTTTTAATCAGGCTATCTCCAAAGAACCGGGAGAGGCTATATCTGAAGAGGACTGGGCACTTTATCAGGAAGGGATTAATCCCGGTGAGGTGTTTGCTGAAGAGGAAGGTGGAGGACTTTTTGAGAAACCTATGGGTCCTAAAAATCTCTCCTGTGCATCATGCCATGTTAAGGATGGCGAGGTAGAGGAAAGGGTAGCAACAGCGGCAGCTTACTACCCAAAATTTGATAAAGATGCAGGGATGATAATAAACCTTGAACAGAGAATACAGATATGCCAGAGCAAATATCAGGAAGTTAAACCTTTCTCACTTAAAAGTAAAGAAAACACAGCACTGACAACATACCTATACTACCTTGCTCAGGGAACAAAGATAAATGTTGATACAACATCACCTGTTGCAAAGGAGTACTACGATTACGGAAGATATGTATTCACATTGAAAAGAGGAAAGAGAAATCTCTCCTGTCAGGTATGTCACGAGTTTGCAGCAGGAAAGGTTCTGAGAATGCAGTGGCTTAAACCTCTTGGTTTTGAGTATAACGGAATAAAAGGGACAACTGCAGCAGATCACTGGCCAGCCTTCAGGATGACAAAGAACAAGGTTCAGACGCTCCAGCAGAGATTTCAGGGATGTCAGAAACAGGCTGGACAGAAAAAGTTACCGCTGGGATCAAAGGAGATGGTTGCACTTGAACTATACGTAAAATCACTGTCAAATGGTGCAGAACTTAAAACCCCAGGATTAAGAAGATAGGAGGCTGTTATGAATCTCACAAGAAGAGACTTTCTTGAGCTTGCAGCGATAGCTGGAATCTCACTTACAGGTGGTAATGCCCTTGCCCAGCTCAACAGGATTGATCCAGAAGACCTTCTCAGTTTTAAACCTGTTGGAAATGTCACACTTTTACATATATGCGATATGCATGCACACCTTAAACCTCTCTACTGGAGAGAGCCTTCAACACTTATATCTCACCCATCACTTGTAGGAAAGCCAGGATTTCTCTGTGGTAAAGCATATATGGACTACTACGGTGTAAAACCTGACACACTCAGAGCATACTTTGATACCTACATTGATTTCCCGGAACTGGCAGCAAAGTTTGGTAAGATGGGTGGTGCAGCATATATGGCTACAGTTGTAAAGCAGATAATAGCTGAAAGAGGAAGGGATAAGGTTCTTTTTATGGACTCAGGTGATACATGGCAGGGAACAGCTGTGGCACTTTTTACAAAAGGTAAGGCTGTTGTTGATATCCAGAATGCCCTGGGAATAGATGTTATGGTCGGACACTGGGAGTTTACTTACGGGAAAGATAGGGTTCTTGAACTTGTTGAAAATCATCTTAAAGCGGAGTTTATAGCCCAGAATATAGCTGACGAGATGTGGGAAGAGCTGGTTTTTCAGCCATACACAATAAAAGAGGTTGGCGGCGTAAAGATAGGCATAATAGGAAATGCCTTTCCTTACACACCTATAGCAAACCCGAAACAGTTTACTGAAGGATGGACTTTTGGTATACAGCCTGAGAGACTTCAGGGATTTGTTGACGAGCTTAGAAACGATAAAAAGGTGGATCTCGTTGTTCTCCTATCACACGACGGCTTTTCCCTTGATCAGGCACTGGCGAAAATGGTAAACGGGATAGATATAATCTTCAGCGGACACACACACGATCCAGCCCCAAAACCTATATTTGTGAATAACACAATGATAGTTATAGCAGGAAGTCACGGGAAGTATCTGGGAAGACTTGATCTTGAGGTGAAAAATAAAAAGATAAAGAGATGGAACTACAAGCTCATCCCTATAGCCTCAAACTTTATAAAACCTGATCCTGAAGTTGAAAAACTCGTTTCCGATATTTACAAACCTTACGAGAAAAAGCTTAACGAGAAGATTGGCGTTGCACAGCAGCTCCTTTACAAGAGAGATACATTCTACTCAACATTTGACAGGGTTATATGTGAGGCAATTAGGGAAGAAACGGATGCTGAGATAGTATTTACCCCAGGATACAGATGGGGAACAACAGTTCTCCCTGGAGAAGATATAACAGTTGATCATGTTTACGAGATGACAGCCATAACATATCCGGATGTTTACACATTTGAGATGACAGGAGAGAAATTAAAACTGATCCTTGAGGATGTTGCAGATAACGCATTCAACAAGAACCCTCTCTACCAGCAGGGTGGAGATATGAGCAGGCTTTTAGGTGTTGAGTATGAGATAAAGATAGATGCCCCAGCAGGAAAAAGACTGAGAAATATAAAGGTTAACGGAAAAGACCTTGATCCAAAAAGATCATACGTTATATCAGCATGGGGTGGAAATCTTTACAGAGCCGGAAAAAATGTGAGACCAGACCACAGACCTGTTTACGATATAGTTATCGAGTATATAAAGAGACATAAGAATATCAATCCTCCAACTGAATCAAATGTTAAAGTCCTTGATTTCAGATGTGGCTGTCCAAAGGAAGGAGGAATCTGTTGAGACAGTTTTTAAGATTTTTCTTTCTTATAGTTACGATCTCAGGTATCTCCTGCACAGCCCAGATATCCTGGGAGTCTGGAGATCCATGGGACGATGATTACTATGAGGAAAAAAGATACCCGGAGATACCTGATATATACGAAAGATCCGTGTCTATAAGCTTTGAAGAGGCTGATCTTATGATCAGGTCAGCACTTGAGGAGGAGAACTTCAAGATAATAAAGGTTGCCCATGTATCAGAAGGAATGAAAGAACAGGGAAGGACAGATTTCTGGGAAGATATGCATATATACATGGTATGCAAACTTTCAGACGGTTACTTTATTCTGAGACACAACCCACAGCTTGTCGGCTTCTGCCCATACAGAATATACACTTACAGGAATAAGGAAGGAGATCTTGTAATAGGCATGGTAAAACCTTCCCTTGCCGTTAAGTACATGGGGAATCCTGACAGTAAAGCTGTTGAGTTACTTAGAAAACATGATATCCAGCTAAAAAAAATCATTGATGAGATAACATCAAAATAAGGAGGTAGAGATATGAAAAGGTTATCTTTAGCAATCGCTGGTTTAGCTTCATCAGCACTCATTATGAACACAGCATCAGCAGCACCAAAGTTTTACTTTGGAGATGGAAAAGATCTTGAGATATTCCAGATGGTACAGGTTTGGAGTATTTACACTATGGAAAATGATGCTGTAAATCCAAATATGGATGCAAGGAACGATATCTACATCAGAAGGGGAAGACTTGGTGTAAAGGGACACATAAGAAAAGACATAACTTTCAAGGTATGGTTTGCTTACGACAATCTTGGTAAAAATGAGTACACAGCAGGAACAGGAACACCTAATACAACCGCAGGAAAGGGAGATAATGGAACGGAAAACAGAGAGTTTTACATATGGGATGCAATATGGACATGGCATCTTGATAAGGAATGGGCAAATATCTCAATAGGATACTTCAGACCTCAGGTAGGAAAGGAAAGTATAACAACAGCTTTCAAGGTTATATCATTCCAGAAATCACTGCCAAACTTTGATTTCAGAAAGCATATAGTAGGTAGAGGACCTGGAAGGGAAACAGGTATAAATATCGGCGGATTAAAACTTGGAAAGGGATGGAGCGTAAACTACAACGTGGGTATATTTGATACTAACCATCAGAAGATCGTAGGTAACGGAACAGGATCAAAACAGCCTACAGTTGGTGATGGTGAAAAATGGTCACCGATGTACGCTGTAAGAGTAGCATTTACCATCGGTGACCCAGAGATGAAGAAATACAAAATGGGCTACACACAAACATATTACGGCAAAAGAAATGGAACAACAATAGGTCTTAACTACACATACCAGGGTAAAACAGATATATTTGACAAGAACGGTATATACGCTGTTGATATTCTATCAAACTACGGACCTGTTGATTTTAATGCTGAGTACGACTGGCTCTACAGAGAAAAGGGAAATCAGGACTCCACAGACACGATCTGGTCTGTTAAGCTCGGTTACAACATAAAACTTGAAAACGGCCAGATAATACAGCCATCAATAATGGCATCAAAGGAAGATGCTGATACAAACACACTCGGTGTAGCTTCTGATAAAGAGGTTTACGATGTTGGTATTAACTACCTTATCAACAAAAACAAGCTAAAGTTAAACCTCCACTATGTATGGGGTAAAAATAAAAGTAAAGATTTCTCATATGTAGGTTTAGGATTCCAGTTTATATACTAAGTAGGAGGATGTTATGAATATAAAAAGATTTTTTTCAGTTGTGATAGGTGCGTTGATCGCTCTACAGCTTTATGCCAGTGCAGAAGTAGTAAAAAGCTCGTCTGGAGACGGGCTTGTTATCTACAGGGTTGAGATGGATGCTGATGAGGTTATTCAGCTGTTGAAAGCCAACCTGGAGGCTCAGCAGATAACCCTTGTTGATACAACAAACCCTACTGCACCCCTATCAAACAACATCAAGATATTTCCGGACTTTGACAAGCTGAATATCTCCTACATACAGAACTTCCTCGTAACCAGTATGACCACACTGTACAAGATATTTACAGTTGATCCGAACGCGATGGTACTCTCACCATGGGTTATATCCATATACCAGTATGAGGATGACGACTACACCTACATAGTAAGGACCAAATCATCTGAACTTCTAAAAAACAGTAAACACAAACAGGTTATTGAAGCTGTAAAAGAGCTTGAAGGCAGAATAGATTCAGCTATACAGGAACTTTTATAACCTCCCCCTTTCCCCCAGACCCCTAGGCAGCTTTCTCTGCTGCCTCCCTTTTAAAGAAATATGGTCTACTGAACGATAATTTAATAATCAGGATTTTTAGCTAAAGGTTAATATGATGCAGAAGTTTTTTATGACATTATTTTCTATTCTGACATTGTCTCTTCTTTCCTATGGTGAGGATCTGAGATCGCTCTTAAAAAAATATGAGGAGGAGGCAGATCTTTCAAACAAAACAAAGAAAGAGAGTCTTGGACATGTTATCGTATTCACCAGGAAGGATCTTGAAATTATGCAGGCTTACACTTTAGGAGATATCCTCCGTTCATTTCCACTTACAAACTTCCTTCTTAACAGATTTGGTATAAAGAGTATGGGATTACCTGGAACAGCCCCATCAATCCCGATTATTTACAGACTTTATATAGATGACCATGAGGTCAGTTCAATTCATACTTCAAGCCCGTTTCTTATTTATGATGACTACCCCCTTGATAATATAGACCATGTAGAGATATACTGCTCACTTGGTGCGATATCTGTATCAAACCAGCCTTCACAGATGATAATCAAGATGTACACCAAGGATCCAAAAAGGGAAAATATAACAAAGGGTAGACTCTCTTTAGACACGAAAAAGAGTTTTACAGTTAATTTTTTAAAAGCAGAACAGTTAAATGAAAACAGTTCTCTACTCCTGATGTTAAACAGATCCAATATGAATTATGGATCTCCAACGATTAACAACCAGAAATTAGATAGAGATCAGAAAAGAACACATCTTTTCATAAAATACATATACTACAACTCTTTAATTGAGTTTTCCTTTTCTGACGTAAAAAGAGGTATCCTTTCAGGTTTTTCTTCTGATGCAGCTCCTGATTATGGAAAAATTAGATCCCAGGATGCATACCTGGCATTTTCTCAAAAACTGCTCAGTGATAGATCATTAAAACTTTTTGTATCTTACGACTTTAATAGCAGAAAATATGTGGAAGACAACAGTTATCTGGACGGTGGTATAGATTTTACTCCTGCTGTAATCCCATCCGATACTTTAATTTACTATAAGGAAAGTAGAAAGTTCCACAAATACTCCCTTACACTGGAAAAAACATTTACTACAAAAAGGAATAAACTTCTAACCGGACTGTTTCTTAAATACCACAATCAAGAGCTAGATGATCTTAATCTTGTCTATCAGTCTGGTTATACAGATAAAAAAGATCTTTTTCATGTGAAATTTTACAGGAATCTATCAGGATACATAGAAGACAGCTACAGTATAACAGATAGAAATCTCATTATCGGGGGTATCAGATATGATATCCATAAATACTCCCACTTAAAAAATCATGAAAAAATCAACCTCAGAGCAGGTTTTGTCTCATTCATAAGTAAGAAACTTGTTTTAAAAGGATTTATTTCTCGTTTCAACATAATACCTTCAATGTACAACCTTGAACTGGCAAAGGACAACTACCTTGATGATATGGATGTTAACGTATTAACTCTTGAGATGAGGTACATCAGGAAAAACAGCATTCTCAAATTCTATTACAAACGGTGTAATGTTGAAAAAAGATTCACAACAGATCCTGTAACAGGAAGACTCGTTAACAGGCAGGGAACAGAACGATTCAATGTTTTCTCTATAAGGTATATACACAACTTAAATTTTTACAACAAGTTAGAGTTTAACATCTGGTTGACAGATAACGATATCCCACAGAGATTTTCACCTCAGGAAGGTGGATACCTGAAATTATTTACCGAGTATAAAAGATTCCAGATGTACAACGAACTTATATATAGAGGAAGTTATGAACCTTATGGGATAAAAATATCAGAAAGGTTTGATCTGAATATTGCATTTTCATATAGATTTCCTTATGACTGGTATGTAAAAATAAAAGGTGAAAACCTTTTAAACAGAGCAGAAAAGGTAGGATACATGAATGTATATGGAGAGAAAGGAACTATTCCTGTTTATGACAGGAAAATAATATTAACTGTAGAGAAAGCATTTTGAAGAAAGTTTTATTTATCTTTCTAGCATTGATATACGTTAATACATCACTCGCAGAGCATCTTGAAGTATATAAAATGTATGAGATTAAAATACTTTCAAAACTTGTGAAGGATGTGACCAGGATAAAAAATCCAAAAGTTTATTTTATCGGACTTGACAGGGAAGAGATAAAAGTTTTCAAAAAGTATACAAATATAAAAGTAACATTATCAATTAAAGATGCAGACTTTGTATTTGTAAAAAACCTGAGAAGGCCTTTAAAGATAAATAAACCTGTATTCTCTCTTGATTTTAAATCTCTAAAATACTGTAAGAACTGCTTCGGGGTTTTTTCCTGGAGGAATGGAAGGCCAATGCTTATCATTTTCAAAGAGGTGATAAATTCCCTGAAAATCCATCTTCCTGAAGACTATGACTACTTCATTGACAGTAAAAAATACATATTAAGTGGTTAAGATGTTAGCAGGCAGGAAGAAAAATATCATTTTCTTGGCAACATTTTTACTTATATCTCTCGCTGTGTACAGTTACATATACTTCACCCTTCCTATTTTACAGCGTAAGATAGAAAACAGAATAATTAAATATTCCGTTGAGAACGTTATATACTCAGTCAGGAGACTTATTAAGGAAAATACAGATCATGATGGATTTATTGAATCTATGCTAAAAGATGCCTCCTTCAGAAAGAAGATCAGAGAAAAGCTACAGTTATTCATAACAGATAAGCTAAAACATATATTTATCGTATATAAAGATGACAATGGGAAGTACAGATATATAGTTGATGTATCTACAGAAGAGGACGTTTTTAACTTTCTTTTCATCCCCCTGAAGGAGGAAAAGAACATACTTGATTTTGTTTATAAAAACAAAAAACCACAGTACGTTATACATAAGGACATTAATACTATCGGTATAACATACTTTGAACCTGTAATAAAGGAAGGAAAGGTTACAGGAACTGTAATTATAGATTTTTCACTTAAAGCATTAAAGGAGATAGAAGATCTTGTTGGAAGTATAAAAGCGGGAGTCCTTGGTCTTGCAACATTTACAGTTATAACACTATTTTTTATATTCTACTATTTTATAAAAAGCTTCATCCTGAAGCAGAGAGCCTACACAGACAGTCTGACAGGTGTGTTCAACAGGAACTACCTCGAGGAGATAACAGATGTTATTGATCTTAAAGACTACATAGTCATGCTCGTTGATATAGATCACTTTAAGAGAATAAATGATACCTACGGTCATGAGATTGGTGATAGAGTACTTTCTAAGTTCGCTGAACTTATAAAACAGAACCTTAGAAGAGATGATATTATCATCCGGTATGGTGGTGAGGAGTTCTTAGTTCTTCTCAAAAACTACAGAAAACAGAAAAAGGACAGTCTGAAAGTGGCAGAAAGACTGATGGACACAATTGAGAATACCGAGTTCAGCGGTATAAGGATAACAGTATCAATAGGTATCAACATGGATACGGATAAATCAAGAAATCTTACAGATGCTATTAAAAAGGCTGACACAGCTCTATATAAAGCAAAAAGGGAGGGAAGAAACAGGATTGAGATATTTACGGAGGCAAAAGATGACAGCGATATCTCCCTATCACAGCTTAAAGAGATCATTGAGAACGGTCAGGTTATCTGCCACTACCAGCCAGTTGTTAATCTGAAGTCAAAGGAGCCTATCTACTACGAAGCCCTGGCAAGGATAGTTCATAAAGATAAAATACTACCACCAGCAAAATATATAGACCAGATAAAAGGAACATTCCTATACTCAAAATTTACAAAAAATGTTATAGAGTACAACCTAAAAACATTGGAAAGGTACCCACTTGTAAATATAAGTATAAATCTGGCCCCGACAGACTTTTTAAATGAGAGTATACTTAACATACTTATGGAGATAGATGATATATACGTAAAAAGGATAAAGCTTGAAGTTATTGAAACAGAAGATATAACAGATTACGAATCTTTAAAAGAGAACATAGAAAAGCTGAGCAGAAAAGGGTACGAGATCGCCCTTGATGATTTTGGTAGAGGATACATAAACTTTTACTACCTTACAGAGATAAAATCAAAATATCTAAAAATAGATGGATCTGTAATAAAGAACATTCCCAAAAAAGATCAGTACTGTAAGATAGTGAAAAACCTGGTTAATTACTGTAAGGATACAAACAAAATAGCTATAGCTGAGTTTGTTGAAAATAAGGAGATATACTTAAAGCTTTTAGAGTTAGGATTTGAGTATGGACAGGGATATTACTTCTCAAAACCTGGACCTGCAGAGAAGATGTTCAGTTAACCATCTCTGAATCCAAGATATTTCTTGGCAACATCAAGATCATCAAAGTAATAGGTTTTATCCCCTATTATCTGGTATGTCTCATGTCCTTTTCCTGCTATAAGAACTATATCATCCTTCCTTGCTATCTCAATAGCCTTTTTTATAGCCTCTTCCCTGTCTATTATCTCGTAAATCTCCTTTTCCATCTTCATACCTGATTTTATATCCTCTATTATCCTTGAAGGATCTTCAGATCTTGGGTTGTCAGATGTAAGGATTATTATATCTGCAAGCTCCTCAGCTATCTTACCCATCAAAGGTCTTTTACCTCTATCCCTGTCTCCACCTGCTCCAAAAACTATGATTATCCTGTTCTTTTTTATCTGGTTTAGGCTCATAAGTATCTTTTCTATAGCGTCAGGTGTGTGTGCATAATCATTAACAACGAGAAAATCTTTCTCTACAGTCTCAAATCTGCCCCTTATAGGCTTCAGCTTCTCAGTGGCGTGATGTAAAAAATCAATATCAAATCCCGATCTGAGAAGGTAGGAGAACGCCGCCGCTATATTGTATATATTGAACTCCCCTTTTAGATCTGATTTTACCCTTCTTTTTATTCCGTTATACTCATAGCAGAATGAGACACCTTTCATATCAACAACAAAATCTGAAACTCTGAACTGGGCATTCTTATCCCTTCCATAGCTTATAGTGTTCATACAGCTTTTGAAATCCTGATAGATCCTCCTTCCGTAATGATCATCAATATTTGTTGATATAACCCCTTCAGGGTTTGTCATTTTAATATAATCAAAAAAACTCTTCTTTGTCTGGAAGTAATTTTCCATATCTCTGTGGTAGTCAAGATGATCCTGTGTAAGATTTGTAAATATACCGCCGTGAAATACAGTTCCGTAAACCCTGTACTGATCTACAGCGTGTGAGGAAACTTCAGCAACAACATAATCTGCTCCCCTGTCTCTCATCTCACTCAAAAGGTAAAACCACTCAATAGAGTCAGGTGTTGTCCTCCCTGATGCAAATATCTTTTCCCTGTACTTGTAATGTATAGTTCCTATAATTCCTGTATTTTTACCTGCAAGCTCAAGGTACTGTAGAAGCAGGTTTGTTACTGTTGTCTTACCATTCGTTCCTGTAACACCAATAACCTTCAGCTTTTCTGATGGATGATCATAAAACCTGTTTGATACCTCTGCCTGAGTTTTCCTTATATTATCCGATATAACAAATGTGACATCAGGATACTTCTTACTGTAGTACTCTGCCTTTTTCCTGTCAGATAAGACAACAGCAGAGGCTCCATTTCTTATGGCATCCTCAATAAACTGATGTCCATCTATCTTTGTTCCCTTTATAGCAAAGAAAACAGACCCTTTTTTAACCTTTTTTGAGTTGTTTGTCAGATGGGAAACTTTCTCAGAACTTCCTCTATGAAAGATATCTTCAAAAAGATCATCTATCCTTTTCATACAGTTAACATCTTCTTAACTGTGATTAATGCACTCTTACCAAGAGCCTGAAGATTGTAACCTCCTTCAAGCATAAATATAAAGGGGCTATCTGATGTTTTCAGTATATTCTCTACGATCTTCCCTATACCTTCAGTTGTTACCTCAAGATGTGTGAGAGGATCATCTATATGAAGGTCATAACCTGCAGACACAAGAACCATATCAGGCCTGAAATGGTAAACAAGATCTGGAAGCATCATGGAGTATATATCCTCGTATGTTTCATCACCTGTTCCTGCAGGAAGGGGAACATTGTATGTGAAACCTAAACCCTTCCCTACACCTTTCTCCTCTGCTGAGCCTGTCCCGGGATAAAAAGGATACTGGTGTGTGGAAAAGTAAAAAACTGTATCATCATCATAAAAAGCCTTCTGTGTTCCATTTCCGTGGTGTGCATCAAAATCTATAATAAATATCTTCTCATAACCTTTTTTCTGGGCGTATCTTGCTGTAATTGCCACATTGTTAAATATGCAGAAACCCATAGCCTTTGAAAATTCAGCATGATGTCCCGGTGGTCTCACATTCGCAAAAACCCTCTCAACCTTACCTTCCATTATACTGTCAACAGCCTCAAGTCCTGCACCAACAGCGTAAACAGCAGCCTCGTAGGAGAATATAGAACATCTCGTATCAGGATCAAGATACGTCCCACCTGCTGAACAGAGATCCATTATCTCCTGAGGATAGTATGTGTCGTGTACCAGTGTTATCTCCTTAGCTGATGCCCTTCTCGGCTTTATCTCAACAAGATCTTTCTTTATCTCATCTATATAACTGTCAATAGTTGAGACTCTTTCAGGTCTTTCAGGATGACCCTCACCTGTGTCATGTTTTAGATAAACGGGATCGTAAATATATCCTACCTTTCTCATCTCTTCCTTCCTTTTTCCTTTTTAATTATTTTAGAGAAAAACTCTTTTATCCTGTCTATAAATCTTACCTCAGGTGGTTTTTCTATCTTCTCAGGATAAAGTGGTGTTGTAAATCTGTGTTTTATATTATCTAAAAGTATAAACTCATCACAGACCTTTCTAAGCTCATAGGAGCTTGTTCTTTTGAACGAGGCATTCTCAACCCTTTTACCAAGCTCCTGTATCTCCTTAACAACAGGAACATAATCACTGTCCCCACTTACAAGTATAGCTGTATCATAAGCATTTCTGAAGGCAAGGCTTACCATATCTGTAGCAAGAAGTATATCTATACCTTTCTCTATATACCCTTCAGGCGTTTTCTTCAAAGGCATCGTCTTTACTTTTATCCCTAAATTCTGGAGCTCATTTAAAAATCCCTGCTGTTTTCTTAGCTGCTCTCTTACATCCCTCGGAAGGTCACCAGAAGGAATTCCTGTGTAAAAATAAGCTCTCAAAAGCCATCTATCTTTCCTGAGAATATCAATCAGCTTTTTGTAGTTAATCTTTATCTGCATATAGTTACAGGCGTGGAACATATTTCCACCATCTATAAATATGGCAACCTTCTCATTTGGATATCTGTAAACGACCTTTACGTCAGATCTCTTCTTCCTAAACAGTCTCAACATATTCCTTACCTTTTTTCTTTTTAATATAGTCCAGTGATTTTTATTTAACTACACTCTGTTTATCATAAAACTCCTTTTTAAACTGTTTAAACCTTCCTTTCCTTATAGAATCTCTTATCTTCTCCATAAGTAAACTGTAGTATCTAAGGTTATGAATAGTCCCAAGTATCATACCTGTTATCTCTTCAGCGTTGTAAAGATGTCTCAGATAACCTCTACTGAAATTTCTGCATGTATAACAGTCACATTCAGGATCAACAGGATCATCACTCAGCCTGTGTTTTGCAGCCTTTATATTCAACCTTCCGTAGTGAGTAAAAAGTGTTCCATTCCTTGCATTCCTTGTAGGCATAACACAATCAAACATATCAACACCTTTATCAACACTCTCCACAATATTTTCAGGTGTTCCAACACCCATAAGGTATCTCGGTCTGTTCTCTGGAAGTATCTCAACAACTATCTGTGTCATCTCATACATAAACTCAGCAGGCTCACCTACAGAAAGACCTCCTATAGAGTAACCATCCATTTCCATCTCTACAGTCTTTAATGCACTCTCCCTTCTGAGATCAGGGTATGTTGATCCCTGAACAATACCAAAAAGGGCCTGACCGTTATCTTTTTTTGCCTTCTTTGATCTTTCAAGCCATCTGATAGTTTTTTCAACAGCATCCCTTGCTGTTGTATGGCTTACAGGATATGGGGGACATACATCAAGGGGCATGATTATATCACTTCCTATTATCTCCTGTATCTGGATCACAAGCTCAGGTGTGAAAAAATGCCATGATCCGTCAAGATGTGATCTGAACTTTACACCTTCTTCAGTCAGTATAACCTCAGTTTTATGTTTTCCCTGAACGTTCTTCTCCTTAGCAAGTGAGAAAACCTGAAACCCACCACTGTCAGTAAGGATGGGAAGATCCCAGTTCATAAATCTGTGAAGTCCACCGAAATGTTTTAAAACATCAACTCCAGGTCTCAGATAAAGATGGTAAGTATTTCCAAGTATTATCTGGGGTTTTGTTGATAAAAGCTGATCCTTCGTTACGGCTTTAACAGTTCCCTGTGTTCCAACAGGCATGAAAACAGGTGTTTCTATCTCACCATGTGAAGTAAAAATCCTTCCAAGTCTTGCATCTCCATCCTTCTTTATAAGCTCAAATTTAAACAGTTGAACTCCTCCTGATGAAAGTAATTACTACAAATTATTGACTTTAATTTTCAGTATCAATAATTTTAGTTATAACACGATAATTAATATTATAACTCTATATGAGGTGTGAATATGATTCTGATTGAGTGGAATAAGGAGCTTGAACTCGGTATCCCAGAGATAGACAAACAGCATAAAAAACTTGTTGATATGCTTAATAATTTCTATACTGAACTTGAAGAGGGACATAAAAGAGAAGCAGTAGAAGAGTTTTTAAAGGAACTTGAGGAGTATCTTGCCTATCATCTTGATTTTGAAGAGAAATTTATGGAGGAGATAGGATTCCCTGAACTTGACAACCATAAAAAAACACACGAGATGTTCAAAAAACTGTACGCAGAAGAAAAGGAAAGGTATATGCAGGGAGATGAAAAAGCCTTAAGGGAGATTATAGCATTTGCCTTCTCATGGCTATTTTCCCACATCATGAAAACTGACAGGAAGTATGCAAAATATATTCAGGAAAAAGAGAACACTCAGTAAGATACTCTACCTTTCAGAACCTCAATAAGATCATCTATATTATCAAATGCTTCCTGTTCTCCTGTCCCCATATCTTTCAGCTCAGGTTTTTCAGAAACAAAGATCACAAATTTCCCTTTTATCTTGTTTGCAAGTTTCATTCTTGATTTAAGACTTCCTTCCTTAAGGACAAGCTCCGTTTTTATACCTGATTCTCTCAGTTTTTCTGCTGTTTTCAATGCTTCAAGATTAAAATCTGATATTACGGGAATTACAACAACAACAGACCTTTCTTCAGGAAGTTCTTCAAGTAAAAGCATCAGTCTTTCTATTCCAGCTGCAAATCCAAGCGCAGGTGTGTCAGGACCTCCAAGCTGTTTAACAAGAGTGTCGTATCTTCCTCCTGCAGCCACAGTTCCCTGAGCACCTATCTTATCTGTTATAAACTCAAAAACCGTATCCGTATAGTAGTCAAGACCCCTAACAAGTCTTGGATTTACTTTGTAATCTATGCCTAGGCCTGTAAGATACTCCTTTAATTTTTCAAACCTCTCAGCACTTTTCTCTGAAAGGAAATCAAGTATAACAGGGGCATCTTCTGTTGCTCTCTTACATTCTTCAACCTTACAGTCCAGAACCCTTAATGGGTTCCTCTCTATCCTTTTCCTGCAGTCATCACACAGAAGTTCCTCCCTTTCCTTAAGGAAAACTTTGAGCTTCTCCACATAAAGTTTCCTGCTATCAAAATCACCGAGACTGTTTATCTCAAGTCTCACATCTATTCTTAGACTGTCAAGTATATCCTTTACCATCTTTATAAGCTCAGCATCAGCTAAAGGTGTATCAACACCGAATATCTCTGCCCCTATCTGGTGAAACTGTCTGTATCTACCTGCCTGAGGTCTCTCATACCTGAACATAGCCCCTTCATAAAAAAGCTTCTGGTATCCACCTTTAGCGTAAAGCCCTTCCTCAATATACGCTCTCACAGCAGATGCTGTTCCCTCAGGTCTGAGAGCTACCTTTCTTCCTCCCCTATCCTCAAAAACATACATCTCCTTTTGGACTATATCTGTCTCTTCCCCAACTGATCTTATAAATAGGGAGACATCCTCAACGTAAGGGAGTATTATCTCCTCAAAGTTGTATCTCTCAAAGACTTCCCTTGCTTTATCTACAACATACCTGTATTTTTTTGCGTTTTCCCCGTATATATCCTGAAAACCTCTAACCTTCCTGAGCTGAGACAATATTAACCTCCACCTACAAATGTAACGATCTCTACCTTATCTCCATCCTTTATCTTATAGCTGTCGTACTCACTTTTTGGTATAACCTCCATACCTACAGCAACAGCATAATTAGGTGCTTTTATACCTAACTTTTCTACAAGTTCTTTTATTGTAAGCTCTCTATCAAACTCTCTCTCTTCTCCATTTATAATAACCTTCATTACATTACCTCTTAAACAGGATTTATAAAAATATATTCCTGTTTACATCCCTATAATATGATATCCAGCATCAACATAAAGTATTTCTCCTGTTACACCGGTCCCCAAGTCTGAACACAGGAATAGAGCCGCCTTTCCTACCTCATCAATTGTTACAGACTTTTTAAGAGGTGCTCTTTCCTCAGCAGTTTTGAGTATATGACTGAACTGGTCTATACCTGATGCGGCAAGTGTTTTTATAGGTCCAGCAGATATAGCGTTAACCCTTATCTTTTTCAGTTCCCCAAGATCCCTCGCAAGATACTTTACAGAAGCTTCCAAAGCAGCCTTTGCAACACCCATAACATTGTAGTTGTATACAACCTTCTCTGCCCCATAGTATGAGAGGGTTAAAAGGCTACCTCCCTCATTCATAATAGGTAAAAACTCCCTCGCTATAGCTGTAAACGAGTAAACGCTAATATCCATAGCCTGTAAAAAAGACTGTCTATCCACCCTGTAGTAGTAGCCTTCAAGATACTCTTTGTTAGCATATGCTATGGAATGAACGATAATATCAACAGATCCCCATTTCTCCTTTACAGCCTTTACAAGATTATCTATATCATCATCAGATGATACATCACATTTCACGACGAGATCTGATCCAAACTCCTCAGCTATAGGTCTCACCCTTTTCTCTATCTTCTCATTAAGATAGTTAAAACCAAGCTCAGCTCCTTCCTGATGGAAATTCTTTGCTATCCCGTAAGCGATACTTTTATTATTTGCAACGCCGAGGATTAACGCCTTTTTTCCTTCTAATAAACCCATTTACACCTCCTAATCATTCATTGTTGCCTTTTCATTCTCGTTGTATATAGCTTCCCATCCTGCTGGTGTTTTGAAAACCCTTATACATTTGATCTTCTTATTCTCATCAAGCTCAAACCAGTGTCTCGCCCCTGCAGGAACAACTATAAGATCACCTGGTCCGACATGTATCTCAACAACTCTTCCCTCTATCTTAACAGGAAATATACCGCTTCCATCAACAACAAATCTGACCTCATCATCTGTGTGGTGGTGTTCCCTTTTAAACTTTGCCATAAGATCATCCAGATTTGGTGTCTTCTCAGAAAGAACAACTATATCCTCAGTTATGTATCCCTTTTCTTTTTTCAGTCTTTCAAGCTCTTCCCTGTATGCATCTATTATCTGCTGCTGTTCTTCAGGGGTTAAATCATAGTTAGTTCTCAGGTTCTCTGGTAGTCTGTCAACACCCCATTTTTCATAAGTTACACCATACTGTGCTAAAAACTCCTTAACAGCCTCAGCCCCTTCTATAGTCTCACCTGTATCTCTAAAAACGATTTTTGGCATACCGCTTACCTCCTAAAATATATCTTTACAGCCTTTAAAAATAATCATATTCCTCATGTATTCAAAGATAAACTCAAAGGCCTCTACATGTCTTTTAGCCTCAAACTCATCTCTTCCCCATGCATAAATCCCGTGATTTCTTATCAGAAGTCCAGGTACTTCAGGATTAATGGATTTACCTGCCTCTTCTGCAAGTCTGTCAAGATCAAAAAAGTTCTCAATGATAGGGACTTTTATAAATGCATCCTCCTTCCATATATCAAGTGCTTTTATCATCTCCATATCTTTAATAGGAACATAACCATCTTCAAAGTATAACTGGGAGATAAAGTTATTATTCACAGTATGTATATGTATCACACATCCAGCATCTGTTCTCTGGTATATCTGTGAGTGAACTTTTGTTTCAGCTGAAGGTTTGAGTTTTGTTTTTTCTATGGGTTTTGCATCTTTATCAACAAATATAACATCCTCATGTGTAACGGTTCCTTTATCTTTTCCACTGCTTGTGATAGCAAAATATAGAGGATCATCATGAAGTTTGTAAGAAAGATTACCGCTTGTGGCAGGAAACCATCCCCTATTGTAAAGCTTTACCTTTATATCATTCAGTATGTTAACAGCTTTTTGTTTCTCTTCCTGATAAAGTCTGTACGGCATACCTCTCCTCTAAAACTGTTTGAATTTTATATTTTATCAATATATATTAAAAATGGGAATGGTATTATGGATAAAAAGATATTTAAAGATATTATAAAAAAAGCTTATGAAAATTTTATATCTGAACTTGTAGATGATCCATATTTAAAGAAATTCTTTGAAAATCGCAGTATTGAAAAGATAAAAGAAAACCAGATAAAAAGTTTTCTGACCTCATTAGATGAAAATGAGGAAGAACTTAGAGATAGGTACATAAATCTCGGTAAATTTCATTACAGTCTGAACCTTCCTTATGTTGAGTTTTTCTCATCTATAGAAAAACTACAGAAGCATATTATTATTACCCTCACAAAAGAAGGCTTGGCAACTCCAGAGATAATAACGGAATTTTTTATATTTTTTGAGAGAATAAAAGATTTTTCAGCCCTTGGCTATCTTTTCTCAATTATAGAGGATGACAGAGTTATTATAAAAAAAGAGATAGAAAAAAAGATAAAGAGGCAGTTCCAGGAAAAATTTATAAAAGAACATCTTATATGGTTTTTCGATCTAACCTCAGATATTCAAAATCTAAGGGAAAAACCATCAATAGAAATAGATGAGAACAGGTGTAAAATCAAAGAGCTGCTTGATCCCGAAAATGTAAAAGTACTATTAGAGGACAGCAAAGATATTGAACAGTTAAGGTTCGTCCACACCACTATTCACGAAAACGCAAAAGAGATATATGCGAGTATAAAAAAGAAGGAGTATCTTAAACTCCTTGAGGCGTATATATCCCTCGTTAAAAATGTTCTGTCAATGATAAGTATATTTACAGTAGCTATTGCAAGGGAAAACATAGAAAAATCAAGAAGAGATCCCCTTACTGATCTTTTAAACAGAACAGTTATGGATATGATAATAGCAAGAACAATAGAGATATCAAAGATATCTGAAACTCCCTTCTCAATAGCCATGCTTGATGTGGATAACTTTAAGAGGATAAACGATACATACGGTCATATTGTGGGAGACTGTGTTTTAAAGGAGATAGCAAAGATAATAAAGAAATCACTCAGAAAGTCTGATTTTGTTTTCAGATACGGTGGTGAGGAGTTCTTAGTTTTACTTCCATCAACAGACAGTAAACATGCTTACAGAATAATGGAAAGAACGAGGAAAAATATAGAAAAAGCCAGCATAAAATGCGACAGCCATAAAATTAATGTGACCATAAGCATAGGACTGATCACGGTCTATCCTGATGAGACATTAAATATTAAACAGATCATACAAAAGGCCGATCAGAACCTTTATACTGCAAAAAAGAAAGGCAAAAATTTAGTTATAGCGTGAGGTAGGTATGGAAAAGGAGCTTTACGGTACACTTACTATGTATGGAGATCCTGAACTTGAGGTTGTTGATGAGCTTAGACTTGCCATCCATGACTCAAAAGGTGATCTGATCTTCGCAACATACTGGGAAACTTCCGTGATGGAAAAGGAAGACATAATAAAATCTATAAACGTTCTGTGCAGTCAATACGGAATAAAGGAACTTCACACAATAGAGGATATCCTTCCTCCAGAGTTTGAGGAAGTTGATGGACAGAAACTGAGAATTTTCAGAACAAAGATAAGGGAAAACCAGTAAACTTCTTAAACCAATCTTTCAGCTCCTCAGTTTTTTTACTTTGTCCAATCTTCTATTTTTAGACCTTCTACTCTTGAGAACTCTTCTATGTTGTTTGTAACCAGGATAGCATTTATAGATCTTGCGTGGGCAGCTATCTGAAGGTCATAAGCACCGATAACAATACCTTTCTTTTCCAGAAAAGACCTTATTTTTCCATATTCTTCAGCTGCACTTAAATCGAACGGTAAAACCTCAAAGAAATCAATGAACGTTTTTACAGTATCTATCAGTTTCGGGCTTCCTATTTTATAAGCTCCATACAGAAGTTCTGATGCAACAATACTTGACAGTACA
Organism: Persephonella marina EX-H1; assembly: GCF_000021565.1. Taxonomy (NCBI): domain Bacteria; kingdom Pseudomonadati; phylum Aquificota; class Aquificia; order Aquificales; family Hydrogenothermaceae; genus Persephonella; species Persephonella marina. The sequence goes on along the minus strand of NC_012440.1, from coordinate 1,785,231 downwards.
ACTTTATTATTATTTATATCAATTATTTTTAGTTTTTCTTTTACAGTTAGAGGTCTTTCTCTAATTATGAAACTACATATATTTGTATCAAGCATATAGATCATTAGAACAACTCTCTTTCTTGAGGTTCTGGCTGATTTCTGTTTTTAAGAAAATCCTTCCTTTCCATCTCGTCCAGTTCCTCTAATATCTCAAATAGTACATCCCACTTCTCTTTTTCAGGGAATATGACCAGTTTATTGTCATACTTTGTAATGTAAACCTCTTCAGCATTTATATGATAGCCTTTAGGTATTCTCACCGCTAAGGAGTTTCCGCTTTTAAAGATTTTTGTCTTTTTCACTTTACATCACCTCTACATCTGTATCTACTTTAAAGTATATACATTGAGTTAGGAATGCAACTTTCTTACTGTCTATCATAAATCTCTCAAGCTTTTCAGCGGATCTATCTGTTTTTAGTATTCCCTAAGCTCATCCAGTGAGCCTTCAGCTTTTGCTTTATATAATATCAGTTTCAAATTAAACATTTATTTACAGGTTTTTAGAATCTTTAAAAATTCTGCAGGCTCGTAAACAGGAATCTCTTTTGATTTAAAATCTTTAATGTTTCGTGTTATTACACTATCTACTTTTGAGTGGATTGCTGATGCGTATATTACAGCATCTTCAAAATCATTAAAATTTAACCTTTTGGCTGTCTCAAGGACTGTTCTATTTACAGGTGCTATTTCAAATAAAGAAAAAATCAGCTCCATACTTCTGTCTGCTTCTTTCTTACTCAAATACTTTGCAACGAGGTAGTATATAGTTGTTATAGTAGTAGCAGATAAAACTCCTGTTATTTTTCCTTTTTCCACTTCTGAGATTATAACTGCTGAATGCTCAGAAAATGGTTTTCTGTCAAGTAGAAGGTCTAAAATAACATTTGTATCAAACAGTACTCTCACAGATATTTATCCTCTAAATATTTTCTGTATTCATCCTCATCAATTTCTTTATTCTTCAATATTCCTTTTAATTTCTTTACCGTTGGGGTTAGATTTTCTTCTTCTTCCTTTGTTAAAGTTTTAAAAAAGTTTTCAATCAGTTTTGATACTGATATACCTTTTTCCTTAGATACTTCTTTTATCTTTTCTATTACATCTTTTTCCATTCTTAAGGTTAGCTTTGTTTTCATTTTTACCTCTGACGTACAATTTTAAAATAAATATACGTCTAATTGGAAAATTTTTCAAAGTCTCTGGTGGATTGCTTTTCTGTAATGCCAGTTTATGAAAGCTATCAATTCATATATTAAGGGTTTGACTTCTTGAATAATTCCTTTTTTCTTAGCCTTAAGTAATACTCCAATTGTTCCACTGATTTTTATACCTTTTTCTTCAGCAATTTTTCTTCCAAGTTTTTCATCCATTAACAATAAATCTGCTGAGATTTCTATTGATAATGCAATAGTTTCAGCTTCTCCTTTATCCAAGTTTTCTTTCAATTGTTTTATTAAACTTTTATTTTTAACCTTAACGATTTTTATCCAGCTTTCATCAGAGATACTTATGTAATATTTGCTTTTTCCTTTTTCTATCTCTTGATAATTAGTTTTATAAAAGATAGAAGCTGGGTGGTATTTGATACAACCTTAGGCATTCTCTATATCCTTTAAAAGTTCCTTCTCTGTATCTGGTTCTATCTGAACTTTATACTTTCCAAGTAAATCTAAAAACTCAATACGGGAAATACCTAAAAGTTCTGCAGCTTTACCAGAAGATATTTTTCCAAGTTCGTATAATTTAGCTAATGCTGCTATTTTTATTTCATCTTCTTTTAGCTTTAATTCATCAGGGACTTCCATTAAAATTTTCATAATAACACTCCTACCTAAAATGCAGCGATTTTATAAGATAAAAGATGTGTCTTATGCAGAATTTTACCATAGGACTATAAGTTGATTAAAACAAAACAATATATGAGTATCTATACAAAAAGCACTATATTATTTGCTTTCATGTAATACCAATTTTTAATTCTAAAGAAGCTTTAAATCTTTGATATATTTGAAGTCTTTTTTGTTATAAGTTAGTAATGGAGCATCATAATATATAGATGTTGCTGCTATTAAAGCATCAGGAATTTCTAATCCATGACTTTTGGAATATTTTTCTATTAATTCTAAAGATATTCTTGATATTTCCTCGTTTATTGCTAATAGATTAAAACTTTTTAGAAATTTCTTTATTTTGTTTAACTCCCTTTTATTTATAGCTCCATAGTATAGCTCCATACCGGTTATAATACTAATTGAGAAGTTTTCTTCATTTCTACTCTCAAGAAGCTCTCTTGTTTCGGTGTTTCCTTTAAATAATTCAATGATTATGTTGGTATCTAAAATTATCATTCAGCTATCTTTCCCCATGCTTTCTTTCTAATGTCTTCTATTGTTATCTCTCTATCTTTCCATATTCCAAAAACCGACTTAAAATCTGGTTTTCTCTTTTCCTTTTTGTGTTCAATCTTAATGTTTTTTACATAAGGAATATCTTTCAATATATCAATCAGGTGCTTTGCTTTTCTTTCATTTGACACATCAATTATTATCTTCATCCTAATTACTCCATACAAAAATTTCACTACCTTAAAATTATACAAAAAACAGTGAATTTCTATACCTGCACCTTCATCGTTTGAATATTTATGTTTTTATAGCTTTTAAAGAATTCTAATACGTATTTTGCTCTTTGTAATAGTGGTAAACTTATTATAAAATTATATTCGTTTACGACCCGAACTATCGTTTCTGCAACTTCTAAATATTCTTGTGGTTTATATCTAATATAAATTACACCATTGATTTCTTCTTTTAATGAGAAAGCCCATGTACCAAAATCAGAGTCTTCAGTAAGTATAATTGCTTTAAGTTTTTTGGCTAATTTTATAACTTCCTAATCAGAGATTCCTCTTTCTAAATCTATAAGCGGAATAACATCAAGATTATTATCTTTGAGATGCTCTATAATTTTATAATTTACGTTCTCATCTGCTAAAATTCTAACCTTCAACTAATTCCTCGTTTTTAATGACATCTGCAGAATAAGAAATAGCAGCTAATATATCTTCTCTTGTTAAATTTGGATAAGATTTTAGAAGTTCTTCTATAGATATTCCTTCTCCAAGTTTCTCTAGTATAAGTTCAACAGATATTCTTGTTCCCTTAATTCTCGGTTTACCCCTTAATATATCTGGATCTGAAACTATTCTGTTCTTATACTCCATTTATGCGTCTCCTACTTAAAATTTATTTATTAAATATGTGGTGTAAATAAATTTTTACCATAGGACTATAAATTGATTAAAAAATATAAAAGTTACCATTTCCTTATAAAAAAAGTTTACCAAAAATATATAAGTTTCTATTAAGTTTGTTTTATATAAAAAACGGATGTTTTTAATATAACTCTAAGATTTTATTTAACTCTTTAACCCTTTCTTTTAGCTGTTTTTTCTCTTCTATCAATTTTCTTCTTTCATTTATTTGTTTTTCAAGATTTTCATCAACTTTTCCTACGAAAATAGACTTTACTTTTTTTCCTTCTCTTTTGGATTGATATAGATATTTATAGGTTTTATTCTCTTTTTTTATTTCTCTTATCCATCCAGAAGGTAAAGATTTTAGTCTATGTTCTATTGCTTTTAATCTTCCTAATAGTCTTTCTCTTTCTTCTATTAAGATATTTTCTAGGATTTTATTCTTCATTACACTACATAATATATATTAAATGCAATGTAGTGTAAAGATTTTCTTTATTCTCTTCTTTAAAAAGCTTTTCTATATATAATTTTGGTTTTTTTCATAGTTCTCACAGGAATTATCACAAGTTTTCCATCTCCAAGAGAACATCTTAAAATTAAATTTGTATCAACTACCTTTATATTTCTCAACAATCCTCTCCTCAAGAGCTTTTCGTTCTTCTTTCATTATTTTTTCAATAGTTTTTTCTTTTTAGCATACTTCTTTAGACTGCCGGAGAATTGAGTGGCTTTGGGAATGTCTGACTTCCTTTTCTTCGGATATAACTCATAATTCCCCTCTGTTTATCCTTTGCCTTCTTATCATTCCCTAATGAGATAAATCCCTATTTTTACAACTTAGCTTTCACGAACAGAAGCTTAAAGTTCAGTATTACTGGATGGGTGTATTCTTTGAATTTTTTAACTATCTTTCTTTTCTCACCAAGTGTTTTACTGCCTGTGTTTATCGCAACACCTGTTTTGTGAAGGTGTGTAAGAAGGCTGTATCCATCCTCAAAATCTTTTTTCAGATCCTTAATAAAAAACTGTTCCACACTAAACTGATTTTTGTCTAACAGTTCAATCACTTTTTCAGCTGGTAGAAAATCAAACTTTGTATCCCCTAATATCTCCTCTACAACACTCATACTTCCTGATAAAGGTATATTGAATACAAACTTTCCATTATCCTTCAGAACCCTTTTTATCTCTTTAACTGTCTTTTCAAAATCTGCCCAGTGTATGGAAAAGTTAGAAACAGCATAATCAAAACTTTTATCCCTGAAAGGAAGATCCTCCATATCAGCTACTATACCTGCAGGATTAAACCTTCTGTAAAATCTGATCATATCCTCTGATATATCTATACCTGTGATATTCTCCCATCCTGATAATCTGTATAAAAAACCTGTTCCACAGCCTAAATCAATACCTCTACCTTTAAGCTCACCTGCAAAATCAATGAGTATCTTTGCAGCATCTCTCTGTAAAAGAGCTTCCCTGTCGTAACTTTCTGAGAACCTTGAAAATGAAAATCTAACAAGATTTTTCAACTTCTTACCTTTCTGTCAAAAATCTTAAGAGAATCATTATATCAGAGTATCAGATATAATTTCCGGCATTTCTAAAAATGGTGCGTGGTGTGAATCTGTAAGGATAAGACTGGAATTTTTTATCTTTTTTGAACAGAAAACAGAAGCATTATAGTTTATTATCCTGTCTCTCTTACCGTGTATCAGAACAACAGGTATATCAATCTCATCAAGCCTGTCTGTAAGATCTATTTCTATAAACTTCCTTAGAAGTTTTATACTCCCATTTTTCTCAGGTAAAGGTATATCTGTAAATCTATTCCCAACAGCTGTTTCTCTGAAGTTATAAACCGTTCCTTCAAAATCTTTTCTAAGAGCCATCATAAAAGCTTTAATACGTGAAGGATCATGACCTAACTGTCTGTCTTTAAACTTAGGTGAGAAGCCTATCAGGATAATCTTCTTTAGATTCTTAGGTTTTTTTAATGCTGTTAATACGCCCACAGTAGCTCCAAGTGACCAGCCTATCAACACAACCTCTTCATCACAGCTTTCAATATAAGAAAATAGATTTTCAGAAAAATTATTTAAGATATCCTTATCGGAAAAATTAATATTATTTCCGTGAAAAGGGAGATCAAGGAATACAGAGTTTCCAATATTTTTAAATCTTTCCCATATTTCCGATGAGAAACTCCAGCCGTGTATAAATATCTTTTTAATCTCCAAACTCCTCAAAAACCTTTTTTAATTCATTCTGCCAGAAAATTTTTCTATCTTCATCAGTTTTTAGCTGGATACCATAAATCTCCTGAGCAAGTCTAAAAAAGCCCTCAGATGGGTATCCTTTCCTGCTGACAGCCACAGCTCCAAGCATTGGTTTTCCAGCTTTAACAGATCTTCTACATACATCTTGAAGATTCTTAGAGAGAATAAAAACAGCCACCTTTCCTTTTAAAGGGACTTTTCTGTCTGATATCAGGTTTACCTCTTTTAAAAGCTGACTGTATGTGATCGTTCTTTTTGATCTTGCCACACTCTTAAGAACTTTCTCAAACTTATCAATCAATACCAACATCCTCTATTAAAACAGGTTTTTCCTGCAGAAATCTGTAAAAATCCTGAAGATCAATACTATTCCTCACAAAGTAAATCCTTCCACCTTTTGGGTTTCCCTCAGACTTTAGAGGTGTGATCCTGTAGTAAAAATCCTTTGTTGAGACATAACCTGTGATATAATCCGGCTCATCTGATATACAGTACTCGGCTATCATATCAGGGTAAAGCATATTTTTTGTTGTGAGGCAGAGGGCATCTACCGTTCTTTCTGTATAACCTTTCTTTACAAGTTTTTTCAAGATCTTATCTCTATCTAAAAAATCCACCGTTGTGGTTCTGATTCCCCTGAAATGATCAAGCTCTATTCTCTCCCCTTTCTGGTTTACAATCATAGCCCCTCTCATATTGCTTCCATCTGGAGCTGAACCTGTATGTACAAGATCTATAAGCTCTTTAAGTCTTTCTACAGGTATTCCTGTTGATCTTTTAAGAATCTCTAAAGCTATCTGATTTGAGCTTTTATAATCCTCACAGATTATATTCTCTATTTTCAGTGAACTTTTGATTACTAAAGGCTTTTCTTTTATACTCTCAATCTTTATGTTTATCTCATCTGGATCTTTTGGTTCTGCCTTTCTGTAAAGCTGATTTACAGCTTCCTCTATCTTATCCTTTAAAACTATCCTCTCACCACCAGACAGATGTTTTCCATCTCTTGAAGCTCTCAGTTTTATACTGTAATACATCAGGCTAATGTGAAATCTTCACCTAAGAATATCTTTCTTACTGTTGGATCGTTTACTATCTCCTGTGGTGTCCCTTCACTTATAACCTTTCCGTGAGCTATTATGTATGCTCTATCAGTGATCTTTAATGTCTCCCTCACATTGTGATCCGTTACAATAACACCTATATCCCTCTTTACAAGATCTTTAATAAGATTGTTTATATCCTTAACTGATACAGGATCAACACCTGCAAAAGGCTCATCTAAAAGAAGGAATGAAGGGTTTATAACAAGGGATCTTGCTATCTCAAGTCTCCTTCTCTCACCACCTGAGAGTGTTGATGCTTTCTGATCCTTAAGATGGTATATACCAAAATCCTCAAGTAAGGCTCTCCCCTTTTCCTCTATCTCAACAGGATCTTCAGTTCTGAACTGCAGGAACATCGCAACATTTTCCCATACAGTAAGGTCTCTGAATATGGAAGACTCCTGAGGAAGAAATGATATACCCTTTTTTGCCCTCTCATAAACAGGTAGATCTGTTATATCCTCACCATTAAGCCTTATTCTCCCTTCATCCGGTTTTATGAATCCAAGGAGACATCTGAATGTTGTTGTTTTACCTGCACCATTAGGTCCAAGCAGTCCTACTATCTCCCCCTCTTTAACATAAAGTGAAATTCCATCTATTACAGTTCTGTCTTTATACCTTTTTTTTATCCTATCAACTTCTAATACTGAGAGCTGTTCCATACTATCCTATACAGGAACCTCCTTTCTGTACTTCTTCATAAATCTCTTTATATTTCTAACAGCCTGTCTTATTCTCTTCTTGTTTTCAACAACAGCAAATCTCACATACCCTTCTCCATGCTCTCCAAACCCAACACCGGGAGCAACAGCAACATTTGCCTCAGTCAGAAGAAGCTTACTGAACTCTACAGATCCAAGATGCTGAAACTCATCAGGTATTCTAGCCCACAGGAACATCGTTGCCTTTGGCTTCTCTACCTTCCATCCAGCTTTATTCAGTCCATCTACGAGAACATCCAGTCTCTCACTGTAAGTGTCCCTTGCTTTCTCAACTATACTGTAATCACTTTCTAAGGCTATGATACTTGCCACCTGAATTGGTGTGAACATTCCGTAATCAAGATAGCTTTTAAGTCTTTTCAGGTTATATACAAGAACAGGATTTCCGAGAACAAAACCTACCCTCCATCCAGCCATAGAGAATCCCTTTGTAAGGGAGTATGTCTCAACAGCTATATCCTTTGCTCCCTCAACCTGTAAGATACTTGGAGCCTGATACCCGTCGTAACAAAGATCAGCGTAGGCAAAATCATGTATAACCCACATCCCTTTTTTCTTTGCAAAAGAGATGATCTCTTTAAAGAAATCAATCGTTACAGTCATTGTTGTTGGATTGTTTGGGAAGTTTAGAAGAAGAACCTTAGGTTCCGGATAGCTGTCCTCGTAAGACTCATATATATTTTTCAAGAACTGCTCCTGTTTCTCATCATCTGATCCCTCAAGTGGAAGTGGAACTGTAAGAACAGAAGCTCCTGCGATAACAGGTGCGTAGTAATGTATAGGATATCTTGGACTTGGGACGAGGGCTATATCACCGGGTGAAAGCATAGCGAGCATCAGATGTGAAAGACCTTCCTTTGAACCTATTGTAAGAATCGCCTCCTCATCTGGATCAAGCTCAACACCAAACCTTTCTTTATAAAAGTCAGTTATAGCCTTTCTAAGTCTTGGTATTCCCTGTGACATTGAGTATCTGTGTGTTGTTTTCTTTCTTGCCGATTCACACAGTTTATCTATAACATGTTGAGCCGGCTTTAGATCCGGGTTTCCCATACCAAAATCTATAATATCTTCCCCTTCCCTTCTCAGTCTTGCCTTCAGATCGTTAACTATAGCAAAAACGTAATGGGGAAGCCTCTTTATCCTTGGAAACTCTGGATATTTTTTGTCTTCCATTTCCACCTCTAACAAAATATTAATAGCCTAATATTTTATATCAATTTTCCTTTTTATCTAAATTTGGCTTCTCATTTAAAAAAACAAGAGGGTCAACAGGTACAGTATTTTTTCTTATCTCAAAGTATATCCCGCATTTTTCAGAGTTATTAAGTAAACCTGCTGTTCCTATAGTGTCTCCTTTTTTTACAACCTGCCCATCCTTAACATTTATCTGGTTTATATGACCGTACACAGTATTGAAATTATTTGCATGTTTTATAACTATCAGCCTCCCATAAGCCTTTATACTGTCTCCAGCAAATATCACCTTCCCATCCTCTGCAGCCTTTACAGGGGTATCACACTCAGTCTGGATATCTATACCAAGATGTCTCATCTGTGAGTTGTTAACAAAATTTTTAACGATCTTTCCATCAACAGGCCATATAAAACCAAATGGAACAGATTTTCTCTTAACTATCTCCTCCTCTACATAAACGATCTTCTTAGGGATCTTGAGTCTCTGACCCGGGTATATTGTGTAAGGCTTTTTAAGTCCATTCAGTCTTGCTATCTCGGAGATTGTAGTTCCGTATCTTTTTGCTATCTTTGCAAGACTATCTCCGGATTTTACCCTGTAACGTATTATCTTTTTTCTTACTATCTTCTTTTTCTTTACGATTATAGATGAACCTTTACTTTTCTTTGATTTTTTAACTGACTTCTTCACACCCTCTTTTATACAGAGAACCTGTCCAACCCTTATGGTGTTCCCCTTTATATTGTTAAGCCTTTTTATATCCTTAACCCATACCCTGTACTTTTTTGCTATTGTTATAAGGCTTTCACCTTTTTTGACTTTATGCTTTATCTTACAGTAACGTTCTTCAGTAATAGTTGAGGATTTAACAGATTTTTTTGGGATTTTCAGTATCTGTCCTGTTCTTATTACATAAGGTTTTTTCAGACCGTTTGCCCTTATAATACTCTTAACAGAAACCTTATACTTTTTTGCTATATAGCTGAGATTTTCACCGTACTTAACTCTGTGATATATAAAATCAGTCTGGGGGATTTTAAGCTTCTGACCAGGATATATCCTGTAAGGCTTTTTTAGATTATTTTCTCTAATAATATCCTGAACTGAAACACCAAACTTCCTTGCTATCCTGTCTAAACTATCTCCTGATCTTACCGTGTATTCTTCAGCTAAAACAGAAAAACATAAAGTCAGAACTGCTACTAATATATATCTAATACTGAATTTCAAAATCGGAGAACCCTCCATCTTTATCTATAAACTCATATCTGAGTCCAGTTACCTCAGCCAAAGGTGGACCTTTCTCTATAGCAGACATAAACTCTTTTAATACATCTTCGTCTCCTTCAGCCATAACCTCAACAGTTCCATCTGGAAGGTTCCTTACAAAGCCTTTAACGCCAAACTGATCCGCTTTCCTTTTCACAAAGTATCTGAAACCTACACCCTGAACAGTGCCTGCGAAAACTATATGTAAAAGCAAGATAGCCCTCCTGAACCTTTTTAAATATTATACTATCTAAGATACTCTCTTTTAAGATATTCCATGAACTGGACAGGATCGTTTATATCAAAGGATGGATTGAATCCATAGTAGTCTGTTATCACACCTTTCAGGTCTGGACTGTCCTTTAAAAGAAGATCCCTTTTTTCCTCTTTCCTTATAACCTCGTACTTATCAATACCGTCAAACCATTTAAAACCTTCAAGGATTATAAGATCAGGATCTCCCACAATCAGATTTTCAATTATATATTCAGGTGTGTAATTCTTTTCTGGTCTTATGTATGAGGTTATCTTATCAGGTGATGCGAGTATAACCTGATCCGCACCTGCCTGATACATCTTAAAACTGTCCTTTCCCGGTGTGTCAGTAACAGCCTTTCCCTTAGGATCGTGCTTTACAGCTGTTATCTTATAACCTTCAGATTTTAAAAGTGATATAAGTTTTGTTATAAATGTTGTCTTACCGCTGTTGTGGGCTCCAACTATACATATAACAGGTATATCCATATCAGCCCTGCATCTGCTTTATTAATGTGTATATAGTTTTCTTCAGATTTTTCCTGTCAACAACCATATCTATCTGACCTTTCTCAAGTAAGAACTCTGATCTCTGGAATCCTTCAGGAAGCTGCTGTCTTATTGTCTGTTCTATAACCCTTGGACCTGCAAAACCTATAAGGCTGTCAGGTTCTGCTATTATCACATCTCCCAGGAATGCAAAGCTTGCGGAAACTCCTCCCATTGTAGGATCTGTAAGAACTGTTATATAAAGTATCCCCGCTTTGTTCATTCTATCAACAGCTATTGATGTTTTTGCCATCTGCATAAGTGATACTATACTCTCCTGCATTCTTGCACCACCTGATGCTGTAACAACAATAAAAGGTATCCTCTTCTCTATAGCATACTGGGCTCCCCTAACGAACTTTGCTCCTACAACACTTCCCATACTCCCGCCCATAAACCTGAAGTCCATAGCCCCTAAAACTATCTCCCTGTCGTAAATCTTTCCATTCGCTATTATGATCGCATCATTTAGACCTGTTTTTTCCTGTGCCTGTTTCAGTCTATCTCTGTACTTTTTTGTATCCTTAAAGCCTATAATATCAACAGGCTTTATCTTCGGGAAAAGATCGTAAGTGTAAACCTCATCTAAGAGTGAATCAACCCTCTCCTGTGCTGTCATCCTGAAGTTATAACCGCAGTGTGGGCAGATCTTCATATTCCTTTTAAGATCCTCACTGTAAAGGAGCGTTTTACATTTATCACATTTAATCCATTCGCCCCTTTCTATCTGGAGCTTCCTCTTTCCTTTCAACTTACTTAAAAACTCCTTAAGTCCCATTCAGTCCTCCGAAAGCCATGAAAATGTTAATATTCTTTCCTCAAAATCTCCCTTTCTATAGGAGAAAAACTCACCATCACAGATTGTACATAAAGATACATCAATAACTCTTTCAATTCCACAGCTTTTTAATCTATCTATTAAAAGATCACTCATTGAAAAATATATCCTTCCATCCCTGTATGTAAAGTATTCTTCAGAAACACCAGATCTTTTTGCATAATCCACAAAATCTTCCTTCACCTCGTAACAGCATGCTCTTGCGTGTGGGGATACAAACACGATCAGATCTTTTCTGTCAGTAAAATAATCCAGACCTTTATCTACTATTCCATTTAAGAGACCTCTCCATCCTGCATGAACAACAACAACCCTCTCCATATCTGACATTACAACAGCCATACAGTCTGCTGTTAAAACACCAACAGGTCTCATCTTTTTTTCTGTATAAACCCCATCAGCAACAGTATCAGGATTCTCCAGATCTGTTATTATATCTGTATGCTTCTGTTTTGGGATATATATATCTGTAAATCCAAAATTTTGTGCTGTTTCCTTCCTTTTTTGAAAATTACGCATATTTCCATCTTTTCTTGCTGTAAAAACAACGTTAAGTTTTCCCAACTTAAGGTAATACATAACGGATATAATGTTATCATATTTAAATAAAAGTACATAAAGAGAGGTAAGAGATGAGAATAGTTGATCTAAGAAACAGGGAGTACCAGACAAATGAAGAACTTATTAAGCTTATAAAAAGAAGTGAGATGGAGATAGAGCAGTACGAGACAGCTGTAAAGGATATTATAAAAAATGTTAAAGAGAAAGGTGATGAGGCATTAATTGATTACACAGAGCTTTTTGACAAGGTTAAGCTTTCATCTCCTGAAGAGCTTGTTATAACATTTGATGAGCTTGAAAAGGCATATGATCAGCTTGATGATGATACAAAATGGGCTCTTGAGGTTGCCCTTGAAAGGGTTAAATCTTTTCATGAAGCACAGATAGAGAGATCCTATCTACTTGAGGAAGAGGGGATGCTTCTCGGTCAAAAAGTTATACCTATGGAAAGGGTTGGTCTGTATGTTCCCGGTGGAAAGGCTGCCTACCCATCAACAGTTATAATGAACGCAGCTCCAGCAAAGGTTGCAGGCGTTAAAGAGATGGTTATGTGCTCACCAAACCCGAACAAGTATACACTTGCTGCAGCATTTTTATGTGGAGTTGATACAGTTTACAGGATAGGAGGAGCTCAGGCTATAGCAGCTATGGCTTACGGTACAGAAACAGTCAAAAAGGTTGATAAGATTGTTGGACCCGGGAATATTTTTGTTGCCCTTGCAAAAAAGAATGTTTACGGAATTGTTGATATAGATTCTATAGCTGGACCTTCTGAGATACTTGTGATAGCAGACGAGACAGCAAACCCAGAATGGGTAGCAGCTGATCTTTTATCACAGGCTGAACATGATGAACTCGCAGCTTCTATACTTGTTACAACATCAGAGGATCTTGCAATAGATGTAAAAAATATACTTTACAACGTCCTTCTTAAGGATTTTGAAAGGGAAGAGATAGCAAGGAAATCCCTGGATAACTACGGTCATATATTTATCGTTGATGACCTTGACACAGCATGTGAAGTATCAAACTTCATAGCCCCTGAGCATCTTGAGATAATAACAAAATCTCCATTTGATCTTCTTGAAAAGATAAAACATGCAGGTGCAATATTCCTTGGAGAGTACTCAACAGAGCCTTTAGGGGATTATATACTTGGTCCAAACCATGTCCTTCCAACAGGAAGATCAGCAAGATTCTCTTCACCACTTGGGGTTTATGACTTTATCAAAAGATCTTCTATCATTTATGTTTCAAGGGAAGGTTTTGACAGGGTTGAAAAGTATGCAAGACAGATAGCAACAGCAGAAGGTCTCTATGCCCACAGGTTAAGTGTTGAGGTGAGGAAAAGATCATCCTAAAAATTTGACAATATCAGACTAAAGTTATATATTTTTCATTGATATAAAAAATATACAGGGGTGTATGATTAATGCCTGCACAGAAGGATTACTACGAAATCTTAGGGGTAAGCAGAACAGCTTCACAGGATGAGATAAAAAAAGCATACAGAAGACTGGCCAGAAAATACCATCCCGACCTGAACCCAAATAATAAAGAAGCTGAGGAAAAATTTAAGGAGATAAGTGAGGCTTACCAGGTACTTTCCGATCCTGAGAAGAGAAAGCTTTACGATCAGTTCGGTCATGCTGCATTTACAGGAGCCGGACAGAAGTCACAGGATTTCGAAGGCTTTTCAGGATTTGGCGGTTTTGGAATGAATATAGACGACATACTTGAGGATCTTTTTAACTTTGGTGATATATTCGGTGGGAGAAGAAGAACATCTGAAAGGAAAAAAGGTTACCAGAGACAGAGAGGAGAGGATATATACCAGACTGTGACAGTATCCCTTGAGGATGCTTACAGGGGAACAACACTTTCACTTGAAGTTCCAAGATACGTTGTATGTGAAAAATGTGCAGGGACAGGTGAAAAACCTGGAAGCACACCTGTCAGCTGTCCTGAGTGTAGAGGAACAGGTCAGATAACATATACATCAGGCTTTATGCATATAACACAGACATGTCCAAGATGTCACGGTCTTGGTTATCTCCAGGATCCGTGTGATAGATGTAACGGACGTGGTCTTGTGATGAAAACTGAGACAGTTAAGGTAAAGATACCACCAGGCGTTGATAACGGAACTAAACTTAGAGTTCCTGGTAAGGGACACAGCGGAAAGTTTGGAGGTGCTCCAGGTGACCTCTGGATCATAGTAAATGTATCTACCCATCCTCTTTATGAAAGGAGAGGAGACAACCTTTACATAAGATTAAATATAAATGTTGCTGAGGCCATACTTGGAACAGAGCTGGAAGTTCCATTATTAGATGGAAAAAAGGAGAAGATAAAGATAAAACCTGGAACGCAGAGCGGTGAGAGTATAAGAATTTACGGAAAGGGAATGCCAAAGCTTAAATCTTCAGGTTATGGTGATCTTGTCGTTGTTGTAAATGTTATCATACCTTCAAAGGATCAGCTTTCAGGAAAAGGGATAAAGGCTGTTGAGGAGCTGAAGAAAGAACTAAAAGAACCTGCTAAAAGATACGAAAAACCTTAATAAGGGGTGTGGAAGATGAGAAAGGACAAGAAAGGCAAAAAAGAACCTTTATATATGATAGGTGCTGTCTCAAGGATGTTTAATATCCATCCCCAGACATTAAGACTTTATGAGAGGGAAGGACTTCTTACACCATCAAGGACTGAAGGGAAGACAAGACTTTACTCCCAGGAGGATATTGAGAAGCTTGAGTTTATACTGTTTCTTACAAGGGAGCTTGGTGTAAATCTTGCAGGTGTTGATGCTATACTTAGAATGAAAGAGCAGATGGAACAGATGCAGAAACAGATTGAGTATCTGCTTGAGTACATACAGGAAGAGATAAAGAGAAGGTACACAGGAAATTTAGAGGAACAGCGTAACGCTCTTATGAGAATCCCTAAGGTAGAAATTACCAGACTTGAGGATTATATGTATAATAGGTATAAAAAGGAAGAAGAGTAAGAGGTTGAAAACTTGGAAGAAGCCCTGAAAAAAGAGGTCACAAACCAGTTTCACGAGGTTTACTCATACATAAAATCAATATTAGATGAGGAGCTGTCACATATAAACAGGGAAAAGGCTGAAGATGGTGTAAAAATAGTAATTGAACAGCAGGATCTTTATGAGGACTGGCTTGATAAAATAGATTCTGCACCACTACCTGAGCTTGAGAGGATAGAACAGGTAGAACATAACGACGGTATCCATGTAAAACTGATATACTCCCTAAAAACAGATGAAGCCAAACATGTAAGAAAGATAAAGGTTAGAAGTAATGGTAAGGTTGATGTTTTTAACTACATATTCACCTGGAGAGAGATAGAAGGTCTGCCTGTAGAGATAAAGATAGAGTACGACACTTACGGAAATCTTATCTTTCACATAAGAAAGATGGAAAAGTAAAATGAAAAAACTTATCTACTCCCTTCCAACATCACTTTTTGAGATATTCGCTGTAGAGTTTAACGGTTATGGGTTTGAGATACTAAACAGAGATACTGAAGAAACTGTATTTGCTATATATGTTGACGATAAAGAGCTGAAATCTGTAAAAGAGGCTGTTCAGGAGATCTTTGAAGATCTTGGAAACGGAACTCTCATACTTGAAGAGGATATCAAGGAAGAAAACTGGGAAGAGAAATGGAAGGAACATTTTAAGCCTATAAAGATCCCTCCTTTTGTTATAATCCCGGAATGGGAGATATACGAAGGTGATCTCATACCTATAAAACTTAAGATAGGAAAAGCCTTTGGAACAGGACTTCACCCATCAACACAGATCGTTCTATCACTTATTCCTGAATATATAGAAAAAGAAGATTCTGTATTAGACATAGGGACAGGTTCAGGTATTCTGTCAATAGCATCAAAGAAGATAGGTGCTGGTCTTGTAAAAGGTATAGATATACAGCCTGAAGCTGTTGAGGAATGCAAAACAAATAGCTGGGAGAACGAGGTTGAGGTTTTATGTGAGAGAAAAAGTTTTGAGGATATAAACGAGAGATACGACATAGTTCTTGCAAATCTCCAGATAGATATATTCAGGGAAGCATTTAAAAAGATCTCAAAACTTTTCAGGAAGTACCTCATAGTATCAGGGATATACGGAGAAAAAGAGAGATCACAGATCCTTAAACTTTCAAAAGATCTTAATCTTGAGGTTTTAAAAGAGGTATCAAAAAAAGATGAAGGATTAGAGGAAAAATGGTATGGATTTGTACTCAGACATAGCAAAAAGGATTGAGCATTCCTATCTAAAACCTGATGCAACATACAAAAAGATAGAAGATTTATGCAGGGAGGCTGTAGAAAATAACTTTTACGGCGTATGTGTAAACCCTTTTTTCGTAAAGTTTGTAAAGGACCTTCTTAAAAAAACAGATCTTAAAGTGATAACAGTTGTTGGATTTCCACTTGGAGCAAACAGGTTAAAAACAAAGCTCATAGAAGCCTCATCAGCGGTAAATGATGGTGCTGATGAGCTTGATATAGTATGGAATATAGGAGCCTTCAAATCTAAGGACTACTCTTATGTGGAGGAAGAGCTGAAAACGATCATATACTACACACAGAATGTAACACATAAGATCATAGTTGAAACAGCTTATCTATCTCAGGAAGAAAAGGAAAAGGCAGTACAGATCGTTATAAACTTAGGAGCTGAATTTATCAAGACATCAACAGGTTTTGCCCCTGAAGGTGCGAAACTTTCCGATATAAAACTTTTCAGAGAAAAGGCGAAAGGTAAGATAAAAATAAAAGCGGCAGGTGGAATAAGGGATTTTGATACTGCCGTATCAATGATAAAAGCAGGAGCTGACAGAATAGGAACAAGCCACGGCGTTGATATTATAAAAGGCAAGAGGTAATAAGATGTACACCAAGGAAAGGGAAAGGGAGCTTATACAGAGAACAAAAGAGCTTTTAAAGATAAAAAAAGAACATATAAAAACAAAGGAAGATGCAGAGGCTATAATAGAGGATCTTAGAGATGTTATAAGATACCACGACTGGAGATACTATGTACTTGCAAACCCTGTAATATCAGATTACGAGTATGATCAACTCTTTCATCTCCTGAAGGATATAGAAAGCAGATTTCCTGAGCTTATAACACCTGATTCACCAACTCAGAGAGTTCCTTCTGAGCTTACAAAGGAGTTTCCTCAGGTAAAACATCTTGCCCCTATGTTATCACTTGACAACTCCTATAACGAGGAGGATCTGAGGGAGTTTGACAGGAGAGTGAGAGAGGCTGTAGGAATTGATATTATTGAGTATGCTGTTGAGCCAAAATTTGATGGTGCAGGTATATCCCTTGTTTATGAAAAAGATATGTTTGTGAGAGGTGCAACAAGGGGAGATGGTGTTGTTGGAGAGGATATAACGCCAAATATAAGGGTTATAAAAACAGTTCCATTATCAGCTGAATTTTCAGTTTATGGTATTGATAGGATAGAGATAAGAGGAGAGGTTCTTATAAATAAGGAAAAGTTCAAGGAGATAAACCACCAGAGACTTGAGGAAGGTCTTCCTCCACTTGCAAACCCAAGGAATGCTGCAGCAGGTTCTTTGAGACTTCAGGATCCTAAGGAGGTTGCAAAGAGAGGTCTTGAGGCTTTTGTTTACCAGATAACATACGCTGTTGATAAAGATGGGAATAATCTTCTTGGAAATAAACTGAGATACCATTACGACTCTATAAAAATACTTTACGAGCTTGGGTTTAAATCTCCCTATAAAGAGATAAAGGTATGCAGAGGTATTGATGAGGTTATTGATTACTGCAGGGAGTGGGAGAGAAAAAGGGATGATTATCCATATGAGATAGATGGTATGGTAATAAAGGTCAACGATATATCTCTGTACGACAGATTAGGGGTGACATCACACCATCCTAGATGGGCTATAGCATTCAAGTTCAGGGCTAGACAGGCAACAACAAAAATAATAAAGGTTGTTTTTCAGGTTGGGAGAACAGGTGCTGTAACACCTGTTGCAAAACTTGAACCTGTTGAGATAGGAGGTGTTACAGTTTCATCCGTGTCCCTGATAAACGAGGATTTTATCAAAGAGAAAGATATAAGGGTTGGAGATCTTGTTCTTATAGAGAGGGCAGGTGATGTTATCCCTTATGTTGTTAAGGTTGTAACAGAGGCTAGAACAGGAAAGGAAAAACCTATACAGTTTCCAAAGGAATGTCCATCCTGCGGTTCACCGCTTGTTAAACCTGCAGGAGAGGCTGTATGGAGATGTATAAATATAAACTGTCCGGCACAGGTTGTTGAAAGGATAATATACTTCGCATCTAAGGATGCAATGGATATAAGAGGCCTTGGAGAGGCAAATATAAGGAAGTTCTATCAGCTTGGATTTTTAAGATCAATACCTGATATTTACAGACTGCCTTATGACAAGATCATTCAGCTTGAAGGTTTTGGACAGAAATCTGTAGAAAACCTGAAAAAGGCGATAGAGGAGTCAAAAAACAGACCTATAAACAGGCTTATCACAGGACTTGGTATAAGATTTGTTGGAAAGGTTACAGCAAGAACACTTGCAGAGAATATAAACTGTGTAGAGGATCTTAAAGACTGGTCTGTTGAAGATCTTGAGAGATTACCTGATGTGGGATACGTAGTTGCGCACAGTATATACGACTTCTTCCATAATCCTGACAACATAAAGATGATACAGGAACTTAAAAGGTTAGGCGTACAGACATGTAAGGAAAAAGAGGAGGTCGTGGAAAATATATTTGAAGGGAAAACATTTGTGTTTACAGGAACTCTATCGTGCTGTTCAAGGGAGATAGCTCAGGAGATAGTTGAGAGACTTGGAGGTCATGCATCAAGTTCTGTAAGCAGAAAGACAAGCTATGTTGTTGTTGGTGAGAATCCCGGCTCAAAATACCGCAAAGCATTAAGCCTTGGCGTTCAGATCCTTGATGAAAAACAGTTTATAGAGATGATAAAAGATCATATACCTGATGACCTGAAAGATAAAGTACATCTATGATTAAGGATAAGGATTGAAATCATAATTTCCTCCTCCTCCTCCCATACCGCCACCCATCCGGTGACATCTACAGGTCCATGAGTCAGATCTTGCATCACTTTTTCTAAGTATATTATTTTTCACAAATCCTGTGAGTTTTAGGCTGTTTCCATTGTAGTTGTATGGCTGAGGGAAGTTACTGTAACCTATCAACCTTGATACAGGAGATCCGTGAGGAACAGCTATATGACAGTAAATACAGGGGAAATCTACAAATTTTGACATCCCACCACCTCCACCCATACCACCTCCACCCATTCTGCCTCCTCCTTTAAACTGATGTACCTCTGCATTCTCCAGATTATGACAGTTTACACAGAAAAGTCCCTGTGTTGTTCCACCGTCAGAGCTTGTTCCAAATATATCACCCACCTTATAAAGTCTACCGTTCTGGTCCGCCGGCCAGTTTTTATTCGGTCCTTTCAACATATACATAGCATGGGATCCATGGGGCCCTTTCGGATTTAAAGTTTCATCATCATTACCGTGACAGTCTGAACAGTACATTGTCTGATTCCCCACATTACTGTTCCATGGTGGTTTCAGCTGTGTAGGATCAAGAGATTTCGGAGCATAATTTCCGGTCATCTGATTTAAAGGCATAACAACAGGATGTGCAGACTTATTTTCAGGACTGAACTCACAGGATTGATCTGTAAGAACTATGCCAGATTGATCTGATGTCCATGCTGTTGTACAGTCAAAATTAGGAGAATTCCCAAGTCCCCATTTTGAGTGGCATTTCATACATATCTGGTATTCTTTCTGGGCATTTGCTAAGGTTTTGAAACCTGAAGGCTGTGTCCATAAACCTCCCCATATAGGCTCAACACCATAAACACCAGAAAGAACATTTGAGACCTGATTGTTTGTTTCCGTTACTGTTGAAGGATACCACTGATTTGGTGGGGTATGTGTTCCAGGTTTGACAGCGTGAGGATTGTGACAGTCCATACATTCTGCATGTTTTGAATCGGAAAACTTAACAGACTTGCTATTAGCCGGATCTATCTCCGTAGATCCATAACCGTAAAGAAGATCAAGCGGAGTATGTACATTCTCAAATAGAATCTCCATAACAGGATGTCCATACTGTCTATTTGGTGGCAGCAGACTTTCTATATCCTTTGCTCCTCCTGATCCATGGCATGGAGCCAGATTTGATGATGAGGCAACTCCTGAGAAACATGTTCTTTCCTCAATCTTTCTTAAAAGAGGCTTTCCCTGGGCTTTATGTGGAGTATGACAGTTACCACATCCTAAATCAGCTACAGAAACTGGGGATCCCTCTCCATATTTTTTTATTACATCCGGATCAGTATATGTTAATGTCTGTGTATCGTGTGCACTTCCGTTCCATCCAGGCTTATTGTGACAGGATATACATGTCTGTTTGAAATCCTGAGCTAAATTTCCAACATCAACCCTTAAGAACTTTTTGTTTTCCTTGTGAGGATCATGACATGATGTACATTCCACATAATTTTTACCTCCATACGTGTAAAGCTTTATAGGTGGATCAGGAACCGGATTGAGCTCTACAGATTTTGAACCTACATCAAAATTTTTCTGAATATTAGGATTATACTCAATCGCAACTGGATGGTGTACAGATAAATCTGTTCCTATATAACCTACTGCTGTCTGCGGCATAGTACCATCAGGATTGACACCCTGCATTTTGATAATCGTATTTCCCAACTCTGTTCCTCTGAGAATGAATATATCGCCAATAGCAACCGTTCCGTCATGACAGCTCAAACACTGCCTTGAAACTATTCCAGGTTGACCTTCAATCTCAGAAGGTTGAGATGGTGCAGGGTAATTAATTCTCTGTATAAACTCGCTATCATAAAGAGTGTAAACCGATGTTGGCATCTTTCTATTCCACAGAGGTGTTCCTTCCCTTTCATCATGGGGAATATGACAGAATACACAGATCTCATTTTCACTGAACGCTTTAATAGTTCCAGGTCCTGAAGCAGACAGGTTATGCTTTGTATTTGCTATCTGAGCTTTTACACTATTAAAAAGCAGTAGTAATGCAAAAAGACAAATAAAATAATTTCTCATAACTTATTAATCCAGTTTTATAATTAAGTTAATAATACACCAGAAAAAAACAACAGAAAATATAAAAAAGATATTTTTATAAATATGATGATGTCCTAAATTAGAAGCGAAACTATTCTGTTTATAACCATTAATCCTTTTTCTGTAAGGATAAATCTATCCCCATCTATAAGACCAAAATTCTCTGATACAAGCTCCTCTACAGAGTCTAGCTTCCCTGAAAGATATTTAACAGGCACCCCTTCCCTTAATCTTAAACCTAAAAATATCTTTTCCTTTAAAAATTCAGACTTATCTATAGTTTCAGAAAAAACAGCAGGTTTTTTTCCTTTTTCTATTTTTTCAAGATATTCTTTTAGGTTTCCGGTATTCCCGGATCTCTTCCCGTTTATATAGGACCATGCAGAAACACCTATACCAAGGAATGGTACATGTTTCCAGTAGAACAGGTTATGTCTGCACTGGTATCCCTCTTTTGACCAGTTTGAGAGTTCATATCTGAGGAATCCTTGCGTTTCAAGATAAGAATTTATTAGAACAAACATATCATAAAGCTCATCTTCATCTTTAAGCCTGTAAACACCTTCTCTGACAGACTGTTCAAAAGGTGTTCCTTCATATGGGGTTAGCATGTAAGCGGATATATGTTTTACTGGAAGAGATGTATAAATCTCAAGATCTTTTTCAAGATCCTTTAATGACTGGTTCTGTATCCCATATATAAGATCAAGATTTATATTTTCTATACCTGATTTTAAACAATCTTCAACAGCTTTATAACTGTCTTTAACAGAATGATCCCTTCCAAGCATCCTTAGATTTCTTTCAAGAAAAGATTGTACGCCTATACTGATCCTGTTTACACCTGCTTCTTTTATAATTCTGAAATCTTCGTATCTATATGTTTTAGGGTTTACCTCAACGGTTATCTCAGGACTTTCTACAACAGAGATCTGATCCTTTATAAAATAAATAAACTCTGAAAGGAGTTCTGGATCTAATAAAGACGGTGTTCCACCACCAAAGTAAACAGTCTCAAGATCAAAATCAAGCTCTTTATAAAGTAAGATCTCCTTTTTTAATGCTTCAATATAACGTCTGTGCAGACCTTTATCATCAGATGTGATTGATACAAAGTCACAGTATGGACATTTTATACTGCAAAAAGGAATATGTATGTATAAACCTTTAATCATGAGAATAATTTAGCATTTTTACAGGAAAAATCAAACATTGTTTTATTGAAATATTTTCATTTGTGGCATATACTATTTAGACTTAATTTTTACTAACTTATAATCAAAACAGGAGGTTTGACCTATGAAAGTTAAGGTTTCTGTAGATGCAGATCTCTGCACAGCATGTGCTTTATGCTATGACGAGCTTCCAGAGGTTTACGAAGATGCTGGAGACGGCATAGCTAAAGTTAAAGACGATATAGGTGGAGATGGAGCTGTTATAGAAGGTGAACTTGCCGAAAGAGCTATGGAAATCACAGAAGAGTGTCCATCAGGAGCTCTCGTAACAGAAGAGGTTGAGTAATTTCTCTATAGAGGGGGATTATCCCCCTTTTCTGTCCATAATCTCTTTCTTCCTTATTTTCTCTTCAAGTTCAAGAATATCTGTCTTAGGTTTTTCTATGTCATTAAAATGTCCTTTAAGAAAAGCGGCTATTATAATGAAAAGCCATCCTATTATCGTAAGTATGTGAGCAAAAATCTGGATAAGAAATCCTCTGAAATCTGTCTCATTGTTTGAGAAATCAGAGTTCAGGAACTCAACAGTTCTTTCAACCATTAACCCTCCAACAACAAAAACAACAAGAACGGTAAGGACTATCCCTACTGTCTTCTGGTCAAATCTCATAATAAAACCTCCCTGAAAAATATAGGGTAATATATATCAGGGAGGCTGATTATCAATATTTATTTCAAGGCTTCCTCAGGAATGGAAACCCTTACCACACCTCTAAAATCACCTTCTTCATAGTTTATAGCCTGATCACCTGGATAGAGCTTCATAAGTTTTGTCTGGAGTTTTGGATCCATATCACGGAGTTTTCCATGACATGTAAGACATACTGGAAGAACCTTTAATGGTTTATAAAATCTGTAGTAAGTCTTTCCATCTATAACAACCTTTTGAAGATAATAATCTGGAAGTGGCTTTTTCTCCTTTTCGAATTTCTCAAAATACTCTAAAGCTTCCCTCTCGTAAAGGTCAGGTGCATTTTTAGGGTTTCTGTATCTTAAAGATGTCCTCTTTATATCTATCCCCTTTCCTATTTCCTTTTCTACCTTTTCTGTCAGCTGTAGAGCTTTCTTTGAGCATACATCAATAGCATAAAGAGGACCTCTCTTTAAAGCCTCAATAAGCTCACCTTTTAATGTTTTCAAAAGTTTTTTCGTGGCACTACTTCCTATCTGGACTATCTTTTTCTCTTTTTCAGGAGGAATCTCTGATGTTTTTTTTGTTGCACATGAAATTGAGAATATTAAAAGTCCTGACACTACAGCTGCTGCGATAACCTTTCTCATTCTCTGCCCTCCTTTTTATACAGTAGTCCTTCTTTTTCTGCCTTTTTTATGTAATTAAACATCTCATCATCTGTTACCTGATGAAAGTCTTCATAAAACATTCCCACCGCAAAAAAAGGTGTATTGTCCTTATGGTAACAGATCACCTGATCAAAAACTTTTTTGACCCTCTCTACACTGTCAACAGGACAGACCGGAACAGCAAGTATAACCTTCTTTGCTCCTCTTTTTTTCAGGTACTCACCTGCAACCATTGCTGTATAGCCTGTTGCTATTCCGTCGTCAACAACAATAACAGTTTTATCCTTAACATACGGTTCTTCTCCTCTGGAGTACTTCTTCAGTTTTTCCAGGGCACCTTCAAGAGCTCTCTTTTTTGCTTCTTCAAGCTCCTTTTCCGAAAGATAAGCATAAGAACTGATCATAAATGTTCCATCTGGAGCTATAGCTCCTATAGCTGCCTCAGGTTCATAGGGTGGGGTGATCTTTTTAGTAACAACCATATGAAACGGAATTCCCGTCTCTTTTGAAACATAGTAAGCTACAGGAACACCTCCCCGTGGTATTGCAAGGATGACTACATCCTCTGTTTTTTCAAGATTTCTTTTTATCTCACCAGCTAAAAGTTTTCCTGCTTCCTCTCTGTTTCTAAATTTCATCACAGATTTTCCAGCTCTTTCAATGGATCTTCTATATAATAATCTCTATCCTTTTCAAACTTTTTCCATTCTTTCACTACATTGATATCGTTTCCTTCTATCTTTTCCTCAGCTCTATCTATCTTCACAAGAAGTGGTATCCTTGTCATATTTCCTATGATTATTCCCTCACCTGGATTCAGTCCAGGTAGATAGTCCATAAGCTCCTGCGATAATGACTCACTTGCCCTCTGAACATGCTTCTGATCTTCAGGTTCAACAAGCTTCAGTATAATCATATTATTCATCTGTGAAAGTATCTCTTTATCAAGACCTTTTGGTCTTTGAGTTACGACAGCAAGACCTAGTCCAAACTTACGACCTTCCCTTGCGATCCTTGATATATAGTACTTTGATTCTGTGTTTCTCTTCTCACCTGCAAGTATGTGTGCTTCTTCTATAACTATTAAAAGTGGAAACGGAAGTTTTGAGCTTCCTTTTCTTACAGCCTTCTTTCTCTCTTCAAGAGACCATCTAAGTATGTTTGATGCTATAGCATCAGCTACATCCTCATCTAGCTCCGAAAAATCAAAAACATTAACCATACCCGGTTTTATCTTCTCAATCAGTGGTGGAACACCGAGTTTTATAATATGACCAAGTTCAAGCTCAAGATCCTCCAGTTTGTTAAGAACTTCAAATAATGATTCTTCTCTGACCTTACCTTTTATTTTACTTCCTATCTCTGTCTCAGGATCAGATATATCCTCTATTGTTGATTTTAATCTTGATAGAAATTCAGATGTATCTATATAGTTCTGCCAGTTATCACCTCTTTCCTCTTTGAGCTGTTCCATCAGATACTCAAAAGCAATACGGAAGTATCTGAACTGAACATATGCGTTCTGCTTTATACCTATTAAGGATGCAAACTCCTTTGGTTTTAGCATAACAGGATTTATTAAAGGTGGGATCAGGTTAACAGCATTCTTTCCATTTTTTGTGAGCTTACTCTTAACGTACTCTCCATGGAAATCAAAAACAGCTACAGTTCCTCCTAAATTTATAATATTCTTCAAAAGAACGGAAACTGTGTTTGATTTTCCTGCACCGGTAACGGCGAGTATAGCAAGATGTCTTAACACTATCTGCTCAATATCCACATAAACAGGTATGTCCTCTTTTTCTGAAAGAAGTCTTCCTATCCTGACAAACTTTTCACTTTTTGCACCAAAAACTTTCTTTAAAAGATCAGGGGGTGCCTCCAAAACCTCTGCTGCTGGAAGCGGTGGTGTCCTCGGCATCTGGAGGAAAACTTCATCACCATTATCCAGAATCTCTCCCAGTATACTTATCTCACCTCTGATGTAGTTCTCATTAATAGAGAACTTTTTTATACTCTCAGCTGCTTCAGGAGCCCTGATATCATCTGGAAGATACGGATTACTCCTCTCAAGCCTGTGAATCATCCCGAGGACTGTTTTACTTTCCCCCGAACTCTCCTCATATGTCAGACAGACAAACTGACCTACCCTTACAGGTTCATCAGTTATAAAGTTAACCCTGTTTGGTCTTGTTGCTCCGATACAGATACCTATCTGTTTCATTTTTATTCCCTGCAATATAATATTTATTTTCACAATTAATTATAAATTAAAAAAGCAGGATGGTTTCCATTTATGAAAAAAAGTTTCCTCAACACAGTCCTAATTATAAACCTGATAACATTTTTTATAACTCTGTCATATGAGATGGTATTTTCTGTACTTCCTTTCTTCCTTGTAAACAGCATAGGTGTTTCAATGTTTGTAATAGGAATTATAGAAGGAGGTTATGATCTTGTATCTAACCTTGTAAAGATCTTTTCAGGTTACTGGTCAGACTTTTTAAGCAGAAAACGGATGATAATCTGGACTGTAGCATTATCTATATTCAGTAAAATTTATTTCACCCTCGGAAAAAAATGGGACGATTTTATTATAGCTGTAATTTTAGAAGCAACTTCAGACGGCTCTTTTGCACCTGTAAAAGACACAATTCTTTCCTCTGAAAAAAAGGAAAATATAGGAAGAACTTTTGGAATAAATAGGGCTTTTGAGAATGTTGGATCCTTCCTGGGTATACTTATAGCTCTTGTGTTTCTTATATTTTTTCTCGGAAAAGCTGATTACCAGGATTACTTCTATCTATCTCTGGTTCCTCTAATATTAGCCCTGATTCTTGTGTTTTTCATCAGAATACCCAAAGAGAGAAAAACTAAAAGAATAAAGATAGTTACCTGGGAAATTTTCTTCCCCAAATATATTTTCCTGTTCTTTTTGCTTTCATTCGCAAATTTTGGATACTCTTTTTATATTTTAAAGATATACAAACAGGTTGATAGTGAAGCAATAACAGTAAGTGTATATCTCATCTTCTCAATAATAATCGGTATTGCAGCACTGATAAGTGGAAGGTTCTTTGACCGTCTAGGTGAGAAAAAGCATCTAGAGATGACAGTAAGTATGTTCCTTATATCTCACATTCTTATGATTATCTTTCCTGTTGCCGGATTTATACTATTTGCTTTTGCAGATGCATTTCTTGATATAGGAATATGGGCCACATTAGGAAAAAAAGTCAAGTTCAGAAAAGGATTCGTTTTTGGTATGTACCATTTCACGGTAGGTTTCTCTTCTCTTATTGCCGGTGTAATTGCAGGGTACTTATGGGAAAGTATAAATGCTGAAGCTCCTTTTGTAATGGGTGTTATAGCATCTTCCATTGCTTTTCTTATAATAAAGAGATATTTTTGACTATAATATAAGTAAGGGGGTAAGATTTGAGCTTAACAGGAAAGTTTTTGACAAAAAAGAGAGAAGAGATCGATTCAGAATCAGCAGATATACACCCATTCAGCAGGGTAAAACCAAAAAGAAAAAAGAATGTACTGATCTTTTTCCTAATATTAACAGCAATTTTTATCTATGCAGGGATATTCTTTCTGGAAATATCTGGGGATACAGGTAAAAATAAAGAAATTCAGGTTTCTCAAAAACAGGAAATAGTTTTAAAGGAACATCAGGAAAAAAAACAGACTAAAAAAATAAAAACATTGAATTATCCACCTGTAAATATAAAAATTGAACAGGTAAAATCAGAGATAGACAGGGTGTTTAAAAATTCCAGAGTATTAACTCTTGTTCCCCAAAAACCATCCTTTAAAAAGGAAACAAATAAAGTTAAAAGGGAAACTAAAAGAGATAAAATAATCTCATATATAAGAAAAGGAAAAGAGGCAGAAAAGAGAGGAGACATAAAATCAGCTATATACTTTTATAAACAGGCATGGAGACTTAATAAGAGTAACTCTGATATTATTTTTAAGATAGCTGATCTTCATTACAGAGGAGGATATTACAAAGCCAGTATAAAGTATGCAAATAGAACGCTTAAGGTCAAGAAAGATTACATCCCAGCTATAATTCTGAAGGCAAAGGCATATGAAGCCCTTGGAATGAGAGAAAAATCAAAGGCTATACTTGAAGAAGCTTACTTTATGTATCCTGAGAACAAAAAGATCATATATAATCTTGCCCATTTATACGAAAAGGAGAGATCCCTTGTTATAGCAAAAGATCTGTATAAAATATTAGATGAGATGGGTTATATTGAAGGATCGTTAGGGCTTGCCCGTGTAAATGAAAAGTTAGGCTACAAGGATAAAGCCTACAGAATTTACAAAAGGCTTTTAAAACATCCTGATCTCTCAAAGGAGCTGAGATACCGTATTGAGGAAAAGTTACTCCTTCTTGGAGATTAGATATGAACTTACTTGAGAAAGGTTTCAGCATTATTCTCAACAATAATCTTGAGATACTCTGGATAAGTGAGGATTTTTCCCTATACCTTGGGTATCATACGGATGAGCTAATAGGAGAACCTGTATCAAAGATTGTTGAGACAGACATAAAAAGTAAAGTTGACATCCCAAAATTCTTCGGGATGATAAAAGATTCTTCCAATCATCTCTCTACAGGTATTTTTAATCTGTCCCGTATATACAGCAGAGACGGATCACCAGAAGGCTATATACTGCAGTTTTACTTCCAGGAAAGGGAGACCGAAGATGAAGACTTTCTTGTTTTTAACACACAGAATATAAAGATGAAAAAACTCCTTGAGAAGGCATCCTTAATCGCATACTCGGATGTTTCTGTTCTGATCTCAGGTGAGACGGGAACAGGAAAATCTAAACTTGCAAAATGGATCCATATAAACAGCAACAGGGTCTCATTTCCTTTTGTATCTGTCAACTGTTCAGCTATTCCTGAGACATTATTTGAGAGTGAGTTTTTTGGATACGAAAAGGGAGCATTTACAGGTGCAACAACATCAAAACCTGGAAAAGTTGAGATAGCAGATAATGGAACACTATTTCTTGATGAGATTGGAGATCTCTCACTTACATCACAGGCAAAACTCCTTGTTTTTGTTGATACAAAAGAGTTTGAGAGATTGGGAAGCAGCAGACCTAAAAAGGTGAATGTAAGGATTATCTCGGCAACAAATAAAAATCTCTTACAGAGTATAAAAAAAGGAGACTTCAGAAGCGATCTGTACTACAGAATAGCAATAACCAGGATAGAGATTCCACCTTTAAGGGAAAGAAAGGAGGATATACCTCTTATTGTAAACAGCTACTTACACAGGAAGGGAAAGAGAATCACACAGAGAGCTATGGACTTTCTTATGGAACATGAATGGTATGGAAATATAAGGGAGCTAAGGGCTGTTCTTGAGTCTGCATGTATAATGGCCTATGACAGGGATGTTATTGATATCCAGCATATATCAGACGAGTTTCTCACATTTGAGGAGATATACACGGATACTACAGAGTTTGAGCCGAAATTATCTGAAGATAAGATGTTCAGCGAAAAGGAAAGGATAAAGGAGGCATTGAGAAAATCTTCAGGAAACAGAAAAAAAGCGGCAGAAATGCTTGGAATTAGTGTAACAACTTTATGGAGAAAGATGAAAAAGTACAATCTTGTTGGAGAGATCAGCTGATCTCACCTGTAAGATAAAGATCTACTATCTTACATAGAGTATGTTCAAGAGTAAGGTGAACCTCCTGAATTCTAGCTGTACTGTTATGTTTTACGATAAAAGGAAAATCTACAATATCCTTCAGTTTTCCACCATCCTTTCCTAAAAAACCAGCTGTGAACATACCTATCTCTTTTGCTTTCAATACAGCTCTTACAACATTTTCTGAATTTCCACTCGTTGATATGCCTATAAGTATATCTCCCTTCTCACCCAGAGCCTCAACCTGCCTTGAAAATATATTTTCAAAGCCGTAATCATTTCCTACAGCTGTTAATATTGAAGTATCTGTAGTTAAAGCTATTGCAGGAAATCCTTTCCTCTCAAGTTCAAACCTTCCAACTATCTCAGCAGCAAAATGCTGGGCATCTGCTGAACTACCGCCATTACCGCAGATCAAAACCTTGTTTCCATTTTTCAATCTTTTAGCCAGAAGAATTCCAAAATTAAGAATTTCTTCTGCATACTCATAAACAAACTCTTTTTTTAAAGAAGCACTCTCCTCAAAAATATTTATTACAGAATCCTGATCCATAATACAGCCCTTGATTTTTATAATAGGATTATTATAATATATATCCTCACATCCGTGGAGGGTTGGCCGAGCGGACGAAGGCGGGTGATTTGAAATCACTTGTGGGTTAACAGCCCACCGGGGGTTCGAATCCCTCACCCTCCGCCATTTATAATTTTATAATTTCCCAAAAAAATGGGACACCCCCACTTTCGCAAATCCTTGATTATCAATAACTAAAAAAGTGTCCCAGACACATTAAAAAACTGATTTTCACTTTGTCCAAAAAAATGGGACAGTTTAGGATGGCAGTTCTCAGTATAAGGATTTAATTTTTAATTAACCACTGATGAGGTGACAGCTGGAAAATCGGCGTTGCCAGCGGCGGGGTAGGGGTTTCCCTATGCCGGTATGAGGGGAAGTAGCCGTCCCTCCATCTCATTAGTGGGTTTTCCTTTTTAAATTTATTTCCAGACTCTCACACCAGTTCTTATATCTCAACCAGTTTTCACTTAAAATTTTCGCATTCACTACATTTACACAATAATAATACTCCCCTTCAAACTGGACACGGAAGATTTGGTAAGGTTGAAAGGCAGGCTTTTCAGGAACAACAGGTTTTTGACACTCTATATAAACAGGCTTTTCTATGTATTTATACACTATTTTTTCTTTTGGCTTAATGCTACAGCTACTTGCCAATATTAGAAAGCACATTGAATATATAATCTTTCTCATGGAGCTGTTCTCCTGTTTCAATTTTGAGTTTGCATTCTTTCTTTACAATTACGGTTGGTTTCACGGGTTCTGGTTTGGTCATTTTCAGTTTCTGCAGGTCAGATATAAGCTTGTCTTTTTTCTGTAGTAAGCTGTTACAGATGTTTTTCTGTTCACTTAGTTCTCTTTGTAGCTGTTTTATTACTTTGTCTCTTTGTTCTATATTGGATAGAAATGTTTTCTTGTTGGAGTTACAGATTTTTATTTCATTTTCTTTTTGTTGTAACTGTATTTTTATTTGTGAGATCTGCCTTTCTAAATTCTCTATCTTTAATCTCTGCTGGAGTATAAAACCAGCAACAAAAAATAAGACAAGTATATAGCCAATCCATCTTTTATTTATTAGGCTTAATAAATTCAGCCACATTTTTTACAGCCTCTTTGAACCTCGGAAATAGTTTGTTTATTCCGTATAGAGAAGCTATCAGGTAAAAGTGATTTGTAGGGAAATCAGGGATGGTTGCTGTTTTTACTGTTATATAGCTTGCTGATATCATATAGTGAATCAGTAGTATAAAACCTGATACTCTTGTAAAGGACCACTTTCCATCAGGTTCCTTTAGCATTGTCAGGATACTCATCTTCTTTTCTCCAGTAGATATATGAGATGTAAGAAGTCTATTCCTGCCAGATGTGAGCTGTAGTTATACTCATTTCCGTTTAGAGCCTTTTCCCACTGATAGTCGTTTCTTCTGCATCTTGGTGGGATAACAACTTTACTGTAATATTCTGTTGATTTTCTGAATCTAAGCATGTTTTTAAGATTCTTAAATTCTGTTATGTTTTCTTCCCAGATCTTCTGGCATCTGTCTGGTTTTTTTGTGTAATCTTCTGCCCAGAGCAGGACCATGTCTTTATCACTGATTAGTCCTGCGAAGTCTGGGTTGAACCAGAAGCGTCCATATATAAAATCCATCGCATATTTGAAGATGTTATTCCTGGTTAGTCTGTATAGAGAGTAATAATAGAGAAAATTGCTGTGTATATAATACCACTGGAGATATTGATATCTGCCTAATGCAATGGCGAATGTTGAATTTATTAGAATGTCTATAGCTGCAACTGGAAATATCAGATAATAAAGAAGCATATATTTTTTCTGTCCTGTAAGTCTATGCATAAGCTGAAGTAATGTAAGCAGTGGTAGAAAATGCCCGCTATTGGCAAAGAACCATCTTAAGAGATATCCTCTATCCATGTTTTTGCTGTTTGATTTGAATATCAGATAGGGCTTTTCAAATAATGCACTTTCAAAGGCTTTAATCACTTCTCTTTTAAAATCTTCCTCAATGTCAATCTCTCTGCTGAAATACATCTCTGTTAGCATGTATGACAAGCCAGCAAACATATCCCCTGAAAAGTTTTTATTAGTCTTTGTGTCTGCTTTTCTATTTAGTTTGCCGTCTTTTATATAACTTTTTACAAGCTCTAATACTTCTTTGTCTTTTGTGGCTACATACCATATAGAGATAAACTTTACAGCATCTCCTGCGTTTTTAATTTTTTCTATTTTTGTTTTTAGTTCTTCATGTATCTGATTTGCATGCTCTTTAAGGTTTTTATCCGAACTCTTAAACAATTCTGGCTTAAACTTGAACTCTGGTTTCCACAGGAACCTGGCTGTAAGATTAATAGTCCATCTTATTGGAGAAAGTAGAATGATTAGAAAAAGCTGAAACAGGAAGTAAGCATAGAACATAACTAAACCCTCAATAGTT
Source organism: Persephonella marina EX-H1 (assembly GCF_000021565.1). Classification (NCBI taxonomy): domain Bacteria; kingdom Pseudomonadati; phylum Aquificota; class Aquificia; order Aquificales; family Hydrogenothermaceae; genus Persephonella; species Persephonella marina. Next base: position 1,752,699 of record NC_012440.1, on the reverse strand, counting down.
TTTCTATTTTTCTGGCATATCCGATTTCATCGCCGTTGTAATATCTGGCGAATCTTCTGATCTTTTCAGGGTCTGATTTTAGTTCTTCAACGGAGAAATTGATTTTTCTTTTCTCTATGAATTCTTGAAAGGCTTTTTCCTGGAGTTCTTCATTGTATAGAAATTCAAAGACCGTGGTGTCTATCAGGTTGTAGAAATACAAGTTATACCCCATTATCTGAAAGTAGCCCCAGCTCGTGGAGGCTATCATAAGGGCTGTATAATAGGTGCATTTGTGTATTTCTCTAATTTTTAATACTGCAGTATCATTTGTTCTATTTTTCAAACGTTCATAAAAATGCGGTTCAAAACGAACCGCTAATTTGTTATTGCTACTTTCAATTTGCTTGATAATCTCAGCTAAAGTTTTCATGGCAGTGGACTCGTTTGAATTGATTGTTCATAGATTTGTTGTTCTATGTTCTTCATATCTATCTGTAAGAGCTCATCTACTGTCTGAAATGCTGCAAGGTCGTTATCTATGTAAGACCAAATGAGGTTATCGTATGTAGAATACCAATCAAGCAGTGTTTGAGCTTCCTGGTCGTTTTGAGAAGCATAAATTTGAACATCTGCGAGTCCGTTATATTGATACTGGTCTAAAATACTGTTTACTCTCTGTTTGGCAAGCCAGGCGAGCGTGTCAGAAAGTGCTTTTTTAAGCTGGACTACATCATTGGGGACATTCCAGATTTCGTTCCCTTGTCCGTCTATCTCTTTAGCTTCTATGTTTTCGTAAATCGTGTTCCCAAGTTTGATTATCCTTATCATTTTAACCTCCCTTAGAGAATTAGGTTTGTGATGATATTTCTTGGAGTTCCGTTTGCATCTTTTACGACATTCAGTATGTTTGCTTCAAATGTTGAAACTGCCCCGTTGATTGTTAATGATGAACCGTAAACTCCAAGAACTTTTACAGATTTCGCATTTGCAAAGTGAAATGCATCATTTCCTGTAGCATTTGTATATGAAACGTTAACGTATTCAAGGCGAACAGCTGGCATAGAATCTATTAAAGTAATTCCGGTATCATTGTCTGTTGAAATAGAAATATTACAGTTATAAAATCCGATACCACCATTCATATTAAATGATGCATCTCCTTGATATACGTGGGTATTCCATGCAAATAAAGAAACTGGTGAAGCTAATCCTGTAAATTGAAAATCACTGTCTATATTTCTAAACCACAGTCTGTTATTATTTCCTTTCAGGATTTGTGTTCTATTATTGATAAAGCTTATTTTAGGATTTCTCCCTAAGGCTGTTAAAACATCCTGGGATGCTCCAAATACTACAGATATATTGTCTTTGTCCACTGCTTCTTTAGTTGTGTCACATGTAACGTCTGTTAAAAGCCAAATAACCCCCCATCCACCATTTGGAATTCTTGATAATGCTTCCTCAGGAGTCTTAAGTGGATTAGTTAATGAACCGTCGTTTCCGTCATTACCGTTTATATAGTCTAAGTATAGTATTTTGGTCATTGCATTGTTTAGATTAGCAATCAAATCCTGAACAAGTTTATTTCTGTTATCAAATGTAGCTGTTTTTAAGTTTCCAAACTCATCATAATATTCCATTGTTATAGTCCCTGCTGGAGCAGATAAGAACTCTATGTATTTCCTTACAAATTCATCACTGTTTTTTAGTGTCCTTAATGCATTTTCATTTAACCCTTGAACGTCTATACCCATTATTTATCCTCCTTACATTCCAAGTTTTGATTTAATCTTTTGTATTTCTTGTGAGAGGGATTTATTCCATGACTTTAGCATTTCTATTTCGTTTCTATGCTGCTGAAGTAATTTACCAAGCGATACAGAGACGGAAAGAATACTTAGATCCTGTTCAGTCTCATAAAACGGAACATACTGGAAATCAATCAGATTATTAGCATTGTTATAAACAAGCTGAATTTTGAAAGTCTGACGCAATGCTGGAGGGAAAGGATAAGGTGGTTTTGCTATCATAAACAGTGTTCCATCTTCAAGATATAAGCCAAATGTTCTTCCATAGCTTGTTGCTTCTTCTGGCGGGATATCTACAAGAAATTCAACAGTGTTATCGTTTACTGGGAAATATCCGCTTATATCCGCCTGTTTCCATACTCCGCTTATATCTGTTAGAGTTGGGTCAAGTGTTATGTCTTGATTTGAAACCTTATAAAACTTTGGTTTTATGGATTTCCCTGTTTGTGAAGCATCTGCCAGTGCATAAGAGCCTTTGACTGTTAGAATACTTTGTCCTACTGCCATTTTACACCTCTACAAATTGTGTTGTTGATGCCACTTCTCCCATAGAACCTGCATAAACAAAAGCTTCTCCTTTTGATGTCCACTTAAAGCCTGTTATCATTTCACTATAGGCTGTGGTTTCTGCCATTGTGCCTGATGAAAGATAGCAGTTTGTTTTTGTTAGGTAAGAAAGGATTATTTCTCTCAGTTTTTCATGAGTTGGTTTCAATTTGTTTACTATGTCTATAACAAGTTGAACGGTTTCTGCATTTATTTGTCTTTCTGAAGTTGTTTCTACCCTGAACTCTGCCCATCTGCTTGGATCTATTTTTAAAACTGGTGTTATTTTTACATTTTCAAAGCCGTATAAAGATAAAATTTCTCTAATTCCCTTTACGGTTCCTGCTTTTTCATACCAAGATATTGCGTTTATAACTCTGTTTCTAAATTCCTCTTCTGTTTCAGATTTGAATCTGTTAAATCCTCTTTCTTTACCAAGCAGATATAAAGCATTTGAACTTGCAAGTTGTGGAAACCTTTGTCTTCTTACTGTAAATGCATGTTGCCTGAAGTTTTCAATATTAGATTCCCAAACCTGGTAAAGCTTGTAAATATCTCTTTCTGTTTTATCTTTATTCCCTGTTTTAAAGCTTGTGGGAGATATTTCCCACAGCCAGTCTGCAATCATTATGCTTTAACTCCCCATTCAATTGGCTCTAAAAGGATTAGAGCTATTTCCACATCAACCTTTTCATCGCCTTCTGCTGCTTTTGTTTTTGGATTATCCATTTTTACAGACGGCAGTTTATCTGTAACAGTTACGTTAAATTCATCATCAAGGTAAGATATGGTTATAGGGAAAGGAGGTATCTGGGAAACTCTCTGTTTACCCTGGGTTCTTACCCACTCCATTAAAATGTTAAATCCGGTTCTTGTTAAGGTGATTTTTGCTGACCCTTCCCATCTGCCTTGTGTCCAGCCAAGTGGTTTATTTCCTCTACCGTACCGAGCTTTTATGTTGTCTTTATCTTCGTAGTCAATGGCTACAATATGGTCTTTTAATACTTGTGGTGCATCGTCTATTCCTATTTCAACAGAACTCCAGTCATATTCTTTCCCATTGATTAATACGTTAGCCATTTTTTATTAACCTCCTATTTCAAGAAGTGGATTCTCAAAGGATTGATGTATTTCAATCCAATCCATATGTGGTGTTGGAATTAGTTTTGTGTAAACGTTCAGTGTTTTTGTTGCCCAGATATCCTGATCTTCTGGAATGTAAACTCTATAGCCATAAAGTTCTTTCTGGTCATACATTCCTACTTTTAAAGCATGTTCTATTTTTGCTTTTAATTCCTGAACTGTAGGTGATTTTGTAGGTCTTACTGGATTTGCAGGATCCTGATTGTTTGGCGGAAGTATTTCACCTTTTATATACTTCAGGGTTGTTTTTCTTGAAATTTTTGCAGCTTTATCAGCCACTCTTCTTGCATACATAAAGTGATAATCAGAAGTTGGATCATTTATTGCAACAGGATTTGTTACATAATATCCTGCATATCCATCGTAGGTTCTGATGGTTATGAAACCTGCCTGGTCAAGTGTATAAATATGGGAATAGGTAAGACCATCTGGAAGTGAAACAAGATTTTTAATAGGAAATGCTCCAACTTCTCCAATGTCCTGAGAGACTTTAGCTCTTGAGATAAGTCCCATTATAGAACCAAGACCGTTTCTATATCCCTGATTTCCCTTTATGTTTGTAAATGTCGCATAAGCAGCAACAACAAATGTTCTTAAAGCATTAAATCCAGACCATTCGGATATTAGATTTGTAACATAAGTATCAAAATCTGGTTCTGTAGTTGTATCTCTGTCTCTTGCTTCTACAATTGCCCAAACATATATGTGTCTTGATACAAGAGAAGTAAGATAAGACTCTATTGATGTTGCAAGTGTTTTATCTACAGGTGTTAGAACTGCTATATATTCAAAAAGTGCATCTCCATTTACAAGTGATTGTTCTACTGCTGTTTCTATTGCAGTAAGTATATCAGCCGATGTGCTTGAAGCTGCAGATATTGCGTAAACTATCCCCTGTCCATTTGAAACAGCATCAAGTAGCTTGTCTGCAAAAGCACCACCAAATAGCTCTATCGCTTTTTCGTAATCATTAGGTAGAAATAATCTATAAACTTGATTTGCTGTAGCTGTTCCAGATGTATCTTTAACTCCAACTGCTATTGCTATTCCATCTCCAGTGGCTGGTATTCTTCCTAATGCACCATCATAAAAAAGAACATCAACATCTGGTAATGCTGATTTCTGTCCTTCTACTCTAATCATTATTTACTGCCTCCTTTCTTTTTAGTTACTAATGCACCTGTGGCAATATCTTCTCCTTCTTTTTCTGGAGATTTTTTTGATAGATCTGGTATTTCATGGCTTTTACTGTTTAAAAAAGCATCCATCATCTCTTTAAATTTTTCTTCTGACATTTCATCATCATCTTTGATGTTGAAAGCAGCTTTCATACCTTCAAAAATGTGCATTCTGTTTTTTAGAACTATTTCTCTTTCTTTATCTCCCTGTTTAATTTTTGCTTTTTTAATTAAAAGTTTTTCTGCTATCTCTTTTGCTTTCATGAGAATATAACCTCCTTATTAATTGGTATTTTGGGGTAATTTTTATCTAAAACTGATATACCTTTTACTGTTAAAACTGTTCTATATTTGTTTATTCCTTGTTTGTCTGTTTCTTCCTGGAATTCAAAAGGGTTGATGTGAAGCTGCAATATTTCTCCATTTGAATCTGTTTTATAGGGATTGTTAAGCACAGTAGATACTATCTGGTCCAGTAAGCCAATCTGACTTTCAGAGATGAGTGCATTTAATTCAATTGTATATATAAAATCATCAATTTTGTATCTAATTGTTATATCTGTATCTGTTTTTATTGTTCTCCATCTCTTTCTATTTCTTTTGATATTTTGACCTGCAAACTCAATAGCAAGTGCTGGAATAGTAGAATGTTGTCCATACCCTTTATGGGCTTTTGTCGTATTAATAATCTGAGAGAAGTCAGCTACTAACATATTTAAAATCTCTTGGCTACTCGGTATTTTAATCATGTAAAAAAGATAGAATGTGAAGGTAGAAAAAGTTAGGACAGGTTGGACAGATAAAGTGTATTAGTAATAAAGACTTACCAATTTAACTACTTCTTCAAAAGGTATTCTTTTATTTTTGTCTTCCAATGTTAAAATCTGACCTTCCATTATTCTATGATGGATAGTTGAGCGAGAAATTCCAGTTACTTTAGAAGCTTCCCTAATGGAATAAGAAGCCTTTACCTCTCCTAATTTTTCTATGCTTTTTTGTTTTACCCAGCTTTCAAAATCTACAATTACTTGTCTTTGCAGGCTTAATTTTTCTTTTAGTTTTCTGTTTATTCTTGCTAGTTCTTCATTTAATTCCTGTTTTCTCCTGATAAGATTCCAGATTTCATCCTGAATTAAATTCCCCTCTTTTGTAGGTATTTTTACACCCATGGGCAAATCCCTCAGATTGCGTTTACTTTTTTTGTGAATCTACATGATTTATTTTTCTGTATCAAGTTAGGAAGAAATTGATGTGGTTGAGCATTAGTATTGAATTTCCAGTCTTTTAGAATTCCATGGGGTAGAATCTACTATTTTTACTTCTCCTGAAGACTTTTCAAACTCTCTTATCGCATAAGCAAGAGCATCAGGTAAATCATCGTGGGCACCTTTTGGGAACTCTTCTAATTGCTCTAACAGGCGAGTTTGATTTTCCCTAAACAGAATTAACCCGTTTTCAACCAACGGTTCCAAAGATTTAATTCTAACTTCTTTTGGTGCATTTGCTTTTACAGGCTTAATAGGCAAATGAACACCTTGTTTAGAAGCTTCTCGCATAACTGTATTCTTATACAGTTCTTGAAATATTTGTGATTCAAAGATTATTTTCCGTGGTTTATATAATTGATATTTTTCAATCAATTTATTTACAAACTTTAAATCTGATATCCTTTCTCCAAAAGCATCTAACACATAATATAAGCCTGTACTCATATCCTTACCAACAGTTACTATTGCAGAATAATCTCCATCCTTTTTTCCTGTAGCAGGATCTACTCCCATTACAACATCTAATTTTTTGCCCCATACTTCTGTTATGTCGTAATATTGGAACCAGTCAGGCTTGAATATCATATCTTTTTCTGAGCGAGGTCTGTTTCTATATTCCTGGGCAAAGGCAGTAGAACCTATTTGTTCTTCTTTTTTCCTTAAACTTTCTAAATCCCAATAACTATCCCATAAAGCCTTTTCTTCGCCATTCTTATCAATAAACGGTGTTGCAAAGAAAACTGCAAACCATTCTTTATGTTTTCCTTGCTCGTATTCTTTGAGTAACCTACTTGGAAGGTCATCGTAGTGTAGTATGGTATTTGTGAAAATTATAAATGCGTCTCTATCTGCCATAGGTAAAACTGCTCTTTTGAACCTGTTGTAAATTTTTTCTCTTAGTGTTGGACTCTCTGCTGCCTGGTCTTTTATTAGGTCGTCACATAAAATTAAGTCTGGTCTTGTCGCTCCTTTTCTTGAACCTCTTATTCTGCCGTCAATACCTCTTGCAGATATAGAAACTCCATTTTTAAACTTAATATAATTTGCTTTCCACGGTGAGCCTTCAAGCTCTCCAAAATCTTCAAGTAGTTTTTCATTTTCTTCTACTTCAAGTTTTATATTTTCAAGAATCTCTTCTGCAGCTTCTTTTGATGCAGCTATTACCATTATGTTTTTATGTTTTTCAAATATCGCATTCCAGAGTAGAAAAGCTTCTGCCCTTGTTGTTTTTCCATGTCCTCTTGGTTCAATATTAATTATTCCTTTTATATTTTTCTTAGGAATTAGGTATTTCCAAGTTTCAGGTTCAGTCCATTCTTTTAGTTTTTCAACAATCTCTGGAGTAGCATTTCTTGTATTAAACAGTTGGATTAAAAGCTTTTGATATGGAGCTGGCTCGGAAAAGAATTTATGAGATAGATAATAGCTACAAAAATACCAGAAATCATTTTTAGCTTTTTCTACCCTTGCTTGTTTTTCAGGATCTTGCTGAGGAGACCTGCTTTTTACCTTTTCTAAAGCTCTTTTTATACCTTCTTTTTTATAACTCATCTTGAAGTCTGTTTATTATTTTTTCTCGTAGCTGTTTGTCCTCTACCACTTCAATTAATACCTTTGTGATTTTTTCAAACAGCTTTTCTGTATATTGAATCAGCTGAGTTTTTGTTTTTTCTACATAAGCAGTTGAACGGGAAAGATTTGCTGAAGCATTTATAAGAGATAAAAGCTTGTCAATCTTTTTTTCTTCTATTTCTCCTTTTTCCTGCCATTCTGCAAATAACTCCATAAGCAAGCCATTGGTAAGCAGTGCTATATTTTGAGACTGGGTCATAAGGTCAAAATCTTCATCTGAAAGTAAACCTGCCTGTTTTAGCTCCAGTAGTGGTTTGACTCTCTGGATAAATCTGTGAATTGATGTTTTTGAAGCATGGGCATTTGGAAATTTTATTTTCAACTCTGTTTCTATTTCTGCTATTGTTTTACCTTCTGCATACATCCTTGCAACTTCTTTTTTTAAGTGTGGCTGTTTATCAAAATTGTGTTTTCTTGGCATAGTTAAATCTCCAAGTCAATGTTTGCGTCTATAAATTCTTTTTTTAGTAGTGCTTTTCCTTTAGGTGTAATCCTGAATTTCATAGCATCATCAAGTATTGGGTGATTGTTTTTCGGTTCTATATAGTGCTTGTTGACAAGGTATCTTATATTTACATTCATTAGGTGATGTCTGTCTGGAAACAAGTGCCAATCATAAAGAAGCCCTTCAATAAAAGCTATAGTTAATCCTTCATTTCCCATTTTGTCTAAGAATTTTAAGATTAAGGCATTAATCTGTTTATCTACTTTTTCCATTTCTTATCTCCATAATAAGTTTTTTGATTTCTTCAAACTCTCTTTCCATTTTTGCTTCTGTTTTATTGTGATATGCAAGCCATTCATCTCTTTTTAGATATTTATCAGCTATTTCTTCCCGGAGCTTATAATGTTTTTCTTGCAGGTTCTCTATTTTCTTGTTGTGACTGTCTTGAAGTTTTGAAAGGTCTGTTTTTAAACTTCGTGTAAACCAGACTAAAGCTCCTACCGTTCCTATCAGTTGTCCAATACTGATTGCTATTTGCCATTCCGACATTTAATTTCCTCCAGATAAATTCTTAGGGGTATTACGATATAAGGCTCTTTTCTGTTGGCTTTGATTACGAGCTTATCTGCTCCGTCAAAGAGGTTTAAAACTGAGAAAGTTTTTCTGGCTTTCACTTGAATAGAACCTACTCCTTTAACCTGTAGGTCTGCTTTTCCAAGGCTTCCTGCAGACCTTATAACTTCAAAACCATACTCTTCAAATATTTTTTTCACTTCCCGTTCTATTCTTGAACCTTTTGCTTTTGCTTTCATTTTCCAGCCTTGAATGTAGTTTTGATAAAAAAATAAAACACAGCTGCTGATAGTGTTAGGACAGGTTGGACAATGAAGTTTTTACACTGCTATAGTATCTGTGTCTGCTGAAGGTGGCAGTGGCTTTTGCTTTGCCCAGTCTTCAAATGCGAGGATTGTTTTACCTTCCATTCGTTCTTTTTCGTATTTCACAAGGAGTTTCCTACAATATTCTGATGTTGATTGTGCTGTGCATGTTTTTGTTTTGTTTGCAGTATTTTCAGATGTATTATCTGCTATATCATTTGTGCCAGTAGAAGTTTTCTTTTCCTTTTTTTCCTCAGGTAACTGAGCTTCTATTAATTGAAGAGTTGCCTCTATTCCAGTGTCTGTTTCAGAGGATCTAAGATCATAGAACTGAACCTTTTTTACTCCTCTTGCCTTGCAGTGTTTATCTATGATAGTCCAGATAACAGGTCTGCCATCTTTTAATCGCTTGAAAGCTTTTTCAATCCGTTTCAGCTTTTCAAAAGCAGTAATATCCTCTTCATCAGCAAGACTAAATGTTATATCTATATATGCGGGTTCGTATCCTTCATACAGTCTTGTAAGGGAACTGTTTCCTTCTCCTGTATCATCCTGATATTTTATACTCTTATTTATTTCAAGTCCTGTATTGTCTATTGGCAAAACTACTTTATTTCCATCTTCATCAATCAGCTTTACTACTCTATTTTCCATTCCTTACACCACCTGCAATGTTAAGCCTTGAAGTGTTGGAAGTTCATTTGGATTCACAGCAATATCAGTTGTTGGACTGTTTATGTTTACTTTTTCTACTCCTTCTATTTCCATAAGGACATAGTAAATAGTAGAAAGAGTTATATTTTTACCAATAGTAAATCTTCTACTTTCGTAATCAAAAATTATTTCCTTATAGTCTGGGTTATAAATGAACAGGGCATTTATTCTTCTTTTCGCTTCAGTTTGAATTAACGTTTTATCTGGATAATCAGAATAAGATGTTATCGTTATGTCTAAATTAATCTGTTTTTCCACAGGAGCCTTTACCAGAACATCTGCAGCTGGAGTTTTTACATCATCTATTACAGCCTGAACCTGTGAAATTAAATCTGTTGTTGGCATTCCAGAAGATGAAACTATGTATATATCAGCTGTTCCCTGTCCTCTTGGATGCTGATTGTCTATATAACAATCAACTACACCATCAACAGACAATGTATGAAATCTATAATAATCATCTGTAAATATAGACTTTGTAGCCCACACAAGAAGAATTCTGTTTCTGAGACTTTCGTCTGTTTCCTCATCTGTTCCTTCTTCAAGTAGCCAGTTGGCTGGGTTATATATTTCATCAATTCCAGATATATATGTGGTCAGAGTGCTTATCATTCCCTCTCCCACATTGTATTTTGCTCCAGATTCTTCAGCTTCTATCTGGACTGAAATTTCTGCCTGTCCATCTATCAAGACTTTTTCCTCGGTGGTAATAAACTTCAACTCTTCTCCAAAAATGTTAGGAGCTGTTTTTATTATTGTTCCTTTTGGAACAAGTATATTTCCTGATGTATCTGTTCTTCTGAAAAGTACATATCCTTTTGCTTTCTTTGCAGGTTTTCTTGTAATTCCAAATGTAGCTGCGTGAACATCAAGCCACTTCCCCTTAGCAGTCATCACAAACATATTTGGAACAATATGTTCTCTCACAAGGTCATACAGCTGTTTTATAGCCTCTGAGTTTACTTCAAGAAGCGTTCTATATGCTCCACCGACGTTGTAGTTTGTTATTTTAGGGTTTTTTTGTCTTGATAGTGTAATTGATTCTTGTAAGAGCTGTTCAAATGTTGGATAGTCTAACAAGCTGTCCAATGTCTGTTTATAGTCCATTTCCTATCCCTCTACTGTTTTTGAAATCTTTACATAAACATCCTGGTTATCTCTATCCAGGGTGACAACAAGGTTAATTGGAGAATCATAATTTACAGTTTCAACAATAAGCTTTATTACAAATGTTCTCATGTCTATATATTCTCTAACAGCTGTTGCTTCCAAAATCCTTGGGTCCTTTTCAACCTCTGTTTCAATAAGTGTCAGTATTTCAAGTTCTGTTTCCTCTGACCACTGAGCCTTAAGATATTTATAAAGGTCTATCCCATAATCTGGATGTCTGAAATGTGAACCTTTTGCTGTTTTAAGCCTGTTAATAATGTCCTGGATAAGACAGTATTTATCATTTACAAGTGTTATATCTCCTGTTGGTAAAACCTGAAACTCACCATTAATGCAGTAAATATCTGTTCCGTAGTTCATCACTTACCTATCATTTTGGTACTTCTATAGGACTTGTTAATATATTCATCATTTTTTGATATTTATCTAATGCCGAAGCAAGATCTACAGCAGATATTCCAAGAACTAAACCTGCTGAATAATTTCCTGTTGGAGCATTTGAGGCATTGTATATTCTACTTACAAGATTACCGCTTCCTGGTTCAAGCTGTAAAACATAAATTCCTGTGTTTTGCAAATCCTGTAATAGTCCACCTGTTTTCCCAAGAAGACTATTTAAAACAGCAACTTTTTGCCCAAGCTGATTAGCTACTGCAGAATATTTTGTGAATAGATCCTTGGCTTCTGTATCTATGGCACCTATACTCTGTGCTGGTCCTGTAAGAATATCTCCGAGGTTCATACTTTGCCATGTATCTGCCATCTTATCCTCCTATAACCTGCTGGTTTGGTGAGCTGGTAGTTCCACCGCTATCTCCAGTATGTGTATGACTGTTAAATGTATCCATCATTTCATCAACCATCATCTTTTTGCCACCTGCCATTGTTTGTAAACCAGACTGGGCAAGCACTGTTCCAGTAGCCGATATATTTCCATTAACTGTTAAATTGCCATTGAGAATAAATTCTCCTGTATAGTTAAAAAGTGATTTAGCTTCTTTCTTTATGGTATCAGCGGAAACTTGCCATAGGTTTTTTATGTTTTCTGTTTTATTATTTCCAATATCTTTAATTTCATTATTTGGAACATTTATCTGGAGATTATCTTTTCCGTGTTGAGGAATGGATTTTCTGTAAGGAAGAATTCCATCTATGACTGGATAGGACAAGCATCCATAAAGGAAAGACACTTTTACTATTGCTCCTTTTTCCGGCAGGAAAAATATTCCCCTGTTATTTCCAAACCCTATTCCAAGGATTGGAACATCTGGGATAACAAGATCTGAATCTTTAAAGTCTCCACCATCTGTCAGTTCTATTAGTCTTACATCAGCTGAATACAGGCAATTAAGAAAATCAGATTTACCTGCTACTTCATAAACTTTTTCTACCTTTCCTAATACTGGCGGAGTAGGGATAGATACAGTCTTCTCTATTAAGCTTTTAATTTCTTCTATTTGTTTTTCAATCATAAGAAAAAGATATATCAGGAAAGGGTAGAGGTTTAGGACAGGTTGGACGGAAGATTTAATATATTATTAATTCTGCCTTCTTTTGCCTGCTTTATTGTAAAAAAGATGACCGAAGAAAATCTTATATCTTCTTGTAAACAAATTCTCAAAAAGTTAAGATCTAATGGAATAATACCTAACTTGGTACTTCCATCCCAACAGATTCTATTAAAGCTCATAAAATGGTGATTGTTAAAAAAATTAATTTCACTTATGGCACCTCTTTTGTACTTTGGTGCAACATAAAACATACTTTTTTTCTTTTTACATACCCTCCAACAGGCTTGCTCTATCAATGATTTTCCTACTCCATCTTGATAGTTCTTACACTCTCCAAGGATCCCATTATGTAGAACTTCTATCTCTGTAATTTTGGCTAATATATCTTTTATATCATCCTGTAAAATAAAATCTACGATAAAATCAAATTGTCCATGGTCTGTTTCTTTATTTGTAATATCAAAAGAGGTTGCAAAATCTAAAGTTTCAAATAAGTCCTTAATAACATCCTCTAATAAGTAACCCTTTTCTTGGCTATTCACTATCTCTCCTGAGAGTAAAGTTCGTATATTATTTTTCGTATCCTCAGAAATTTCCTCAGAAAAAGAATTCAAATCAATTCCGAAATTTTTGTTAATTTTATCTTTCCATTTTTTTAAGGACAGGACTAAATCTTCAAGATAACTTTCTGAAGCCATTTAGGTCACCTATCTTCTGAAAATGTGATGTTCTTACGATTACCAAATCCATGATTACAAAATCAGACTCTATGTACTCATTGCACTCCTCGCAAAAGAACCTTCCTTCTATAGTTTTTTCCAATGTATGCCCTTCCCAATCAATATACCTTTCTCTAAATCTGATAGCTCCTTCTTCTTTCAATGAAGATAAAGCAGAAAGTAAATAAAACTCTCTATTTTTAAATGGTGAATTTTCTCCTAATGCTTCTTTTAAATTTCTCCATTTTACAGATGGATTAGGATGATTTTTTAGAAAACTTATCACATCTTTTAAAGCTTTTTGATAAAGTTCCTTGTTAAACATTCTGCGACCTTAAAAATTGCTTAAGCTCTTGGATTACATAAGATAACACTTTTTCTGGTGGATTTCCTTTAAAATTAATTCCTCCTGAAGCCGTAACTGTAAATTTAAAATTATAGTCATCTATATTTAATATCAATTCTCCTTTATCCACTCCTTTTGAAGCATCCTTGATTACCTCTTTTAAATGCTTATTTTCTTCTTCCTCAAAACTATCAATACCGCTTTCCTCGAATTTTAGCGTAGCTTCTTCTGTTTTGCTTCCTTCTACCGGAGCTTTAATTTTTCTATATTTTGCTCCTAATTTTTTCCTAAACTTCTCAACATCTATCTTTGTTTCTGAAACTTCAAACCTCGTATATGGATTCTTTTTCTCTTTCTCAGTTTTTGAAATTTTAATAAGTCTTAAAATCTGAAACCCCTCTTCTTCTTCGAAAGATTTCAAAGATAAAATCATATTTTTTATTGCATCAAACTCTCCTCGTATTTCTATAAAGTTATCTCCTTTATTTATAATAGAGATCTCTTTTTTCTCTATTCTTTTGTTTCCTTCAATATCTTCAGAACCGCTTTCTTTTTTAGCAACATAAACGAACACTCTCTGAGGCAAGAATACGTTTACAACTTTACCATTTATATTGATTTCTCCCTGATTAGAATCAAATTTTATTTGTGCCAAGTTGTAAAAAGAATATGCATTAAAATTAAACTCAGTATGTTCTTTTAAAAAGTTGAATAAATTTTCTATTCTTTCTACTTGGAATACATAAATAGACGAGCTTGTACTAAAACCATAACTTTGTATGAATTGATAGAAAGTTTTTAGATTTTCTTCTGCAACTTCGGGAAATAAATAGTAACCATCTTTCCTCTCTAAATTCTTTTGGTAAAAAGATATTACTCTATCTATTTTTTCTGCTTTTGTCCTTTTCTTTGTTATATCAGATACATTTATATTCTCCAAAAAAGTATCTATGTGTTCTTCATCAATTCTTTTCAATTTGTATTTTAGAGCACTACTTCTATAAAATCCTTTCATGACACCCTCCCAAAATAAGTTTATATAACCTTCCTACAAAACGGGTCTAAATACCCTTTATAAGTTCTGCATTGCTCTATAAACCAAGTTTCTAAATCCTTGTTCTTTTTTACTACCTGAAGATTATTCATAATAATTGCATGAATAACTCTTCCATTTGGGTCTTTTTGATATACTCCTAAAACTTGATGAGGAAAATACTGCAGTCTGAAAATAAATTTATCTCCATTGTAAACATCTATGTAGAACCAATTAAGCTGATTTGAAAGCTTTGAAATTTCTTGAGTTAAATTTTTGAAGCCTAATGCATAGTCCATGAATGTTGCTTTCTCAAAGAAATGTATCTCTATTACTTTAAAATTATCCTCAGAACTTTTAATATTTACTTTCTCAGCGGATACCATATAAGGATGTTGTTGTAAAATCTGTAGAACTTCCTCAAATTTCTTGTTCTTTATTTTTTTAGTTTTTTCTATAGTAACCTTTGGTTCTTCTTTTTTCTCTGGAGTTAAAGCATCAACTATGAACAAAGCAATAAATAATCCTATGGAAATGGAAACAGGAACTTTTTTTGGTTTTTTCTTGATAAAAGTAAAGGCAATGTATCCTATAGAGATAATGAAAAATAGGCTTAATAATCCTTGCAATATTTCCATAGCACTACCTTGCTTCTATTTTCCTAAAAATTGCAATGGGCGTAAATAATTCATGTTCAAATGGAATTACCATTTGTTTAATTCCTTCAAAAATCTGAGAAAACCCATTTAAAAAGGAATCAAAATCATAGTTTAACTTGGACGGCTTATAATCCTTTATCCCTATTAAATACACATTAGATATTGATTTTTCACCATATTTTAGGTAATAGGAGTTTAAAGAATCTTTTAAGTATTCTTCCTTTATTATTCCCACTAACCTTTGTTCTGAACTTGTCGTAAAAACAGCAAAGCTTTCAAAAGAAATTTTCTCTATAAAAGGTTTCAACAAGTCTATTACTTGAGACCACATTTCGATTTCATCTTTAGTAATTCCTAAAAACTTTGATATTCTTTCAATCTCTTTTCTTTTTTTTGAACCTGTCAATTTAAGGCTATTAACTTTATCTATAGTTTCAAAGAAGAATGAATACACGCTTTTTATAAGTTCCTTAGAAATTAAGGAAAAAGAACCGTATTCTATAAATAACCTTCCTTCCATAGCATCATTAAAGTTTCTTAGTGTAGATAAATCTACTTTCTCAAAAAGCTTTAATGCTATAATATCAAGTGGTTCCTTTTTTTCTTTTAACAGTTTGTTCATTTCATCTGTCGCGTTATATTCTGCATATGTCTTGAAAGCCCCAATGCTTACATTTATATTACTATCGCTTTTTGATTGTTCTACTGTTTCTACCTCTTTTAATAGTCCTTCAAAAAGCTGACTAAAATAAAAATGAATTCTATCTTTGTCTTCGTAAAGAAAATCATATAATTCTATATTTTCTTCCTTCTTTTGCAATTTTAAACCTCTCCTCAAATTCCTTTTGTTCTTTTTCTATTTTTTCTATTTTTTTTAAAACTTCCTCTGCTACTGGCTTAGTTTCTTCTGGAAAAACCTTAAGCCATTGTTTTATAATTTTGATTTTTTTATCCATAGTTAAATTCCTGCTGTCCAAAATGTCAATTATAATATTAAGGCAAAAATTTACATTTCGCTACTATAAAGTTTTCTATACAATTGAATAATTTATTACGTTTCTCCATACTTTTTATTCCTGCTACGGAGCAAGTTTATCCCACTTCCAATTCTTTATTTTTTCAAATTCTTCTTTTATTAGATCTAACTGATAAAGATATTCTTTGTTTTTTGAACAATAAGCATTAAAAATAGGTTTAGTATTTTTTATTTCTTCTATCCATTCTTTAGCTTTATTCCTGATTCGTCTTTTATTTTTGAGCTTTATGATAGAAACAAAATAATATAAAGAGCCCATATAACCAAAAAAGAAGAATACAAAGAAGAATAATTCACTTTCTAATGTAGGATACTTCATCCATTTATGCATATATGCCAAAGTAATGTATGTAAAAATAAATGAAGTTATCCATAAAGTTGCATGAAATTCTTTGATAAAGTTGCTTACTTCTTCTTTTAAATCCTGAAGTTTACCATTTATGTATTCTGTGAAGGCTTTTATATCGGATTCTGATGGTTGATTGAGAGCTTTAACAATCGGTGGCTTGTTGGATATGATAACTTGACTGTCCTTAATTTCCCTTATATCCATTTTTCTACCCCCTAAAAATTTTATTCTTATTTATTCTTTTTATATGTAATCTCATCAATCTTTTCAGCTTTTATTATTTGTGAGTTTTTTACATTATCTATTTTTACTTTCGATGTAATTTCTATTTCCTTTATTATTTCTGAAAGTATATTTGTAAACTCTTCAATGTCTCTTTTTTCATAGTAATCCTTTAAAATTTTCTCAACTACAGATGGAATCTTTTCTATACGATTAATAGCTTGTATCAATTTTTCAAAAGGTTCTATACTTACACCGCTTTTATCTTGATCTTTTACCCACATCTCCCCTTCCCCGGTCTTTAACCAATCAAGATTTACTCCAAATGTCTGGGATATGAGACGAAGGGTGCTTTCGTCAGGGGTTCTCTGCTCATACTCCCAATTTTGAACAGCTCTTAAGCTTTTACCTATCTTTTCAGCAAATTCTCTTTGAGACAACCCTAACATTTTTCTAAGCTGTTTTATTCTCTGTCCTATATTTTCCATATTTTCGGTTCATTTTGGGGAAATTTTTACCAAGTAAGAAATTCCCCACTTAGCTTTAATCATTTGTATCATTTTTTACCCTGGTAAATTTTGATACCTATTCATATTTGGCTTACTAATTCGGTGTTGCAATTTTTAGCTAACTAATTTTTGCAACACATTTTTATTTGTAAAATGTTCCATTTTTTAGCTAAATAAATTTTGGAACACTATTCATATAACCTATGCTCGTGTTCCATTTCTTCCCTCGGTAAATTTTGGGACACTTCAATTTCATATTCCTAAAGTGTCTAAATTTTTACTCGGTAATTTTTTATACACATATTCTTAAATTTGTAACCACACTCAAATACACCCAAAGGGTTGACATCTACACCCATTGAGTATATACTTATACTCAACCACATACATAGGAGGCACATATATGCCAACCACAGTTAATATTAAACAACAGATAAAAAAGTTCGGCAAGATAAATTTCATCAAGGGAGAACTACTCAAAAGAGGTCTTACTCTCAAACAGTTTGCTGAAATTCTCGGAGTATCAGAAAGCTTCTTATATCAGATGCTTCATAAAGACGCCAAGTCTCGCAGAGTAGCTAAGGAAATTGAAAAATTTTTAGAAGTCCCAGAAGGTTCGCTTTTTCCTTATGTCCTGGAGTCTGTGGAAAATTCCAGAGAAAAGTCTGAGGAGAAATAAAGATGGATTTTGGAATACTTCTAATTGTGATACTTCTCTTGGCTATGATAGCAGAAGATTTAATTAGAGCCTTTAAATGCAAAGATTAATAAAAGGAGGTAACAAGTAATGGCACACGCTAATTTTGGATGGGTTTACAAAAAATTTATCAAGAGGGTAAATCCTCTAATCTTCCAGGTAAGAGCTGGTATCTCTCACAAAACAGTTTACAGCTGGGCTCAAGATGCAGATAACCCTTACTACCGCCGAGATCCTCTCTCAAAAGCTGTAGATATCCTGGATATTCTCAAAGACGAAACACCAGAGCTTTTTCAACAGGTTCTACAAGAGCTTCTCAGAAGATACGGCTATGTTCCTGTCAAGCAAGATAACCCATCTGCTGAGGATGTAAAACTCTCCAGACTTATGAAAGAGCTTAACGATGTTCCTCTTACGGAAGTAAACATTATGGAAGACGGAAGGATAACAAAAGAGGAACTGCTTCAATTACTAAACGAAATTGATGAAGCTCTTGCAATCCTCAATGAAAAAAGAGCAATTGTTAGGCAGAAGGTGTTAAGCCTCAAGGAAGAGTATTAAGGAGGAGAAATAATGGAAGAAATCTTACAAAACGGCTTTTCTTTAATAGCTGCGGCTATTTTTGCTACGGGAATAACCCTAATACTCCTTTTACTCATACATTTTGGGATTTTGAACAGAACATTACATCAGATAAAAGAAACCCTTGGAAATATAAGCGAAAATCTTAACTCCCAAAGCAAGAAACAACAAGAAACACATAAAGGAAAGGAGAAGCAAAATGGTTGAGTTTATAAAGGTTCTTTTTTCTTCAATATATATTATCAAGAATGCAAGGACAGATAGATATAGAAAGTCTATATTTCCTTTTTCCACAAGTAAAACCAATAAATCTTTTAACAGGTCTTCCATACCTATTATCTATACCCTCATTTACACCAAAAAGTTAGGACAGGTTAGACATAATTTCTCAAAAACTTTCAGCTTAAGTGAACGATTAGAACGAATTTCAGGAGGAACAAAATGAGAGAAAAAGTAGAAAAGTTAACCTTAAAAAATAGAAGACCCGATGTTTATAAGCTTTTAACACAGCTTGGCTGCAGACAAAAGTATGTTGATGAATTTTATCTGGAAGATTTAATCATTGACCAGGGGATATACCCAAGAGAAAGCACAGACTGGGAAAGGGTTAAGCTGTATTCAGAACAGCTTGAAGAAGGAGATATATTCCCACCTATTCTTGTGGTAGAAAGAGAAAGTGATTTTAAAAAGATTATTCTTGACGGAAATCACAGGTTTTATGCAAATAAGGAACTTGGAAGTGAAAAAATATACGCTGAAATCTGGGAAGTTCCAGAAGGTCTCTATCCAGTAGTCGCACAGGCAGTAAACACAGAAGAAAAAGAAATAGATACTCCTCTAACCCAAACAGAAAAGAAAAAAGCCATCTTAAGAGACTGGGAAATACTAACCCAATACGACAAAAGAACCAGAAAAGAAATAATCGCAAAAGTGTTAAAAACTTCTGTTGCTTATGTAGAAAAGGTTCTTTCGGAAGCAGGACTTATAAAAAGTGAAAAGGAAGAGCTTAAGAAAAAGGCTAACGAGTTAAAAGAACAAGGATATACTGTTTCACAGATAGCAGAGATATTAAACAAAGATAAATCTACTATATCAAGATGGTTAAATGTTGCAAAAGTTACCGAGGAAAAAAATGCAACAGACACTTCAGAACCCGATTGGTCAGACTGGAACGAATATCAACCCGAAGAAGCACAGGAGCAGGATACAGAAGAACGCCAGGAAAAACCAAAGAAAAAAACCAAGAAAGACAAGCCATCAGAATATCTGACCCCAACTCAGCTTCTTGAAAGACGGAAAAACGATATATGGGACATAGTTATAGAAATACAGTTTCACTTTGGAACAGATACAGCTGTAGAAATCCTTGAAGAGATTTACTTTGCCTTTAAAGAAGAGACCTATAAAGATATGGAGATTTACAAAGACAGAAAAGCATTATTTGAATACAACAGGAGATAATGGCTATGCGCAAAAACACTAAGGCAAAGGCAAAAGTAATTCGGCTTTACTCTCAAGGCTTTTCAATAAGACAGATAGCAGATATCACAGGAATAAGCAAATCAACAGTTCACAGAATTGTAAATGGAGAGGTAGGAAAAGAAAGAAAAAGAGGAGAGAAGAACCTGCAGATTTATAAGTCTATGTCGGAAAAACTCAAAAGCAAGCTAAAGACCTTGCTTACTCTAAGAACCGAAGAAAAAGGCATAAGCAGACCTCTGTCTAACTCTCAAATCTACGAAATGATAAAACTTGACTTGTTTGAGGAAAACATAAACCTGAAGAAAAAAGCATTTTACAGCTTTCTTGACTACTTCATAATCAGAGAGTTTGGTTCTCAGGAGAAACTGGAAAAGCAAAGAAGGCTCAAAAAAGAAATCTCAAAGTTTGTCCAGTCTAAAGGAACTGTTAAGAGAGAAGTTGCTCTGTGGGAAATAGATGCCACGGGCTATGAGTGGGAAGGTAAAAATTACTCAATTATGCAGGTTATTGATACATTCACAGGCTATGTATTCCCGGCAATGATTGTTGAAAACAAAGAGAAAAACGCAAAACATTACAACAAAGCCTTTAACTCACTTGATGTTGCTTACTACCTGATGACGCTTTTTATCCAGTACGGAGTTCCAAAAGCCATCAAGTCTGACAATGAAAAAATCATCAAAAACGATTACATCATAAATGCTTTAAAAGAGCTTGGCGTTGAATACAGAAATACAAAATCCTATAACCCATCTTCAAAAATCATAGAAAGATTTTTCAGAAGCCTAAAAGACACAGCAAGAACTATTAGAGCATCAGGCTTTGAGGGAACCATTGAAGATTTATGGCATCTATCTATAGAGCATTTCAATAAAGAATCTCATAACTTCAAACACATTCAGGGAGCATTCTCACCACTGGAGCTGGTCAACTCATACGGGCTTGAAACAAGGCAGGTAGATGAAGAAACCATCAGAATGGCATTTGCTCAAAAATTTGAAAGAAAAGTGATTAATAACCAGATAAAGATAGACAACCTCATCTATGAATTTATCTATCACAAGACAGAAAACCAGCTGGGCAGAAAAAGAAAAAATCTGCCAGTTCTCTGTTTAAGAGACATTGAAAACATAACAAAGCTGTTTGTTTATCACGCAGAAACTGGAGAGTATTTAGGAACTGCTAATCTCATCAGCCAGCCAGCAGACCTTGAGACAATCAAAGACAAACAAATCAAGCAAAAACAAAAACGCATCCAGAAGAGAATACAGAAGCTGGAAGAAGATAAAGCTATGCTTGAGGTGGAAGCTCTGCAAGAAGATCCATATAAACCAGATATAAACCTTGAGGAGATACAGCTTGAAAATTTACCTGTAGAACAACAGATAGATGAAGAGGAACCAAACATCTTAGAACAACTCTTAGCAGAGGAGGACTAAAATGCAAGTAAAGACACACGCTTATGAAGAACTTGAAAAAGTAGTATTGCTTATGAGAAAGACAATCAAAGATGACAAGCAAGGTATTGCCATAGTCTCTGCAAATTACGGTGTTGGCAAAACCCAAGCCGCAAAAATGCTCACCAAGCATCACCATGATGTTTTTTACATGAAAATTTCCCAAACACTTGATACACCTTCTAAGTTTACAAGGGAACTTGCAAGAGTTTTAGGTTCAGCTATTTCAAGAAGCTACCAGGAAACACTTGAGTTTTTGGCTACATATCTTGAGGCAACACAGCAGTATCCAATTGTGATTTTAGACGAAGCTCAAAGATTGCTAACAAAAAGAGTCTTAATGGGAGAAATAAAGGATGTATTTGAAGAATTTCCAATCAGATTTGTTCTTCTTGGAGACCTTGACCTGCTGAAACACATTACGAAATATCCAGCACTGAATAAACGTGTAATAATCAGAAAATCCCTTGATTCTCTATCGGAAAAAACGGTCAATCAACTTGCAGCTGCATACAAAATCAAAACAGATGAAAACCTGCTCAAAATCGCAAAACAAAGAGGCTGGACAACAATAGAGATAGATAGGCTTCTTTATTACGCAAAAGGTATGAAACTAAACCAGCTTTCAGAAAAAGAAATCAAAAAACTTATAAAGGCAGTAGAGGTTTCATTATGAAAAATGTCATCTGGTCATTTATGGTCAAAAGAAAAGTTTTTACAGCAAAAGATGTGGTCAAGGATCTGGAAGGAACAAAGTATAAACATCTTGGAAAAGCATTTATAAGAAACAAAGTGAAAGACTTCATAAAGCAACAGCTCTATAAGGCAACAATTACTGCAGTATCAGAAGGTATATTTGCTCTTAGAGAATATGCTACAGATTGGGAGAAGTATATAGAAAAGAAAAAGTGTGCTGTATGCAATAGAGAATATGTTCCATTTGAAGAAAAACAGATGTTCTGCTCAAATGCATGCAAGAAAGAGTATTACAAACTGTATCACCAAAGCCGCAGACACCGTGGAAAAACAGGTAGAAAGTTCCAGAAATGGCAGAAATGGGAAGAACAAAAGTTAATTGAAGTTTTCAAATCTGATAATTATCGCTATAGCAGACAAAAGGCTGCTCAGCTTTCAAAAGAACTTGGAAGAAGTGAGGAAGCAATCAAGGAAAGGCTAAAAATCATTAGAAGAAGACTAAAAGGAGTAACACTATGAGACACGAAACAATTTTGAAAAAACTCATAGAGATTAGAGATACTCGCTCTGGAAAGCAGGCAAGAGAAAAATTAGACAAACTCATCAAAGGACTGCAAGTCTATCTTGAAGAAAAACAAAAAGACAAGGTTGATATCAGACATCTTATGGGCTGGTATTTACAGCTTTGGAATAATGACCCACCGGAAAAACTTATGAGCGTGAAATATCAGGCAATTATCGGAAAACATCTAAAAGAGCTTGTAAAAATCTATCAGCAAAATGGGGAAACTACAGACCAGTTAAAAAGCGATTATGAACATTTCAAGAAAACACAAAGAAAAGGAGCAAAAGGAATAACTCAGTTTAGAGCTCTGCTCCCGGCTATAAAGAAAGCACAAAACCAGGAAAGGAGAAAATGGACATCGCCAGAAAACGAGCGAGGGCTTGACTTCTACATTAATGCTGCAGAGCAAGAAGAAGAAGACCTTAGCATTCCAAATGTCTCAGATGATGATGAAGATGTTCCAAACTTTTAGGAGGGTTTGAGGATGTTGATGGCAAAAAGTGTAGAAGAAGCTATAAAGAAAGTAAATGGAGAGCGTCTTTGTTTTGAAGGTGATACATACTACTGGATAGCAAAACCAGAAGGAATTGTAAAAGTTCTTAAACCTCTACCGCCACATCAGATAAAAGAAAAACTTCTTCAAGGAAACTTCCCAGAAAAATATATAAATATAGTGTTCCAGAAAGAAAAAAGAAAAACAAAAGCCCTTGAGGAAACCCTCAAGAGCAAAAAGGGATTAATACTGTCAGGAAATGCTGGAATAGGAAAAACATTTGCCTGCATATATAAAACAGCGAAACTTCTACAGGAATACAAAGTAAATGCACCAGCATATATATCATTGCAGAACTTTGATATCAATGAAACCAGAAAAATATACAAAGAGTTTGACTGCTATTTGATAGATGATTTCAATCCAAATCTGAATGAATATGAAAGAAAATTTGCAACAGAAATAATCTACTATGCATACAACACGGACAAACTACTTTTTATCACTACAAACGCAAGCTTTAAAGACCTTGCAAACTTTATCGCAGAAGAACCAGTAATATCAAGGCTGCTTGAAATGTGTGAGATTAAGCAAATCAAGGATAAAGACTTAAGGATAAAAAGGAGGTGAAGACAAATGGAAGAACTTGCAGGAGCAGTAGCTTTTTCTGCCTTTATTTTTGCAGGTGCATGGATACTTGTAGAAATGATAAGAAACTCATAGGAGGTGAAGACATGACTTACAAAGAACTAAAGATTCAGGTTTCCAAAAACGCACAGGTTCCTGTTGAAGTGGCAGACAAGGTAGTTGAAGAAGTATTTCATACCTTAAAGAGTGTAATGCTCCGGGGAGATAGACTTCAGGTTCCGGGTTTTGGCGTGTTCTATACAAAGATACGAAGTTCCCGTAAAGTAAAAACTCACGGAGAAATAAAACAGCTTCCATCTAAAAGAGTCCCTGTGTTTGCTCCAGCAAAAGCATTAAAGAAAGAAATTGAATCAAATACTTTTTAAGGAGAATTAAGATGAATGTTTTCAATCCCTTTATTAGTAGAAAAACTCTTTAAGTAGGAGGTGTAACATGAGAAACATCGTTTTAGACTTCGGTATTTCAAGAGTTCATTTTGACAGCAGATTTTATGAGATCCAGGAATCAGGGAGTTTCGTAACGGTCATCTGCAGGTCAACTGGCAAAACCTGGAGACATTATTTCACAAAAAAGACAGCCAATAGACAAGAGGTTCGCTACTGGATAAAAAGAGAAGAACCCCCAAAGATGAGGATCCTTCTCAAAAAACAAGTAAAGACACACGCTAACTAAATGATAAAAACAATAGAGGAGATTTGCAAGATGGAGCTCAACCAGTTTGAAAAGAAAAGAAAAAAGATAGACATATCAGATACCAAGATTGAAGAGGTGTTTTCAGAGCTTGAGGAACTACTCCGTTATCCAGAAAAGATACTCGTGAAAGTCAGAAGCATAGAGGGGCTTCTTGGACAGCCCCTTTCTTCTATAGCAGACAAAAGCATCAAAAACATTGAAAGAAACCTGAACCGTATAAGAGATGAAATTTTAAAAAAGCTGGAGGAGTAACGAATGCTATCAAAAATTTTTCCATGGCTTAAGAAAAAATCCCCTAAAGAACAGTCTCAGGTTAAAACTATTTCTATAGATGAAGCAATGAACAAATTTTTTGGAAATATAATTGGTGAATATGAGCTATTTGAGTTTAACAGATATCCAGTAGCAGCTGTATGCAGAGTTTATAAGCAGTCTGGAGAGTACATAATTGAAATACTCCTAATTGCTAACGAACCTTTCAGTCAACATACTGCCGATGAAATAGTTGACCAGGTTTCTCACACCATTGCTTCCTCTTATGCAATCAAGGAACAAAAAGCAATCCTTTGGAAAACCCATGTAAAAGCTGTTAAGGGAACTTTAAATAAGGGGGCAAAGCAATTATGAGATTAGAGGACATAAAGTTTAGAGGCATCCCAGTAAAAGCAAAAGAATATGACTTTATAGAAGGAGATCTAATCAGAACAGCCGAAGGTAGATATTTCATATTCCCAGAAGGCTTTGAACTTGGATTAACCAATATTGTAGATGGAATAGCTGTTTACAGTGGATTTGGATTGTTGATTGAAGTTAGACCAGAAACGATTGGTCAATTTACAGGCTATTATGACGCAAACAGTAAACCAATATATGAAGGTGACTTAATAGTATCAGCTATTATGAAAGAGTCCCCAATTTATCAGGTAATATGGAGTAGAAATTCTTGGAAAATAAAAGATACTTGTGAATGGGATTTTTCTACCGAGGCAGACCCGTCTGAAAACTATATCGTAGTAGGCAATATTTATCAGAATCCTGAACTGATTGGGAAGATATGGTATGGAAGCAACAAAAAAACAACTTAACTACATTTTATCTTTACTTCAAAAACTTCCACCAGAGAAAGTTGTAAAGATAACAAACGAATACGATTTAAACAATTTAACAAAAAAGCAAGCAAGCAAACTTATACAAAAACTACTGGAGGAGCAAAATGAGTTTTCACATTAGTTATGGATGTGATTTTTGTTCATTTTCAACTTGCCATCCAACAAGAGTAATAATTGATGGAAAAGAAGAAATAGCTTGTCCAGATTGTTGGGAAGAGCTAAAAAAAGAGTATAGTATCAAAAAGGTTTTTCAAAAAGATGGTGTCAAGATAAAAGTATTATCAAAAAAAACAAGGAGGTAATATAGCCATGGAAACAAAAACATTAGCACCACCAACAGCATTAATGGGAAATGTTGATTATGATAAACTTATGCAGCAAGCTGGTCAGCTTATACTTAGAGACAGAGAAGGGAAACCTTACACAAATGAACAGAGGGCATTAATAGTTTTGGCGGCACAGCAGCTTGGACTCAATCCAATATTGGGTCACTTAACAATTATTCAAGACAGGCTTTATATAACTAACGCTGGACTATTACATATAGCCCACAATTCTGGAAAACTTCAGGGGATAAAAACCAGACCTGCTACAGAAGAAGAGAGAAAAGCTTACTTCTTAGGGAATAACCCAAAAGATATACATCTATGGAGAGCAGAAGTTTATTTGAAAGGTCAGAAGGAGCCTTATATTGGATGGGGAAAAGCATCTACAAACGAAAAAAGTTGGGCAGTGAAATCTAATCCACAAGAAATGGCAGAAACCAGAGCTGTAAACAGAGCATTAAGAAAAGCTTTCAATGTGGCTGGATACACATCTGTTGAAGAAATTGACGAAGAACCTCAATTCATAAATGAGGAAGATGATGAAGAACCTATAACACAGGAACAAGTGAAAATACTACATGCTATTGCTAATCTAATCAGTAAGGATTTCTATGACCATGAGTTTAAAAACTGGCTAAGAGAGAAAACCGGAAAAGAAAGCTCCAAAGAATTAACGAAATCTGAAGCTTCAGATATAGCTGATAGGCTCCTCACAGTTCTTGAAGATAAATTAAAATTCCTTGCTGATGAAGCGGGTATAAACTACTACAAGTTACTAAATGATAAATACTCAATAGGTACTCTATCAGAAACAGATAATTACTACATCTGGAAAGAAGTAAGGGATTACATAGAGGAAGCTTATAAAAGAAAAGGTTTACTAAAATCTATTTTAGAAGTGGCACAGGAAAAGAACATATCCAATGAAGAAATTAAACAGATTATATTTAAAGAATTTGGGAAAGAAAGTTCAAAACAGTTAACGATTGACGAACTTGAACGACTATTAAATATAGTTGAAAATATTTCTTTTGAACCGTCTGACGAAGACGTTCCGTTCTAATCCCCCTTCCCCCTAAACTCCCCCCTTGCCCCCTGCAATAGGGGGCTTTTTTGTCCAACCTGTCCTAACATAGATCATCCCTAAAGGTTATCTTGTTATCAAAACAAATCAGTGAGGTAAAAACATGGAGCTTGATATCCAGTATCAAGGACAAACTTTCACCTTTAGATTTTCTACACCTTCAGAAAAAGACATTAACGCATTTATAGAACTCAATAGAAAAGGAAAGACAGAAAAAGCATCAAAGGTTCTTGTTTTTTCAGCTGTTGACCCACGAGACAGAACAAAACTAAAAGACTCTCCAGAACTTGTTAGGGATAGAGTTGCTGTAATAATAGGTCAGCATTTAGGTCTAACAGAAGAAGATCCTTATATAGAAGATGAAAAACTTTATGTTCCTGTTTATGACCCTGAACTTGAAATAGAGATGTTTGAAGAATTTACACTAAAAAGCTTTAACTATGAAAAGACAAAAGAAATGCTCAAGAATGCCAGAGGAATAAAACTGGTAGAAAAAATGAAAGAAGCTATTATTGACTCGGTAGAGGAATCTCAAAAGATGAAAAATGTTCTGGAAAGTTTTCCTCTTATTGCTATCAGAATATTCCCTGTACTTGTTAAAACAATTGAGGATGAGGTGAAAGCAGAAATAAAAAAGTCAGAAAGTTTGCAACAGAAATAGAAAATGACGGTCTTCTATTTATTGAAACATTGATAATGAAATACTTCCATAGAAAGCCATCCTCTTTTGAAGAGTTTAGAGAGCTGGGAGGTATGGCTCTCTTCCTTTACAAAAAAGAATTTCCACAGGTTGAAGAATGATATACAAAGCCAACTTTAAACTTATTATTGGAGACGAAGAGGAAACTCAAAATCTTTTGGAATTTAAAGTCTTCCAGTCCGCAAGATTCCATACTCAGCATTGTCAACTTAAAGTTTCCAAAATTGAAGCAAAATTAGATGACAGGGTAGAACTTTATCTTGGATACAAAGAACTTTATCCGGTCTTTAAAGGTTATGTTACAGATATTTCAAACAAGAGAATTATATTTATAAAAGCAAAAGATGAATATATAAAGCTGGTAAATGAAAGAATCACAAAATCCTTCAATAAAACTACTCCTAAAGAAATAATAAACTCTATCGTAAAGTACGAAGTAGCATTCACAGAAAAATCATTTATTCAGAAACATCATTTTCCTATATGGAATGAATCAATAGATACAGCACTGAGAAGAGTTCAAAAAACATGGAATCTTAAAAACTTTATCTGGTTTTTTGATATGGATGGGGTTCTTCATTTTCACGATATAAATGAAGATAAGTTTCATAAGGACTATAAAGCAGAAATAACAACTGATTTAATAAAATTAGCGATACCTAAAAAAGACCACATGGAACTTTACCTGACAAAACCTCTTTTTGATATATACCCTCTTCACATTGTAGATATACTTGCAAACAAATATCTTGTAGAAACAGTTATTCATACATATGAGGATAAAAAACTGACTACAACACTTTATCTGTCCAACCTGTCCTAACTTTTTCTATCTTCCCGTTCTATTTTTTTATCAAAACTCTTGAAAGGTGAGTAATGAGTAAGAACCTGAAACTTACGGCAAAAACTAATCAGAAATATAAGCTAAAGGAAACAGACGAATATATTGAAATTCCATTTGTGGCACTTTCCGAAAACACTGTATTTAGACCACTTATAAACTATGAACCAACAGATGCAACCTTTACCTCAGAAGCCGTAAATCTCACAGCTGAAAAACTAAAAGGTAAACCTCTCCTTGCTGATCATAGAGAAAGTGTATTTCACATTGTAGGTGTTGTTGCCAGTACTGAAGTAGTGAATGGTGAGCTGATAGCTTATGTAAGAATTCCTAAAGCAGAAGAAAAAATTGTCGCATTGGCAAAAATGAAACCTACTCCTATCAAAGAAGTTTCCATCGGTGGTTATATCACAAACTACACGGTAGATGAAGCTACAGGAGTAGTAACAATCAATGAATTTGAACCTATTGAACTTTCTCTGGTTTTAGCCGGAGCAGAGCCAAATAACAGAAGATTAGATGCAAAAAAATCTAAGGAGGATTTAGATATGCAAGAAGAAATCAAAAAACTACTTGCAAAAAACACAGAGCTTGAGTCCCAGCTAAAGTCAAAAGATGAGCAGATCCAAACTCTCAAAGCAAGTCTTGAGGAAAAGGAAAAAGAAATTCAAAAACTCCAGGCTGAAAAACAAGAAGCAGAGATTCAGGCATACAGAACAGAAAAACTCTCTGAAGTTCCAGACACAGTTAGAGATCTGCTTAAAGCAAGCCTTGAAGTAGCAAAAACAAAAGAGGAAATTGACAAGCTTACTGCTGCATTTAAAGAAAAACTTCCAAAAATGCAGGCTGGATTTACTATTCCAAATCCAAATGACAACACACAAACAGAAGATAATCCATTTATCAAGTATTAAGGAGGTCTTAGAAAATGCTTAAGTATGAAAGAGATGACAGGGTTTTAGTTAAAAACACAGGAACTTCTGATATAACTGCGAATTCTCTTGTGAAGATTGGAAATTGGGTTGGGGTTGCTTATACAGATATACCTGCAGGGCAGGAAGGAATAATTATGACAAGAGGTGTTTTTGAACTTCCTGTAGCAGATCCTACTGTTGCAATAGCATCAGGGGACTTGCTCCAATACGATGGAAATGGTGGTGTAAAACCTTACGATTCTGCTGATACCACTAACCCCAAAATAGGGAAAGCTTTCGCTGGCAAAGCAGCAGGTGAAACTAAAGTTTTAGTAACACTTATGCCAGAACTTTATTAAAGGAGGTTAAATAAAAAATGGGAATCATAGTAAATGGAGAAATACAGGCTGCAGTTATTCTTGCTGATAAAAAACTACAGGCAAAATTTATTGAATCTGTAGATAGCTATATGAAGGCTGGTCTTTATGGTCCTGATGGTCTTCCTATTCCAAGAGAGCAAGGTATAAAATACCTGCAGCAAAAACTTCAGGCTGCCACCCAATATCCACCAGAAGCAATGAAGCCACCCAAACCTGTTGTCGTTAAAGTTGATGAAGATGTGGTCCCAGAGTATGACGATAGATGGATGAGAATATTCAACACCATTCAGTCCACATCTGAATCTGAAACATACGAATCAGGAGAACAATCAATTACTTTTGAAGAATTGAAACCCGGTGCGAGAGTAAAGTTTACACACATGGCATCTGGAAAGACAGTTACAGTAAGAAATGTTACTTATGCTGCTGGAATAGCTCTTTTAAAGGTCTGGTTTGAAGATAATAAATGGTGGAAAATAGAGGATGCAACAAGAAAAGCGAAAGAACAGGCTGTGGTTGATAAAGCTGCTGCCATGTATGGTCTTATAAAGAAAACAAATTACGACACTGTAGCTTATGCAACATCCTGGATAAAAACACTTAACACTGCCTGGGCTAAACTCCTAAGAAAACTCAAAAAAGACAGCATCAGAAAACCTGTTGTTATAGCACCTGTTGAAGTAGCAGCAGAACTTATTCAGGCTAAAAAAGATTCCACTGTAGCAGGACAGAGAGGAGAAAGGCTTACTTTTGATTTTGACATAATAGATACAGTTCACTATGACCCTACAGGACCAGTTGACCTTGTAATTCCGAAAAAAGACCAGTACTACCAGCACAGACAGAGCCTGCAGGTAGATAGAGACTTTGACATAACATCTCAAGAAATACTTCTTGCTTATACAGAGAGATATAACGGTGTTGTCCTTTCTAATAAATACGGAATAAGAATTACTCTCTAATTCTGAGGGCTCCTGCCCTCTTCTTTGAGGTTTCCTATGGCTATTGATAAAACATCTCTTGTCCAGAAAGCATTAGTTAGACTTCCTTTTGCAGACCAGACCACAACTGAAACACTTGCAGATGAGTTTTTAAATGAGCCTTCAGAAAAGATAGCCCTTTATAAACTTGTTATTGAGCTGATAAAAATAGAAATCTCTGCTATTCAATCAGCTTCCATAGGAGACCTTAAAGTAGAGGGTAACAGCAGATTAGAAGCCTTAAAGACGCTTCTTGCAGATTATAAAGAGAAGCTAAAAAAAGAAACAGGCTCTACAGTGAAAATAGTTCCCCTTCCTGAAGAGGAACCAAAATGGGATTAAAACCAGACCTGTTTAGAAAAATATTTGACAGCCTTCCTTTTCCAAAGGTTCCTATAACTCTTTCCGACCAGAGTATAGTAAATGGCTATTTCACCTCAAAAATAACATCCACAAACACAGATGAATTTGGATTTTCAGAAGAATATGACGCCGTTACCTATCTTCCCTTTGATGCTGGCATTAATGCTGGAGATATAATCACAGTTCTAAATCAGCAGTATATAGCTATTAAGCTTGAAGACTACTATGTAGGAACTGAAAAGGTTGCAATCAAAACTTACCTGAAAGTGTATTATGGCTAACATACAAAATATAATCCAGAAGAAAGCAAAAGAAGCAAAGAAAAAATTACTAAGAAGCGGTAATCAATATGCCAGAGAGTATGTAAAACTTCTTGAAGAAGCTCAAAAAGAAATTTCACAAAAGCTCCTAAATCAGGAAGAAACACCATATCAAAACTGGAGACTGCAAAATCTGTTAAAAGAAATAGAAAAAGATATCCAGAACACTCTTGAAAAACCGTCCCAGCATTTAATGAAAAAAATTGCAGAAGAGAGTCTGCAGGAAGTTTCACAGAGTTTAAAAGAAGCATTTCAAGAAATAGTAGAAAAGGCAGAAGAAAAAGATATACCCCAGATAAAAGAAACATTTAAGGAAGTTTTCAAACAATCAGTCAAGGATCTGCAGATAAAAGAAAGCTTTTTCTTAGTTCCAAAAGAGGCAGTTAGTTTTTTGACAGCCTATTCAATGGTTTTTTCTGATAATCTTTCTAAAGACCTAATCAATAAGATAAAAAAACAGGTATCTTTTGGCATGCTTCAGGGAGAGTCTGTTTATAAAATCGCAAGAAGGATTGCCAAAACACCACTTCCTTCAAATGAAGTATTCAGAGATGTTTACGATAGAGCTTTAATAATTGCAAGAACAGAAACAGCAAGAGCCTACACTCATGGATCTTTGCATTACTACAAAAAAATGGGAATAAACAAAGTTAAGTGGCTATGTGGTAAAACCCCCTGCCCTAAATGTCAAGCGCGATGTGGGATTATATACGAAGCTGATGTAGGAGGAGATATACCACTACACCCAAACTGCACATGTGCAATATCTCCAGCCCAGATAGGGAAAAAACCTATTGTTTCAGAAAAAGAGATACAGTTTTCAAAAGAGAAGAAAAGGCATATCAAAAACACAAGGAAAATTTTGAAAGATGTGAGGAAGGATAAAATTCCAAGCTGGGTAAAAAAGCAAACCGAAGAAGAAAAATTAGAAAAACACATTCCAAATCTTTTTGGAGTATCATGGAAAAATTTAAGAGAAGACAGAAAAGCTTACTACAAAGAAAAGTTTGATAAAGTTCTAAAAGAAACTTTAGAAAATCCAAATCGTGTTTACTATCTTGATGATGTTGGAAATAAAGATACAGGGAAGTATATGTTCACAAAATATAAAACTGGAACTATAGCTATAATAGATAAAGATACACTGAAAATTAGAACATTTTTCAAAGTTGACAAGGAAAAAGGTAGCACCAATAAAGAAAGAGTTGTAAATTATATACAGCAGTTAAAAATACGTTTAGAAAAACACAAAGGAAATAAAACTTTTATGGAACTTGGTGATGGTGAAGGTAAAAGATAAAGAAGTAAAGCAGATTAAAGATGCTTTAGAGTTTATTTATAAGCAGGATATAGATATTGACGAATTTGTTGGAGTAGATATTTATGATATGGAAAGAGCTTTAAGAACTGGAGATACTGAATTAGAAAACTTTGTTGAGAAAATCCTTCAAAAGCATAAAGAAACAATAACAGAACCAGGAGTCTATGAGTTTATACTCGGATTCGCAGAAGATAATGCACCTTTACTTTATGAAAAACTTAAGGATATCTGAGGACATATCTTCAGGTTTAATCGGCTCATTTATAATTTGTCTCACATATATTCCTTCAGGATGTATTCTTCCATATTCATTAATAACATAAGAAACTATTGAATCCATAAACATTGTTATAGCAATATCTTTTGAAAAAACCCTTTCTAATTCAAATTCAGGTAAAAATCGCTCAATGTATTTTATTTCCCCTCTATCATCCATAAATTTAACGCTTACTCTAAATCCTTTATATCTAACCACATTAATTTCCAAAAAAACTTCCAGATGTTTCCATCCATGTTTTTCGTAAAAACTTCTTAACTGTTCTTTAATGTAATCTTTTATGTATTTTTTATCATAAATATTCATTAACTATACCTCTTTTACAGTTTATTTTAAATATAAACTAATAGACATTCCTTGTCCAACCTGTCCTAACAATTCTTTTACACCAGAATTAATCTTTTATCAAAGTATTTTCCAAAAGGTGAACTATGGGATTTTTTGATATATTTAAGACTCCATTAAGAAAAGTACCAGCTCTGATTGATTCTCTTTGGAGTAAAATAGCTGAAGATGATTACTCCCAGCTTGACCCTGAAAAACTAAAACAGTATTACAGAGAAGAGTTTTTTGTAAAAGCTATAACAAATATATCAGCATCTTTCATTTTTGCAGATGGTTTTTCTATAAAATGTGAAGATCCAGAGGCTCAAAGTATTCTCCAAAAAATCTGGAACAACAACCTGGAAGAGGTTCAATCTGCTGGTAGAGATGCTTCACTTTTTGGAAATGCTTACCTGTTTATAGGATACAAGAACGGTATTGATATAATGACTGTCTTCCCCGGTAAAGTTTCCATAATCCCAAATCCTGAAGACATAAGAGACTACAGAGAAGCTCTTATTACCCATATAATCAACCCAGACTTACAAGGCGTTAGCCAGACAAAAATTACAACAAGATTAACCTCTGCATCTATAGAAACATACAAAGATGATAGATTAGTAAAAAGAGTAGAAAACAAGTTAAAAGAAATTCCTCTTATCCATATTGCCTATGATAGATTTGCAGGGGAATTATATGGAACTGGGGATATAACAGAAGCCACCATAAAAGCCATCAAGGCTTACAGCGATACAATAGAAGCTGCAAGAAAAAACCTTAAATATCACGGAACACCAACCCCAGTTATCATCACAAGAGATACAGAAGCAGCTGAAAAACAGATAAAAAACTGGGATATGAATAAAGCATTACTTCTTCCCGAAGATAGTGAAGCTAAATTCTTAGAAAGTTCCAGACCATTCGGAGAATTAAAAGACTTCCTTGAAATACTTTTCTATAACATTGTCATATTATCTGAAACCCCAGAGTTCCTTTTAGGAGCTCATACTCCTTCCTCTCTTGCTTCAGTAAAAGAACAAATGCACCCAATAATCAGAAAAACAAAAAGAAGACAGCTTATATGGAAACAGGCTCTTCAGGATGCAAACAGGATTATACTTAAGCTTTTAGAGTTGCATGAAGGCTATAAATTCAATACCTACGAAACAGAAGTGGAATTCCCTGAGCCTTACAAAAAAGACCTTAAAGATGTAGTTGATAGTATTTCAAAACTTGTAGCAGCAGGAATAATTAACGAGCAGCAAGCTAAAGCAATTATTGAGGATTATCTACCACAACTGGTTGAAAGTGAAGCAGAAGACACAGATTACAATCCGGAGAATAACTGGCAAGAGGAAAATGCATAATGGCAGGGACTTTTGGTTTTGAAAGGTTTCACAAAGCATTAGAAAAAAAGGTAAAAGAATTCAAAGAAAAGGAAAGAAGATTTCTGAAAGAAGTGGCAGCAAGAGCGGAAAAGTATGCAAAAGAAGAGGTTCCCGTTGATACAGGACACCTAAGAAGAAGTATAAAAGTAGAAATAGGAGATAACTGGTCTGCAGTTGGAACTAATGTAGAATATGGACCTGCACAGGAACATGGAGCAACTATAAAACCTATAAATGCAAAATTCCTTGCTATTCCAGTGAACAAAAAAATAAAAAAGCAAACTGAAAAGTATGGTTCTCCAAGGGCTTTTATAGATGTACTTAAAAAGCAAGGTTTTAACATATTCATTAAAAATAATGTTCTGATGGCATCAAAGAAAAAACAAGTTATTCCATTATTTGTCCTGAAAAAGCAGACAAAAATAGAAGGGAAACATTTCCTCCAAAAAGCAAAGATTAAAGTTATTGGAGAAATCTTAGAAATAATTCGAGGATTATGATGTTTGGAGCTGATGATATATTCAGGGTCGGAGTAATCTTTGAGGTAATAGATAAGATATCTGAGCCTCTAAAACATATAGAAAAAGTTTCTGAGGAAGTCCAGAAATCTCTGGACAGTTTATACAAAACTTCAAGCAAGCTTGCAAATATTGGTAAGGATCTGGCTATCTTAGGTGGAAGTATTACAGCAGCTTTTGCCCTGCCCGTTGCCTCAGCTATTCAGCTTGAAAAACAGGTTTATGAATTCAATAAAGTTGTAGGAGCTTCAGAAGAACAGCTTTCCAAATATACAGAAGCTTTCATAAAAATGTCTTCTCAAATTCCAATAGCAACAGACGAGATATTTGCTTTATCTGCTTCACTCTCCCAGATGGGAATTCCCAAAGAACAGCTTATAGAATTTACAGAAATGGTATCAAAGGCTGCTTTTGCATTTGATATGCTTCCAGAAGAAGCAGGAAAAGCATTTGGAGAAATAAAAAATGCATTTGCTATTCCAACAATCCAGGCTTTGCAGGAAGTTGGTGATACAGTTAATTACCTGTCAAACACAATGGGAGCAGCTGCCAAAGATATTATTGATATCTTGAAAAGAGTTGGTGCTACAGCAAAAGCATTCGGGATAGAAGCAAAATATGCAGCAGTATTTGGAGCTGTTATTAAAGAAGCAGGTATTTCTTCAGAAGAAACAGCAACCTCATTCAGAACACTTTTAACCAGAACCCAAGCAATGGATAAAGGATTCTTAAATGTCCTGTCTGCTATTGGAATGACTAAAGATGAATTTATGAAATTAAAACAACAGAATCCTTCAGAGGCTCTTATTAAAGTCTTAGATGCAGTAAAAAGACTGGACTCAACAAAACAAACACAGCTTTTAAAAGATTGGGTTGGTCTGGAACATGTTGGTAAGATACAAATCCTTGTGAATAATCTTGATAGACTAAAAGAGAAAATAAAAGAGGTTCAAGATGGGGCTCAAGCAGGTTCTATGCAACAAGAATTTGAAGCATTAACAAAATCTACAGCTGCACAGCTCCAGCTACTTTGGAATAACATAAAAAACATAGCATCTTTAATAGGATCTGTATTCTTACCACCACTCAATATGATGATACAGGCTTTCAGTGCTATTCTTTCACCAATAGCTACATTCATAAATCACCATAAAACATTAGCTTCTGTCATTCTCTTACCAATAGGAGCATTCGGGATTCTAACACTGGTTATAGGTGGACTTCTTGGGACAATCGGTTTACTTGGAATGGGGATAACAAAAGGGATTTTAAGTTTTGTAAATCTAAAATCAGAAATTATAGAGCTTAGCAATATAGTCAAAAAAGAATTAATTCCTTCTCTTAATGTTGCTATCGCTAAACTTAATCTATCTTCTGGAGTATCTACATTTTCAAAAGCCGCTTTTATGGCACTAACAAATAGTATTAAAACATCAGTAATTGCTTTAAGAAGTTTAACAATGGCTGCTATTAGCTTTGTTTTTACTCCAGTAGGTGCGGTTCTGACAGGAATAGCTATAGCAGGTTATCTTGTTTATAAAAACTGGGATAAAGTTAAAGGACTGTTTAAAGCAATCTATAATTTCCTTTACCTTGACAGAATAAAAGCCTTCTGGATGGGTTTTAAAGAAGGCTTTAGTGATATTTCAAATGCTATAAAACCTTTAAAAGATGCTTTTTCAAATTTAGCCAGAGCACTTGAACCGGTTTTTCAAGCAATAGCAAAAGTTTTTGGATTTAAATATAACCCCGATAACAGTGCATTTATAATCTTTGCGAGAATGGGAATACTTGCAGGAAAAACTCTTGTATCTGTTATTTCTATAATAGCCGAGTTCATTGCAGGTTTGATAAATCTAATCACAGAAGCTATTAAATTTGGAAGCAAACTTATATATACAGTTATACATCCCTTTGAAACAATAAAAGAATTTCTAAAAAACTTTAACTTATTTGACATAGGCAGAAGTATAATTGAAGGACTTTTAAATGGAATAAAATCTATGATTTCAAAACCAGTAGAAGCAGTAAAAAACATTGGTAAAAACATTGTAGGTGGAATAAAAGAGTTTTTAGGCATAAAGTCTCCCTCTAAAGTATTTATGGAAATAGGATTATTCGCCCTGGAAGGACTAAAAGTTGGTATCCTTGGAAAAGAAAATGAAATTCTAAAATTGATGTCCGGTTTAGCTGATAATTTATCAAACCCGTTCAAAGAGAGCAAAAACAATTTCACTGAAGTTCCTATCTATCCTGTTCAAAACACAAAGAAAACCGAAAAAAAATCTACAACTGTGGTAATTAAACAAATTATTATCAATACGCAGGCAACAAACTCAAAAGAAATTGCTCAGGAACTTCCAAAAGAATTAGAAAAATTAGATTGGAGTTTAATCGCTGAAAATATATAATGGGGTAGTAGCTTAGCCAGGAAAAGCATTGGACTCCAAATCCAAAGATCGCAGGTTCAAATCCTGCCTACCCCGTTTTTATCCAAATAAAATGGGACAGTTTCCCCAAAAAATGGGACAGTTTAATTTAATAAAAAAACTTATCCCGCTATATCCCTTTATTTTCCTATATTTCCCGAAATTGTGATAAAATGGAATATAACTAAATAGGTGTCCCAAAAAATTGGGAAATTATAAATTTTATAAATTTCCAAAAAAATGGGACACCCCACTTTCGCAAATCCTTGATTATCAATAACCAAAAAAGTGTCCCAGACACATTAAAAAACTGATTTTCAGTTTGTCCAAAAAATTGGGATAGTTTAGGATGGCAGTTCTCAGTATAAGGATTTATTTTTTAATTAACCACTGATGAGGTGACAGCTGGAAAATCGGCGTTGCCAGCGGCGGCTTCGGTTAATCCGATGCCGGTATGAGGGGAAGTAGCCGTCCCTCCACCTCATTAGTGGATTTTCCTTTTTAAATTTATTTCCAGACTCTCACACCAATTCTTATATCCTAACCAGTTTTCAGATATTATTCTTGCATTTTCAACATCAGCACAGTAGTAATACTTGTTTTCAAACTGAACACGAAAGATTTTATATGGGATAGACTCCGGTTTTTCTGGAACTACAGGTTTTTGACACTCTATATAAACAGGCCTTTCTGTGTGTCTTTCTATTAAGTATTCCTGAATAGATTCGAATCAATTCTGATATTATATAATCATCTTTTATGGTTAGGAGGGCTCTGTGATATACGCAGGAAGTTACCCCTTCCTTTTTGAAAAGCTGACTGATACAGTTAAAAATATCAGAAAGGTGAATCCTGAGAGCAGGCTTACATTTATAATCTCCTCTAACAATATGAGAAGAGCTATAAAGGAGTATCTATCAGATAGCTTAGGTCTTTTATACAACGCTGAATTTTTCACAAAACTTGATATCGCAAGGGAGCTTACAGGGAAAGAGCCTATAAACAATCTTGAGAAGGAGATATTGATAGATAGTATACTTAAAGAAAAGGATATCCATATAGAAGGCCTATCCAGAGCATACAGCGAGACTATTCAGAAACTAAAAGAATCAAAAATAGAACCTCAGGATCTTCCTGAAGGGGAAAGATTAAAAGAGGTATACGAAGAATACCAGAGAAAACTGGCAGACTTAAATCTGAAAGATAGAGAAGATATAATCACAGAAGCATCATTGAAGGATTATAAAACAGACTTCCTCTTTGTTTTTGGTTTCCACTCTCTGACAGAGATAGACAGAGATATGTTCAGATCACTGCTTAAAAACAGATCATCTGTTTATATCCCGATAAATCCCGGATATTCAGTTTTTGAAAAAAACCCTTACCTCAGATCCACTTTTGAGTTCTTTAAAAACTTCAGACTTAAAACATATACAGAGAGTATAAAAAAAGAAGACCAGAAACTGACATCACTTATGTTTTCCTCAGCTATAACTGAAGAAGGTATAGGATGCAAGAACATCAAGTTTATAGTATCAAAAGGTAAAAGGGACGAAATTGTAAAGATAGCAAAAAGCATCCTAAAGATTAAAGAAAATACGAGATGGTATAAAATTGGAGTGGTGATAAACGATCTTGGAAGCTATCTGAAGGACATAAAATCTGTTTTTCAGGAGTACAACATCCCTTACTATCTTTCAGAGGAAAACAGATTTATTGATCAGCTACCTTTTAAAAAGATGTTCTTATTATTCAGCCTGAAAGAAAACAACTTTTCAAAGATTGACCTTCTCAACAGCATATCAAAAGAGATTCTCAATATTGATGATATAGATATATCTTCATTTGAAAAAGATCTGATAGAAAACTCCTACGAAGAGGGGTATGAGAGCATTATAAAATTACTGAGTGATAAAGGGTACAACGGTATAATAGATCTGTTAAGATCCATTAAAAAAATTCCTGAAAGGGGATCTTTAAATGATCTTATACAGAACTACACAGATATAATAGAAAGATTTTTTAAGAAAAATGAACATACTGAAAAATTCCTCAATATACTTGAGAACATTCAGTTAAACCATGTACTGAAAAAGCTTTACCCTGAGATTACATATTCCGAGTTCAACAGTATACTTCTGCACTACCTTGAGGAAGAAGATATTGATAGGAGATTAAAAGGAGATATTGTTCAGATAAGAACACCAAACATATCTGAAGGAATTATATTTGATTACCTGTTTTTTGTTGATATGAACGAGGGAAAGTACCCTTCCATCATTAAAGATGATCCTGTTATTAATAACACTCTCAGGGTAAAACTTGAAGAGAAGGGTCTTCCCAAGCTGAACGCATCCTACTGGCAGCAGATAATAACATTTATATCAATATTTAACTCCTCAAAAAACATTTATATATCTTACAAAAACAGAGACGATAAAGGAAACGATCTTTCACCATCAGTATTAGTTGAGGAACTTTTAAGATTAAACTACGGAAGATCATACTTTGAGAATGGAGATACCCTAAAACTGGAAGACCCGGAAGAGATAACCACATTAAAAGAGTTCAGACTTAAAAACGCGGCTCATCTTATAAATACAGATAACCTATTAAAAAAAGTGGTTGAGGCACATATAAAAAGAGAGTCTGAGTATATAACAGAGTATG
Organism: Persephonella marina EX-H1; assembly: GCF_000021565.1. Lineage (NCBI taxonomy): Bacteria > Pseudomonadati > Aquificota > Aquificia > Aquificales > Hydrogenothermaceae > Persephonella > Persephonella marina. Next base: position 1,712,294 of record NC_012440.1, on the reverse strand, counting down.
AAGGATATGTAAATGTAAATCCCAAATACATCAAGCTTACACCTTCAAAGCTCCAGACATTTTCAGACTGTCCATACAGATTTTTCTTAAGCTCAGTGATAAATCCGGACACTTTTGAGATTGTAGATACAGAAAGAATTCCTCCAGATAAAGAAGGAACGGCTATACATGAGATACTTGAGTTTGTATACAGAAAAAGAATAAAGGACAAATCCAGATTAAGAATGATCATACCTGCCCTTGTTAAGGAGAAGTTTAGACCTTTACTTGAAGAACTGAAACCTTCAGCAAGGATATTTGAGGAAAAAAGAGTTTTATTGCTTTCTGATATATTAACAGAGTTTGTTATAAAAGATCTTGAAAGGATAAGAAACATTTACATACCTGAAGTTATTGAAATGAAAAGATCTGTAAATATTTATGGATTTAAGTTCACAGGAAAGATAGATAGAGCTGACAGGGATTTAAAAAATGGTAAATATATCATATACGACTATAAAACAGGAAAGAAAAGGATTGATGATCTGAGAAAAGCCCTGCTAAAAGGTGAGTATCTCCAGCTTGTTATTTATAAAAAATTTCTTGAGAGTTCAGGGAAAGATGTACAAAAACTGGGTCTCCTCTTTATTAAAGAAAACCACTCAGAGGTCTCCACACAGTTAGACAAGGAGATTGATGAAAAAACTGATAAAGTGATCTATATAATACTTAATATGTTAAAGGATGGGTTTTTTGTTCCGTACACAAAATCAGAAAGCTGTGGTTACTGTGAGTTTACAGATATTTGCAAAATTTACAGTTTTGATGAAAATAAGTACAGTTATCTTGAAGATTTCATTAAAATAAAAGAAGGTAAACTGGAGGTGAATTAGTATGACCTGTAGGTGTAAAAGCAGATTTAATGCTGTTTTTATGAAAAATCTTGAATGGTATATGAAAAATGTGTACGGAAAACACAAGATAGAGCTTTTCAACAGAATTGGAGGAAAAGTTCTTGAGATTGGAGCTGGAACGGGAATTAACCTAGATTACTACAAAAAAGTAAAGGATCTCACGGTTATAGAGCCAAGTAAGGAGATGCTTGAGTACCTCAAAGATAAAGCAGTTAGGTCTGATATAAAGTTACATATTATTGAAGGCGTTGGTGAAAAACTACCGTTTGAAGACAACAGTTTTGACGCTGTCGTGTCAACACTTGTTCTCTGCAGTGTTAAATCTCAGAGTAAAGTCCTGAGGGAGATAAAAAGGGTATTAAAACCTGGTGGGATATTTGTATTCATCGAACATGTTGTTGCTCCTGAGGGCAGTTTTACATACTCCGTTCAAAACATACTTCAGCCAGCATGGAAATGGCTTTTTGAAGGGTGTGATATAAAAAGGGACACAGCATCAGTTATAAGAAGATACTTTCCTGATGCATATATTAAAAATGTCAGATTTAAAAGCCCCTTTATACCTGTTAATTACCATATAGTTGGCTACGGAATTAAGAAGGATCATTCTGCATGAACAAAGTTTGAGAGGAACATCGCTGTAACAGTATCCATCGTCTGGACGTGGTTCACAATCCATGGAGCAAAGTAGTTCTCAAGATACTCCTTTATAGTTGCAGGATTTTTCTTTTCCTCCCATATACTCTCTACAGATGCGAGCTCCCTTAAAACATTATCATGCTCACCTTTGTGCATAGGATAGGCGAAAAAGCCGTACTTTTCCATAAGTTCCTGCTCAAAGCTGAAATGCTCCCTAACATCATTCAGGAATTCTCTCAGAAGTTTATCCACAGTTTCCACGCTTTCCTTTCCTTCAATACATCTAACTACAGCATCATAAAGGCTGTTAACAATATCTATTTCCGTACTGTGAATTTCATTCATTTTTGATAAAGCAACCTTTGGAAAGTCCTCTTTTCTTATTAACATATTTCAGACTCCTAAATCTTAATTTCTATAAAAATATTAAAGATATTTTAAATAAAAATCACTGATTTATATCATTTTTTGACTTAAAATAAGTGTATAATGGACGGAAATATAACAAGAAATCTTTACACGGATGTTGAGCAGCTTTGTAAAATAAGACCTTTCAGAAATTTTTATAATGTTGGATCCCTTGATAGAGCAGCAGAGTATATCATCTCCCAGTTTGAAGATCTTGAGATAACTGTGCAGACATACAATGTTAATTCAAGAAAGTACAGTAATATTATCGCATCATACAATACAGAAAAAGAGGAAAGAGTTATTGTGGGAGCACATTACGATGTTGCAGGTGATACACCAGGTGCAGATGATAACGCAAGTGGTGTAGCAGGTATTCTACAGATCGGAAGGTTTTTAAAACTATATAGACCTAAATTAAAACACAGAGTTGACCTTGTGGCCTACACACTTGAAGAGCCTCCATTTTTTGGAACCGATAAGATGGGAAGTTATATACACGCAAAAACTCTTTACAAAGAAAAAGCAAAGATAAAGGTTATGCTGTCCCTTGAGATGATAGGATATTTTTCTGATGAACCTGACTCACAGCAGTTTCCTCTACCATTTTTTAAGTTTTTCTATCCAGATAAAGGTAATTTTATTGGTGTTGTGGGAAAGATGGGACAGAAGAAGATAACAAAAAGAGTTGAAGAACTTATCAAAAAAGGTTCATCTATACCTGTTTACTCAATAAATGCCCCTGTATTTCTTTTAGGTGTTGATTTTTCAGATCACAGGAATTTCTGGAAGTTTGGATACAACGCTGTTATGATAACTGACACAGCATTTTACAGAAATCCAAACTACCACAGAAGAACGGACACAATAGGAACACTTGATTTTGAGAGGATGTCAGAGGTTGTAAAAGGTATATACAATGTTGTACTAAATATCTAGTTTTACCACCCTGTTTCTGCCTTCCTTTTTCGCAATATAAAGAGCTTTATCCGCTGTATTTATCAGGTTTTTTACTGTTACCCCCTTTATCCTTTTCCCATTCAGAACAGCAACACCTATGGAAACGGTAACCCTGTTAAAAGGCTCTATATGTTTTATACACAGATCTTCCACATCAGACCTTATCATCTGGGCTACATTCATCGCATAATCTTCCGAAGCTTTCGGCAGAACGACAATAAACTCATCTCCACCATACCTTGCAACAAGATCATAGGATCTCTTTCTGTATTTTTTAAGTATCTCAGCAACACTACATAGACATCTATCACCTGCGGTATGTCCAAAAGAGTCGTTGTACTCTTTAAAATGGTCAACATCCACTATAAGAAGTGATACAGGGTATCTTTCTCTGTATGCCCTTTTAAGTTCTTTCTCAACAGCTTCTTGAAAGAACCTTCTGTTAGCGACCTTTGTAAGTTCGTCTGTTATTGTCATCTCATACAGCTTTCTGTTCAGATACTCTGTCTTTTTCTTATCTAAAAATATAAGGAACGACTGAAGAAAGTTTTTCCTGAAGAAATACTCCAGCATATACCCTGCAAATATCCCCATAACATTTGCCGAAACAAGGAAAAAACTGTTGTTTATAAGAATAAATTTCTCAGTTTTTATATATGTGATATCAGCTATCAGGTAAGCTATAACTACGGATATTGATGGAACTACAGCGTAAAGAAGTCTTATGGAAGAAAATGTGTAGGCAAAAAACACAACAAGGAGAAGTCCAGCATAGTATATATGTGCCTTCTCCTCATAAAAATCTATAAGGATTATCATCAGTAGAATACCCATTCCTCCGATAAAAATAACAACAGAAACAAAAAACTCAAGAAAGGTTTTATTTTTAGAAACATAGGAGTAGGCAAGTGCAGACAATCCTATTGAAACAACAAAAGCCCTTACGACCCAAAGATCGTACATCACCTGTGGGAACAATAAATAATCAAGAACGGCAAAGATTGAGTATAAAAATAAACCAAAAGCCAGTGCAAACCTTATCTGGTTTATCTTTACTTTTAGAAAGTAATCTTTAAAGATCTGTTCTATCTTCCTTGAGAAATACAGAAATGAGAGATTTCTGAACTCCCTTTCTATATCCTCCCTTGAGATATCTTTGATGGATTCGTTATTCTCTGTAAAGAAAAGATCTTCCGTCCCCCTATAACCTAAAAACTCATTTATACATTCTTTACTTTTTTTAAAAAACATAGTATTTTCCTTAGTCAAATATTAGGTGTATTTAAATATAAAAATAATATCTATTTCTAACAAGGAACTGGGATGGCAAAACCAAGGATAAAACATTATCTGATAAATGAGAGAACTGACGATCCAGGTATAGTTATTGAGATAGAAAGTCTTGGAGAGTATATACTTTTTGATGTCGGAAATATAAGAAGGCTGGACAGACATCTTTTAAGAAAGATAACAAAGGTATTTATAACCCACACACATATGGATCATTTTATAGGCTTTGACCATCTACTCAGAAACAAACTTGGAAAACCACATACGGTTGATATCTTTGGTATTTCACCAATCGCTGATAATCTTTACTGTAAACTGCAGGGGTACACATGGAATCTCGTTGAGTATGAGCCCCAGCTTGTTTTCAATCTTAAACAGTGGAATGAGGGAAGGTTTGAGTACTATAGCTATGATATAAAGAAAAAGTTTGCAAAGGATTTTATAAAAGAGGAGAAGGCTGAGAATGATATCATTTACGAAGATCAGAACTACAGAGTTAGATTTGCCGTTCTGGATCACAAGATAAATGTTCTCGGTTATTCCTTTGAGTACAAAGAAAAACTATACCTGAAAAAAGAAAAGATCAAGGAACTGCCTTTAAAAGGAAAGGAGATAGGTGATTTTAAGAGATTTTTAGAGGATGAAAAAAACAGGGGAAAAAATTTCCAGATAGCTGGAAAAGAATACAGTTATGAGTACCTTAAGGATCAGTTCAGCTACACACTCCCAGGATACAAGATATCCTATGTAACAGATGTTATATACTCTGAAGAAAACAGGAAAAAGATAGTCCAGCTTGTGAAAAACTCTGATATTCTTTACTGTGAAGCTGTTTTTCTACCTGAAGACAAAGAACAGGCCTCAAAGGTTTTCCATCTAACAGCTGACCAGACAGGTAAGATAGCAAAGGAAGCAGAGGTCAAAAAGCTTGTAGTTTTTCATTTCTCAAGGAGATATGGAAAAAACAGCTACAGAATAATAGAAGAGGCAAAAAAGATATTTCCGGAGACCTACTGACTTACAAGCTCAATCATCCCAAAACCCTGACCTGTCCTGTTTCCTATACCTATCTTGTGAAGTATATTCAGGTCTGAAGGGTCCCCTGAAAGCCTGAATACACCTGAGTTCCCGGTAAGATACATCACAGGTTTACCTGTTTTGTCCCTGAAATCCTTAAGTGTATGCTTGACGACCTGTTTCCTCATCTCAACAGGCTCAAACCTTAAAGGTTTTGATAAACCTGAGCCTTTAATATGTTTTGCCTTAAGTATCCTGTCAGCTATCTCGTTAAGACATTCCTCAAACTCAGGCTGATTGAAAAGAACAGGTCTGTCCTCTTTATCCTCAATTATCATAGGTGAGTTTGTTTTGAATAGTACTGATGACTCTTTTATAACTTTATCAGGAAAGACAGTTATACTTCTGACCTTCCATATTATCTTCTTCCCTTCAACAAGCATACTGTCATTCCAGCTGAAATCAAAAAATTTCAGCCTCTTTATCCCTCTGTAAAGACTGTTTATAAATCCTCTGTCAAGTGAGCTTATATAAATTGTTATACATCTGTCCTTAAGTGAGAAAACTATATCCTCAACACTGAAGTTATCATCTATCTTTATTAAAGTTTTGTTTGCCTCCCTGTTTTTTGGTAGAACTAGATTGAATGTGAAAGGTTTTGTTATCTTGTTCTGGTATAGAAAGTCCTTATAACTTCCGTTTGATTTTTTTAGAGCCTCTTTAATAAATGAAACAACACGATGTCTGTAGATTATAGGAACACACTCAGTCTCTATCTGAATCTTCAGTCTCATATAATTTTCCCCCAGACTTGCATAAGAGATCTATTATTATTATAAATCAAAAATTATTATTAAGAAAAAATTATTTTCACAGACCCATCTTGCCGGGATTTATCAGACCTTCCGGATCAAAGACTGACTTTATTCCCCTCATTATCTCTATCTCTTTAGGCTTGAACATCTTTTTCATAAATGATGCTTTTGTTATACCTACACCATGTTCTCCGGTTATTGATCCACCGTACTTCAAGGCAAGATCAAACACCTCTTCCACAGCCTTTTCCGTCCTTTTCAGCTCATCAGGATCAAGACCGCTTATCATGAAGTTTGCATGAACATTTCCATCACCGATATGTCCAAAATTTACCATCTTCAGATTGTATCTCTTACCAATATCCCTGAGCTGAGGGAGTGCTTCAGGGAGATAACTTCTTGGGAATACTATATCCTCGTTTATCTTAACCCTTCCCAGTTTTGATACGGCAGGTGATAGTGATCTTCTCGCAGTCCACAGATTTTCAGCCTCTCTATCTGTCTGGGCTATCTCAACAGATGCTCCATTAAGCTCACATATTCTTGCCACCTCAACTATCTCCTCCTCTAAAGCCTTTGGATGCCCGTCAACCTCAATAAGTAATAAAACTTCAGCATCTCTCGGCAGTCCAAAATGACCAAAATCCTCAACAGCGTTTATAGCAAGTTTATCCATAAACTCAAGGGCGGAAGGGGATATTCCCGCCTTGAATATATCCTTTACAGTTTTTCCTACAGAAGCTATATCTGAGAATATAGCCTTCACTGTTTTTGAAGCTTTAGGTTTAGGTATAAGCTTTAATGTTATCTCTGTGAAAAGGCCTAAAGTTCCCTCACTTCCTATAAGAACCCTTGTTATATCGTATCCTGCAACATCCTTCAGTGTAGGTCTCCCTGTGTGTATAATCTCACCGCTGTATATTACAGTGTTTAGCTCCATAACATACTCTCTTGTAACCCCATACTTAACACATCTTGGACCTCCAGCATTCTCAGCAACATTTCCCCCAATTGTGCAGAACTTGTAGCTTGCAGGATCTGGTGGATAGAAAAGCCCTCTTTTTTCAACCTCCTGCTGGAGTTTATATGTAACCACGCCAGGCTGAACCCTGGCTACAGCGTTTTCCTCATCTATCTCAAGTATTCTGTCCATCTTCTCAAATGAAACAAGAACACCACCTTTAACAGGAAGAGCTCCTCCCGTATATCCTGATCCTGCACCCCTTGGGGTTACAGGTATTCCCTCCTGATAGCATATACTTACTACCTTTCTTACCTCCTCTTCTGTCTCTGGTATAACGACAACTGAAGGAAGCATTTTTATCCTTGTTGCATCGTAAGAATAGAGAAGCCTGTCCATATCATCATCAAGAACTTTATATTCCCCTATCTCCTTCCTCAGTATATTTTTTATATTCTCTGGAACATTTATAATCTCTCTCTGTTCTATCTCAAACATACCTTACTCCTTAAGATTTTGTCTCTTTAAGATTTTAGCATACCTGTTTTTATCTTTTTATAAATGATCCATCTCACAAGATAAAAAAATCTTTATATTCTAAATTTATGATATAGATTATAAAAATAATCTAATGCTGTTGTTAAATTTAAAAATAAAAAAAACGGAGGATCAGCCTTGTTTTTAGACAGAGAGACTTACAGCAAGATACATATCTCAGTAAATGAGCTCAAGGAAAAGATAGACAGCGGTGAGGATTTTATCCTTCTAGACGTTAGAGAACCTCAGGAGTATGAGTTTTCAAGGATAAGAGAAAAAGAGGCTATGCTAATTCCACTTATGAAACTTCCCGCAGTTATAGACAAGCTTCCTAAGGATAAACCTATATACATAATCTGTAGAAGCGGAAACAGAAGCCTTCAGGCAACTTTATGGCTTATGGAAAAAGGGTTTAAAAATGTTAAAAATGTTGAAGGTGGTATTTTGGCGTGGTCTGAATTTATAGATCCGACAGTCCCCCAGTACTAACCCCTTCCCCCTCTCTCCCGTCCCTTTGCCCCGTAAGGGGCTTTTTTTAAACTATCTCAAGCATCTTATCTAATGGTTTTTTCGCTTTTTCTATAATATCCTCTGGAAGAACTATCTCATTAATCTCCCTCTCTAAAACATCAGCTATCTTCTCAAGTGTGTTCTTCTTCATATCACAGCAGTGTATGGTTCCACAGTAGTCTGCATTAACAGGGAATATATAGTTCTTGTCTGGGTTTAACTTCTCAAGCCAGTGTTTTAGACCTATCTCCGTTCCTATTATCACATTCTTAGAGTCACAGGTTGTTGCAAACTCAATTATCTGTGATGTACTTCCAACAAAATCTGCTATCTTAACGGTCTCAGTGTTACACTCTGGATGAACAGCTATCTTGGCATCAGGATATCTCTCTTTAAGTGCAAGAAGCTGATCAGGTGTTAGATTAAAATGTGGAGGACAGAATCCTTTCCAGAGTATAAACTCCTTCTCTGGAACCTGCCTTGCTATATAGCTTCCAAGAAACTGGTCTGGAACAAATATTATCTTCTTTGCATCCAAAGCCTTAACCACTTTTACAGCATTTCTTGATGTAACAATAACATCAGATATTGTTTTGACATCTGCATTTGTGTTTATATATGAAACAACAACAGCGTCCGGATGCTCCTCTTTAAGTTTCAAAACACCTTCAACTGTGGCCATATCAGCCATAGGACAGCCACTTTCAGGGTTTGGATGGAGAACTTTTTTTGTTGGATTGAGTATTTTTGCCGTTTCAGCCATAAATCTCACACCTGAGAAAACAATAATGTCAGCATCAGTTTCCTGTGCCCTCCTTGCAAGCTCAAGGGAATCACCAACATAGTCTGCTATGTCCTGTATCTCTCCTCTCTGGTAGAAATGTGCGAGAAGAACAGCATTTTTTTTCTTTCTCAGATAATTTATTCTCTCAATTAAAGCCTCTTTGTTCTCTACAACAGCTGTCAATGTTAAACCTCCTTAAAAAATAAAACGGTGTTTTATTTCAGGTTTACTTAATATATATAATATCTGTGATATTTTCAAATTTTTTTGAATATTTTTAAGGCTTTATCTGTCGGCTTTCTACCCTTTGGTGTTCTCTCTATAAAACCTGATCTTAAAAGAAACGGCTCAATTATCTCCTCTATTGTGTACCTGTCCTCTGACAGAGCTGAAGAGAGAGTGTTGAGACCTACAGGTTTTCCGTTGAACTTTTCAATTATTATCTGGAGATACTTTCTGTCCCTGCTGTCAAGACCGTAACTGTCTATTCCTAAAAAATCAAGCGCCTCCCTTGCTGTATCTTCAGTTACAGTTCCGTCTTTTTTTACAACAGCAAAGTCGTAAACCCTTTTTAAAAATCTGTTTGCTATTCTTGGAGTTCCCCTTGACCTTCTTGCTATCTCCCTTGCCCCATTTTCTGTTATCTTTATACCGAGTATCTTTGCAGATCTTAAGACTATCCTTGTTAGGGAATCCGTATCGTAATAATCAATATGAAGTATTATCCCAAATCTTGATATTAAGGGGGATGTTAACATCCCTGATCTTGTTGTTGCTCCTATCAGCGTAAAAGGTGGTATATCTATCCTTACAGATCTTGAACTGCTTCCCTTTCCTATGATTATATCAAGGCAGAAATCCTCCATTGCAGGATATAAAGCCTCCTCTACAGAAGGATTGAGTCTATGGATCTCATCTATAAAGAGTATATCCCCCTCCTCAAGTGAGGAGAGTATACCAGCTATATCTCCCTTCTTCTCAAGGACAGGACCTGAGGTGAACACAATATTCTTCCCCAGCTCCCTGGCTATAACCTGTGCAAGTGATGTTTTCCCAAGTCCAGGTGGACCGCCTATAAGTATATGATCAAGTGTTTTACCTGTTTTTTTTGAGGCATCAACAAATATCTTTATCTGTTTTTTTACCTCATCCTGACCTATATAATCATCTATACTTTTAGGTCTGAGATCTATATCAAAGCTCTCTTCCCTTAAGATTTCCATTATCCATTCACCATCTTTATCACATACTCTGTTGAGCTCTCATATATATCACTGTAGTAAACCTTCTGCTGTATCTCAAGTTTATACAGCTCCTTAATCATCTCTATCAGGTCTTCCTTTGATAGAACAGAGACCAGCTTCTGAAATGTTCCCTTCTGTGCAGGATGTTTTATCCCAAGCTGGGAAAATACAGCATCTAAAGGTTTTCCTTCATCAAGTAAAGATCTGAATACAAGCAGTTTGTTAAGCTGACCAAGTAAGAAAGACTGTACCTCAAATGGATGATGTGTTGTTTCTATAAGATTGATAAAGATCTCTACAGCCTTTGGATCTTTTGAGAAAAATCTATTAAGGAAAACAAATATATTTTCCTCAATCTTTGGTATAACAACTTTATCAATATCCTCTTCCGTTATCTCATCTTTATCAGAAACATATAGGAGGAGCTTTTCTATCTCCTGTTTTGCATACATAAGATCATTTTTCAGCTTTGAGGATAGATACAGAACTGTTCTGTCATCTATCTTTTTCCCATTTCCCTCTATCTTTTTCTTTATTGAAAGAACAAAGGCCTTAGGTGTTAACGGTGCTGAAACGATTATATTTGCTATCTCTTTTAAACTTTTATAAGGCTCTTTTGCAGGTAGTTTATCCTTATTTGATATTATAAAAAATCTGTCAGGACTGTTTATCTTTCTGAGAGTATCTAAAAATCTTTCAGTATCTCCCTTTTTCAGATTTTTTATAAAACTCTCAAGATCCCATAAAACAGCTATATTTCCCTTTGAAAAAAGTGAAGAACTTGAGAATATCTCCTCTATCTCCTTCACAGAGGTTTCATCCCCCCACAGTATATGGATATCCTCACCCTTAAAAGACTTAACCTTATCAATAAGCTGCCTCTTTAACAGCTCCTCTTTACCGTAAACAAGATTTACAGGTAATAGATCCTCAAAACTGAAATTTTTAATAAGCTGAATAATATTTGTCTCTGCCATCACTCAAGCTCTGTTAGTATAGAAAATATCCTTGCTTCAACGAGTCTTGCAAGCTCCTCAATAGCGTATCTCCTTTCAATATCGGCACTCAATCCAGAACCGATATACTGAACTGTCTCCCATATCTCCCTTGATAAAATAACATTTTTTTCCTTATCTTCAACCGTTAGCTCCATAATACCACTGACCTTATAAATGTAAGCCCTCTGTGATATTGAGTAACCGATAGGCTTAACATCAAGCCTTTTTACTGTGAGGTAGACATATCTGTCTGTCCATTTTGAACATTCAAGTCTGTAACCTGCTGATAGAACAGCCTGACTTACATATCTGTAAAAAATATCAACAGCTGTTGCCTCTGGTGTGTTTATATCAACACTCCTTACACAGAATATATCCTGCAGCTTTCCCTCAGCCTTCTTCTCTGTAAAGTCTGTAGCCCTGTACCCACAGGAGCTAACAAACATCAGTAAAATTAAAACTAACCACCTCATCTTCACACCTTAAACTTCTCCCTTAATTTTTTTTCAACATAAGGATGAACCATTTTGGAAAGATCACCGTGGTGTAATGCAACATCTTTAACAATTGATGAGCTTATATGTATAAGCTCCTGAGAAGGCATAAGGAAGAATGTCTCAACTTTATCAAGATTGTAGTTTGTCATCGCTATCTGCAGCTCATACTCAAAATCTGTAAAAAGTCTCACTCCTCTGACTATGATCTTTGTGTTGTACTTTCTCATAAAATTAATCAGAAGTCCTTCAAATGATTCCACAATAACCCTGTCTGAGAACTCCTTTATTGACTCCCTGAACATATCAACCCTTTCATCTATACTGAAAAGGGGCTTTTTCTTAGGATTTTCAGCTATAGCAACTATAACATTCTCAAAAACATTTAAGGCTCTCTTAACAATATCTATATGCCCGTAATGAACAGGATCAAAAGTTCCAGGATAAACGCAAACCTTTGTTATCATGCCTTTCTCCAGAATGATAATGTTGTGTCCCCATAAGTTCTCTCCTCATCAGCACCAAAATGTCTATCCGATCTGTGTTCAAGTATAAAAACGCCATTTTCTGAAAGTTTTTCAAGGGCAAGATCTATAAGCTTCTCATAATCTTTATAATCGTAAGGTGGATCAGCAAAGATTATATCAAAAGCCTCTTTTTTATAATTTTTCAAAAATTTTATAGCATCGGCAGTTATAACCTTAAAATTCTGTGTGTATTTTGAGACCTTTTTCTTTATCTGCTCAGCCCTCTTTCTGTCCTTCTCAACAAATATAACCTGAGAAGCCCCCTTTTTTACAGCTGTCAGACCTATCTCACCTGTTCCTGCAAAGAGATCAAGGAAACTCTCACCTGTAATATCGTATAGAATATTAAATAAAGCCTGTTTTACTTTACCTGAAGTTGGTCTAATCTTTTTCATGATTTTATTATAAACTATTATTAATCTATCAACGATTATGATTTAATAATATTGGAAAATTTTATAATATGAGGAATGTCAATGGGTAGGGTTATATCTGCAGTTTTAACGGTTCTAATTCTCTCAGGTCTCTCATTTGCAAAAAGCAAAAAATACCAGCTGATAGAGAACGATTACTACAACAGTCTGAAGGTTCCTTATGCAAAGGAAAAGTACAGAGCTGTTATGGTTGATGACGGTATTCCCGCTCCCAAGTTCCAGAAGGATATAGTTGATTTTGCGATAGGTTTTCTCGGGATTAACTACATATTTGGTGGGGAAACAAGTAGAGGTATGGACTGTTCAGCCTTTGTCCAGAAGGTTTATGCAATGGCAGGTATACAGCTTCCAAGGACAGCAAGATATCAGGCTGAGTACGGTCTTTTTGTAAGCAGGGAGAATCTTCAGCCTGGAGATCTTCTATTCTTCCAGACATACGCAAAATTCCCATCACATGTTGGTATATACATAGGTGAAGGGAAGATGATACACGCCTCTTCAGGTAGTAAAAGGATAATAATATCTGATATTGATAAGGACTTTTATCTCAGACATTTCCTTTTTGCTAAAAGGCTTTTCCTTTATGATCCTGAGATACTCACAAAAAACAAAGAGAGTGTAAAAGAAAATGAGCAGAACTAAAAGCACAACGATATGTATTGTCAGAAGGGACGGCAAAACTGTTATCGCAGGTGATGGACAGGTCACACTTGGTAACTCAGTTATGAAAGCATCTGCAAGAAAGATAAGAAAGCTATATGAGGGGAAGATAGTTGTAGGTTTTGCAGGCTCTGCAGCTGACGGACTTGCACTTATGGAAAGACTTGAGGAAAAGCTTAACAAATACAGGGGAAATCTTTTAAGAGCCGCTGTTGAACTTGCAAAAGACTGGAGAACAGATAAATTTTTAAGAAGACTTGAGGCTGTTATGGTAGCAGCTGATAAGGAGATAATGCTTCTTATATCGGGAAATGGAGATGTTATAGAACCTGATGAGCCAGTTCTGGCGATAGGATCAGGAGGAGATTACGCAAGATCTGCTGCACTTGCACTTTACAGAAATACAGATCTTTCAGCGAGGCAGATCGTTGAAGAGGCCATGAAGATAGCAGGAGAGATATGTATATACACAAACAGCAACATAACTATAGAAGAGCTGTAAAAGTTGTCAGATGAATTTTTTGAAAAAGATATATACGTTGAGGTTGCACTCCCTGTAGCCCAGTTTATGACATTCACTTACAGAATACCCTCATCACTTTTAAGATCAGTTGGAGATAAAAAGCTCATAGGCAGAAGGGTTTTAGTTCCTTTTAAGAAAAAAGGTTTCTCAGGGATAATAACAGATATTTCGCAGAACACAGAAGATATAAGAAATATAAGGGATGTTATAGATTTTCCTGATAAAAAACCTGTATTTCCTGAAAACTATATAAAGGCTATAAAAAACATATCAGATTACTACATATCACCTATAGGTATCTCCTTAAACAATCTCATCCCTGAAGGTTTAAGGTGGGAGTACAGCAGGGAGAAGAAAAGATGGATAACTAAAGGTGAGATAAACTATGTTATAACACCAGATATAACGAGGATTGACAGTAGCATAAAGCTTACAAAAAGATCAAGGGAGCTTCTTGAGATACTTATAGAGAAAGGTGAGCTGAGTTTAGATCAGATAAGAGAGCTTGGATTTTCAAAAAAAACTGTTGATACACTTTTTGAGAAGGGTCTTATAAAAAAGATAAATATACATCTAAGGGAAGGGATAAGATTAAGGCAGGAGAAGGGATCTTTCTCCACAGAAAAAAGGAGAAAAGGGGTTTATGTATACAGCTTTGATGATCCAGATACAAGACTGAAAAAGTATATCTCTATTTTTTCAAAGCTTTTAAAAGAGGGAAAAACAGGAATAATAATATTTCCAAATGTAGCATCAGTAAAAAAGGTATACAGAGATCTGAATGAAAAATTTGGAGAGAGGGTCATACCTTACTTTGATGGAATTCCTGAGAAGGACAAGACAGATATATGGTTCTCACTGATGGAATCATCCGGATTTATAATTGTTGGGACTTACAGCTCAGCATTTGTCCCGGCAAAGGATCTCTCACTGATAATAATAGAGGAAGAGCAGTCTGACAGTTATAAGCCTTTAAGGACTCCAAGATTTGATCTGAGAAGAGCTGTTTATGAGATCTACAGACACTCAGAAGGAATATCCGTTATCTACGGCTCCTCAGTCCCCTCAGTTGAGAGCTACTACTCACTTGGTAAAGGACTTTTAAAGAATCTGGAAAAAAAGGAAGACATTACCGGTATAAATACGGAGATTTTGATTAAAAAGTATGAAAAGGGTATGTATATCACTGAGCTTAAAAAGATCCCTGAGGATAAAACGGTACTTATTTTAAGTAACAGAAAAGGTTACGCATCATTTCTTTACTGTGAAAGATGTGAGGAGGAAGTTCTGTGTGAGAGATGTGATTACCCATTAAAGATCCACAAGGAAGACACCAAATATACAAAATGTGAGGTATGTGGGAAGAAATACCAGTATTTGGACAGATGCTTAAGATGTGATCTTGAACTTAAGGAGATAGGAACTGGAACAGAAAAGATATACGAGGATATAAAAAAGATATTTCCAGATCAGGTCTCATTTATTGATGAGGAAAGAAAAACAAGGATAAAAGTTGGAACAACTGTAATGGATAAGGAGTTTGTTTATGATAGGTATGATTTTGTTATAAATGTTTATCCTGATATATTTCTCTTTATGCCTGATTTTAAAGGGGATGAGGTATTCTTCAAATCTTTATTTCAGCCTTTGTTCTTATCAAAGGAAAGGTATATAGTCTTAACAAATGCGAAAGAAAATCCAGCTTTATTATCACTTTCTGAAAAAAAACCTTCATTATTCTACGAAAGTGAGCTTGAAAACAGAAAAATCTCCGGACTTCCACCTTTCAGAAGATTCATTCTCCTGACTTTTGAGAAGAAAGGTCTAAGCATAGAGTCTGTAAAAAGTATATTTGAGAAATGGCTTAAGGATGAAAAAATCAGAAATATTGATTATGAAGGGGTTTTTTACGCATACAGATCAAAGATAAGGGACAGAAATAGAGTCCAGATAATACTTAAGGATTTTAAAGAAAAAGAGAAACTGAAGAGACTTTATGAAAAATCATCAGAAAAAGGTATAAAATTAATTATTGATGTTGATCCAAAACAGATAGTTTAAGGAGGAGGAATGGAGAGATTATACTCACCATGGAGATCACAGTATATTGAAACATACGATAAGATTGAAGAATGTTTTTTGTGCGATGCATACAGATCCGATGATGACGAGAAAAAACTTGTTCTGTACAGGGGAAAAAGGGTTTTTGTTATCATGAACCTTTTTCCTTACAATGCAGGTCATGTAATGGTATGCCCAAATGAGCATATAGGAGATTTTACACAGATTGATCATGAAACCCTCTGTGAGATATCAAAGGTTACACAGATGATGGTAAAGGCATTAAGAAAAGCCTTAAATCCAGAGGGTTTTAATATTGGCTATAACTTAGGCAGGGTTGCAGGTGCAGGTCTTGAAGATCATATTCATAATCATATAGTTCCAAGATGGAACGGGGATACTAATTTTATGCCCGTTATAGGCGAGGTAAAGGTTATATCCCAGGATCTTAAGGATATTTACACAAAGATAAAAAAAGCTATAAAAGAGATAGAGGAAGAAGATGCTGAATAAGATCAAACTTATTCTATGGCTTATAATCTTACTCGCTGTTGCTTACTTTGTATCAATGAACACACAGCCAAGTATATCCGTAAATCTTCTACCTACATACAAAACACCTGAGATACCACTTGCCCTTGTTATCATAATAAGTGTTATACTTGGTGCTGTTCTTATACTTATATTCACAATTACAGACTGGATATCATTCAAGATAGAAAAACTGAAACTGAAAAAAGAGATCAGCAGTCTTGAAAAAAGTATAAAAAAGTGCAACGAAGAGAAAGAAAAACTGAATGAGGAGATAAAAAAATACCAGAAAGAGATAGAAGATCTAAAAGCTAAACAGAATGTAACAGTTAAAGAGATAACTGAAGAGGTCAAGGAAGATGGGTCTTTATGACAGGGATTATATGAGGGAAAGGGGTAAAAGACCTTCTCCATACAAAACGGATGAGAATAAAAAACTTATTATTATCGCTGTCATTTCTTTTATTTTAGGTTTTATTGCTGGTAAAATTATATAAAACAAGGAGATAAGGAGGAAGAAGTTGGGCATCGGAAAGAGAGTGAGACTGGAAAGGATAATGAACAGGGACACAGGAAAAACTGTGATAGTTCCTATGGATCACGGTGTTAGCTCAGGTCCAATGAAAGGGATAATTAATATAAAGGATACAGTTGAGAAGATAGCTGAAGGTGGTGCAAATGCGATAATTCTCCATAAAGGGATGGTTGAGCAGGGACACAGAGGGAAAGGTAAAGATGTAGGTCTTATTGTTCACATGTCAGCATCAACAGATCTATCTATAAGAAAGAATGATAAGGTTCTCGTATGTACAGTTGAAGAGGCTATAAAACTCGGTGCTGATGGTGTATCAATACATGTTAATATAGGTGCTGAAGATGAAAAACAGATGCTGAAGGATTTTGGTGCTGTATCAAAGGCATGTATTGAATGGCAGATGCCACTTGTTGCTATGATCTACTACAGAGGTCCAGAGGTTAAGAATCCTTTTGATCCTGACGCTGTTGCGCATATAGCAAGAATTGGTGCAGAGCTTGGAGCTGACATAGTTAAGGTTCCTTACACAGGAGATCCTGAAACATTCAGAAAGGTTGTTGAGGGATGCCCAGTTCCTGTTGTTATAGCAGGGGGACCAAAGGTAAGCTCAGATAAAGAGCTTTTACAGATGATATATGATGCTGTTGTTGTTGCAGGATGTGCAGGACTATCAGTTGGAAGGAATATATTCCAGCATGATAACGTATCAAAGATAACTTATGTTCTATCAAAGATAGTACACGAAGGTATAACTGTTGATGAAGCATTAAAAATTCTTGAGGGATAGAAAAAACCTCCGATAATAAAAATATATAAAATATATATCAGGATATGAAAAATAATGAAAAAGATCGTCGTAGTAGGCGGAGGTTACGGAGGTGTTTCCTTCGCCAAAAGATTCGCAAAGTACAACCTTGACGCTGAAGTTTACCTTATAGATAAAAATCCTTACCACTTCCTTCAGCCTGAAGTCTATAACTTTATAGCTAACAAATATCTGATATCAGACGTTATAATAGATCTTTCAACACTTGCACAGGGACTTGGAAAAACGGTCTATTTTTTTAAAGATAAGGTTATAAAGATAGATTTTGACAAAAATACAGTTATAGGTGAGAAGTTCGGTCTTCAGTATGATTATCTTGTTCTTGCCGTTGGAAGCAGAACATTTTTCCCTCCTATAGAAGGATTAAGGAAACATTCCTCAGGTGTAAAAACATTAACAAGGAGTCTTGACTTTAAACAGAAATTTGAGCAGAAGATTCTGAAAAAGATACAGGAAGAGGACAAATGTTATATCGAGAAGGACAAGCAGTTTAATATAGTAGTAGGTGGTGCAGGTCTCGCCGGTGTTGAGATAGCTGCAGAGATGGCCTACTACGCAAAGATGTTCTTTAAAAAGATAGGTTTCCTGTGTGAAGGACTGAGTATAACATTAATTGAGGCTGCTGATACAATACTTCCCGGGCAGCATCCTTACGTTCTTGAGGTTGCATACAACAGACTTAAGTCACTTGGGGTTGATATAATAACGGGAAAGAAGATAACAAAGGTTGAACCCGATAAGGTTTTCCTGGAAGATGGAACTGAGATAAAGATGGATTTTCTCATATGGACTGGAGGTATTATTGGAAGTACGTTAATACCACGACTTGGTATCAAGATGAACAGGAAAAATCAGGCCTACACTGATAAATATTTTCGTGTTGAGGGTTTTGATAATGTTTTTGCTATAGGTGACTGTGCAGAGATAAGAGATCCAGATACGGGAAATATAATACCACCTACAGCTCAGATAGCGATACAGTCAGGAGAGATAGTTGCTGATTATATAAAATCAATACTGAAAGGTGAACCTTTAAACTATAAAAAACCAGAATTTAAAGGTATGGTTTCTGCATTAGGTGGAAAATACGGCGTAGGTATGGTAAAAAATAGTTTCAAGGTTAAAGGTTATCCTGCATATATCTTTAAGGAGCTTGTTTTTAAACATTACAAGATTCCTTTAAAGATAATATCGAAGAAGGGATACAGAGAACTAATGAAAATATATGAAGGTGGGTAATGAAAGTATTAATAACAGGAGCAGCAGGTTTTATCGGAAGTCATCTATGTGACAGATTTTTGAAGGAAGGTTTTTATGTTATAGGTCTTGATAACTTTCTAACAGGAAGTCCCGACAATATAGCTCACCTTTTTGGTGAGGAAAACTTTAAGTTTATAAAGTACGATGTTACAAACTACATATATGTTCCAGATGATATTGATCTTGTTCTACATTTTGCCTGTCCTGCAAGCCCTGTAGATTACCTTCAACATCCCATACATACCATGAAGGTTGACTCCCTTGGGACACTACACACACTTGGACTTGCAAAGGCTAAAAAGGCAAGATATATATTTGCCTCAACATCAGAGATATATGGAGATCCTCAGGTTCATCCACAGCCAGAAACATACTGGGGAAATGTGAACCCTATAGGACCAAGGTCTGTATATGATGAGGCTAAAAGATTTTCGGAAGCGATGACAATGGCTTACCACAGGGAACATCATATAGATGTGAGAATAGTTAGAATTTTCAATACATACGGTCCAAGGATGAGGCTTAATGATGGGAGGGTTGTTCCAAACTTTATATCTCAGGCTTTAAGAGGAGAGGATCTTACAGTTTACGGAGATGGAAGTCAGACAAGAAGTTTCTGCTATATAGATGATCTTGTTGAGGGGATATTCAGGGTTTCTGTGAAGGAAGGTATAGAAGGGGAGGTTTTCAATTTAGGAAACCCGGACGAATACAGGATTATTGATTTTGCGAAGATAATCATTGAAAAAACAGGATCAAGATCAGGTATAGTGTTCAGACCTTTACCTGAAGATGATCCAAGACAGAGATGTCCTGACATAACAAAGGCTAAAGAGGTTCTCGGATGGGAACCAAAAGTCTCTCTTGACGAAGGGCTTGAAAATACGATACAGTATTTTAAAAATAAATTAAAAGTGCTCTAAATAAAAAGGAGGTTAGCGGCATGGATGCATGGTTACCTTTCATCATTATGGCTATTTTCACAATCTTTACAGGAGCACTCGCATTTCTAGCAGGTGCATTAAAAAGAGGAGAAGAGTAATAAAATAGTTGGGTTCTAATTACGGACAGATAGGAAATATATTTTTTTTTATTTTCCTATCTTTCTTTCTTTTTTTAGGGTATTTACTGTTTTTACCATTTTTAAAAGTAATAATACTGTCAATACTTATAACGATAATATTCTATCCAGTAAAGAAAAAGTTAGACCACAAGCTTAAAAGTACACTTCTTTCATCCCTTATCTCAACAGCCATTGTTTTCATGTTTATAATCGTTCCCTCTATAGTTCTGATAGCATTTTTCACAAATCAGGTTATATCACTTTATCCGGTTATCATACAGGCTGTATCGGAAGGACATACAATTGAGTATTACATAAACCAGATACCGATACTTTCCTCAATACATAAGATATTCTTACAGTCCCTCCAGACACTTCATATAGAGATAGATCTTAATACCGTTCTTAGAAATATTCTCAGTAATATAGCGAACTTTCTTATAGAACAGGGTAAAAGTCTCTTTATAAATATAACATTTCTGATAATCGGTATAGGTATAATGCTTGTTACGATATTTTTCCTTTTTAAAGATGGAGAGAGTCTGTATGACAGGGTTTTAAAGCTTATACCTCTACCTGAGAAGGATAAGAACTTCCTCTTATCAAAAACATACACGGCCATACAGGGTGTTGTTCTCGGATCTGTTTTAACAGCTATAGCACAGGGAATACTCTCGTTTATAGGTTATTTCACAGCAGGTCTGGAGTTCAGCCTTTTCTGGGCGTTTATAACCTTTATAGCAGCATTTTTACCTATTGGTGGTGCATCCTTGGTATGGATACCTATAGCTATCTATCTTTTTATCTCTAAGGGATTTCTTACAGGATTTTTATTTGCTCTTTGGGGAACTTTTGTTATAAGTCTTGTTGATAACATAATAAAACCTGTTGTTATAGGTGATAAAACAAATATTCATCCTGTTATACTCTTTTTCGCCATATTAGGTGGTCTTAATCTTTTTGGTTTTATAGGTATATTCCTTGCACCTATAGTGATAGTTCTTATAGACAATATGCTTTATCTTTACGCTGAAAGGTTCTCCTCTCAGGATTAAAAGCCGAAAGGTGTTGAGAAACCACCAGAACCTTCCTGTTCCTCCTTTATGATACCTTTCTGTTTTCCGAAAAATTTTAGCTGGAGTATATCCTGCTCAACAGGTATCTCTTTAGGACAGGAAAATGTGCAGTACTTACAGTGAACACATGCTGTTATCCTGTTTTTATCAGCTATAACTATCCTCTGATCTTTAAGGGCATCATTTTTGTCTTTCCAGAACCTGAAAATCTTTACAAAATTTATAGGACCTCCAAACTCCTGACCTGTCTGGAAAACAGGACAGACACTGTAACATATACCGCACAGTATACAGTCTGTCTCCTTTTCATAAAGTTTCAGATCATCAGGATAAACAGGCTCAAACTTTTCAGATGGAACAAACCATGCCTTTGCATCCTTCAGTTTTAAAAGGAATATATCCTGATCGGTAATAAGATCCTTTATAACAGGCAGATTTCCTGCAGGTTCAACAGTTAAAACACCATCCTGAACAAACTGTTTTACTTTTGTTTTACAGGCTAAAACATGATTCTCACCAATCTTAACAGCGCATGTTCCACATATAGCTGAACGGCACTGGGCTCTGAATGATAATGAGTTATCCATGTAATCTTTTATATGCATCAATGCTTCAAGAACAGTTGTTCTGTCCTCAATCTGTACATCAAACTGATCAAAGTAATGATCCTTTCCGTTAAACCTCTTTATCTTTATCTTAACTTTCATAGTCTCTCCATCTTTTCTGATTAATTCTATATTTCTGGAAGAAAAATATTATAATCTATCTCATACAGTAAAAAATTGATTGTTATTAACATTAAAGTAAAGATCCATCTGAGAGGGTAACCATGAAAAAAGTTCTTTCTGTTATAATCGCTCTGTTTATAATATCAGGTATATCCTCAGGAAAAGGTCTGAAGCCATACAGCTTTATACTGAAAGATGAGAATGGAAGGACGGTCAAACTTGAAGACCTTAAAGGAAATGTAGTTATACTCACTTTCTGGTCAACAACATGCCATACTTGCAGGGAAGAACTTCCAAAACTCAGCAAGCTTGCAAAAGAGTATCAGGGAAAAAGTGTGAAATTTTTTGGTATAGTAATAGATACAAAGGATATATCATATATAAAGGATATAAAGGAAAGATGGAAGTTTGATATAACCGTTCTGATTGGAGACAGTGTTGTGATCTCAAAATACAGGATTATAGGAACACCGATAACGTATATACTGAAAAAAGACCTGACTATAGGAAAGATAATTTATGGTGATTATCCTGTCAGGAAGTACAGAAAGATCATTAACAAACTTCTCAAGGAGAACTGATAGATGGTGGAGAGTGTTTCTATCTGGGCTGCATTTTTCGCTGGATTAATAGCTTTTTTATCTCCTTGCGTACTCCCAATCATTCCCGGGTATATAGCCTATATATCTGGAATATCTGTACAGTCTGCATCACAGAATAACAACAGGATAGACTGGTCTGTTGTTTATGCAGCTATCGCATTTGTTGTTGGGTTTTCCATTGTTTTTACAGCTCTAGGTGCAGCCTCAACATTTGTTGGACAGCTTTTACAGGAGTATAAAACGATAATATCAAAGATAGCAGCAGTTTTAGTTATACTCCTGGGAGTGCATTTTACAGGTGTTTTCCAGTCTGAGAATGTTAAAAAATGGCTCTTTGTTATAACTGGAATTTCTTTACTGATATATGGTTACGGTGTGGTCTCAACAGGTAATATATTAAATGATCTTTTATTCCTTGTTGTTATATCCATCTCTTTACTTGTCTTTTATTTCTCCGGGGCATACAGAGTACTTTACCAGCAGAAAACAACTGAGATCAAGAAAAAACCTGCCGGTATAATAGGTGCTTTCATTGTTGGTGTTGCCTTTGCTTTCGGCTGGACACCATGTATAGGTCCTATACTTGGTGCTATTCTCCTCTATGCATCACAGCAGGAAACTGTAATGCAGGGTGTTACGCTTTTATTCGCTTTCTCAATGGGACTTGGAATACCATTTATTATAACAGCAGCTGCCATAAACCAGTTTTTCAGATTCTTTAACTTTATGAGAAGGTACTTCCTCTGGATTGAGATACTAGGTGGAATACTTCTGATAATGGTTGGGATACTTATACTTACCGGAAGTCTTGAGAAGATAACAGCCTTCTTCCTTTAAGACTTAAACTTTTTAAGTATATCAGGAAGCTTTGATAGATAAGCAAGGATTCTCTTCCATTTGTTCCATTCCATAGCTGGGATACTTGAACCGTAAACACCGTTAGATGGAAGATCCTTTGGAACAGAAGACTTGCCTATAACTATAACGTTGTCACCTATATTGATATGATCCGCCACACCTACCTGACCTGCGAGAATAACATTTTTACCTATTCTACCGCTACCGGCCATACCAACCTGTGCAAGAATAATACAGTTCTCACCGATCTGACAGTTATGGGCTACCATAACAAGATTGTCTATCTTTGTTCCCTTTCCTATAACAGTTTTATCTATCATGGCTCTGTCTATAGTTGTATTTGCCCCTATCTCAACATCATCCTCAATAATAACCTTTCCAACATGTTTTATCTTTATATGCTTTCCATCCTTCTGGTAGTATCCAAAACCGTCTGATCCTATAACAACACCTGAATGGATTATAACCCTCTTACCGAGAACAACGTCAGGATAAAGTGTGACCCTTGGATATATTACTGTATCTTCACCTATAACACAGTTTTTTCCTATAAAGCTGAAGGGGTAGATCTTTGTTCCTCTTCCTATCTTAACCCCATCCTGAATAACAACATAATCACCGATATAAACATCCTCACCTATAGAGACATCCTTTCCTATTACAGCTGTTTCCGATATCTGGCCCTTAACCTCCTCATCGGGGTAGAAAACCTTTATAAGCTCATAAAAGACCTGATCAGGTTTATCAACGATAATCTGGGGCTTGTCTATATCAAGCTCTTTACCTGTGATAATAGCTGATGCTTTCGTTTTATAAACAAGGTTCAAAAATTTTTTACCTGAAACAAATGTAAGGTCTCCCTCCTCTGCACCTTCAAGGCTTGAAAGGGATCTTATATCTATATCATCCTTCAGATTAATAAGCTTCCCACCTGTGATCTCAGCTATCCTTGTCAGCCTCATTTTTCTCCTTCGCCCATTCTTTTTATTATCTCATCTGTTATATCAATCTTAGGTGAGGCATAAAGAACACCGCTGTACATCCCTCCGATAAACACAAGATCTATATTGTTCTTTTCTGAGTAATCCTTCACAACCTCAATAATCTTTTTAACAAGCTTCTGCTCAGCCTCAGCTTTCATCTTTGATAACTCTTCATTAGCCTCCTGTTCAATCCTGCTAAGCTCCCTTTCTAACTTTCTTTTCTCTTCTGATTTTTTCTTCCTTCCTTCCTCACTTAAGACAGGACTTTCAAGCTGTTTCTCTATCTCAGCTATCTTATTCTCAAGCTCCTTTACCTTCTCCTCGTAGTACCTTATCTTCTCTTTTATCTCCTCTTTGTACTTCAGACCTTCCTTGGACATATTCATAACTTTCTGGATATCAAGATACGCAACATTCTGTCCGTACGAAACTCCTGTAAATATAATTAAAAAAGTGAACATAAAAAACAGTCTTCTCATAACTCCCTCCATTAAAAGAACGTTCCCAGAACAAAACCAAGTCTTGAATCACTTACACCTGGTGGTGCATTTAATACTTTACCATAATAAATATCTATAGGTGCAACTGGCGTCACGATCTTTAAACCTGCTCCTACAGAGTAGTACATATCCTTAAAAGGATTTCCACCATTAAAACCCTTACCCTGATCTAAGAATATGTAACCCCATAAAAATCTCTCAACAAGCGGGTGTGAAAGCTGGTAGTTGAAAACGAGCTGCTGTTTAGCCCCTGAAGGATCAAGATTGTCATCGTAAGGTCCTGCCATACCGTAATCAAAACCTCTCACAGAAAAATCACCACCTACAAAGAAAAGCTCATCAAGTGGAAGTTTATCATTCATCTCCTTAACAGCACCGTACCTCACCTTAAATGAGAAAACCCAGTCTGTGAAAAAAAGTTTATCAGGGAGGAAGAATGCGTAACTTGTGCTGAACTTGTAAAATCCCCTTGTTCCAAAACCTACCTTGAATGTCACATTAAAGTCAGATCCCCTTGTTGGGAGAAGAGGGTTATCAACACTATTTCTGTTGTAGTAGTTGTATATGGAGTAAAGCTCATAACTTCCAGCCTGATCTTTTATCCTTGTTGGTGCGTTCTCATCTATATTTGAGTATTTTCCTTTTTCCGCTGTTATACCTATTCCCGTTCTCCAGTACTCAGAGATCTCGTAGGAAAGTGTTGGTGAAAAACCGACCTTTGTGGATGTGAATGTTGTGTAGTCTATATATCTTTCATATATAGAAAAACCAAGATCAAGAGGTTTATAAAAAGCCCATCTGTGAAGGTATGAAAGCTCATTATTTCTGTACTGACTACCTATAGATAATGAGAGACCAAGTGTGTCACCTGTTCCAAGGAAGTTCCCCTTTTTTATGGAAGCAAAAAGTGAGAATCCTGTTAACTGGCTGTAACCTGCACCTACAGACATCTGTCCTGTAAATCTCTCTGATACATTAACATCAACATCCATAACACCTTCTTCCTTCACCTTCGGATCAAAACCTACCATATTGTAAAATCCGAGTCTGTAAAGCCTTGACTGTGATCTCATAACATCCTTTTTAAGGAAGAGATCTCCTGGAGCAAACCTCAGCTCTCTTCTTATGACATAATCCCTTGACTCGTAATTTCCTGATATATCTATAAGATCAACGTAGAATATCTCTCCCTTGTTTATATCGTAAACTACCTTTACTACCTTTTTATCCCTGTCTATTATCTTTTTTACATAAGTGTTTGCAAATATAAAACCAAGATCTGAGTACTTACCTGTTATCTCACCTCTTATCTTTTCTATAATCTCACCGTCGTAGTAATCACCTATCTTAAGATCCTTTTTAAACCTTTCCAAAAGCTCATCTTCAGTGTATAGCGTGTTGTTTTTAAACTCTATCCCCTCAAGTCTGTATCTTTCCCCTTCCTTTATATTTATTGTTATGTAATACTCCTCACCTTTCTTCAGGGTTATCTGGGGCTGTGATATCTCAACATCAAAGAAACCTTTTTTAAGATAAAGATCCCTTATTTTCTCTATATCCCCGTAAAGAACATCCTTTTGAAGCCTTGGATGGAACCTGAGCTTCCACGGATTCCTCTGCTTTGTCTCCATAACATCAAGGATCTCATCCTCTTCAATCTGCTTATTTCCCTCAATTATTATCTTTTTAACATATGCTCTCTTACCTTCATCAATCTTGAATACAAGAATGTTTCCCTTAAAGTAGTAATCAACCTTTACGTTATAAAACCCTTCCTTTTCATACTTCTTCTCAATAGCTTTTATCATCCTGTTTATCTCATCTATGGAGAAAACCCTGCCAAGACCTCTTTTAATAGACGAAAGCTTTTCCGCAAGCTCAGGACCTACTGTTGTGAAAGGGAGAACAGTCCCCGTCTCCTGTCTTTCCTGGGTCTGAATCCCTAGAACCTGCATAAGATCTTCTGTTGTTATCTCATCATTTCCCTCAAACTCTATCTTCTGAACAACAGGAAGTTCTTCAAAAACAAATATAAGATCAATACCGTTCTCAGTGTATCTTGTGTATGTCTCAACCTCTCTAAAGTAACCAAGTTTATAAAGATCTCTCAGTGTGTTTACGATGGTATCCCTTGTTACAACAGCACCTTTTCCAAATGGGATAACGGGTTTTATTATTTCTGGACTTATGTACTTGAGGCCTTTTATCTCTATCTTTCTGATTCTGTATATCTTGAGGACTTCTTCCTGGATTGAACCCGGTTTGATACTCTGTAACTCTTCAGATTTTGCTGGTGATATGAAGAGGAGAATAAAAAAAAGGAGGAAAAATCCTCCTTTTATGAGATTTATGTTGCTGCTACTTCTTTTTTCTTCGCTTTTTTCTGTGTTTTTGGTCTTTTTACCTTTATTCCAACCTGACCATCCTTCTTCACAGTAACTTCTGCCACAGAGCCTTCTGTTATCTTCCCTTTCAGTATCTCTTCCGCTAAAAGATCCTCTACAAGTGACTGGAGGGCTCTCTTTATACTTCTTGCTCCAAATTCCGGTCTGAACTCTTTCTCTATCAGATACTCTACGAACTTCTTCGTAAGTTTTACAGTTATGCCCCATTCCTTTAACCTTTTGTTTATTTCCTTAAGCTGAATATCAATTATACCTTTTATAACTTCTTTGTCCAGAGGCTTGAATACTATTATCTCGTCAAGTCTGTTAAGGAACTCGGGGCTGAAATGTTTCTTAACCTGCTGGAGAACATTCTTCTTCATCTCGTTGTATTCAAGCATTCCTGTTGATCTTTCAAATCCAAGTCTGTTTGATTCAAGTATAAGTCTTGCTCCAAGGTTAGAAGTCATGATTATTATAGTATTGCTGAAATCAACAACCCTTCCAAAAGAGTCTGTAAGTCTTCCATCATCAAATATCTGGAGGAATATGTTAAACACATCGGGATGTGCTTTCTCTATCTCATCAAAAAGTATCACTGAGTAAGGTCTTCTTCTCACAGCTTCTGTAAGCTGACCTCCTTCCTCATACCCAACATATCCTGGAGGTGCTCCAACAAGCCTTGATACTGTATGTTTTTCCATATACTCAGACATATCAAACCTTATAAGTGCCTCTTCAGTTCCAAACAGATACTCAGCAAGGGCCTTAGCTGTTTCAGTCTTACCAACACCTGTTGGACCGAGGAACATAAACACACCTATAGGTCTGTGTGTTCCTTTCAGACCAACACTGTTTCTTCTTATAGCCTTTGCTATTGCTTCTATAGCCTCAGACTGATCAACAACCCTTTTGTGTAGCTCTTCCTCTATATGTAACAGTTTCTCTGCCTGTGTCTCTGTTAGTCTTGCAACAGGTATTCCAGTCCATTTTGCAACAACCAGTGCTATATCCTGATCTTTAACCTTAGGTTTTTTAACCTTCCTTTTCTCCTTCCATTCAGCCTTTAATGTCTCAAACTTAGCCCTCAGTTTCAGCTCTTCATCTCTCAGTTTTGCAGCTTTTTCATAATCCTGCTCTTTTGCAGCTTTAGCCTTTTCTTCCTCTATCTTTCTTATCTTGTCCTCTATCTTTTTGAGCTTAGGAGGAAGTTCCATCTCCCTTATTCTCACCCATGCTCCAGCCTCATCTATCAGATCTATAGCCTTATCTGGCAGCTGTCTTTCTGTTATATACTTAACTGAGTACTCAACAGCCTTTTCAACAGCATCCTTTGTGTACTCAACCTCGTGGAACTCCTCAAACTTCTTCTTCAGACCCATAAGTATCTTTACAGTATCTTCAGGTGTAGGAGGCTCTACAAGAACTGGCTGGAATCTTCTCTCAAGTGCTCCATCCTTCTCTATGTACTTTCTGTACTCATCTATTGTTGTTGCTCCTATAACCTGTATCTCTCCCCTTGCAAGAGCCGGTTTTAACATATTTGATGCATCTATTGAACCTTCAGCTGCTCCTGCTCCTACAAGTGTATGAAGCTCATCTATGAAAAGTATTATGTAAGGTGCTTTTTCAAGCTCTTTAAGTATATTCTTAAGCCTTTCTTCAAACTGTCCTCTGTACTTTGTTCCTGCAACAAGGGCAGCAAGATCAAGAGCAACAATTCTTTTAGACTGTAATGTCTCAGGTACTTCCTTATTTGCTATTCTCTGGGCGAGACCTTCAACAATTGATGTTTTACCTACACCTGGCTCACCTATAAGAACAGGGTTGTTCTTTCTTCTTCTTGAGAGTATCTGTATAACCCTGTCTATCTCCTTATCCCTTCCTATAACAGGATCAAGCTTTCCTTCCCTTGCAAGAGCTGTAAGATCTCTGCTGAATCTGTCTATATTAGGTGTAGGAACCTGTTTCACCTGCTCCTGAGGTGGTATCTCTCCAAGTATCTGGAGTATCTCCCTTCTTATTGAGTACTCATCTATACCAAAACCTCTTAAAACTCTACCGCCAAGACCTGTCTTCTCACGGACTATCCCGATAAGGAGATGTTCAGGCCCTACAAACTGGTGGTGAAGTATTCTGGCCTCTTCAACGGCAAACTCAAGAACTCTCTTCGCATCAGGAGCAAAAAGAACCTCACCTGAGTGTGATCCGTGAACCATCTGTGATGTAAGGGTTCTTTTTACCTTGTCAACAGTAAGACCAAATCTTGAAAGAACAAGAACAGGAATGTCCTCTTCCTCAAGTAGAGAAAGGAGCAGATGTTCACTGCCCAGGTAATTGCTTCTATATTCTAATGCCTTCTCTCTCGCATTCAGTATTACTTTTCTTGCTCTTTCCGTAAATTTTTCAAACATGATAAAACACCTCTATTTGTATATCTATTAGTTTAGCCCATTAATATATCCAATGTCTAAAATTTTCAAGTCTTATTCATTGACCAAAATCCCATCTCTCAGATATATAGTTCTCTTACAATAATTTGCTACATCTTTATCGTGTGTTGCAATGATTATGGTCACATTATCTTTATCGTTCATTTCCCTGAAAATTTTCATTACTGTTTCTGTATTCCTGCTGTCAAGATTACCTGTAGGTTCATCAGCTATAATGATTGAGGGGCGGTTTACTATCGCCCTTGCTATAGCAACCCTCTGCTGTTCACCACCTGACATCTGGGATGGTTTATGGTTGATCCTGTGTGAAAGACCGAGCCTCTCTAAAATCTCCCTCGCCTTTTCCTCAGCATCCCCTTTACTATAAATCTGAACTGGAAACATAACATTTTCAAGTGCAGTAAACTCAGGCAAAAGATAATGAAACTGGAAAACAAAGCCTATGTTTTCATTTCTGAACCTTGCGAGTCTTTTCTCATTTAAAGAGAATATATCTGTTCCGTGTATGAAGACCTTTCCCTCAGTAGGGATATCTATACCACCTATAAGATGTAAAAGTGTTGATTTACCTGAACCTGAAGGTCCCATAAGTGCAACCATCTCACCTTCATAGATCTCAAGATCTATCCCTTTAAGGGCATCAATCTGTGCACCTTCAAGGAAGTATATCTTTTTTAGATTCTCTGTTTTTATAGCTATACTACTCATATCTCAGCACTTCCGAGGGTATTTCCTTTGATGCCATATAGGCAGGTATCACAGAGGAAACAAAACATATCAACATTGATGCTACAGAGACTGCCAGGATATCTATAAAACCTATCTTCAGCGGAAGGTATTCCATCATATAAACCTCAGGATTCAGCTTTATAAGATGGTAGGTGTCTCCAAAATGTATAACTGTAAGACCTATTACAAGACC
The DNA here is from genome assembly GCF_000021565.1 of Persephonella marina EX-H1. NCBI lineage: Bacteria > Pseudomonadati > Aquificota > Aquificia > Aquificales > Hydrogenothermaceae > Persephonella > Persephonella marina. The sequence goes on along the minus strand of NC_012440.1, from coordinate 1,681,818 downwards.
TATCGCTGTTCCTGTTATCCCTATAATGAGACCCTGCCATAGAAATATCTTCATTATAAATCTGCTGTCTGCACCTATCGTTTTCAGAATTCCTATATCCTTTCTCTTCTCTCTCGCCTTCGTTATAAGGAGGCTTGATATATTAAAGGATGCTACAAGAACTATAAGTGCGAGGACTAAAAACATGGCAAGCTTCTCAAGCTCTAAAGCCTGAAAAAGACTTTTGTTCAGATCCATCCACGAACGGACTAAATATGGGAAGTGTATTTTTTCCTCAAGCTTTGATTTCACCAAAGCTGCTTTATAAGGATCATCTATCTTAAGCTGTATTCCCGTTACAGAATCTTTCATATCAAAGAATCTCTGTGCTGACTCAAGATTCATACCTATATATGTTGAGTCATACTCGTACATACCAAAATCGATTATCCCCCCTACATAGACCTTTTTTACCTTAGGTATATAACCAAGTGGTGTCTTCCTTCCAAAAGGAGATGTGAGGGTTATACTGTCACCTATCCATACATTTAGTGCAAGGGCAACATCCTTTCCTATGATAACATTCCTATCATCTTTTATACTGTCATAGCTTCCAGCTATTATCTTTTTATCAATCCCAAGTATTCTTCTGTCCTTTTCAGGTGGAACACCTCTCACAGTCACAGATATAACCGTTGAGTCTTTAGATGCTAGAGCCTGGGAGTATACAAAAGGCTGGTAATCCACTATCTCAGAAATTCCTTTAAGATACTTCTCTGGAAATTCCCTGTACTCTGTAAAATTACCTGATATCTTAAAGATAACAATATGGGGAGATGTCTCAAGAATCTTTTTCTTTATTCCCCAGAGAAAACCGCTCATAACTGCAAGTGTTATAAGAAGCGCTGCAACACCAACAACAATACCAAGAAGGGATATCACAGTCATAAATGAGAGGGCTTTGGTTTTCAGTGACATAAGATATCTGATGGCTATCCTAATATAAAGCGGCATATAAATTCTTTACCTCATCCAGTTCCATAATACCTTATTATATCAGTAACAGTTAACTGTTAGATAGCCTGAGTGTTACACCTGTTGTATAATAGTTCAAAATAAAAGCTCGGAGGAAAAGGTTGGAAAGGGCTGATCTCATACTTACAGATATATCGTATATCTTAACAATGGACGAGAACCTTACAGAGTATAGAGATGCTGATATCGCTATAAAAGATAAAAAGATAATCGCAATAGGTGAAGGTATCAAAAACAGGTATTACGGTAAAACGATTGTATGTAAAGGGAAGATAGCCATACCAGGTCTTATAAATACACATACACACGCAGCCATGACACTTCTCAGAGGGTACGGAAGTGATAATCCTTTAAAGGTATGGCTTGAGGAGTATATATGGCCCGTTGAAGGTAAGTTTGTAAGTTACGATTTTGTGAAGGATGGGACAAAGATAGCCGTTTACGAGATGCTGAGGAATGGGATAACAACATTTGTTGATATGTATTTCTATGAGAACGCTGTTGCTGATGTTATAAATGAAGCTGGGATAAGAGGGGTTTTATCAACAGGGATTCTTGACTTTCCCACACCTGGAGCAAAAACTCCAGATGAAGGGATTGAGAAAACTGTATCTTTTATAAAAGAGTACTCAGGAGAGTATGTATACCCTGCAATAGGTCCACACGCTCCATACACTTGCTCGCCGGAAACACTTAAGAAATGTATGGATGTGGCGGAGAAATACGACATACTTTTCCATATACATATATCTGAAACCGAGTTTGAAGTAGCAACAGTAAAGGAAAAATACGGGAAAACACCTGTTGAACATCTTGACAGTATAGGTGTTTTAAATGATAGAGTCCTTGCTGCACATATGGTTCATCCTACAGAGATAGAGATAGAGATACTCTCAAAAAGGGGTGTGAAGGTTTCCCACTGTCCTGAGAGCAATCTTAAACTCGCCTCAGGTGTCGCTCCTGTTCCTGAGATGTTAAAGGCAGGTGTTACTGTATCTATAGGAACAGATGGAACAGCATCAAATGACGATCTTGATATTATAGGGGAGATATCAACAGCAGCTAAACTGCATAAAGGGATATCAAAAGACCCAACTGTTTTAAACGCTAAAGAAGCTCTTTTAATGGCTACAAGGGAAGGGGCAAAAGCTGTAAGAATGGAAGACAGGATAGGGAGCATAGAAACAGGAAAACTTGCTGATATAGTCCTGATTGATGCTACACAGCCACATCTAAACCCGTTATTTGATCCTTATACACAGATAGTTCATTCATCGAGAGGATCGGATGTTGATACTGTTATAGTAGGTGGTGAGATAAAGGTTTTAAATAAGGAAGTTCTGCCTTTATGCAGAGATGAGATAATGGAAATAGCGGAAAGATGGAAGAAAAGAATAACAGAAAGCTAGATATGTTTTGCTATCTCCTCTAAAAGCTCAAGAAGTATATTTTTAACACTCTCCTTACTTAGAGCAACAAGGGGGAGAACCTTTACATCATCATTAAGATCAAGGGCTATTCTTATATCCTGAGGATCCCACGCACCTTTAAGATCCTGTTTATTACATCCAACAACAAATGGTGCAGGATATCTACTTTCAAAGTAGTTTATGATCTTTCTAGCTTCGTGGAATGTTGAAGGGTCAGTACTGTCAACAAGAACAACGAGACCAACCATACCCTTTCCGAGTATATCCCACATAAAATCAAACCTTTCCTGTCCAGGTGTACCAAAAAGATAAAGTACATGATTGTCATCAATAGTTATCCTTCCAAAATCCATAGCAACGGTTGTGTGATTCTTAACCGTTTTTTCGTCTGACTTTGTCGTTTTTGCCTCTGTCTGGACTGTCTGGATCTCACTTACGGTGTTTATGAACTGTGTTTTTCCAGCAGCGTAGGGACCTGCCACCACGATTTTTATCTGGTTTTTTCCTTTTTCTCCCATCTTATAATCCTTTTATCCTTGCTATTATTTTACTCAGTAAATTTTTAGTTAGATCAAACCCTATCTTTCTTTTTACCTTTTTCTTCCTCTGTATAATTCCTGCTGCCAGAAAACCGTAGAGAACTCTCTGGAGTGTGAGTTTATTTACCTTTGCCTCTTCCATGATCTTTTCTACAGATCTCTCCCCATCTATTAAAGCAAGTATCTTCTTTTCTATATTTGTTAGATGTGCATTCTTTGCTATACTCTCCCAGTTTTCAGTTTTTTCAAAGACAAGCTTCATATCGGATATCTTTCTTTCAACCTCATTTTCGGTAAGCTGACGGCTTAGATACATTATTATCTTTTCAACGGGAACGAGAGGCTTTATATCGTCTGAGTACTTTATAAAACCTGATGTGAAAGAGAACTTTCCCTTTTTAATTGCAAGTAGAATAGGAAGTCTTGCGACAAGCATCCTGTAGAGATCTTCTTTTTTTATATTCTCCTTTTTCATTACCTGAGAAAAATCAACATCAAGGTATATATAAAAGACCTTAGGAACATCCCTGATATAAACTATATCCCCATCTTTGAAGTAAACGGCAAGATTTTTCTTATTGTCCTCAACTACCAGGATACCGTTTTTTTTATCCTTTTTTAAAATCTGAAAAATGTCAATAAAATTAAATACTTCAAGCGTTCCGGTAATTGCCATTACTTTTTACCCTAATAGCTCTTCAATCTTTTTAGCCGCCCTTTTTATCTCCATAAGGAGTAATCCTAATTTTGCATTTGATGGTGCAAGTACCCCTAATACTGCAAGGTCCTTTATACCTGTAAATATCATATAACCTTTTGAACCTTTAACATAAAGCTGTTCAAGTTCACCCTTTTCCAGTTCGGCTGTAACCCTTTCACCAAGAGAGAGTATAGCTGCCCCCATAGCCGCAACCCTATCCTCATCAACATCCTCAGGTAAAACAGATGCAATAGCCAGACCGTCAGTACTTACAAGAATCGCCCCATCAGAACCAGAATCTCTGACTACAGTTTGAAGAACATCGCTAAATTTATCAGCCATCATATCCCCCTTGAATTATTAGTTAAAGCTAACTCAATTATATCAGATTGTTACAGTTCTTTATAAACCTTTCCCTTCTACTTTCAACCAGTATTTCTTGAGACAACTCATCAATCAGTTTTCTTACCTGATCGGTTGAAAGTTTCTCCTTATCTATATTAAGATCCTTCATCTTTTGATTGAAAATTATCCTTGCTACAGGTCCCATTTCCTTTGCCAGATTTTTGTAAATTTTATCCAGTATAGATGCATCTAAATAATTTATATTCTCCTGAACAACTTCTTCCTTGTCCTCAATCAATATCTCTTCTAAGGATGGAGGAGACTCTTCTTCTACAACCTCTTCAATCTCTTCTTCTGCTTTTTCCTCCAACAGTAACTCCTCTAGGGAAGGTGCCTCCTCCTCAACAACCTCCTGATCCTTTAACTGCTCTATCTCCTTCTCATATTCAGATTTTTCCTCTGTACTTTCAGATAAAACTTTTTCAAGTTCCTCAATATCTTCCGTATACTCTTCTATCTTATCGGAACTTTCTTCTTCTTTTATAACTTTTTGTTCTGTTTCTTTTTCCTTTACCTCTTCTACAGGTACAGACGTAGCACCTTCAGATTTTTCATCCTTGCCTTCTGCCATGGATTTTATCTGATCCACGTACTGTTTTAGATCCCTTGCTACTATCTCATGTTCCAGTTTTAATAGGGAAAACTTGATCTTGTTTTCTGAGAGAGTCACTATTGATATATCTGGAGTAACAAAGTGTATGTATATCTGGACATCCTCTCCTTCTGTGTATATATATTCCTCACCGAATTCAGGAATGATCTCATTTATCTGATGACCTTTGTATATTATAAGGCCAAGCGTTTCTTCAAGCCTTTTTTTCTTATCAGATAGTACCGTTTTAGTAATGAGAGGTTTTTCATGATAATAAATGGATATGAAAGAAGGTGAAAGTTTTGAGTAAAGACTATTAATATGATCCTTAAGAATCTGTTCTATATTCATTACAGTCCCCCATACATATTTACAACCCGATTATAACTTTTATCTTTCTAATTTTTCAATAATTGTTTTCATACTGATTCTCATTCTCTCAAAAGATTCTGCAAGATCAGTCAGTTCATCATTTCCAGATGCTTTAACTTCAACATCAAGATTTCCGAGACTTACCTCATCCATAGCTCTGGTTATACTTTTTATTTTAGAGATTATAGTTTTATCTATACTTAACCTTATAATGTAAACAAGAACAAGAAACACAGCCTGGGTAATAATATAAGAAAAAAATGCTTTTTTTAAAGCTCCCTCCTTATCGTGTTCTGAGATAAGTAAATAGACAAGAAAACCTACAAAAAACGCTCCAAAAAAAGATCCAAGCAGGATAATAACAGATATCTGGTTTAAAACAGAAGACCTCTTCTCAGTCATATTTCACCTCCGAAAGATTGTATCAGTACTAATTTTTCGGAAAGGAAGTTACTAAAATTAATCCTCTTTTTTTCTTATCTTTAATAAGAAATGCTGAAAAAGATAGATCTCGAGTATGAGATTTATCAGATTGATTGAACTTGAGACAGCATGAACCTTTTTAAACTTATCTTTTACTATTTTAGCCTCTTCCTTTTTGTCTTCCTTAAGGAGAGTGTAATACTGGATATTTAACGATCTGGCTATAGGAAGAACCGTTTTATGTAATGCCATATTCAGTATTATTAAAAGTCCAAGTGCTACAACAAAAAGTTTAAACTTCTTTATTATCTCTTTATTTTTAACAGTTTTAAGGGCAAAAAGTGAGTATACAGCTATACCTAAAATCCATCCTGATGAAAAATAATAGGGGAAGATCAGATTCATGATCTCCCCTGCATGTCTGTTATCTAAATTTGAGAAAAGAACAGGTGCTACTATAAATGTTAAAAATATATTGAATCCTGCTAATACTCCAAGAATAAACAGGATCAGAAGATCAATGATCTTACTCAACAATCTCTAACCTGCTGAAGAAGAATGGTATCTCAACTTTGGCAGACTCCGGTGAGTCTGATCCATGAACAGCATTTTCCCCTACATTAGTTCCATATAACTTTCTTAACGTTCCCTCTTCAGCTTCCTCAGGATTTGTTGCGCCCATTATCTCCCTTATTCTTGATATAGCATTCTCTCCTTCCCATACCATAGCAACAATAGGTCCTGAAGACATAAACTCACAGAGTTCATCATAAAAAGGTCTGTCCTTATGGACGATATAGAACTGTTGAGCCTGTTCTTTTGTAAGCTTAAGCTTTTTCAGTGCAACAAGCTTAAAACCTTTCTCCTGAACATGAGCTATAATCTTTCCTTCAAGATTTCTTCTTACTGCGTCAGGTTTGACAAGCATAAGCGTCCTTTCCACCGACATTAAAACCTCCTGATCATTTGTTTTTCTTATTATTATACAGTATCTTGTAGAATGAATATATATTAAGTGTGAGAACTATTCCCCAGGAAACAGCCATAAATAGAGCCCCGTAACTGTTAAGAAGATGTCCTTCCATACTTTCTCTCCCATGATTTTTTAACGAGAACAACACCAAGAATGAAAACGAAAAGTATGAACAGCCTTGCTATCCAGCCGTTTATATGTTCAGGTATAAACTTTGCTGGAAGCGTCGTAACAAACCACCATAAAAGTATAACTATCAAAAATAATGGAGCTATATAGGACAGGATGTAATAAAAAATCCTTGGGATCTTTATATCAGCATACCTGTTAAGCTCTTTCCAGGCATACTCAGGTGAATGTTTTAAAACGATAAAGATTTTTGATAATAAAGACTTTTCCTGCAATTTCTCACTCAGCTGGGGGATACCAAGTATCCATACAAAAGTTATAACCTCAAAAAGTGCAAATATCACAAGGGCAAAGGTTCCAACCCAGAAATCAAGCTCATCTAAAGCTCCCTTTAAAAATATAGGTATATGTGAAGAAACAAATAGAAAAGCTCCAAGATATTTAACAGCTCTATCCCTTGACAAACCAAACTCATCTTCAAGGAATGCCATGGCAGGCTGCATAAGCGCTATAGAAGATGTTATACCTGCAAAGAATAAAAGTAAAAACCATAGAAAGCCAAAGAATGCACCGTAAGGTATGTTTGCAAATATAGCAGGTAGAGCCATAAAACCAAGATTAAACGCTCCCTCTGATGCTATATACTGTGTTCCCGCAATCCCGAAAAATATAACAGATGCTGTTATAGCTATTGAACCACCAAGAATAACCTCTGCAAACTCATTAACAGATGCTGATGCAAGACCGTTTAAAGCAACATCACTTTTAGGTTTAAGATATGAAGCGTATGTAAGTATAGCCCCAAAACCTATACTTAGAGTGAAAAATATCTGTCCAGCTGCCGCAAGCCATACCTTAGGATCCTTTAATGCTGAGAAATCAGGATTCCAGAGGAAACCAAGTCCATCAAGGAAGTTTCTTCCATCTGGAGATGTAAGTGTGAAAACTCTTATAACAAGTATGATAGCCATTATGAAGATCAGGGGCATAGCAAACTTCGCCACCTTCTCAATACCTGCAGAAACTCCCCTGTAAATTATGTAAAGATTCAAAAGAAGTGTTACAAGAAAGAAAAGGTACGTCTCTAAAGGTGGAGTGAAAAATATATCACTCCCTGAAGATGCACCTATAATACCACCGAGAAAATCATTAAAAGGCTTAAGGTAATCTTTAATATCAGCTGTGAGAGGTGTGCTCGGAACCTCATTTATAAGATGAAAAAATGAGTATATTAGTGTCCAGGACTCTATATAAGTGTAATAAACAACAACAACGAGAGGTATTAGAACACCAAATATCCCTATATATTTTGCCAAAGGATGTCTCCATATAAGATCAAAAACGGCGACAGCTGTTCCGTGTCCTCTCTCTCCACCATACCTTCCAAGTGCCCACTCAACCCAGATTAAAGGTATACCAAGGAGGATAAAAGATATCATGTATGGGATCATAAAAGCTCCGCCACCATTATCGGCAGCCTGAACGGGGAATCTCAGAAAGTTTCCAAGTCCAATAGCATTTCCCGCCACTGCAAGTATAAGTCCGATCCTTGTTCCCCACTGCTCTCTCTTATGAACCATTAATTTTCTTTCTCCTCATATCCAAGATTTGACATATAACATTTTTATTTCATATTATAATACTTTAAGGGATTGTTTTACATATATTAAACAGCTGGTGAGAGATGGAAATTTTTGCTGTAGGACTGAACTACAAGACGGCTCCAGTAGATGTAAGGGAAAAGCTCGCTATATCTGAAGATCAGCTATCAGGTCTTTTAAAGAAAATATCAGAGATTAACTCCATATACGAGGTCTCAATTCTATCAACATGTAACAGGGTTGAGATATACGGTGTAACAGATGATCCGGATGATGCCTTTAACAGGATTGTTCAGATACTGTCATCATACTCAGGACTTCAGAAAAATGAGCTTGAGAAGTATCTTTTCAAACTCACAGGTAGAGAGGCTATAAAACATATATTCAAGGTTTCAGCAAGCCTGGACTCAATGGTAATAGGAGAACCACAGATAGTATGCCAGTTTAAAGATGCTTTCACAAAAGCAAGGGAAGAGAAAACTGTAAGACATATTCTCACAAGACTTTTTGATAAGGCTCTGAATGTTTCCAAAAAGATAAGAACATCAACAGGGATAAGCAAAAGAGCCGTATCAATAAGTTATGCTGCTGTAGAGCTTGCAAAAAAGATATTCGGAGACCTATCAGACAAAAATGTTCTCCTTTTAGGTGCAGGTGAGATGGCCGAGCTTGCAGCGAGGCATCTCTCATCATCAGGAGTTAAACATATTTTTGTATCAAACAGAACATTTGAGAAGGCTGTCCAGCTTGCTGAGGAGTTTGGTGGAAGTGCTATAAGGTTTGATAAGCTTTTTGAGTTTTTACCTGAGTCAGACATAGTTATCGTATCAACAGGGGCTAAAGAGCCTATACTGAGAAAGGAGCATTTTGAGGAGATAAACAGGATAAGGAAAGGTGATCCTGTATTTATAATTGATATATCTGTCCCGAGAAATGTTGCTGAAGATGTTAATGATGTTGATAATGTATACCTTTACAACATTGATGATCTCAAGGTTGTAGTTGATAAAAACCTTGAGGAAAGAAAACTTGCAGCCCTTTCTGCCGAGATGATGCTTGATGAGGAGGTTCACAAGTTTGAGCACTGGTTAAACCAGTTAAAGGTCGCACCTTTAATAACAAAAATAAGAAACTACGCAGACGAGATAAGAGAGTACCAGCTTGAAAAGCTTTTCAACCAGATGCCTTACCTGAATGAGAAGGAGAGGGAGAATATAGATCTTGCTGTCAGAGCTATAATAAACAAGCTTCTCCACAGACCTACAATGTACATCAAGGATAAAGCATCCAAGGAGAACAAAGATTTTTATGTTGATATCCTTGATGAGATGTTCAGCTCAAAATGGGATCTGAGAAAGCTTAAGGAAAAAGAGAAGAAAAAAAATGTTAAGAAGGACTGAGAGTGAAAAGGCATATAATATCACTCTCCATCATATTTCTTACAGCTGTTTTCATCCTTAACGAGATAAACAGATACATACTTGAGGAGAAGCTGTCAAATATAAAATACTCAGATGCACAGATAAACGATTTTCTGCTAATAGGTAAAAATGGAGACAGCTTTTTACTGAGAGGGGAAAGGCTGACAGAAAAAAGGGACAGAATACTTATAGACATATTTGATCTGGATTATATAAAGGAGAAAGAAAAGTTCAAGATAAAGGCTGAAAAAGGGATATACTTTAAGAATAAAAATGTTCTAAAACTTATAAAGAATGTTAATATCCAGACAGACAGGTTTGTAATGAAAACACCACAGCTTTATATATTCACAAAGGAGAGGGTGGCAAAAAACAACAGTGATGTTCACCTTTACTCCGATAGGATGGTAACAACAGGAAAAGGGGTTTTTATTGATCTGAAAAATGAGAGAATGATAATAAAAAATGCAAGAACGGTGTTCAGAGGTATATAGATGGTGAGACTAATCCTTATATTTTTTATGTTATTCAGCTTCGCTTATCCACAGGAAGAGAAAAAGGAAGAACCGATACTTATAGAAGCAGATGAGCTTGTATATAATAAAAATGAAAATACAGCTGTTTATAAGGGAAATGTAACTGTAAAAAAGGGAAACCTTACAATAAATGCCGAAAAGATGATAATCTATTTAAGTGAAGAAGGTGATATATCAAGGATATATGCAGAGGGTGATGTTAGATTCAAAAAGGGGAACAGATCAGGAAGCAGTAAAAAGGCTGAGTATATTAAAGATAAAGATATTATAGTTCTGATTGACAAAGCAAAACTGATCCAGGAAAAGAATATAATTGAAGGGGACGAGATCATATACCATTTAGATACTGAAGTTGCAGAAGTTAAAGGAAAGGACAACAAGGTAAGAACTGTTATATTTCCAGACAAGATAAAAGAAAAGGAAAAATAATGACATACCTTGAGTTTTATGGGCTTAGGGAAGATCCTTTTAAGATAACACCTGATTATAAGTATTTTTATCCATCCCACTCACACAGACTTGCAGATGAACTTCTGAACTACGTTATAAAGCATGGTGAAGGTTTCTGCGTAATAATAGGTGAACCTGGAACAGGGAAGACAACTGTAATAAGAAAGTTTATAGCGTCCCTTTCAGACAACATTATATACGCATTTGTTCTTACACCGAATCTTTCACCTGAGGAGTTTTTAAATGTTGTCCTTGATGATCTAGGACTTGAGATAAACACAACATCAAAGAATGAGCTTATAAAAAAGTTCAGAGATTTCCTTGAGAAGAAGGTGTCTGAAGGGAAAAAAGTTCTAATAATAGTTGATGAGGCACAGAACTTACCTGTTGAGACACTTGAGGAGCTGAGACTCCTTTCAAACCTTGAGACGGAGAATGAAAAACTCGTCCAGATAATCCTTCTCGGTCAGCCTGAGCTTGATAAAAAACTTAAACTTCCACAGCTCAGACAGTTGAACCAGAGAATAACAAACAAGGTATATCTCAGACATCTAACACTGGATGAGACGGAGAAGTATATAAAACACAGGCTTATGATAGCAGGTGGTGGGAATGTAAGATTTACAGAAAACGCTGTAACAAAGATACATAAATACTCAAAAGGAATACCAAGGATAGTAAATATACTGGCTTCAAGATCATTAATGTCTGCATTCATGACAGGATCATTCTTAATAAAACCTGAGAATGTTGAGGCTGCGAAGGAGACACTAAATCCGGACTTTTTGATAGAGGACAGATTTGGATTTTTATCAAAGGAAAAGATTATAATATCTTTACTTGTTTTACTGAACCTGACAGGTATTGCATACATAATATACAGAATATTCTTTCAGTGAGGTTTGAATGGAGAAGGAGATATCTAAGGTAAGTAGAATAAAAGGGGAACTTAGAGTTCCTTCAGATAAATCAATATCCCACAGATCAATAATACTTACATCTCTTGCAGATGGTGTCTCAGTTGTGAAGAACTTTCTTAAAGCAGGAGATACATTAACAACATTAAATGTCTACAGGAAGTTGGGAGTTTCTATTATTGAGGAAAAAGGCGTTCTCAAGATAAAAGGTGTTAATCTTAAAGGCTTTAAAGAGCCTGAGGACATACTGGATATGGGAAACTCAGGGACAACAACAAGGCTGACACTTGGACTTCTATCAGGTCAGGAGTTCTTCTCCGCTCTAACAGGTGATGACAGTCTTAGACAGAGACCTATGGGAAGGGTGGCAGATCCTTTAAGAAGTATGGGTGCAAAGATAGATGGGAGACAGGACGGAAAACTTCTACCTCTATCTGTTAGAGGATCATCACTTAAAGGGATACAGTTTTACAACAAAAGATCAAGTGCACAGGTAAAATCTGCACTTCTTATTGCAGGACTTTTAGCAGAAGGGAAAACAAAAGTTACAGAGCCATACATATCAAGGGATCACACTGAAAAGATGCTTGATGCTATGGGGGCTGATATACATATAGAAAGGGACGATGAGTACTCAGTGACTATCTCAGGATCAAAAAAACTTGAAGGTATAGAGATTGATGTTCCAGCTGATCCATCTTCTGCAGCATTTTTTGCAGCTGCTGCTGTTCTAATACCTGACTCTGAGCTTTTACTTAAGGATGTTCTCATAAATCCAACAAGGGATGGATTTTTCAGAAAGCTTAAAGAGATGGGAGGAGATATCCGGTACACAAATATAAGGGAGAAGGCAAAGGAGCCTGTTGCGGATATCTATGTAAGATACTCACCCGACCTTAAAGGAATAAGGATAAAAAAGGAAGATGTTCCATCAATGGTTGATGAGATACCTCTCCTGAGTATAGTAGCAACACAGGCTGAAGGAGAGACGATAATAACAGGTGCTGAAGAGCTGAGGGTAAAAGAGAGCGACAGAATAAAGGCTGTTGTTGAAAACCTTAAAAATTTAGGTATAGATGTTGAGGAGCTACCTGACGGAATGGTGATAAAAGGAAAGCAGAAGGTAAAAGGCGGCGTTGTTGACAGCTATAAAGACCACAGAATAGCTATGGGATTTTCAATATTAGGTCTTATATCTGAGGAAGGGATAAAGATAAAAGATGCCGACTCTGTATTTATATCCTATCCAGAGTTTTACGAACATCTTGAAAGGATAATATCAAACTGATCACTTTCTGTAGAAATAGTAAGTGATTGATGAGAAATAGGCTAAAAGGACAAAAGCGTAAACAGACGGATCAATCTTACCTTTCCCTATAAGCTTTATAAAGTAGAAGTTCAAAACAAGATAAACTATAGATATAAGAACTGTTGTTGCTATAACGCTGTCCTTACCTTTCTGGGTTTTTATTCCTACCATAAAACCTAAAACACCAATAAAAAGAAATGGAAAAGGGAAAAGAATCCTGTCAGTTAAGACAGAAAGGGCTCTATTCTTATCCTTTTTACTTTTCTTAATTATCATCAGAAGATCTTTATTTCTGTAATCCTCTATAGAGTACTTTTTTAGGTACTCAACATCTATATTAAATCTGTAACTTTCAAATCTTAAAATATTAAAACCCTTTTCATCAGGTATCTGTATATAGCCCTTCTTCAGAAAGAATGTTGTTGTATCAAAAAAGGCTTCCTTTGCAGATATTGTCTGTCCCCTTTCCCTGTTATATATAAAAACGTTCTCAAATCTGTTCCCTTCCTTCTTCTCTGTATAAATCGTAACATTGTCTGAAAGCTGAAAGAAGTTCTTTTCCTGAACAGCATCAAGGAAGTATCTTTTTATATTCAGTGTTATAAATTTTGCCCTTTCCCTGTTTGCATAAGGTACCACAAACATACTTACAATCAGAGATACTGTAAAGATGATCAGTGAGATAACAACTAGAGGTTTTATCAGCTGACCTTTAGTTATACCTGCTGAGTAAACCGCATATATCTCCCTGTTTTCCCTCATATTGAAACCAAGGAGAGCTGTTGAAAGGAAGAAGGCAAATAAAAGCTGAAACTTTAAAAAAGACAGGTTCATAAGAAAGAGAAGTTTGAAGAAGTTTGTTATATCGGCATGGTACATAACTGAAGGAAGATGAAGAAGCTGTGAGGACACAATAACTATGGAAAATACAGCTATAAGCACCAGAAAGTTCTTTAGTATATTTTTAGTTATGTATCTGTAGAGTATCTTCATTTCCTGATCATTCTATCATAAATCATCTGTATTTTTTCAGCTTTCTAAGGTGTTCTCTGTACGTTTTAGAAAAAATGTGTCTCTTTCCGTCAGGTGAGAAGTAGTAAAGGTAATCTGTCTCTCTGTAGTTTAAAACAGCTTTCAGACTCTCAAGACTGAAAGATGATATAGGAGTTGGTGGAAGTCCCTTATTTATGTAAGTGTTATAAGGCGAATCAAATCTCATAATATCACCACCGAGCTTTCCATCCCATCTCCCTTCAAGTTTTAGACTGTATATAACGGTAGGGTCTATCTGTAGGGGCATATTTTTCTTAAGCCTTTTTATTATTATTCCGGCAATAACAGGCTTTTCTTCATCAACAGGGCTTTCCTTCTCAACCATAGAAGCTATTATCATACCTTTGTAAAATGCTATCCCCTTTTTCTCAAACTGTTCCTTAAAAGGAAGATATTTTTTCTTAAACTCCTTCAAGAATGCTTTAACGATATACTCTACATCAGAGTTTTTACTGAGAAAATAGGTTTCCGGTGGGAAGTAACCCTCAAATGATATGCCTTTAAGACCAGACTTTTCCACATTCTTTCTATTTAAGACATAATCCAGAAATTCCCTTTTTTTCACAAAACCTTCACTCTCAAGTTTTTCAGCTATATCAAAAAGATCTTCTCCAGGGATTATAGTAAATGGGTATATCTGCTCCCTTCCCTCATAGAGTATATCCCACACATCTTTAACTGAGTAAGCTCCTTTAAACCTGTAGTAACCGGCCTTTAAAGGCTTATTCCTTAAAAGGCTGTATATTAAAAAAATATTTCCGTCCTTAATAATCCCTTCTTTCTCAAGTATGGAAGATATCTCCTTTAATGACTTTCCCTTCTGTATGAAGACCGTTTTTTCCTTCCCAACAGGATGTGGAATGATTATGTAGATATACATTAATAAAGCTAAAAAGAGAGCTGTGGATATGAAGAAAAAGGTATACTTCAGTAACCTAACCATTCATGTACTGCTTCTTTTCAAGGTATGTTTTAAGTATATAAACAGCAGAGAGACTGTCTATCTTTTCCCTCTTTTTTGATCTTTTACCTGTCTCTTTAAGCTGTTTCTCAGCAAGCGATGTTGTGAACCTCTCATCAACAAACTCTATCTCAACATCCTCAGGTAGATAGCCTTTCAGCTTCTGTGCAAACTCTTTGGTCAGCTTAGCCTGTGTTCCCTCTTTACCTTTAAGTGTTAAAGGTAGCCCTATAACAACAGTTCCTATATCGTACTCTCTCACAACATCCCTTATCTTCTCAAAGGCATGCTCATCATTATCTATATATGGAAGTGGATTTGTTGATATACCAAGGGGATCGCTGTAAGCGACCCCTATTCTTTTAGTTCCAACATCTAAAGCGAGTGTTCTTTTTCCCTTCAAGCTTCTTTCAGGTCTTCTCCTTTAGAACTCACACCTGCAAGTGTGTAAAGTGGGCAGAATGTTGTGATAGCTGTGAGTATAAGAACAAAACCAACAACCTCACCTATCACCCATGCACCACCTTTCTCAATACCGAGGAAGATAAGAATTATCCCAATTAAAACCCTGACAACAGCATCCCAAAAAGCCATATCAAACTACCTCCTTTATTTTTAAACTACAGCTTCAGCCTTTGTCCCGACAACCTCATCAGGATGTGCTATTCTTCCAAGTACAGCTGAAGCTGCAGCCACTGCTGGACCTGCAAGGTATACCTCACTGTTTGGATGGCCCATTCTTCCTGTAAAGTTTCTGTTGGATGTTGATACGCATACCTCACCTTCTGCGAGTATTCCCATATGTCCGCCTAAACATGGACCACATGTTGATGTGCTAATGAGACAGCCTGCATCTGCAAGTATCTCAAGTATGCCCTCATGTAAAGCCTGTTTGTATATTCTGTCTGAGGCAGGTATAACGATACATCTTACATCGGGATGAACCTTTCTTCCTTTCAGTATGTGAGCCGCAATTCTGAGATCTGACATCCTTCCATTTGTACACGATCCTATAAATACCTGATTTATAGGCTTTCCAGCAACCTCAGTTACAGGTTTGACATTTGATGGAAGGTTTGGAGCTGCAACAACAGGCTCAATCTTTGATGCATCAAACTCATACTCACAGCAGTATTTTGCATCAGGATCAGCCTTCAGCATTCTTAAAGGTCTGTCTGTTTTGTCTTTAAGCCATTCTAAAACCTTCTCATCAGCCTCCATAATAGCATTCTTACCACCAGCCTCAATAGCCATATTAGCTATCGTAAGTCTGTTTTCCACATCAAGTGCCTGAATAGCCTCTCCGTGGTACTCCATAGCTCTGTATAAAGCACCATCAACACCTATCTCACCTATAACTGTAAGAACAAAATCCTTTCCACCAACCCATCTTTGAGGTTTTCCATAAAATGTGAACTTCATTGTCTCAGGAACCTTCAGCCATGTCTCCCCTGTAGCAAATATGTATGCTATATCTGTAGATCCAACACCTGTTGAGAAAGCTCCCAAAGCTCCGTAGGTACATGTGTGTGAGTCTGCACCCATCACAAGATCACCGGGAACGATGAATCCTTTTTCAGGTAATATCGTATGCATAACACCGCTGTCCTGGCCTTCAAAATAGTTTTTTATTCCCATCTTTTTTGCAAAATCCCTTGATATCTTTATCTGCTGTGCAGAGAGTATATCCTTAGGTGGGAAGAAATGATCCATAACAAGTGCTATCTTTTCAGGATCGTGAACTCTGTCTATCCCGTATTTTTCAAGCTGTTTTATTGCAAGGGGAGCTGTTATATCATTTGCGATTGCAAGATCAACCTTCACAGTTACAAGTTCACCTGGTTCTACAAAGTCTCTTCCAGCATGCTCTGCCAGTATTTTTTCTGTTAAAGTCATACCCATAAACGTATCCTCCTGTATCTTTGTTTAAAAAGTTAAGTATATATTATATGGTTAATCCTCAGGTATATCAAAGATAAAATTTATCTATCAAACAGAGGTTATATTTTTACAACGCAAAAATTAATAGTATGATATTAATGTTCAACTTGAACAAAAAAATCAAACAGTGTTATATTTTTTTGTGTATAATATTAAAAAAAACCAAATAAACCAAGGAGGATTAAAAGTATGGCAAAAGCTACTATCGTATGGACGAAAATTGATGAGGCTCCAGCCCTTGCTACATACTCACTTCTTCCAATTATGAGGGCCTTCACAAAAGATGCAGACATCAATATTGAGTTAAGAGATATCTCCCTCGCAGGAAGAATAATCGCCCAGTTTCCTGATATTCTTCCAGAAGACAAAAGAATTCCTGATGAGCTTGCCTACATGGGAGAGCTTGTGTGGAAACCAGAAGCAAACATAATGAAACTCCCGAACATCTCAGCTTCAGTTCCACAGCTTAAGGAAGCTATAAAAGAGCTTCAGGAGCAGGGATACCCTCTTCCAGATTACCCTGAAAACCCACAGACTGAGGAAGAGAAAAAGATAAAGGAGAGATACGATAGATGTGTAGGATCTGTTGTTAACCCAGTTTTAAGACAGGGTAACTCAGACAGAAGACTTGCTGCCGTTGTTAAAGAGTACGCTAAGAAGCATCCTCACAGACTCAAGGAGGTATCACCTCACTCTAAGTCTCACGTTGCACACATGAAAGAAGGTGACTTCTACCAGCATGAAAAGTCTGTGATCATAGAGAAGGATACAAAGATAAAGTATGTGTTTGAAGACAAAAATGGAAACCAGACAGTTCTTAAAGAGGTTGAGGTAGGAAAAGGTGATGTTGTTGATGCAACATACATGAACAGAAAGAAACTCAGAGAGTACTTTGCTGAGGTTATAGATAGAGCTAAAGAAGATGATATCCTCTTCTCTCTCCACGTTAAGGCTACTATGATGAGGGTTTCTGACCCAGTAATATTTGGTGACGCTATAAGAGTTTACTACTCAAAACTTTTTGAAAGACATGCTGATGCTATAGAAAAGTTAGGATGGAAACCAGAGTTTGGAATGCAGGAGCTTGAAAACAGAATTGAGTCTTTACCAGAGGAAGAGAAAAACGCAATAAAGAAAACTATAGAAGAGATCTACAAAGAAAGACCAAGAATGTACATGGTTGATTCTGACAAAGGAATCACAAACCTCCATATGCCAAACGATGTAATCATTGATGCTTCAGTTCCTGCAGTTATTAAAAACGGCCTTCAGGGATGGGGCCCTGACGGAGAAACAGATGACACAGTTCTCTGTATCCCAGACAGATCATACGCAACAATGTATAAGGAGATCATTGAAGATATAAAAGCCAGAGGCCAGTTTGACCCGACTAAAATAGGAACCGTTCAGAACGTTGGTCTTATGGCAATGAAGGCTGAGGAGTACGGCTCTCACGACAAAACATTCTTCCCACCAGCTGATGGTAAGATGAAAGTTGTTGATGAAGATGGAAATGTTCTTATGGAACACTGTGTAAATGAAGGAGATATTTACAGATCTTGTATAACAAAAGATATAGCTATAAGAGACTGGATAAAGCTAGCTGTAAACAGGGCTAAGGAAAGCGGATATCCAATCGTTTTCTGGCTTGATGAGTACAGAGCACACGACAGAAATCTTATAGAGAAAGTTAAAGAGGAGCTTCCAAAATACGATCTTTCTGATGTTGACTGGTACATAAAAGCTCCAGCTGATGCTATGAAGTTTACACTTGCAAGATTCAGAAATGGTGAGAACACAATCGCTGTTACAGGAAACGTTTTAAGGGACTATCTTACAGACCTCTTCCCAATCATAGAGGTTGGAACATCTGCAAGATCACTCTCTATAGTTCCACTTATAGCAGGTGGTGGTGTTTTTGAGACAGGTGCTGGTGGATCTGCTCCAAAACATGTTGAGCAGTTCATAAAAGAAGGTCATCTCAGATGGGATTCATTAGGTGAGTTCTTAGCCTTTGATGAATCTTTAAGACTTGCTTACAAACAGCTGAAAACACTCCATGAGAAGGACAACCCAAGAATACTGGTGATAGCTGATGCACTTTCAAAAGCTATAGCAAAATACCTTGATAACGATAAAACTCCAAAGAGAAAGGTTGGTCAGCTTGACACAAGAGGTTCCCACTTCTACCTTGCACTTTACTGGGCTGAGGCTCTTGCTACTCAGAATGAGGATAAGGAGCTTGCCGAGAAGTTCAGCAAGGTGTACGCAGATCTCAAGGAAAATGAAGAGAAGATACTCTCCGAGATCGCTGCTTCTGAAGGAAAACCAACAGATATAGGCGGATGGTACCATCCAGATGATGAAAAGGCTGAAAAAGCTATGAGACCTAGTGAAACATTCAACAGGATAATAGATGCTCTGCTACAGTAATAAAGAAAACATACAGATAAGTTTACTTTACAAAAGGGGCGTTTCTCTCTCTGTGGGGGGACGCCCCTATTACGTTGTTACTACAATTTAAATCTCAGTAAAAGGAGGATATAAATGGCTCAACGAGGTATTAGGGAGTACGATGGAAAAAGGATCTTAGCCCAGAACTGGGATGAGTATTTTGACGGTGCATTCCAGTACGATTTTAAATCCGTCCTTATAACACCGGATACAGATCTGGATAAAGTTCCTGAAGAACATCCATGGGTTAAAGAAATGCCCCTCGTAGCAAAACCTGATATGCTTTTTGGTAAAAGGGGTAAGTTAGGTCTTATATTTTTCAAAAAGGAAAAACCAGGCGATGTTACATGGGAGGATGTTAAAGAGTGGATAAAACAGAAGATGTCTGAAGAGATCGAGATAAATGGAGTAAAAGGACATCTAACACACTTCCTTGTAGAACCTTTCGTTCCACACAAACCTGAGGAAGAGTACTACGTTGCTATAACAACAGGTGAGGATGAAGATATTATCTATATGTCAGCATTCGGTGGAATAGAAGTAGAAGAAAACTGGGACAAGGTTGTTGAGGTTAAGATACCTGTTACAGCATCTGATGAGGAAATAAAAAAACTTATTGAAGAGAATGTTCCAGCAGATATAAAAGATAGAGAGAAGTATGCAGATTTCGTTTTCAGACTTTACAAGCTTTTCAGAGATCTACACTTCACATACCTTGAGATCAACCCGCTTGTGATGGTTGACAGCAAAATATACCCCCTTGACTTTGTTGGAAGGGTTGATGATACCGCACAGTTTGTTGCAGGAAGAAAATGGGGAGATCTTGAGTTTCCCGCAGGATTTGGAAGGGATCTTACACCTGAAGAGAAGTATATCAAAGAGATGGACGAGAAATCTGGTGCATCTTTAAAACTCACAATTCTGAATCCAGAAGGTAGAATCTGGACACTTGTTGCAGGTGGTGGTGCATCTGTTGTTTATGCTGACACAGTTGCTGATCTTGGATATGTTAAGGAACTTGCAAACTACGGTGAGTACTCAGGTAACCCATCAAGGGCTGAGACAAGGGAGTATGTTAAAACAGTATTTGATCTTATGACAAGATCAAAACACCCAAAAGGACACAAGATTCTCATAATCGGTGGTGCTATAGCTAACTTCACAGACGTAGCTAAAACATTTGACGGAATTATAGATGCTATGAAAGAGTACGCGGACAAACTGAGAGAGATAGGAGTGAGAATATACGTTAGAAGAGGTGGTCCAAACTACGAGGTAGGTCTTAAGAGAATAAAAGAAGCTGCAGAAGAGTTAGGTCTTCCTATTGAGGTTTACGGACCTGAAACTCATATGACTGAGATTGTTAGAAAAGCAATAAAAGAAGCAGAAGAGATAGCTGCATAAATTTAAAACACAATAAGGAGGTTTAATAAATGAGCAAGCCTGACTACTTACTTTTTGACAGAAACACAAAAGCTATATTCTGGAACTTGAACAGAAATGCTATCCAGAGAATGCTTGACTACGATTATGTAGTCGGAAGAGATCCATCTATAGTAGCTATTGTTGCACCAACACAATCAAGAAAATTTGATAAATTCTTCTACGGAACACAGGAGATAATGATCCCTATCTATAAATCAACTCCTGAGGCTGCTGAAGATTTCCCTGAGGCTGACGTTCTCCTTAATTTTGCCTCTTTCAGAACAGCATATGATGTAACAATGGAAGCTTTAGACATACCTACAATAAGAACAATAGCTATAACAGCTGAAGGTATACCTGAGAGATTTGCAAGAATTATGAGAATTAAGGCTAAGGAGCTTGGGAAATGGATAATAGGTCCGGCTACTGTTGGTGGTATAGCTCCAGGTGCTTTCAGAATAGCAAACACAGGTGGAACAATTGAAAATATAGTAAACTCAAAGCTCCACAGACCGGGCTCAGTTGGTCTCGTAACAAGATCAGGTGGTCTTTTCAACGAGCTTTCAAATGTTATAGCAAGAAATGCTAACGGTATAGCTGAAGGTATAGCTATAGGTGGTGACAGATATCCGGGAACGGACTTCCTTGACCATATGCTCAGATTTGAGAAAAACCCTCAGGTTAAGATGATGGTTCTTCTCGGTGAGGTTGGTGGAGAGCTTGAGTACAGAGTTGCTGAGGCTATAAAAGATGGAAGGATAACAAAACCAGTTATAGCGTGGTGTATCGGAACAATATCTAAATACTTTGGTGGTGAGGTTCAGTTCGGACACGCAGGTGCAAAAGCCGGTGCTGAAAGAGAAACAGCTGATGCTAAAAATGAAGCTTTAAGAGAGGCTGGAGCCTATGTTCCAAAATCTTTTAACGATCTCCCTGAGCTTATAAACGGCGTTTATGAAGAGTTACACTCAAAAGGTGAGATAGCAGATATACCTGAGCCAGAAGTTCCTCCAGTTCCAGAAGATTATGCTAAAGCTGTAAAAGCTGGAAAGGTAAGAAGACCTACTAACTTCATATGTACAATCTCAGATGATAGAGGTGAAGAGGCTACATACTGCGGTGTTCCTATATCAGAGGTTGTTGAGAAGAATTACTCTATAGCCGATGTTATAGGTCTCCTCTGGTTCAAACAGAAGTTCCCTGACTGGGCTTCTAAATTCCTTGATATGGTAATAAAGGTTGTTGCAGATCACGGACCTGCAGTTTCAGGTGCTCACAATACAAAGGTGACAGCGAGAGCCGGAAAGGATCTTATGTCATCAATAGTTACAGGTATACTAACAATAGGTCCAAGATTTGGTGGGGCTATTGACGGAGCAGCAAAATACTTCAAAATGGCTAAAGAGAAGGGAATGGATCCTGTTGATTTTGTTGATTATATGAAAAAGGTTGAGAAGATACCTATACCGGGTATCGGACACAGAATTAAATCAACTAAAAACCCAGATAAAAGGGTTGAGCTTTTAAAGAACTTTGCAAAAGAGAACTTCCCAAGCACTGAGCTTTTAGATTACGCACTTGAGGTTGAGAAGGTTACAACATCAAAGAAAGAAAACCTGATACTTAACGTTGACGGAACGATAGGTGTTCTCCTTGTTGATATGTTTAGAGCTTTAGGTTACTCTGATGAACAGATAGATGAGCTCATAAATGCTGGAGCGTTTAACGCTTTCTTCGTTTTAGGTAGAACTATAGGGTTTATCGGCCACTACCTTGATGAGAAAAGACTTGATATGCCTCTATACAGACACCCAACAGATGATATTCTGTACGATGTTAAAAGGCCTGAAGGGGCATAAATCAGAGGGGGCTTTAAAGCCCCCTTTTTTCATTTATAATATATATACCTAAAGACAGTTTTAGAGGCAGTATTGAAAAAAAATCTCACAGTTAATCTGGAACTTTTTGTACTGGAAAAGAAGATAACAACAGAAAGTTTAAAGGAGAAAGATCAGTTTGATCTTAAAAACAGCCAGTTTATAGGAAGTCTTAACAGAACCCCTGTCTACAAATTCAAACTGAAATCAGAAGATGGTATGTTTATTGCCCAGATAACAAAGATACTTACAGAGAACGAATCGGAAAAACTGAAAGAAAAATTCTTTATATAGAGGTATAGAATGCCGTTAATACTGAATGGAAAAGAACTATCCGAAACGATAAAAAAAGAGCTAAAACTTGAGGTTGAGAGTTACATCTCTAAAGGTCTTAGAAAGCCTGCACTTGCTGTAATACTTGTAGGTTCAGACCCTGCAAGTAAGGTGTATGTAAGAAGAAAGAAGGAATCCTGTGAGTATGTAGGTATAAGCTCTCTCTCATTTAACCTCCCTGAAAGTACAACAGAGGTTGAGCTTTTAGAACTTATAGGGAAGTTAAATGGTGATGATGATGTTGATGGGATACTTGTTCAGCTTCCTTTACCATCACATATAAACACGCAGAGGGTTATAGAGGCCATAAACCCTGAAAAAGATGTTGATGGTTTTCACCCACTCAATATGGGAAAACTTGCCACAGGTAAAGATGACGGTATAATCCCATGTACTCCTCTTGGGATATGGATAATGCTTAAACATTACAGGATAGAAACATTCAAAAAAGATGTTGTTGTTGTAGGTGCAAGTAACATTGTTGGAAAGCCTATGTCACTTCTATTTCTTAAAAATGAAGAAGCAACAGTTACAGTATGCCACAAAAATACAAAAAATCTTAAAGATCATACACAGAAAGCTGATATTCTTGTTGTTGCTGTCGGAAAACCTAAGCTGATAACAGATGATATGGTAAAGGAAAACTCAGTTGTTATTGATGTTGGGATAAACAGACTTGAAGATGGAAAGATAGTGGGAGATGTTGATTTTGATAATGTGAAGGATAAGGTATCTGCTATAACCCCTGTTCCTGGTGGTGTTGGACCTATGACTGTTGTATCACTTCTTATTAACACACTGTCTATATATCGGAAGAAGCACGGTTTTTCTCCCCATCCTTTAACAGAAATCTGACGCTGTCCTTCGTAACAAGACCTCCTGACAGAATTATCCTTGTAGCTTCCTCAACAGACAGGTCTGTATGGATCGTCTCACTTTTTTTAACAAATAGTGTGTAACCTGAAGTTGGGTTTGGTGCTGTTGGAACATAAACGAGATAGTACTCCTCACCATTCAGTTCAACCTCATTTGCAACAAAGCCTATTGAGAGCATACCTTTCCTTGGAAAATCAACAAGAACGGTTTTTGAGAACTTTCCTTTACTGTTAAAAAGGTTTTCCATCATCTGTTTTATAGAGTAATAAACGGATCTCACAAGTGGAATACGGTTTATGATACGATCCCAGTAATCTATAACTTTCTTACCAAAATAGTTCTGAGCTATAAGACCTGTCACAAATATAAGAATAAGCGTAAGAAGTATCCCAACACCCGGGATATTCGGTATAGGTATGATATATCTTATATATGGGAGGATAAGACTGTTAACAAATGTTAAAAGCCATATTACAAGCCATACTGTTATCGCTATAGGTATGAATACAAAAAGTCCTGTTATGAATATATCCCTTATCTTTAAGACAGTCCACTGTCTTTTCCACCTTCCCATTAACTTCTACCACTCCCTGTAGGCTGACTGTTTCCCGGTCTCTGATAGGGAACCGGTATATACTGAACCGCAGGTGTTCCGGCAGGCTGTGGATACAGATCCATAAGTGCATAAACCTCTTCTGGAACATCAGTTGATATCTTGAGACCTAAATTCTTTAGATACTCAACAGTTAGCGGGTAATCATGTGTCCATCTTCCCTGTGACAGCTCTTCAGCTATCTTTGAGGCTGTTTCCTCATCATACCCTTTCTTCAAAAGAATACCTTTAACATTCTCATACATCTGTTTTAAGGCTTTCTTACTTATATCTATCTTTATCAGAGTTTCATCATCTATATCCTTCGGTTCTTTAAGTTTTTCAATATTTACTATTGATGCGGCAGGCTCCTGACCGAGCTGAGGATCTACAGGACCTAAAACAGCATGTTCGTCCATTATTATCTCATCAGCAGCAAGAGCTATAAGTGTTCCTCCAGACATTGCATAATGGGGTATTATAACCCTTACAGGTGCTTTATGATCAACAAGAGCCTGTGCTATCTGTGTTGCGGCAAGTGCAAGACCACCGGGAGTATGTATTATAAAATCAATAGGCATATTGTTAGGTGTCATTCTTATAGCCCTTAAAACCTGCTCAGAGTCCTCTATAGTTATAAATCTCATCATAAAAAAGCCGAGGAGAGATCTTGTCTCCTGTCTGTGTATCATAGTGATAACTCTTGATTTCCTTCTTGTTTCTATAGCCTTTATAAGCCTTTCCCTGCTCCACTCTAATGTCTGGGCCTTTATCATGGGGAGTATCAGCAAAAATATAAATATAAGCCAGAATATCTGACTTATAATTAGTCCACCTGTAGGATCCATCTTTTCCCTCCATTAATTATCTGTGTAAATGTTCAAAAGCTTCTCTTATCCTCTCTTCAAGCTGGTCCTTATCATTTACCTCTTTTACTATTTTAAACAGATACTGGTTATCCTCAAGACCGTTAATAAGCTTTCTGTACTCTCCTTTGTTGTACCCTTTCTCCTGCCTTATATGATTCAGAATGTTTTTACCTGTGTAAAGAAGGTAGAGCTCATCAAATGAGATAGTGTTTTTCACAAGGAGACCAAAGAAAAACACACCTTCATTCAGATTCTCCTTCAAAAATCCTTCAGCAACCCTTTCGGCGAGAAAGATTATCTTTCTGTAAGTATCTGTTTCCCCAAGATAATGGTTTATATACTCTCCAGGTATATCTATATTGTGGAAGTCCTCTTTTACCCCTTTTATGAACATATCCACAGGAAAACTTTTTACAGCCTCCTCAGGCTTTTCATAATCCATAAGTATATAAGACATTATAAAATGCCATATATCAACAACCTCAATCTTAACATTATCCATATCAGCTTCCTGTTTTTTCCACCATTTCCATGGGAGACTGTCGACAAGCTCCGCACACTCTATCCATGTAGCCCTCGCAAAATCCTCCTTTGATCTAATATCTCTCCAGTTCTCATTTATCTTCCTGTTAAGTCTGTCCTGAAGCTCAAGCATATCAAGTATCTTCTCTCTCATAACCTCTCCTTTAATCTATATTTATCTCCCTTAAATACTTCGCTGCATCCTCAGGTGGTGTTGGGTTTATAAAAAACTCCGTCCCAAGTTCAAAACCTGCATGTATGGCCATTCTTGGAAATATCTCAACATACCAGTGAAAAAGTCTGTCCATCTGGTAAAAGTAGTCAGGATCGTAGGGAAGATCTCTTCTCGGAGGTGATGTATGAAGCATCATATTGAAAGGTGGGTTTTTTAAAAGTCTGTCAAGCTTCCTTACAGCCACTCTTACAGCCTCAGAAAGTGAGAATATCATATCATCATCAATTGATGGAAAATCATCAGAATGTATCTTTGGAACTATCTTCAGCTCAAAGGGAAATGCAGATGCAAAAGGTGTGTATACAATAAAATGATCATTATCATGAACAACCCTAACACCCTCTCTAAGTTCAAAGCTTACCTCATCACACAGGAGACATCTCTCCTTCTCCCTGTAGTAATGTCTGCACTGTTTTATCTGTGTCTCAACCCTTTTTGGTATTCTTGGAAGTGCTATAAGCTGGGAGTGTGAGTGGTAGAGACTTTTGCCGGCCTCCTTACCGTGATTCTTAAATATCTGTACATAATATATATTCCTCTCACTGTATATCTGCCTCATCCTTTCCCTGTATGCTGTGAACATCAGAACAAGATCCTCAACGGAAAAATCGTTTATATGCTTTT
Organism: Persephonella marina EX-H1; assembly: GCF_000021565.1. Lineage (NCBI taxonomy): Bacteria > Pseudomonadati > Aquificota > Aquificia > Aquificales > Hydrogenothermaceae > Persephonella > Persephonella marina. The sequence continues at coordinate 1,655,245 of NC_012440.1, read as the reverse complement.
CGTGGTCAGGTGTGTCAATAATAACCTCATGAAATCCGTAACCACCCATAAGATCATGGATAGCCTCAGATGTTCTGAAAAAAGGCTCAGAGGGTTTTAATGCTGGAAATTTGTTTGGGATTATCCTGACCTTCCATCCAGGCTGATCTGGTTTTGTTCCCGGATCTCTTATCGCAAATACCTCTGGAGGTGTGAGATGCTCATGTCCAGGTTCAAATGGACAGCTCTTTTTATCTACTTTTTTTTTATCTTCCCAGATTAAAGGGTAATCATGTGGTCTTTTTGCCCTTTCTTTTGATATTATTACCCATGTATCATTCAGTCTGTTGTACCTTAGTTCAGGCATTTAAGATCTCCAGATATTGAGAGAAAAACTATAGTAATCCCCTTCTCTTCAGTGCGTCCTCATATATCCTGTTGTAAAGTATCCTCCACTCAGGTGTTCCCTCAAGGATCTTTTTAGAGTAGGACTTTATTCTCTGTCTGACCTCCCTGTCTATCTCCTTCTCCTCTTTAACAAGCTGTTTTAGAATCTCAAAAACCTTTCTTCTTATCTTGTTTGGATGTTCAAATATCTCGATTGTAGGGTCTGTCTCTATATACTTTCTTATCTGGTGTGCAACCTGATTCATTCTCTCTTCAGGATCAAGATGTATATTTCTCTCCTCAGCAAGTTTTTCCTTCACTTTTAAAACGGCAGTTCTGTATCTTATATCCTCAGACTCTATAAGATGCATATGCTGTTCAACAAGCTTTTCCGCCTGTTCCTCTATCTCTTTTTCCTCTGCTATAGCCTTATTTATTATCTCAAGAAGATCTTTTTTAAATTTTTCGTTATCTTCAGCTTCTACATAATGTTTATCTGAAAGTTCTTTTATTATATTCTCAACTATTCTCTCAACCAGCCTCGCTGGTATTTTCATTAAATTCCTCCTGCACCTTTTTCAGTTTTGTTATTATATTACATTTTATATATTTTTCAAAACTGGCAGGATTATGGAAAAAACCGTTTTTAACTGGAATTTAAAGGAAAAACCTGAAGATTTTATAGTGAGTGAGGTGGCAGAACTTCCTGTAAATGAAACTGGAAATTTCTACCTTTATATGCTCATAAAAAGAAATATGAACACAAAGGAGATAGCAGGGAGATACAGACTGGGTTATGCAGGTCTTAAGGATAAAAATGCTCTGACCTTTCAGTATGTATCATCTGAAAGATTTTTAGGAGATATCCTCAGAGAGAAAAAAGACAGTGAAACATTCTTCATACTTTACCTTTTGGGGAAGATAACTAAAAGGATAAAAATTGGACAGCTTAAGGGAAACAGGTTCTCTATAAAGCTTAAACATAGAGATATAAAAGATCAGGACTGGTTTATAAACTACTTTGATATACAGAGGCTTGAGAGGAACTTTGAAAAAGGTAGGAAGGTTTTAATGAGTATTCCCCCTGAAACAAGCTGGAAAAAGCTAAGCTGGTTTGAGAACTTCTATATAGATGCATATCTGAGTTATCTCTGGAATAAAACGTTGATGAGATTTCTCTCTGAAAACTTTGAAGGATACAGGATATACGAAAAAACATTCGGATTTTTTATACCTTTTACAGACTACAGATATCTAATGGAAAATATACCAAAATTCTGGCCTATATTAGGTTACAAGGTAAAGATGAAAGATTATGAGATAAAAGTATACTCAGATATTCTGAAAGAGGAAGGTATAGACCTGAAGGAGATACTGAGAATACTTAAAGACCTCAGAATAAAGGGGGATTACAGGAAGACTTTTTTAAGAGCTGAGGATCTTGAGATAAAAGGTGATAGAATTCAGTTTTTCCTCCCAAAAGGTGCTTATGCAACTATGTTTTTAAAGCATATCTTTAAATAAAAGGGATTTTTGGAGATTTTATAATGATTTTCAGATTAGATAAGGATATATGGTTTCCTGATCCATACAACGCCCCTAAAAATTATCCTGTTGCTATTGGTGGAGATCTCTCACCTGAAAGACTTTTGTTTGCTTACTCCTTAGGTATATTCCCATGGTATTCTGAGGATGAGCCTATCTTGTGGTGGTGCCCTGATCCCCGTATGGTTCTATTTCCTGAAAAGCTTAGAATATCAAGAAGTCTTAAAAAGACTCTTAAGAAAAATATCTTTACTGTCAGGTTTGATACAGCATTTGAGGAGGTTATAAACAGATGCGCCACCGTTGAGAGAAAAGACCAGACTGGAACATGGCTTGTTCCTGAGATGATAGATGCATATATAAGACTTCACTCTCTTGGTTACGCCCATTCTGTTGAGGTATACCTTGGTAACAGACTTGTTGGCGGTCTTTACGGTGTTTCTCTTGGTGGTGTTTTCTTTGGAGAGTCAATGTTCCATGAGGTTTCAGACGCATCAAAGGTGGCCTTCGTTCATCTTGTACAGAAATTAAAAGAATGGGATTTTGATATGATAGACTGTCAGCAGTCAACAGAACATCTTAGAAGATTTGGGGCTGAGGATATAAGCCGTAAACAGTTCCTTGATATACTCAGACTGTCTTTAAAGAAGGAAACAAAACGTGGGAACTGGTCAGAGATTGTATGACCAAATTAATTTTTTTTAAATGACAATAACGTTTAAAATATTGTATGACAAAAAATTTTTTGTGGAGAGGTGAAAGGTTAGATGGAGAATATTGACCAGCTGTGTGTAAACACTATAAGAATACTCTCGCTGGACCAGATCCAGAAAGCGAAATCAGGACATCCTGGAATGCCACTCGGTGCCGCTCCTATGGCTTACGTTCTGTGGGACAGGGTTTTAAAACACAACCCGAAAAATCCAAACTGGTTTAACAGGGACAGATTTATACTTTCTGCAGGGCACGGTTCTGCAATGCTTTACTCACTGCTTCACCTTTACGGTTACGATCTTCCTCTTGATGAGCTGAAAAGGTTCAGACAGCTTGGGAGTAAAACACCTGGACATCCTGAATACGGACTTACACCTGGCGTAGAGGCAACAACAGGTCCTCTCGGACAGGGATTTGGTATGGGTGTAGGTATGGCTATAGCAGAGTGTTACCTTTCAAACTATTTCAACAGGGATGGCTTCAATATAGTTGATCATTACACATACGCCATTGTCTCAGATGGAGATCTTATGGAAGGTATATCCTCTGAGGCTGCAGCTCTTGCAGGAAGGCTGAAACTTGGGAAACTGATATACCTTTACGACGATAACCATATAACAATAGAGGGAGATACGAATCTTGCATGGAATGAGGATATAGAACTTAGATTCAAAGCCCACGGATGGCATGTTATAACTGTATCAGATGGAAATGATCTTGATGCGATATACGGGGCTATAAAGGCTGCGCAGGATGAGAAGGAGAGACCTTCACTTATAAAGATAAGAACACATATAGGTTATGGATCTCCAAAACAGGACGATCCTGAGGTTCACGGAGCACCTCTTTCAGATGAGGAAGCAAGAGAGACAAAGAGGTTCTTTGGTTTTCCTGATGATAAGGAGTTCTATATTCCTCAGGAGGCTTTAGAACATTTCAGAAAGGCGATTGAGAGAGGTGAGAAGTGGGAAAGAGAATGGTCTGAGATGTTCAAGGAGTATGAAAAAGCATACCCTGATCTTGCAGAGGAGTTTAAAAGATTTATATCAGGAGAGCTTCCTGAAGGGTGGGACAGGAATCTCCCGGAATTTAAAGACACATCAAAGAAGATAGCAACAAGATCAGCTTCAGGAGAGACATTAAATGTTCTTGCAGACAGGCTCCCAAATCTTATAGGTGGATCTGCAGATCTCGCACCATCAAACAAGGTTGTTATGAAAGGAAAGGGTGATTTTTACTGTGAGACACCAACTGGAAGGAATATACATTTTGGTATAAGAGAACATGCAATGGGAACAGCTGTTAACGGTATGGCTCTCCACGGTGGTATTATACCGTTTGGCGCCACTTTCTTTGTTTTCACAAACTATATGAGAGCATCTATAAGAATGGCTGCACTGATGGATATACATTCCATATTCATATTCACACATGACAGTATAGGGGTCGGTGAGGATGGCCCTACACACCAGCCAGTTGAACACCTTATGTCATTCAGAATTATGCCAAATATGACCGTTATAAGGCCTGCAGATGCAAATGAGACCGTTGAGGCGTGGAAGATAGCTTTAGAGAGGAAAAAACCTGTTATGCTTGTTCTAACAAGACAGAACGTTCCTGTTCTTGATCCAAGTAGATATCCGATAAAAGAAGGCGTAAAAAAAGGTGCTTACATACTTGAAGACTGTGAAAATCCAGATCTTATACTTGTAGGAACAGGATCTGAGGTTCATGTTGTACTGGATGCAAAAAAGATACTTGATCAGAAAGGTGTAAAATCAAGGGTTGTATCAATGCCGTCATGGGAGCTCTTCCTTGAACAGGATGAGAGCTACAGAAAAGAGGTGATACCTGAAAACATACCTAAGGTTGTTGTTGAAGCAGGTGTTGCACTTGGATGGAAGGATATAGTCGGGGATAACAGTATTATCATAGGTCTTGATAGATTTGGCGAGTCTGCCCCAGGAGATGTTCTTATGAAAGAGTTCGGTTTCACACCTGAAAATGTGGCAGAAAAGGCACTGTCAGTTCTACAGAAAATAGCTTGAAAAATCCGGGAGGGGGATGGACTTTATACATCATGGTGGCGTGCTTCTTGAGATCGGTCTGATACTTATTGTAGGTTACCTTTTTGGGAATTTAGCAAACTTTTTTAATCTTCCAAGGGTAAGTGGCTATATCTTAGCCGGTATAATTATGAGTCCTTCCCTTCTGAATATTATAGATCAGGAATTTCTCAATAAATCAAATATAATCACCCATGCATCACTATCTATAATAACTTTTCTTATCGGATCCTCACTTTCCTGGGATAAGGTGAGATCTCTTGGAAAGAGCATAGCATTTATAACCTTAGGTGAGGCTGAACTTGCATTTCTATTTGTTACATTAGCTATGTTCCTTTACTTTTTTCTCACCCAGAGTATAGATATAAAAATGCTTATAGCTTTATCACTCCTTTTTGGTGCCCTTGCATCACCTACCGATCCAACAGCAACACTTGCAGTGATACATGAGTACAGGGCTAAAGGTGTTCTGACCACAACAGTATTAGGTGTCGCCGCATTAGATGATGCAACAGGTATTATGAACTTCGTTTTAGGATATGCTATTGCAACATCGCTTGTGGCAGGTCAGGGGATAAGTATTCCCCACATCGTCTATGAGATTGTCTATCAGGTCGCAGGTGCTGTTATACTCGGTATTATTATGGGTTACCTTATGCACTTCTTAGGTCAGTTTGCTGAGGAGAGGAAGGAGGTAGTTACTGTAACAGTCGGGATACTCTTTATAACATTCTCACTTGCACATGGTTTAGGTGTTGATGAGCTTTTAGCTACGATGACTACAGGAATAACCCTTGTAAATGTTGATACTGAAAATGAAAAGTTCAGATCTCCACTGGAGAACTATATAGAGGATGTTATATTTACCGCCTTTTTTGTTGTAGGTTCTGCATTTTTAAACCTTAAAATACTTCTGCAGTACCTTCCTATAGTTATTGTTTATGTTTTAACAAGATTTGCGGGAAAGTACACTGGTGTTTATATAGGTGGGCATATATCTAATGCCCCAGACAAGGTTAAAAAGTATCTCGCATTTTCACTGTTTCCACAGGGTGGAATTGTTATAGGTCTTTCTCTCCTGGCATACCAGAACCCTGAGTTCAGAGATGTTGGTCTTATTCTCGTAAATATTGTTATAGGAGCAACAGCGATACATGAGTTTTTAGGGCCTGTTTTCTCTGAGATAGCATTAAAAAAAGCAGGTGAGATAGAGAAAAAGGGATGAAAATTATAGTTTACGCTCTGCTTTTCTTCTTAGGTTATCTCTGCGGGATACTTTTCTTTAATCATCTCTTTAAAAGCAGTAAGGAGGCTATCCTCAAGAAAAAAAGATCAACAGGTTTTTTCAGAAGATTTATACCCTTTTCTGTTGTGGCGGTTGCTGTTGCTTACTTTTTCAAGATAGGGATACTTTTTTTCCTTCTAGGTTTTTATCTTTCAAGGTTGACATTCACAAGGCTTTTAACTGATCTTAAATGATATGGGAGTAGAAAAAGTATTCACAAAAGAACTTCTTGATCTTGGATATATCAGCATAGGTAACATAAAGATACATCTTGTTATAACAGATGTTGTTATTACAACATGGGTTGCTATGGCTGTTGTTGTAGTTCTATCATTTATACTGACGAGGGATCTTAAGGTAAAGCATCCATCAACAAAACAGGTTCTTATAGAAACTGTTATTATAGCAATGGCAAAACAGATAAAGGATTTTTCACAGACACCTGTATTCCCATTTTTCAGTCTGATAGCAACAATGTGGATATTTGTTGCATTTTCAAACCTTATAGGTATGGTTCCCCCTTTTCACACACCAACAGGTAACCTTTCCGCTGTTGCAGGACTTTCAACAATAACATTCTTCTCTATATACTATTACGGTGTAAAATTCCACGGTATAGGTTACTTCAAAAAGTTCTTTGAGCCCGTTTTTATACTCTTTCCACTAAATGTTATAGGTGAGTTTGGAAGGATTCTCTCTCTCACCTTCAGGCTTTTTGGAAATATGCTTGGATGGGATCTTATCATAGCGATACTTGTACTTCTTACAGGTGTTCTGATACCTGTCCCTATGATGCTTTTTAATATAGTTGGCGATATTATCCAGGCTTATCTTTTTGGTGTTTTAACACTTGCATATATAGTTGCGGGACTTAAAGTTGAAGAGATAGACAGAAAATTATCAGGTATAAAAGAAGACTGGTATGAAATTTAAAAGGAGGGAGTTAAATTGGATTCATTAACAATTATTGCCGCAGTCTCAATCTTCACAGCAGGTCTAACAATAGCCATAGGTGGAATGATGCCATCAAGAGGTGAAGGAGAGGCTTTAACAAAGGCCATAGAGTCTGTGGCAAGACAGCCTGAACAGGCAAACAACATAATAAGACTTTTCTTCATTGGTGCTGCTGTTGTTGAGTCTGTTGCTATATACTCTCTTGTTATAGCACTGATAATACTGTTTGCAAACCCATTTATACATCTTTTTACAAAATAGGAATAAAAGATGAAGCTTGATCTACTAACATATCTTTTTGAGATTATTAACTTCTTTGTTCTTTTATGGATACTAAAAAAACTCCTTTACAACCCTGTTATCTCTGTTTTAAAGAAAAGGAAAAGCTATATAGACCAGAAGATAAGGGAAGCTGAAGAGGCTGAATCAAAGCTTAAAAAGATAAAGGATGAGTACAATCAGGTTGTGAAGGAGATGGAAGAGCTAAAGAAAACAAAGATAGCACAGATAGCAAAGGAGGTTCAGCAGGAGAAGGAGAGACTTTACAGTGAGATGAAAAAGGAGCTTGATGCCCAGAGACAGAAATTCCTAGAATCACTTGAGATAGAGAAGAAAGAGGCTATAAACGAGCTTAAAGAAGAAACTGTAAGATACGCATTAAAGTTTGTATCAAAACTTCTCTCCGGTATATCAGACAGAAATCTACACAAAAAACTACTGAGTATAGCTATTGAAGGGATAAAAAGTGTAAACAGGGAAGAGATTGATGATATAGCAGCTGAGCTAAAAGAGAGAAATACGGTAACTGTAGAAACAGCTTACCCTCTATCAGAGGAAGAGATTGAGAGTATCAAAAAGAGTATAAAGGATATGTTTGGTATTGATGTAACAATAAAAACTGAGGAAAGGAAGGATCTTATCGCAGGTGTTAAGATACATATAGCATCAAAGATGATAGATGCATCACTTGAAGGTCAGATATCTGTATTTGAAACACTGCTGAGGGATAAAATTGAGACTTCATGATAGTGTAGACAGGTTCAGGGAGGCTTTAAAAAGAGCTGTTGATGAATACAGTCTTAAGCCTGTAATAAAGGAACAGGGAGTGGTTGAGTCTGTTGAGGAAGGTATTGCTGTAATATCAGGTCTTCCAAATGCCATGTTCTATGAGGTTGTAAGGTTCAGCAACAACCTAAAAGGGATCGTTATAGACATACAGGAAGATAAGGTAACAGCTGTAATACTTGAAAAGGAGGAGAATGTTGAGATAAACACACCTGTTTACAGAACAGGATATATAGTTTCTGTGCCGGTTTCAGACCAGCTTTTAGGAAGAATAATTGATCCTCTTGGAAAACCCCTTGATGGAAAGCCTCCTGTAAAAACAACAGTTTACTATCCTGTTGAGAGGGAAGCTCCGGCATTATTTGACAGGGATTTTGTGAAAGATCAGCTTTACACAGGTATAAAGGTTATTGACTGTATGTTTCCAATAGGAAAAGGGCAGAGGGAGCTTATACTTGGTGATCCTTCAACAGGGAAAACATCAATAGCTGTTGATACTATAATAAATCAGAAAGATAAGGATGTTATCTGTATATATGTATCAATAGGTCAGAGAAAACAGTCAGTTCTTGATGTTTACACAACATTGAAAAAATACGGTGCTATGGATTACACAGTTATCGTCTCTGCAACATCAGACTCATATCCAGGTCTCCAGTTTTTATCACCTTACTCCGGAACAGCTATAGCAGAGTACTTCCTTGATAAAAATAAGGATGTTCTAATAGTTTATGATGATCTTACAAAACATGCTTTTGCATACCAGTCATTATCACTCCTTCTGAAAAGACCACCGGGAAGGGAGGCTTTCCCGGGAGACATATTTTATATACACTCAAGACTTCTTGAGAGAGCGTGTAAGATAAAGGATGGTGGATCTATTACAGCCCTACCAGTAGTTGAGACACAGGCAGGGAGAATATCATCTTACATCCCTACAAATGTTATCTCAATAACGGATGGACAGATATACCTCGATTCAAACCTTTTCAATATAAACCAGAGACCTGCTGTTGATGTCGGAAGGTCTGTCTCAAGAATTGGAGGGAAGACCCAGATACCGGCATTAAAGGAGGTTGCTGAGTTCCTCAGACTTTACTACGCACAGTTTCTTGAGGTTGAGATATTCACAAAGTTAGGTGTTAAGGTTTTTGGTGAGACAGCTGAGATCATAAGAAGGGGGAAGAGATTGAGGGAGCTTTTAAAACAGCCTAAACTCAAGTCTTATCAGGTTGAAGAACAGGTTGTGATATTCTTCCTGTTAAATGAGGGATACTTTGATAACATACCTGAGGATCAGGTTAATGACAGAGCTGATTTTATACTTAAAAGGATAAAAACTGAACATCCTGAGATACTGAAAGATATTAAGATCTCAAAAGTGTTAACCTCACAGATAAAGGAAAAACTTAAAAAGCTGGCTGAAGAGATATGAACTCAACAAAGGATATAGAACTTAAGATAAAGAAGTTTGATGATATAAGAAAGATCGTTATATCAATGAAATCTATAGCATCCCTGAATCTCCAGAAGGCTCAGCACCTCATTACAAGTCTGAGAGATTACGAATCCGAGATAACAGACAGCCTTCAGAAGATACTATCCTTTTACCCTGATCTATCACTCTCATTCAATGAAGGGAAGAAGGCTGTTATAGTTTATGGATCCGATCAGGGTCTCTGCGGTCTTTTCAATGAGAAGATAGGCAGGGAGGTTTTATCAAAATTTTCAGATGATCCTGACTTTGCAGGCTTTATAGTTGTGGGTAAGAAACTTGATGATGTTATCTCCGACAGGAAGTTTAAAACATTTCCATCACCTGTAGATTACGATTCTATATACTCCTACGCTTCTGAGCTTATAGGCTATATAACACAGCTTTATATATCCGAGAAGATAAATGAGATATACGTATCCTACAACCAGTTTATGGGGATAGGAAGATACAGACCTGTAATAAAGAGAATAATACCTTTTGAGGTTGAGAGGGAAAACCTCTACAGATACCCACCTGTTGTTGATATAGACCCAGCCCAGATCCTGTCAGACATTATTATTGAGTACATATTTGCAAATATATACAGATCCTACCTCGAGTCCTTTCTCTCAGAAAACGGTGTCAGGCTGATGAATATGGACAACGCCTCAAAATCAATAGAAAAGAATATTAAAAATCTTGAGATTGAGAGAAACTATTTCAGACAGGAAGAGATAACAGATGAGATACAGGAGATAATATCAGCATACAGGGTAATAACGGGGGAATGATGAGTGGAAAAATAGTTTCCATAAGGGAGAGTGTTGTTGATGTTGTATTTCCTGAGGATAACACTCCCTTCCTTAAAGAGGTTCTTGTAGTTGAGGAGACAGGAACAAAACTTGAGGTTGAGCTGTTAAAGGAGAACAACATCATATCCTGTCTTGTTCTAGGAAAAACTGTTGGTCTCTCAAAAAATATGACAGTAAAAAGAACAGGTAATTATCTCACAGTAAAGGTTGGTGAGGCTGTTCTTGGAAGAACACTTGATATATTTGGAAATCCAATAGACAGGCTTGGAGAGATAAAATCAAATATAGAGTATCCTGTTTACAGGAAAGCACCTGAGATAACGGAAGGTAGGGAAGAAAGGGAGATACTTGAAACAGGTATAAAGATAGTTGATCTTCTTGTTCCTTTCGTTAAAGGAGGAAAGGTAGGTCTTTTTGGTGGGGCTGGTGTTGGAAAGACAGTTCTCCTGACAGAGTTCATATTCAGAATGGTAAAGATACATGAAGGTGTATCAATATTTGCAGGTGTTGGTGAAAGAATAAGGGAGGCTCACGAGCTGTGGCACGAGCTTAAAAGACTTGATGTATTAAAAAGGACAACACTTATACTTGGACAGATGAACGAACCACCAGGGATAAGGGCAAAAGCCATATTCCCGGCTTTATCTATAGCTGAGTATTTCAGGGATGAGAAAAACACAGATGTACTACTTCTTATAGATAACATATTCAGGTATGCACAGGCAGGTATGGAGGTATCAACACTCCTTGGTAAACTTCCTGCAAGGGCTGGTTACCAGCCAACATTAAAGGAGGAGATAGCTGTAGTTGAGGAGAGGATAACATCAACAAAATCAGGTTCTATAACATCTGTTCAGGCTATATACGTTCCTGCTGATGATATAACCGATCCTGCTCCTTCAAGCACATTTGCACATCTTGACAGTACTGTTATTCTCTCAAGGGAGAGGGCTGCGAAAGGTTTTTATCCTGCTATAGATCCCCTTGAATCAAGAACAAAGGTTTTAGATCCGGATATAGTTGGACATGAGCATTATGAGGTTGCAAACCTTGTAAGATACCATCTCCAGAGATACAGGGATCTTGAGGATATTATAAATATGCTGGGTATTGAGGAGCTGTCTAAAGAGGACAGACTTATAGTCCAGAGAGCCAGAAAGTTAGAGAGATTTCTGACACAGCCTTTCTTCACAACAGAGGCATTTACAGGAAAGAAAGGTAAAAATGTTCCACTGAAAGAGACAATAAGAGGCTGTAAGGAGATAATGGAAGGAAAGTACGACCAGATAGATGAGGCAAGATTCTACATGATAGGAGTTGTTGATGAAGCTGTTAAGCCTTAACCTTATAACACCTGAGAAGAAGGAAACTTTCAATATAAGATATCTATCCCTTGAGGATGTTGAGGGAAGTCTTGGAATATACCCGGAGCATCAGGATTTTATAACAGTCCTAACAAGATCTATAGGTCATTTTGTTGATCAGGAAGGAAAAAAGATATACATAGCTTACGATTACGGGATCTTAAATGTTGAGAAAAACAGGGTTTCTCTCGTTACAAGAACAGCTGTAAAAGGTGAGTCTGTTGAGGAGATAAAGGAAGAGCTATCAAAAAGGATAAGCAGAATTGAGGTGTTTGAAAAAAAATTAAGGGAGAATATACAGATACTTGAGAGGATGATAATGAAACAGATAGTTGAGGTTGAAAGGGGATAGTATGGGAGATTTCTTTAAAGAGATAAAAGAGAGAATTGAGAGGCTTGAGAAGAAGAAGGAGAAAAATATATGGTACGCCCTGTCTTACATTGGAAGTATAAGTGTTATATTTCTCCTCCCTGTTATAGCAGGAGCGTATATAGGATGGTGGCTTGATGGAAGATACAGGGTTGGTAAGATCTCATGGACGATAACAGGCATTCTTGTAGGAATTTTTATAGGAATATACAATGTTTACCAGGTTTTCTACAAAAGAAATATAAAGGATTTCAGGTAGATCAAAAATCAAATATAACAGATGTTAGTAATGTTGTATCCGTTCTTTTTATATCAGGGTCAGGTGGTTTGTTCTGGTAGTTAACCTTGTAGGATACACCCATAGAGAGAACCGAGTTAAGCTTTATCTCAAAGCCTGTCTCACCATTTAAAAAGTAGTTCTGGTTGTCCCTCAGTGATACTATGTAGTTTATATCAAATCTATATTTAAGATCCTCCCTTATATCCCAGTCAAAATAAAGCTCAACCTTTGATGAGGAGTAGCTGTCGCTTTTCCTCTCCCCATCAACAAATCTGTCGTAATAGTTAATCACAGATATCAGGGACTTAAGGTTCATATCATCCCTCTCAATGATATCGTAACCTACACCTGGACCACCTGATATTCTGTACTCATAACCTGAGAACTTGTCCATCTCATACCTTATATTTAAAAAACCAAAAAGATCATCATGTATAACCCTTTCCCATCTTCCATCTGTTATAACCTTGTTCGCACTTTCCTTTCCATCGTCCTTTTTGTATAAAGTCTCACCTTTCAGATAAAATCTGTTTTTATCAAGCTCATAATCAGCGTTGAACTTTGACGCCATAGTATCCGTCTGTGTATTTCCTGATGTTTTAACATAGGCAAACTCTATATGAACCTCCCACTTTTTCTCTTCAGAAAAAACAGTAAATGTCAGAACAAGCAGTATAAGATAGATATACCGAAACAACTCCTACCTCCTTATAATCTCAAAGGAAGATTGATTATATTACAGGACAGTGAGAAAAATCTATAATATAATAACTTGCAAATACAAATCATTTGCATAAAGGAGGCAGGATGAGGAAGCTATTATCTGCAGCAGTTATGACAGCAGGGATAATCAGTTTATCAGAAGGATATGAACTGGAAAATATCTCCATCTACTCAGCTTATGGATCTTACACAGATATAAAGCAGATCACCTCCCCTTCAGAGATAATAACAGGAAAGGAGATAGAGGAGAAAAAGCCTTTTGATCTTAAAGAGCTTATAAAGAACAGATCGGGGATAAGTTTCAGTTCAAACGGTGGATTCGGTCAGACTACCTCAATCTATCTGTGGGGAAATAAAACGGAAAACACAGTCTTCATGATAGATGGTATAAGGATAAATGATCCTACAACTATAGGAGGAAACCCTTTTTACGAGCTTTTTCTAATGGATGATATCCAGCAGATAGAGATCGTAAAAGGTGTCCAGTCAGGTGTCTGGGGTGCCGATGCTGTCGGTGGTGTGATAAATATAGTGAGTAAAAAACCTGAGAAAGGTTTCCATATAAAAACTTACGGTCTTTACGGAAGTTATATAACGAGAAAGTATGGAACAACGATCTCTTACGGGTCTGACAGGATTGATCTTTTACTTGGTATTCACCACCTCAGAACATCAGGATTTTCAGCTGCTGAACCATCAAAGAAAAGCCCGGACTACGGCAAAAGATGGGACGAGCTGGGCTGGGAGAGGGATCCTTTCAGAAATGACACACTGAATCTTAAAACTTCATTTTATATAACTGATAAAGATAGATTTGAGTTTGTATTTAAGAATATTGATGCTGTTGTTCATTACGATGCAGCCTCAGGTATTGATGCAAAGGATTACGATGATCCTTTTGGATTCGGTATATCCGAGTATTTCAACCATATCTCACAGCGTTTCCACAGGATTTCGTACAGAAAAGATCTAAAAAAACACAGCATTGAGGTATCAGCGGCAAAATCTGAGTTTAAAAGAACCCAGTACGGCGGGTATGAAGGTGAGTACAGGGATTACACATTTAAGGACAGATACTCTTTCAGAAAAGGGTTTATCATCTACGGGATAACAAGGCAGGATTTTATAAACAGTAAAAGTGCAGGTTTTGATCTTAATAAAAGATACCACAGCTACGGCTACTTTATCACATCCGTTTACAGATCTGGAAACACAACCTACACAGGATCTTTTAGATACGACAGCTACTCTGCATTCAAGGATAAAGGAACTTACAAGATAGGCTTTAAACACAGATTATCAAAAAGATATTTTATCTCAGGAAATTACGGGACAGCTTACAAAGTTCCTACGATCTTTCAGCTTTATGGCTTCGCAGGAAATCCAGACCTTAATCCTGAGAACACAAAACAGTATGATATATCATTTGGAAGCAAACATATAACTCTCACTTACTTCAGGTACAGTATAAAAGATCTTATAGATTACGATTTCACCACATATAAATACAAAAACATAAAAGGAAGATCAAAGATAAAAGGCTTTGAGGCAAAATACAGCAGGTTTATAAAAAGATTCAAAACATTCATATCTGTTAACTACACATACCTTGATCCAAAAGATCCAGACGGGAACAGGCTTTTAAGAAGACCTCAGAACAGGGTAGGTTTTGAGCTTTCATTCTATCCATCAAGAAATTTAGATATAGGCTTTTACGGAGAGTATGTAGGAAAAAGAAAAGATACAGGAGGTGTGAACACAGGTTACTACACTGTGGTAGACTGCTTTTTAAACTACAGAATAAACAGAAATATCACAGTTTACGGAAAGGTTGTAAATCTAACGGATAAATACTACCAGACTGTTGATGGGTACGCCACAGCCGAAAGGAGTTTATACGCAGGAATTGAACTGAGATGGTGATAGATGAAGGTAATCTCACTAAAGCCCCGTACTTATATCTGGTATAAATTTTTCAACTCTTTCTTTACGGGGCTTTCAATAGGATCAATATTCACTATCTATGCACCATTAAAACCATCTATATACTCTGTAGGCGGAATACTTTTAGCTGTTGGTATGCTTATTGTCGCAAAGTTTTATGAAAAACTTATGAATATACAGAAATTCTTTTTTATATCTCTATTTGTTGAGGCTGTAATATTTTTACTTGTTATATACTTTCTGATAAACCCGTACACGTATATGACAGCTCTATTGGTTTATGCAGGCTACCAGCTGACTTTTGTATTTGGAGCCTACCTTGTGAGGGCTGAGACACTGATAGTCAGGAAGAAGAACCTTCTATCAATAATAGATATTTACAGACAGGCAGGTTATCTTTCAGGTATGGCTGGATCCTTTCTGTTTTATAAAATGCTTGAATACCAGATCGGGATCACATCAAACCAGGATAAGGTTTACTACCTTCATTTTCTCCTTATAATTGTTGAGGCTGTTATCATCACAGTTTTAATAAGATCCTTTAAAAAATCATTCTGATTTTTTCTGACACTCAGGGCATATACCGTAAACCTCTATACTGTGTCCTGTAATATCAAATCCGTGAACCTCAATAAGCTCCTCTTTAAACTTATCAAATGGACAGTTGTCAATTATCACTATCTTTCCACATTTCTCACAAACGAGGTAGTTTTTCTTGTCAGGAAGGGCGAACCTAGCCTTATCCTCATTCATCATATAGGACTTAACAACAAGACCTTCCTTTGTGAGCATCTCAAGATTTCTGTATATAGTTGACAGGCTTATATCAATCCCACCTTCTTTAAGCCTTAAGAATATATCCTCAGCATGTATTGGAAACTCAGCCTTTTCAAGAATATCAAGGATAGCTTTTCTCTGTTTTGTCTGTCTGTATCCTTTTGGAATTGAAAGTTTCTCTCCCATCAGCACCTTCCGTTAAAAATTAGATTAAATATTTTAACATCTTAAGTATAAAAATATAGATCTGTATATTTTTTGCAAATGATTTGCATTTGAAAATAAACTGTGTGATAATAATTGCAAATTATTTGCATTTGCAAAAGGAGGTTAGCATGGGTATAAAAACTACAGCTTTTGGATTCCCGAAGATAGGAAAAAACAGGGAGCTGAAAAAGTATGTTGAAGGATACTGGAAAGGGGAGATAAATAAGGATGAGATGTACAGAGGTCTTGAAAAGGTTAATGAGGAAAGGTTTGAGTTTCTGAAAAAAGGTGATCTTGATCTTGTACCTTCAAATGATTTCTCTGTTTATGATTTTATACTTGATATATCAACAATGATTGATATTATCCCGGATAGATTCAGGAATATACAGGATGATACAGACAGGTACTTTGCAATGGCAAGAGGCTCTGAGAGTGCGATCGCCTGTGAGATGACAAAATGGTTTGATACAAACTACCATTACATAGTTCCAGAACTGACAGGTAATTTCAGACTTATAAAAAACAGACCTTTAGACTCTTACAGATGGGCAAAAGAGAGAGGCATTGAGACAAAACCGGTTATTGTTGGACCTTTCACGTATGTATACCTTGGAAAGGTCTATGAGAGACAGGAAGGATCACTTTTAATGAATATGATCAGATCATACGATTCTGAGAAGTTCAGACCTATGGTTCTCTCACTGGCAAAAGTTTACAATGAGATACTTAAAGAACTCCAGTCTGAAGGCGTTAAAGCTGTCCAGTTAGATGAGCCTGCCCTTGTTCTTGATATAACTGATCAGGATGTAGATACACTTTTAGAGGCGTACAGGATACTTACAGATGGGATAGATAAAACGGAGATACATCTTCACACATACTACGAGAGTTTAGATAACTTTGAAAAGATCGTTTTCTCACTTCCTGTAACAGGAATAGGTCTTGACTTTGTTGTTAATGATGAAAATCTTGAGAATCTGAAAAGATACGGATTTCCTGACGATAAAAAACTTATAGCTGGGGTTATATCAGGAAGAGATCCGTGGAAAACGGACTACAGGAAGGTTTTGGATCAGCTGGAAACAATAGGAAGACACGTTTCTGAAGACAGGCTCATAATATCAAACGGATCACCTCTATTCCATCTTCCTGTTACAATAGAGTCAGAAAAAGGATTCCTTGATGAGAATCTGTTAAAGATGCTCTCATTTGCATCAGAAAGGATAGATGAGCTCAGGATACTGAAAGAGATAATAAATGAAGGTAAGGAAGTTCCAGATCAGAATATAGAAGAGATAAGAAGTATATTCATAAATGAGGATGTGAAAAGATCTGTTAAGGAGATTGAAAGTATTGAGATCAGAAGAAAGGATGATTTCAGAGAGAGATACAGATCACAGATGGAGCTTTTAGGACTGCCCAAGTTTCCTACAACAACGATAGGAAGTTTTCCTCAGACAAAGGAGGTCAGACAGGTAAGGGCAAAGTTCAGAAGAGGAGAGATAACAGAGGCTGAGTATGAATCATTCATAAAAGATCAGATAAAAAAGGCTGTTGAGATACAGGAAGAGATAGGTCTTGATGTTTTTGTTCATGGTGAGTTTGAGAGAACTGATATGGTTGAGTTCTTTGGTGAAAAGATGGAAGGTTTTGCGTTCACGAAAAACGGCTGGGTTCAGTCTTACGGAACAAGATGTGTGAGACCACCTATAATATACGGTGATGTATCAAGACCTGAATCCATGACAGTTAAGGAGATAGTATACGCTCAAAGTCTCACAAACAAGCCCGTAAAAGGAATGTTAACTGGTCCTGTAACTATTCTTAACTGGTCATTTTATAGAAAGGACATACCTAAAAAGGAGATAGCATTCCAGATAGCCCTCGCACTAAAAGAGGAGGTTCTTGATCTTGAAAAGGCTGGTATAAAGATTATACAGATTGATGAACCGGCATTTAGAGAAGGACTGCCTTTAAAGAAGAGAAAACAGGAAGACTATCTGAGATGGGCTGTAAAGGCTTTCAGACTGACAAATCACACAGTTAAGAAAACAACACAGATACATACACATATGTGCTACTCAGAGTTTAATGAGATAATAGAATGGATATACCAGATGGATGCTGATGTTATATCAATAGAGGCTTCAAGATCAAAAGGTGAGATAATTCAGGCTTTTGAGGATTTTAATTACGACCACGGAATTGGTATAGGACTTTACGATATACACTCTCCAAGGATACCTTCAGTTGAGGAGATGCTTGAGATAGCTGAGAGAACTGTAAAGGTTACAGACAAAAATCTCATATGGATAAACCCTGACTGTGGTCTAAAAACGAGAGACTGGAAGGAGACCATTCCTGCGTTAAAGAATATGGTTAAGGTTGCACAGATCCTGAGGGATAAATACGGAAAGGAGCTTGAGTTGTGAGGATCATAAAATCCCTTCCCTGAGGTTCTGAAGGGGGAAGGGATTAACCTTCAGACCTTTCAATGACTTTGAACTGGATGATTCTTCTGTTGCACTTCTCACATCTTGTGTCAAGGATTCCAACGTTGTTTGCAACCACTATAACCTCTTTTCCTTCAAAACCACATCTGCATCTGTAGGATACCTCTTCAAAACGGACATCCATCTCCTCAATTCTTTTACCTGCTCTTACCATTACTTTTTCACCTCCTTTAAGATTTTTTCTAACTATAAGATAGGAAAGTTAGATTAAGGGATTATTAACTTCTGGTTAATATTTGTTAACATAAGGTATTCCATGTAAGTTGAAGGTTAATGATTTTTCTCATAAATTCTATTATTAGAATTCTGGATAATTTCAGTATTTACAAATAAAAAAAATTAGTATATTTTAAGTTATTTATAGATAATAAAATCAGGAGGATTGATGGATTGATAGGATTTGGACCTCACCTCATGGTTGACGGTTACGATGCAAATTATGAAGTTCTTGCAAGTGTTGAGGCAGTAACAAACTTCCTTGATGAACTTCCTAAAGAGATAGGAATGACAAAGATAATGCCTCCTTACGTTTTTAAGTATGACGGCGGAGACAAGCCTGAGGACTGGGGCGTATCAGGATTTGTTATAATCGCTGAAAGTCATATAAGTGTTCACACATTCCCAGAAAAAGGATACTTTTCAATAGATATATTCTCATGTAAAGATTTTGATGTTGATAGAGCTATAGAGATTATAAAAGAGTACTTCGGAACGGAAAGACTTGAGATAAAACAGACTGAAAGAGGTTCAGAATTTCCAAGGGATATAAGAATAGCAACATCTATAACAAACGCTCAGAGAAACAGACTTATATAGGGGGATACCTTTCCCCTTTTTAGATTATGAAAATAAAGAAAGAAGAAGCACTTTTTTATCACAACGGTGACTCTCCTGGAAAACTGGAGATAAAACCAAAAAAACCTTTCAAAACACAGAGAGATCTTTCCCTCGCATACACACCAGGCGTTGCCTTTCCATGTCTTGAGATAAAGGAAGATCCTATCAGATCGTACGACTACACAATAAGATCAAACCTTGTTGGTGTTGTAACAAATGGGACAGCTGTCCTGGGTCTTGGTGATATAGGAAGCCTGGCAAGTAAACCTGTTATGGAAGGAAAGGCTTTATTATTCAAAAGGTTTGCAGGTATTGATGTTTTTGATATAGAGATAGACGAGAAAGATCCTGATAAGTTCTGTGAGGTGGTAAAAAAGATATCCCCAACTTTTGGAGCTATAAATCTTGAGGATATAAAAGCTCCTGAATGTTTTTATATTGAGAAAAAGCTTAAGGAAGAGCTAGATATACCTGTTATGCATGATGACCAGCATGGAACTGCAATAGTTTCTGCAGCAGCGTTACTTAACGCTATAGAGATAACAGGAAAGGATATATCCCAGATAAGACTTGTTATAAACGGTGCTGGAGCTGCAGCGATAGCATGTGGAAGACTTTACAGAAAGTTAGGCGTTAAGAATATCATAATGCTTGACAGTAAAGGTGTTATCTCAAAGAAAAGGGATGATCTTCCAGAGCATAAAAAAGAGTTTGCAACAGATGAGAATATAAGATCTTTAAAGGAAGCTATGTACGGAGCTGACGTTTTTATAGGACTGTCAAAGGGGAATATACTATCAAAAAATATGGTTCTGTCTATGAATGAAGAGCCTATAATATTCGCCCTTGCAAACCCGACACCTGAGATATTCCCTGAAGATGTTTACTCTGTAAGGGATGATGCGATTGTTGCCACAGGGAGAAGTGATTACCCAAACCAGATAAACAATGTTATAGCCTTTCCGTTTATATTCAGAGGTGCCCTTGACACAAGAGCGGAAAGTATAAACGATCAGATGATACTTTCAGCGATAAGAGGAATAGCAGAACTTGCTAAAAAGGAAGTACCTGAAGAGATAAAAGAGATATACGAATCCGATCTTAGATTTGGAAGGGATTATATAATACCAAAGCCTTTTGACCACAGACTTCTTATTGAGGTACCGGTAAAAGTGGCTGAAGCTTCATTAAAATTAGGTGTCGCAAGAGTAAAAGATTTTGACCTTGAAAGATACAGAGAGGATCTAAAAAAGCTTTCCTATGAGCTTTTATCATCCTTCAAGTAATCTTTTTATCTCATCTTTCTTTATACTTCCTTCTCTGATCACAGTGATACCATTATCAATCTTCACAACTGTTGAAGGCTCTTTTCCCTTAACAGTCCCACCATCAATATAAAGATCAACCTTACTTCCAAAATACGAGACAGCCTGATCTATATCCTCAGCTGGTTTCTTACCTTCCGGGTTAGCTGAAGGAGCTATCAGAGGTCTTTCTATCCTCTCCATAACTTTTATAAGCTGATCACTATCAGGAATCCTGAAACCTAACGATCCTTTACCTCTGTGAAGATAGAAGAACCTTTCTTTACAATCATCTTGAAGATCTATAACAACGGTTATACCTCTGTGAATGAGCAGTTTTTTTTCTCTCTCTGAAGGCTTTACACAGAAAAGATCAAGAAACTCAAGCTGGGGTATCAGAACGATAACAGGCTTTGTGGGAGTTCTCCCCTTAAGTCTGTAAACCTTTTCAACAGCATCTTTATTCAGTGCATCTGCAAGTATACCGTAAAGTGTGTCTGTGGGAGCTATTACGATCCTCCCTTTTTTCAGATATTCAGCAGCTTCTTCTATATTTTTAGATACTTTTATATCAGTCATAGGTGTGTTCTTTTCCAGGGAATATACCCTCCTGAACCTCTTTTTTAAAGTTTTTCAGAGCTTCCTTAATAAGCCTTCCACCTTCCATATACCTTTTAACAAACTTTGGAGATCTATCAAAAAATCCGAGCATATCGTGGAAAACAAGAACCTGACCGTCAGTTTCTTTCCCTGCACCTATCCCTATTGTTGGAACCTCTAAAAACTCTGTTATCTCCTTCGCAAGCTTTGATGGAACAGCCTCAAGAACGACGGCAAAAACACCTGCCTGTTCAAGTATCTTCGCATCCCTCAAAATTCTTTTCTGCTCCTCCTCAGTCTTCCCCTGAACTTTATAACCTCCAAGTGCATGAACAGACTGTGGTGTAAGTCCAAGATGACCCATCACAGGAATACCAACAGAAACAAGTTTCTGTATAACCTCAGCAACCTCTTCACCACCTTCTATCTTAACAGCGTTACATCCTGTCTCCTTCATTATCCTTCCTGCGTTGTAAACAGCATCCTCCTTTTTCACCTGATAGCTCAAAAATGGCATATCAACAACTATAAATGTGTCAGGTGCCCCTCTTCTTACAGCTTTAGCATGGTATATCATCTCATCAACGGTGACAGGAAGTGTCGTATCAAGACCGTTTACAACCATTCCTACGGAATCACCAACAAGTATACAGTCTATCTCAGCCTTCTCACAGAGCCTTGCAGACCAGTAGTCATAGGTTGAGATCATCGTTATCTTCTTTCCCTCTTCTTTAGCCCTTAAAAAATCATGAATCGTTTTCATTATAAAATTCTCCAGTTTTTCTCTTCTAAATTTAATATATACATATTGTTGTCTTCAGAAAGTATCCCAAGCTCTGAAAACCTCTTTAATGCTTTCGTTACAGACTCCCTTGAAGCACCTATCCTTTTTGCTATCTCCCTGTGGGACATTTTTGGTACTTTATAAACTCTCTCATCATTTTCAACAGCACTTTCTATAAAAAGATTAATTATCCTCTCCTTAACATCTAAAAATGCGAGACTCTCTAAGAACTTGTCAGCCTTTCTAAGTCTGTAAACGAGATTTTCCGCAAGTTTTAGACAGAGTTCAGGATACTTTTTAAGTATCTCTATAAAATACTTCCTCTCAAGAACAGCAACAACAACATCCGTTTCTGCTATCAGTGATGCACTTCTCGGCTTTCCATCTATAAGACTCAGTTCTCCAACAAAATCTCCTTCGCCGAATATATCTATAACAAGCTCATTTCCCTCATCGTCAAATATTGAGGCCTTTATTCTCCCTTCAAGGATAATAAAAAGGTCTGAGCTTTCCTCCCCCTGATAGACTATCTCTTTACCCTTCTGGTACTGGTAGATCTTCATATAAGGGATAATATGTCTGAAAAAATCCCCTCCAAATCCTTTAAAAAGTGATGAGCTTCTAAGAGCCCTTTCAAGTCTTCCTTCCATAGCCCTTACCTACATCTCACATTTTTCTGTATCTATCTTTATCTCCTCATCTTCAGGAATACCAACATTGTTCCTTATCTGTCCATCTCCAAATATTATAAACTTAGGTATTGTAAGCTCCTTTAACCCCATAGGTCCTCTAACATGGATCTTATCCGTTGATATTCCCATCTCAGCCCCAAGCCCAAACTCATTTCCATCTGTAAATCTTGTTGAAGCATTAATATAAACTGCAGAGCTGTCAACCTCATTAATAAATCTCATACCTTTAGTGTAGTTCTCAGTAACGATAGATTCCGAATGGTTAGAGCCGTATTTATGAATAAAATCTATAGCCTGATCTATACTGTCAACAACTTTAACGGCAATAATCAGATCAAGGAACTCCTCGTAGTAATCATCTTCCTTAGCTGGAACTATCTCTGTATCGTTAGCCTTCGGATGATCCCTCAGTATTTCAAGAGCTCTCTCATCACATCTCATCTCAACACCTGCTTTACCGTAGTAATAGGCTATCTCAGGTAAGAACTTTTCAGCTATATCTTTATGGACGATAAGATTCTCTATAGCATTACATACAGAAGGTCTCTCAACCTTTGCATTGTAGGCTATATTTAAAGCCTTTTCCATATCAGCCTCATCATCAATATAAAGGTTACAAACACCTTTATAATGTTTTATAACAGGCATTGTTGCCTTTTCTGCAACAGCTCTTATAAGTCCTTCTCCACCCCTTGGAATAACAACATCTATATACTGATCAAGTGTTAAAAGATGGTTCACAGCCTCCCTATCTGTAGTATCAACAAACTGTATAGCTCTCTCTGGAAATCCTGACTCCCTTGCCGCCTGTCTCAGTATCTCAACAAGTACCCTGTTTGAGTTTATGGTCTCACTTCCACCTTTAAGTATTACAGCATTTGAGGATTTTATACATAAAGAGGCAGCCTCAACAGTTACGTTAGGTCTTGCCTCATAGATAATCATAACCGTCCCAAGTGGAACCCTCATCTGACCCACCCTGAGACCGTTAGGTCTTGTCCACATTGATATGATCTCACCTACAGGATCAGGTAGGGATGCAACATCCTTTAAAACCTGAACCATACCGTTTATCCTTTTTTCATTAAGTGTTAATCTGTCAAGTAGAGCTTTTGAGTAACCTTTCTTCTGTGCAAACTCAAGATCTTTATCATTCGCCTCCTTTATTATCTCTTTTTTCTCAATCAAAAGCTCTGCTGTCCTGAGAAGTACTCTATTTTTAATATCTGTTGTAACCCTTCTTAAAAACTTCTGTGACTCCCTGGCTTCCCTTGCAAGCTTTTCTGTATAGAACTTTATATCCATAAATACACCTCCGGTTCTGAGTATTGCTTAGAAATATTATAAGCCTATTTACCAGTTCAGTTTGCAATTTTATTTGATTATCATATAATAATAAAGCCTCAACGGATGGGTGCCCGAGCCTGGCCGAAGGGGCAGCACTGGAAATGCTGTGTACCGCTTTGCGGTACCGAGGGTTCGAATCCCTCCCCATCCGCCAGTGTTAAAAAGAATAAAATTGCCGGGTCCCTTCGGGTAGGGACTGGTGAACCCCGCCAGGCCCGGAAGGGAGCAACGGTAAGCCAGAATCCCTACGCCGATAGGGGGCGCCCGGCTTTATATATTGAGATTTCTTAACAATCTCCTCCCCTCTTCCGTTTATAATTGAATATCATAAGCAGATCGGGAGACAGTTATGAGTCTTATTTATGTTGTTGAAGATGACGAGGATATCAACGAACTTCTCGTTTACAATCTGAAAAAGGAAGGTTTCAGTGTAAGATCATTTCTGAACAGTAAAGAGGCATACAGAAATATAAAATCAGACTACCCAGATCTTATAGTCCTTGATATTATGCTTCCTGATATGGATGGTCTTGAGTTCTGCAAACTCCTTAAATCGGATAAAGATACAGAAGAGATCCCTATAATAATGTTAACAGCAAAAAGTACAGAGATTGATAAGATAGTTGGACTTGAGCTTGGAGCTGATGATTATGTTACAAAACCTTTCTCAATAAGGGAGCTTATAGCAAGGATAAAAGCTGTCCTGAAAAGATCAAAAAGATCATTTAAAAAAGACAAGATCATAAGGATAAAAGATCTTGAGATAGACCCTCTGAAAATTGAGGTAAGGATAGACGGAAAAAATATAGATCTAACAGCAAAAGAGTTTAAGCTTCTACTTTTACTTATAAATGCAGAAGGAAAGGTTCTTACAAGGGATCAGATACTTTCATCTGTCTGGGAAAATGATCTTGATGTTTTTGACAGAACGATTGATGTTCATATAAAAAAGCTCAGGGACAAGTTAGGAATCTATGGAAGATGTATAAAGACAGTCAGAGGTGCAGGCTATAAATGGGAGTGTGAAGGGGACTAAACCCTTCACAGCTCTGTTGATCTCTCCTCTATCAGTTTTTTAGCATTCTGGATAAACTGATCCACAGTGAAAAGACCTACATTTCCCTTTTTCTTGGTTCTTACAGATACACTTCCTGTCTGCTGTTCTTTATCCCCAACAATCAGCATATAAGGTATCTTCTGTAGTTCCGCATCCCTTATCTTTCTATTCATCCTCTCTGATCTCTCATCAACCTCAACCCTCAATCCTGCCTCTTTAAGCTTCTTTTCAACCTCCTTTGCATACGGTATATGTGTGTCTGCAACAGGAATTATCTTTGCCTGAACAGGAGAAAGCCAGAGAGGTAGAAGACCTGCGTAATGCTCAATAAGAACACCTATAAATCTCTCTATTGAACCGAATATAGCCCTGTGTATCATATAAGGTCTGTGTCTCTTATTGTCTTCCCCTATGTAGTACATATCAAATCTCTCTGGAAGATTAAAATCAAACTGGATTGTGGAACACTGCCACATTCTGCCTATAGCATCTTTTATCTTGACGTCTATTTTAGGTCCGTAAAATGCCCCACCCCCTTCATCAATCTGGTAATCAAGACCAACACTTTCTATAGCCTTCCTGAGGGACTCTGTTGCCACCTCCCACATCCTGTCATCACCTACAGACTTTTCAGGTCTTGTTGAGAGGAATATCTGAAACTCATTAAAACCGTATGTTCTTAAAGTATCAAGTACAAGATGGAGAACATCCTGTATCTCCTTCTCAACCTGATCCTCCCTGCATATTATATGTGCATCATCCTGTGTAAATCCCCTAACCCTCATAAGACCGTGTAAAACTCCGCTTCTCTCATACCTGTAAACCGTTCCAAGCTCTGCAAGTTTTATAGGAAGTTCCTTATAACTTCTCTGTCTTGATTTGTATATCTCAACATGGAAAGGGCAGTTCATAGGTTTAACAAAGTATCCCTCCTCCTCTATCATCATCTCTGGAAACATATTCTCCCTGTAAAAATCAACATGTCCGCTTGTCTGCCAGAGCTGTTCCTTTCCTACATGAGGTGTGTAAACAAGCTGGTAACCTCTCTTTATATGCTCCTCCTTCCATGCTGTCTCTATCTCATTTCTTATAACAGCTCCCTTTGGAAGCCACAGTGCA
Organism: Persephonella marina EX-H1; assembly: GCF_000021565.1. Taxonomy (NCBI): domain Bacteria; kingdom Pseudomonadati; phylum Aquificota; class Aquificia; order Aquificales; family Hydrogenothermaceae; genus Persephonella; species Persephonella marina. The sequence goes on along the minus strand of NC_012440.1, from coordinate 1,629,040 downwards.
AGACCACCACCAACATCCTCATCTATTATAAAAAGCTCAAGCTCCCTGCCGAGCTTTCTGTGATCCCTCTTCTTAGCCTCCTCAAGCATATTCATATACTTTTTCAGATCCTTCTCATTCCAGAAGGCAACACCGTAAATTCTCTGGAGCATAGGATTTCCTTCTTTTCCCCTCCAGTATGCTCCTGCAAGTGAAACAAGTTTAAAAACGCCCGCTTCTCCTGTTGAAAGAAGGTGTGGACCTCTACACAGATCTATAAAATCACACTGCTGATAAACGGATATAGGCTCCCCTTCAGGTATCTGGTGTTTTATTATATCTATCTTGTATATCTCCCTTTTTTCCTCAAAAAGCTTTAACGCCTCATCCCTTGGAAGTTCTTTTCTCTCTATCTCACAGTTTCTCTCTATTATCTCCCTCATCTTCTCTTCAATAACTGGAAGATCCTCTTCTGTAAGTCTTTTTCCCTCTATCTCAACATCGTAGTAAAAGCCGTTCTCAGTTGTTGGACCTATACCGAGATGAACATTTTTATCACCGTAAAGCTCCTTTAAAGCCTGTGCCATTATATGTGCAAATGAGTGTCTTAAAATCTCAAGGCTTTCAGGATCTTTTTTTGTGAGAAATGTGAGATCCCCTCCTGTTCTAATAGGTGTGTGGAGATCTATTATCTGATCGTTAAGCTTTCCACCAACAACATTTTTTATCTTCTTCCCCTCACCTTCAAGGGCTGAGATGATATCTTTCAGGGTAACACCGTCTTCAAACTCATACTCACCAAACCTTTTTATATTAAGCTTTACCATCTAACGTCAGAACCTCCTTTTTTCTGAATATTTTATCATTTTCTCTTTTTAGCATACACAAGCACCCTGTCAGGGTATATGGAGATAATCTTGAAATTCTTTATAAGATCCTTTGATATCTCAACAGGGAGTAGATTTTCACCCTCTTTAAGCTTAAAGCCATCAACGTATGTCTGGATCTGGGATATATTTACATTGCTGAGAGCACTTTTTGGACCTTCTATAATGATGAGAACCTTCTCAGGCTGAACCTGTTCCACAACAAGGTCCTTAGGGTAAGGCTTTATCTCAACATCACTGTAAAACTCAACCCTTGCCTTCTGCGTACTTGTTATATTCAGCCACAGAAGGAATGCAACCAGAAGGGAGAGGATCTTAAGTGGAAGGTTATTCAAAAATATACCTTTTATTTTTTCCATTTTTTACCCTTTTTACCTTTTTTAAATCTTCCCAGTATAACCTCAACTGTGTCCCTCTTCTCTATTCCAAGAAGGTCTATAAGCTTATTTCTTAAAGTCAAAGAGTCAAGACCTTTATAAAGCTTTCCATCAACAGCAAGTGATATCTCTCCCCTTTCCTCTGAAACAACGAGAGCAACAGCGTCAGTCTCCTCAGTTATACCTATAGCCGCCCTATGCCTCGTTCCTATATTTTTTGGTATGTTCGGGTTTATTGTTAAAGGGAGAAAACATCTTGCCAGGGCTATCTTCTGATCCCTGATTATAACAGCACCATCATGTAATGGTGTCTGTGGTATGAATATTGATATTAAAAGCTCAAGACTTGTGTCAGCATTAAGCTTTACACAACCTTCTGTATAGTTATCAAGATCTATAGTCCTCTCAAAAACGATAAGAGCCCCTATCTTCCTTTCAGCCATAAATGTTGCAGCCCTTATAACCTCATCTATAACCTTTTTCCTTGAGAGGAAAAGGCCTCTGAAAATCCCTGTCTCACCTATCTTTGCCAGACCTCTCCTTATCTCAGGCTGGAAAACAACAATAAGGAGAAATATACCTATCGTCCAGAGATTATCAAATATCCATTCTACAGTTCTGAGCTGTAGTATCTTTGCAAGGAGCCAGAGTGAAAGTATGAAAAATATACCGATAAGTATCTGCCAGCCTCTTGTTCCTATCAGGAACTTAAGAAGGTAGTATATGATAACAGCAACGATCAGTATATCTATTACGTCATACCATTTTATTGAAGTTATCACATTAACAAGCCAGTCTAAACTTTCAAACAACCCTGTAACCTCTGATAGTGTCTATTAATGTTAAAAACTCAACTGTCTCTTTAACATCATGTGTTCTTACTATGTGTGCTCCATTTAAAACAGCTATTGCCGTTGCACCGAGACTTCCGCTTAACCTTTCCTCAGGAGAAGGTGTTTCATCCCTGCCAAGAAGATTCTTTATTATACTACCTATAAAAGACTTCCTCGATATACCTATAAGTACAGGGTGTCCCAGAACTTTGAACTCTTTCAGCCTTTTTATTATCTCAACATTATGCTCAACATACTTACCGAAACCTATACCTGGATCAATGATAAACCTGTCTTTCCTGATACCGTGCTTCATACCATACTCTATCTGATTCTCTAAAAAATCTATAACCTCAAGAACAACATCATTGTAGTAAACATTTTCCTGCATACTGTCAGGTCTTCCCTTTGTGTGATTTATAACAACAGGACAGTCATATCTGCTTATAACCTTAGCCATATCTGGATCAAAACTCATCCCGCTTATATCGTTCACTATATCAGCTCCTTCTTCAAGAGCTCTTTCAGCAACCTTTGATTTGTATGTATCTACTGATATAAGAAAGTTATCTCCAAGCTCCTTCCTTACAGCCTTTATAACTGGAATAACCCTCTCAAGCTCCTCTTCTACAGAAACAGGAACAGCTCCCGGTCTTGTTGATTCACCACCTATATCTATAATGTCAGCCCCTTCCTCAAGCATCTGTGCAACCCTTTCAACAGCCTTCTCAATATCTCCGTAGTATATACCACCATCTGAAAATGAGTCGGGGGTTAGATTCAGTATCCCCATCACGGCGGTTTTTGTTCCAAGATTAAGAAACTTACCTCTGTAATTTATCTTGAAATGCTCTTTATGTATATTTACCCATTTTTCTGTCAACTCTTTAGCAATTTCGCCTTTTCCTTCAGATTTTAGCTGTTTTATAACCTCCTTGAACTGGTCTTCATCCTCAACGTAAACAGGATCATAAAAGGGGTCTGGAAATATAAGTTTGTACTTTTTTTTCTCTTCAATGATTATGTGAGTGCGGTAGTTCAACTCTCTCTCCTTAATATACTTTTACAAATATTTTACCTTTATTAAAGCTTAAAAAATAGTTGCTTTTGTATGATTTTTTATTAAATTTTTAATATATCTCTTTTTATACAAAGAACAAAAAATGAGGATTTAATGGCAATAAGTCCAGATACAATAGAGGAAGTCAGAAGAACAGCAAATGTTTATGATGTTATATCTGAGTATATAAACCTTGAAAAGGCAGGATCAAACTATAAAGCTCTATGTCCTTTCCATTCTGAAAAAACGCCTTCATTTATAGTTTCCCCCCAGAAAAATATATTCAAATGCTTCGGTTGTGGGAAAAGCGGAACAGCCCTCTCATTTCTTATGGATTATGAAGGAATATCATTCTCAGAAGCTGTTATAAAGCTGGCCCAGAAATACAATATACCTGTAAAATACACAGGAACAGAAAAAAATTATGAGCATCTCAAAGGACTTTTTTCCGTTACAGAAAAAATAGCAAAATTTTACAAAGATCAGCTTAAAAACTCAAAAGATGTTAGAGAGTATCTGAAAAAAAGGGAGGTTCTGTCAAGTACTGCAGATCATTTTGATCTCGGTTACTCCCCTGAAAATCCACAGTTGATAATTGATTTCTGTAAAAGTGAAGGGATAGATCTGGAGAAGCTAAAAGAGGTTGGTGTAGTAACTGAAAGAGACGATGAATCCATAGTTGACAGATTCAGAGGGAGACTGATATTCCCAATCAGGGATCATAGAGGAAGGGTTGTTGCTTTCGGAGGAAGAGCATTAAGGGAAAGCCACCAGCCAAAATATATAAACTCCCCTGAAACTGAGATTTACTCTAAAGGAAAGGTTCTGTACGGCTTTTTTGAATCTAAAGATTATCTGAGGGAAAAGAAATGGGTTGTTATTGTTGAAGGTTATCTTGATCTTATCTCCCTTTACCAGACTGGAGTAAAAAATGTTGTTGCAACACTTGGAACGGCTTTCACAGAGTACCACGGTGACCTTTTAAAAAAGTTTGTAAACAAAGCTGTTTTGATGTTTGACAGTGATAAAGCCGGAAAAAAGGCCGTTATAAGAGCCTCAAAGATACTTCTATCTAAAAATATAGATGTTTACTATGCCCTTATAGAAGACGGAAAAGATCCTGATGATCTTGCAAAACAGGGATATAAAGCTGTTGAAAACACACTTAAAAAAGCTGAGAACTTTCTTGATTTCCTGCTTAATAGAATAAAGGATGAAAAAGAATTGAAAAAAAAGGGAGAGATCATAGATTTATATCTTGATATGGTTTCCGTGATCCCTGAAAAAACAAAACAGGGTCTTTTAATAAAAAAACTATCAGAGGAGACAGGACTTCAGGAAAGCTACCTGGAGCTTAAAAAAAGCAGTACAGCCACTGAAACAGAAGAAGTTAAGTTTACAGATTATCTCTCAAAAACTGAAAAACTGATACTGAAGACATTGATCACAAAAAAAGATGAGCTGTTGAGCAGGTTTGATAGATTTGATAAAATAGAAGGTTCTGGAAACTTTGAGATTTTAGTTAGAGCGATACTGAATAATGAGGAGTTAGAAGAGGAGGTTCTGGAGGAGATATTACAGTCTGAAGAGATTGTTGATGTTGATGCTGCTGTGTACGCACTGGAAAGAAAATACAGAGCCTGGCTTAAAAAGGAAAATGAGCTTTATCTGAGTATTAACAGTGATCCAGATGAAGAGTTTTTAATCAAACTTCAGGAAGAAGTTAAAAAAACTATTTTAGGAGGCAGTGTAAAAAAATGATGCATGAAAGGGACGATGTTAGAAAGGTCATCATGCTCGCAAAGGAAAAAGGATACGTCACCTACAAAGAGCTTTCAGAGATAATAGACGAGGATCTCCTCCTATCAGATGAACTTGAACAGTTAATAGAGTACCTGAATGAACTGAATATTGATGTTATTGAAGAAGCAAAACCAGAGGAGTTTTCAGGGGAGAGTGACTACTTAGGTATCAACTTTTCTGACGATGCCTGGGCTAAAACAGATGATCCTGTTAAGCTTTACCTTAAGGAGATGGGTAAGATCCCTCTTCTCACAAGGGATGAAGAGATAAAACTCGCTAAAGATATAGAAAGGGGAAGAAAAAAGGTTTTCAGAGGTCTTTTAAGGACATCTTTCTTAGCTGAAAGGCTCTTAGATGAGTGGGCAAAAGTTGCAGATGGGAGAATGAAGGTCAAGGATATTATCAATATAGACAGTAACGAGTACGATACTGAGGATGAGAGTTACGATGAAGCTGAGGTGATGGATGCCATAACAAAGGATTTCATACAGAAAGGTCTCACTCTCGCCCATATGTACAGGGAGCTGAGAGATCTTGAGCAGGCTATTATTGAAAATCCTGATGATGTAGAGCTAAAAAAGGAGTTTATCGAGAAACACGCAAAGGTAAACAGATTTATAAAAAGTCTGAACATAAAATTCACAAAGCTTGACAAGATAGCTGATGAGCTGAAAGAGCTTTACATGAAACTTAAAAGAAAGGAAAAAGATCTCAACAAGAGAATAAAAAGACTTCAGAAGATAGACCCTGATGTTGAAAAACTCCTTAAAGGAGATTACGACGATCCTGAGATACTGAAAAAGATAGAGGAAAATGGTTTCTCATTCGGAAGATTTGAGATACTGAGAACGGAAACATTAAAACTACAGGAAGAGATAGAAGAGCTTAAAGAGATGATAGGAACAGTTCCAACTGAGTTTGATCACGTTATAAATATCATTCAGGAAGGTAGAAAAGAGGTAAATGAGACAAAACAGAAGATAGTCCAGTCAAACCTCAGACTTGTTGTCTCAATAGCTAAAAAATACACAAACAGAGGACTCCAGTTCCTTGATCTTATACAGGAAGGAAATATAGGACTTATGAAAGCTGTTGATAAGTTTGATTACAAAAAAGGCTATAAATTTTCAACATACGCAACATGGTGGATAAGACAGGCTATAACAAGGGCTATAGCCGATCAGGCGAGAACTATAAGAATACCTGTCCATATGATAGAAACTATCAACAAGCTTGTCAGGGTTGCAAGATCAATGGTTCAGGAGCTTGGAAGGGAACCTACACCTGAGGAGATAGCTAAAAAGGTTGGTATGCCTCCTGAGAAGGTAAGAAAGATACTCAGAACATCACAGGAGCCTATATCACTTGAGACTCCTATAGGTGACGACGATGAATCACATCTTGGTGATTTCATAGAGGACAAAACTGTTATGTCCCCTGAACAGCACGTTTTAAGACAGGCATTAAGACAGCAGCTAGAGGAAGTTTTATCAACACTTTCAGAAAGGGAAGAACAGGTTTTAAGATACAGATTCGGTCTTGAGGATGATACAGAGTACACACTTGAACAGGTTGGTAAAAAGTTCGGCGTAACAAGGGAAAGAATAAGACAGATAGAGGCAAAGGCATTAAGAAAACTGAGACATCCACACAGAGCTAAATATTTAAGACCTTTCTGTGAGGATTAAGCCTCCCTTCACGAGGCTTTTTCCTCTTTTAAAACTTTTTTCAGTATCCTGAGATAGTCTCTCTCAACATTAAGGAAAACAAGCATAAGAATAAAAAGTAAAAGCAGTGTCATCATAAATAGATTAAAGAAAACTGGAGCAAGCTTAACAAGCATAATCAGCCTGAAATCATTAAAGTTCACCAGAACCTCATCAAAATAGTCAGGATATACCATAAAGGGAAGCCTGAATATAATAAAAGCATAAAGCAGGATCCATACAAATATAACCATAACTATAAATCTTGAGCCTATCTTTCCTAATTTTGATCTCTGGTTAATAAACTTCTTCTCATTCTCTGTTAACATAATCCACCACTCTTGTGATTTTTAAGATAATTATAAAACTATACTTATTGATTAAGCTATTTTTTGAATTATAATATTCAACAAAATTCTGGCAGGTGAGAAATGGGAAAAACCGGCGTTATTCTTATGAATATGGGAGGTCCTGACAGCCTTGAAGCTGTTCAGCCTTTCTTATACAACCTTTTTTCAGACCACGATATAATCCAGATACCAAGGCTTATACAGAAGCCTGTTGCCTATCTGATATCAAAAGTAAGAGCAAAGAAGACAATGGATTACTACAGAGTTATGGGAGGGAAATCTCCACAGAAGGAGCAGACACTTGATCAGGCCGATAAACTCCAGAGAGCTCTTGGAGATAGATTTAAGGTTGTTGTTGCATTAAGATACTGGCATCCATTTACAGAGGAAGCATTAGATAAGCTTTTTGAGGAAGAGATAGATAAGATCTTACTCCTCCCTTTATACCCCCAGTACAGTAGAACAACAACAGGATCTTCATTTAATGAGTTTTACAGAAGATTTAAAAAAAGAGGTAAAGACATACCTGTTGTTGAGATCAGATCATACCACGACCATCCTCTATTTATAAAAGCCTGGGTTGAGAGTATAAAGGAGCATATCCCGGATTATAAAGATCACTACTTTCTATTTTCAGCCCACAGCCTTCCAGAAAAGATAATAAAACAGGGAGATCCATATAAGGATCAGGTTGAGGAAACTGTCAAGCTCATCATGGAATACTTCCCAGATCAGCCTCACTCAATCTCATACCAGAGTAAGGTAGGCCCTGTAAAATGGCTTGAGCCTATGACGGAGGATATGATTGTGAAACTTGCTGAAGAAGGGATTAAAAAACTTGCCGTCATCCCTGTTGCCTTTGTCTCTGAACACTCAGAAACGCTTTACGAGCTTGATATAGAGTACGGGAAGTTAGCTGAAGAGAAAGGGATTGAGAGCTACAGGAGGGTTCCTACTTTAAGATCACACCCATTATTTATTGAGGCCCTTAAGGATATTGTAGAGAAACATGCATAGTATAAAACCCCGTATAGTTTTAAGTAGATGCTTCTGTGAGGCTGTCAGGTATGACGGGGAAAGGATTTACAATCCTTTCGTTGAAAAACTAAAGAAATACACCCAGATCATAACTGTATGTCCTGAGGTTGATACAGGCCTTCCAGTTCCAAGGGAGAGGATATTTCTCGTAAAAAATAGAGATTACAGACTCTACTACAGAGGAAAGGATATAACAGAATCATTAAAGAGATTTTCAGAAAGTTTCTTAAGTAATATCAAAGATATAGACGGATTTCTTCTGAAATCAAAATCTCCAAGCTGTGGGATAACAGGTGCAAAAACTTACAGAAATCCTGACGGTACAGGATTTATAGGAAGAAGACAGGGACTGTTCGCAAAAAATGTGAAAGAGAGATTTCCCTATCTTCCTGCTGAGGATGAGCTGAGACTTGAGAATATATACATAAGGTTCTCATTTCTATCAAGGATTTTTCTTTATGCATACTACAGAGAGATTAAAAACAAAAATGATTTTTTATTACAGTACAGAGAGATACTGGAACTTTTTAATAAAAAAGGCCTCAGAGATTTTGAGAGAAAACCTGACATACACAGCCTGAGAAGAATCTTAATGAGAAACCTTCCAGAAAGTAAGATAAAAAAGGTATGTCCGGACTTCAAAAACTGTCCGGAGCTCTTTATTTTTCCTCAGGAACTTATCTATACAGAAAAATAGGTTGCCTCTGGATGATAAACAACGATAGCATCTGTTGACTGTTCCGGAACTATAAGATAGTTCTCTGTAAGTGTTATACCAAGCTCCTCAGGTTTTAAAAGCTGGAATATCTTTTCATTTAAAGAGAGATCAGGACAGGCTGGATAACCTGGAGAGTATCTCGCCCCCTGATATCTCCTCATCTGGTAGTTAACATCATCAAGTGTTTTCCCCTCATTCTCAGCTATATTCAGCTCGATTCTTATCTTTTTATGAACTATCTCTGCAAGAGCTTCTGCAAGCTCAACACCAAGTCCGTGTACGAGATGATACTCCTTGTATTTACCTGATCTAAAAAGTTCATTCTCATACTCAGAAAGCCTGTTTCCTGCGGACACAACTGTAAAAGCAACAAGATCATGCCTGTTGCTGTGGAAGTAATCGGCTACACATCTGTATGGAGGCTTTTTTGATCTTGGAAAGTTCATAACGATCTGTGCGGTTCCTATAACATCTTTTAGAGGATCTCTGTTTGCATCATTATCCTTAAACCACCCTTCAGTTTCGGGGAATATTAGAAGGGAACACTCTCTGTTCTCTCCTTCTTCAAGAGGCAGATCTGATCTACACGGCCAGTATCCGTATATTATTTTAGGCTGGAATATATCCTCATTTATTAAAAGCTCTTTTAATCTTTCAAAAGCAGGTATTACCTCTTCCTTTTTTATTCTCTCGTACTCCTCTTTACTCTTTCCTCCCCTTGTGTAACCCCAGGCTCTTTTAAATAGACTACCCTTATTTATCCATCTAAATGCAAGCTCCTGTATATACCTGTAAAAATTCTTATCCTCCATATCAGGATAAACCCACACCTTTCTTCCCCAGAAAGGAGGGACAGGAACAGGGACAGATCTGTCAGGCATTTTTATCTGTGATAAAGGTGGGATTTCCACTTCCTCTTTAATCTCAGGTTTTACCTCTTCCTCCCCTTTATGCCCAAGGTCTGTATCAAGTGGAGAAATCCCATCCCATCTTTCTATCCTTGACATAGCCTCTATACCATCAAAGGCATCCCTGCAGTAAAATACAGGGCCGTCATAAACAGGTCTGCAGTACTGATCAACAAAACTCTTATTAAGTGCAGCTCCACCAAGTAAGACAGGAACGTTAATTCCTCTCTTTCTCATCTCCTCAAGGTTGTTCTTCATCTCAAGCGTTGATTTAACAAGAAGTCCGCTCATACCTATAGCATCAGCATTGTGTTCTTTGTAGGCTTTTATAAAATCTTCAAGCTCAGCCTTTATCCCTATATTTACAACCTTAAACCCATTATTTGTAAGAATGATATCAACAAGGTTTTTACCAACATCGTGAACATCCCCTTTCACAGTTCCGAGTATAAGTGTTGTCTCCTTTTCCTTCTTTTTCTTTGGAAGGTACTGGTTCAGATAATCAACAGCAGCTTTCATAGCCTCAGCAGACTGGAGAACAAAAGGAAGCTGCATTTTACCTTCACCGAAAAGATCACCAACAACCTTCATCGCATCAATAAGTACCTCGTTTATTATCTTTTCAGGAGGTATACTGTGTCTCGCCTCCTCAACCGTTTTTATTAACTTTTCCTTCTCACCATCAATAAGAAGTTTCTTTATCCTTTCCTCAACAGGAAGATCGGAAAAATCGTCCTGATCTTCCCCAGTATCCTTCCTTTCAGTTTTTGAGAAATGCTGTATGAACCTGAACAGAGGATCTTCCCCATCCTCCCATATATTAAACAGAAGGTTCTCACATATCTTCCTGTCTTCCTCAGAAATTCTGTAGTAAGGTATAAGATGTTTCGGATTTATGATAGCCATTGTCAGTCCAGCTTCTACACAGTGGTGGAGGAAAACAGAGTTAAGATACTTCCTTGCTGTCTTATCAAGACCGAATGAAACATTTGATATTCCAAGAACAAAACCGACTTCCGGATGTTTTTCCTTTATCTCTTTTATAGCCTCTATCGTATGAACAGCAGCATCTCTGTACTCCTCATCACCTGAGCCTACAGTAAATGTGAGAACATCAAACACAAGATCTCCCGGATTTATACCATGTTTTTCTGTTGCTATCCTGTACATCCTCTCAGCTATCTCAACCTTTCTCTCCTTTGTCTTTGCCATCCCTTTCTCATCTATCGTCAGAAGAACAAGGGCAGCACCGTACCTTTTTGCAAGCTGACATATCCTGTTAAACCTCTCCTCCCCATCCTCAAGGTTTGCCGAGTTCAATATAGGTCTTCCACCTATACATTTAAGTGCTGTTTCCAGTGCGGAAGGCTGTGTTGAGTCAGGCATAAGTGGTATTGGGATCTTCTCATTGAAACGGCTTATAACAGCCTTCATATCCTTTATCTCATCTCTGCCTGCAAAATTGACAGACACATCAAGGGCATGTGCTCCAGCCTTAACCTGATCCTGCGCAACTGATAGTATCCCGTCGTAATCCTCACTTAAAAGAAGTTCCCTGAACTTTTTAGACCCTGTTGCGTTTGTTCTTTCACCAACTAAAAATGGAGGAGGCTCCTGTTTTAAAGGCTGTATACCGTATAATGAGGCTAAAGCTCTGGGCTGGTTTCCTTTGGGTGGCTTTGGTTTTTTATCTTTAACCTTTTCTGCAAGGGCTTTTATATGGGCAGGTGTTGTTCCACAGCAGCCTCCAACTACAGCAACACCATCAAAATCAAGGAATCTGCTCTCCTTATCAGCAAACTCCTCTGCACCCATAGGATAGTATGTATGTCCTCCCCTGTTCTCTGGAAGTCCCGCATTTGAGTGTATAGATATATATCCATCCCATACCTGAGAAAGCTTTTTAAGGTGGCTCTCTATCTGGTCAGGTCCTGTCCCACAGTTAAACCCGAGTGTGAGAATATCAAAAGGCTCCATAATAACCGCAAGTGTCTGAACATCTGTTCCTATAAGCATCGTTCCTGTCAGCTCTATAGTGGCAGAGACCATAACAGGTATATCCTTTCCGTATTCCTCCGCTGTATCCTGAACAGCATGTAAGGCAGCTTTTATCTGGAGGGGATCCTGAAAGGTCTCAAGTAAGAAGATATCAACTCCACCGTCAATAAGCCCTTTAGCTGATATCCTGTAACCTTCGTACATCTCATCATAATCTATATGACCAAGTGAGGGAAGTTTCGTCCCGGGACCGAGTGATCCTGCAACAAATCTTGGTTTTTCCGGTGTTGAGTACTTATCACATACCTGTCTTACAAGTTCGGCTCCCGCTTTTGAAAGTTCGTAAGCTCTATCAGATATCCCGTACTCTTCCAGAACCCACGGAAGAGCACCAAATGTATTCGTTTTTATAAGATCAGCTCCGGCCAATGCATACTTTTCATGGATCGATCTGATTACATCTGGAGCTGTAACATTGAGAATCTCATTACATCCAGTCTTACCTTCCCATGCTTCCATCGGGATTATCATAGACTGGATCATCGTCCCCATAGCGCCATCTATAACAAGAACCTTCTTTCCTATCAGATCCCTTATACTTTTCATTAATATCTCCTTGCAAAATTTTTTATATTCGCTACTTTTAATATTGATATTTTAAAAAAAATTAACTTATAATATATATTCCATTTTTGTCAAAATTAACCCATCAAAGGAGGTTTTTTATCATGGGCAGTAGTAGCCCGACGCAACATTTCACCATCGAAAAAATAAGATTGGAGGATAGAAAATGGAAAAAACCCTCGGACTGCATATCCTAGCGGACCTTTACGGCGTTGAATTTGACAAAATTGACCATGTTGAGGACGTAAGAGAGCTCCTTGAAGGAGCTGTAAAGTACGCAGGTCTAAGTAAATTATCTTCACACTTTCATCAATTTTATCCCCACGGAGCTACAGGCGTAATCCTTCTTGAAGAATCACACATCTCAATCCACACATGGCCGGAACATGGCTACGCTGCAATTGATGTTTATACCTGTGGTGGTAAGGAAAAAACATTTAAAGCCATGGAGTACATACTTAAGGTTCTCAAGCCTAAGAGAATTGACGAAAAGGTTGCTGAGAGGGGCACAGTACCTGTTCATAAAGAAGCTACCCATATTGAAAAGATAGAGCTTGAAACTGTTTAAAAGCGGTTCTTCCGCTTTTATTTATTTTTATACTATTTTTATAGTATGAACAGATCGCCTATCTCTACAACTTTAATATCTATAGCCTCGGTTGTTGTTATTATTGCAGGCCTTAAAGCTGCACAGGAATTTGTTGTTCAGTTTTTACTTGCTCTATTCTTCGCCATAATGTTTCTGCCTGTCTTTAAACATCTGAACGCACTAAAGATACCAAAATGGATATCCCTGCTTATAATTCTTTTTATAAATCTTCTTGTTGTTTATCTTTTAGCCTTAACTATAGTCACATCTGTTGATGAGCTGAGAAAAAATCTTGGCGATTACCAGCAGAAATTAAATCTGTACATGGATGAGGGACAGAAATTCCTCCAGAAGTTTGGTTTTCACCTTCCAGAGAATATAAACCTTGATCTTCTAAACCCGAATATGATCCTCCAGTTTATGTCAAACTCACTTCTCAGCTTTGGGAATATACTTGCGAATGCTGTGTTTATCATCATACTCGCTGTGTTCATTCTCCTTGAAAGTGATATGTTCTCACAGAAGATAAAGATGATATCAAAGGGAAGAAAGGCATCCTTACTTGTGGATCAGTTTTTTGAAAGTGTCATAAAGTATATGAAGATAAAAACTGTTGTATCAATATTTACAGGCTTCTTCGCATGGATATTTCTTTTTATATTCGGTATTGATTTTGCACTTTTATGGGGCGTTCTCACATTTCTGCTTAACTTTATACCTACAATTGGATCAATAATAGCTGCCATACCTCCTGTTATAATCGCCCTTATAGACGGTGGAATTCCTTTATCACTTATTGTTGCTGTCTGGTATCTGACCATAAACATGATTATAGGGAATATTATTGAGCCGAGATTTATGGGGAAAGGTGTAGGTCTCTCCCCACTTGTTGTTTTACTCTCACTTGTTTTCTGGGGTTGGGTTCTTGGAACTGTTGGTATGTTCCTTTCAATTCCACTTACAGTTATAGCAAAGATGGCATTTGAGCTAAGAGAAGAAACAAGATGGATAGCTATACTTATGGACAGTGAGGTGAGAAGAGAGGAAGGGGCATAAACCCCTACCTTCCTATTGAGTAGTACTCAAACCCTTTCTCTTTCATCATTTTTGGATCGTAAACATTTCTTCCATCAATAACTATAGGAAGTCTCATAAGCTGTTTCACCCTATCAAGATCAGCATTTTTAAACTGATCCCACTCTGTTATTATAAGAAGTGCATCAGCATCCTTTAAAGCATCATACATATCTTCAACATAAGATATATTCTCTTTTTCAGGGAATAAATATCTGAAATTCTCCATAGCTTTAGGATCATAAAGCCTCAGATTTGCACCGAGTCTGTCAAGCTCTCTAACTATATCTATTGAAGGAGCTTCTCTTATATCATCTGTATTAGGCTTAAATGCAAGTCCCCATACAGCTATATTCTTATCCTTACTTATCCAGAGAACATCCTCTATCCTGTCTAAAAACTTTCTCCTTCTTGATCTATTTATCTTTTCTGTCTCTTTTAACAGTCCAAAATCAAGTCCGTGATCCTCAGCTATCTTTATAAACGCCTGGACATCCTTAGGGAAACAGCTCCCACCGTAACCTATTCCAGCATTGAGAAAGTCCCTTCCTATCCTTTTGTCATATCCCATCCCATCAGCAACCTCATTTATATCAGCCCCAACTTTCTCACATAGATCGGCAATCATATTTATGTAAGATATCTTCATTGCAAGGAATGAGTTTGATGCATGTTTTATAAGCTCAGCAGCTGCAGGTGTTGTTATCAGAAGAGGGAATCCTTTCTCTGTAAACGGTCTGTAAAGCTCCTCCATAATTTTTCTAGCTCTCTCAGATTCTACACCAACAACTATTCTGTCAGGATTCATAAAATCGTATATAGCTGACCCTTCCCTGAGAAACTCAGGGTTTGATGCCACATCAAAATCTATTGATTTATCCTTTATATACCTTTTGACTGTCTTCTTTACCCACTGGTGTGTATTAACAGGAACTGTTGATTTCTCTATTATAAGTTTATAGTCCGTCATATTCTGGGCTATCTGTCTTGATGCCTCCTCTACCTGCGAAAGATCAGCCTTTCCATCCTCACCCTGAGGCGTACCAACACAGAGAAATATAACATCGGAAAATCTGACACCTTCCTCTATTCTATCTGTAAACTGTATCCTCCCTTCTTTTATATTTCTCTGTAGCATCTCAGAAAGTCCGGGCTCATAGATAGGTGATATTCCTCTACACAGCTTTTCAAGTTTAGATGAGACCTTCTCAACACATAAAACCTCATTTCCAAGGTCAGCAAAACATGCAGCTGTTACAAGGCCAACATAACCTGCACCTATAACTGTGATTTTCAATGTAAGATCCTCCTGCCTTTCAGATTTCCAATATTTTATCACAGCTACCTTGCTATAACGTAACCGTATATCTCCCTGGGTTTTCCTTTTCTTATCTCCCTGTAGATCTGCCTCAATGTACTCCCTGTTGTCAGTATGTCATCAAATACAAGAACTCTTTTATCTCTTACAGTATCCAGATCTTCAATTCTGAATGCATCTTTAAGATTTTCCTCCCTTTCCAACGCAGAAAGCTCTGCCTGAAAAGATGTGTTTCTAATCTTCTTAACTATCTCAGATATATACAGTTCAGGGAATATCTCCTTAAGAATAAGATAAAGATGGTTGTATCCCCTTTCTTTAAGAACCTTTTTATGAACCGGAACATAAGTCACAAGATCTATACCTTCAGTCTCACAGTAATACCTGATATCATCCTTTATAATTTCTGCCAGAACCTTTGAAAGAGCCTTTATACTTCTGAACTTATAAGCTGATATCATCTTCAGTATACTTTTATCCGCCCTTTTAAAAACCCTTATATCCTTAAAAATTCTCTTTGTTAAACATCCCTGACAGTTTCTGTTTTTCTTTCCGCAGCTGTGACGGTATTCCAGATCCTCCTGATTTATAGAGTGGATACAGTACTCACACACAACATTCTGATCACTGTAGTAAAAAACCTCACCGCATACAATACATCTTGCAGGGAATAAGGTGTTAAGAAAAAATCTCATATCACAGTCCAGAAATGGTTTAAACTTCCTGTTCCTTTTCCTATACTTAACGAGTTCTCAATAGCTCCCTGGATGTAAGATCTTGCAACTCTAACAGCCTTCAGATGATCATACCCTTTAGCAAGACATGCTGTTATAGCAGCAGAGAAAGTACAGCCTGTTCCGTGTGTGTTCTTTGTTCTAACATAAGGATACTCAAGAGTGTAAAGATCTCCGTTGTAAAAAATATCAACAATCCTGTCACCCTGAGGCAGATGACCTCCTTTCACCACAACAGCTGAAGATCCCATCCTGTAAAGCTCTTTTGCTGCTCTGATCATATCATCCACCGATCTTATCTCGATTCCTGTCAGAACCTCAGCCTCATCTATATTTGGTGTTATGATATCCGCCAATGGAACGATCCTTTTAATGAAGGTTTCTATAGCTGATTTATCAAGAAGATACTTACCGTTTTTTGATCTTATAACTGTGTCTGCCACAAAATTTTTCATTCTGAGATCCTTAACAGCCTGATAAACAGCAAGAACATTTTCCTCTGTCTGAAGCATACCTGTCTTAAAAGCATCAACACCTATATCTTCCACAACAGCCTTTATCTGTTCAAAAAGAATATCTGAGGGAACAGGGTGTGATCCTTTCACACCAAGTGTATTCTGGACTGTAACTGATGTAACAGCAGACATTCCATAAACACCAAAAGCTGAGAAAACCTTCAGATCAGCCTGGATACCGGCTCCGCCACTGTTGTCAGAACCTGCTATGCTTAGAGCTTTATAAATCAAGATCATTACCTCTCAATGCTGATGCTATAATTTTATGACCTTAAAATAACTTATATCAAGGGTGCTTATGTTTAAATATCTTATAGCTTTCCATCTTTTTATAGCATTTTTAAGGATATCTTATATCCTTTCAGGTTATATTGATCTTTCAACAGAAGAAGCACAGTACTGGCTGTGGTCAAAGCATCTTGACTGGTCTTACTACTCAAAACCTCCCTTAATAGCATACATGAACGCATTTTCTACAGCTGTTTTAGGGGATACAGAGATAGGTGTAAGGATAAACGCCGTTATACTTGGATTTTTAACAGCTGTTCTGACATATATAACGACTTTTACAGTGTTCAAGGATCATTTTAAAGATAAAAAAGATCTTGAGATATTCGCCTTCCTCAGCTCTATCTTCATATACGGTATAGTGGGATATAATATAGCATCTATAATATTCCTTACAGATACACCTCTTGTTTTCTTCTGGATACTTACAGTTCTGCTTTTCTACAGGGCTTTAAATGAGAAAAAGCCTTTATTATGGATAGGAACAGGTGTGTCAGCTGGTCTTGGTTTTCTTTCCAAGTTCTCAATGGTTTTCTTCCTCCCACCAGCCCTGATATACGTCTTCCTGAAAAAAAGGGAGATACTCAGGGAGAGATGGTTTTATATATCAATCCTTATAGCATCCCTTTTTACTATTCCTGTTATTGTGTGGAACTTCCAGCATGATTTTGTAACATTCAAGCATGTTGGAACACTTGAAGGGGCAAATATCAAAGAGATCTCAATAAAAAAATCATTCCAGTATATGGGAGATTATATACTTGGACAGATAGCGATAAACTCTATCTTTCTCTTTCCTCTGTTCCTGTACGCGATTATAAAGGGATTTAGAGAGAGGAATAAAAATGAGGTTATCTACCTCTGGCTCTTTCCTGTTACAGTTTTCCTCTTCTTCCTCTATGTAGCATTCAAAAAAAGGGTTGAGGCTAACTGGCCTGCCTTTGGTTATGCAACCCTATACATACTTACCTTTTATTACATCTTTCTAAAAAAGTTTTACAAAACAGCTCTAACACTGTTTACTTTATCTTTAATATCAATAGGTATAATGTTCTATACACCTGTACTTGACAGGATAGGTCTTGGAAATCTGCTTCCACCGGAAAAGGATCCAACAAAAAGGCTTGTAGGCTGGAAAGAGCTTGGAGAAAGGGTGTCTGAGATAGTATCAGACCTTCCTGAAGGAAGATACTTCATATTCAGTGAGAGCTACCATATAGCATCTGAGCTTGCCTTTTATGTTAAGGGCAATCCCCAGACCTACTGTATAAACCTTGGGAGAAGAATGAACCAGTTTGATCTGTGGGAAGGTGTTAACAGATTTGCAGATAAGAACTACTACGGTGTTTATGTGACAGAATGGGCCTTAAAGAAAGAGGTTAAAAACTCCTTTAAAAAACTTATAAAACATGAGAGATTTGAGGTCAGATTCAGAGGAAAAGTTGTTAGAAGGTATAATATTTTTGTTTTTGAAGGTTTTAAGAGAATAAAAGAGATAAGGACTGAAAGGTACTGAAGTATGCCTGCTATTATACTGATACTATTTTTTTTATATATGTCAGCCCATTCATTTGAGATAATAACAAACTATCCTCTACCAAGGAACAACATAAAAGAGGTATATGAGTTAACAGAGGATAAAAAACTTATCATCGATCTTCTGAAAAGAACAGGCGATTTTGAAGAGATCCATTTCACAGATGAGACCCTGTACCTGACGAGAAAACCCTATCTTAAAAAAGTAATAATAACAGGGAAGTTCTCATTCTGGAAAAAAGAGATCAAAGCTGTGGCAGGTCTTGTTGAGGGTTTTCCTATAGATATACAGTCAATACACAACATACCTGTAAGATTGAAGCAGTTTTATATGGACAGGGGATACCCGTATGCAAAGATAGATATCCACTTTCATATAGATGAAGAAGGGAACGGGATACTCTATCTAAATATTGATGAGGGAAAGTTTTACAAGATAAAGAAGGTAAATATCTTTTACAGGGAAAGCGTATCTGAAAGCCTTAAGGAGAAAATTTCAGATTTACTTGATCTTGAAGGGGAGGACTTCAGCCTTAATAAGATTCAGGAGAAAATAGACAGCATTGAGGATTTTCTGACAGGGATGGACTACTATGATGCTCTTGTTAATATTCTGAGTATTACTCCAGATAACGGAGATATCACATTAAATATTCTCGTTGACACAGGTTACAGATACAGAATCATATTTGAAGGGAACAGATACATTCCAGAATACAAACTGAAAAAAGCGTTAACATTTTATGAGGAAGGAGTCAATTTCTACCAGATAGGAGTATCTGTTGAAAATCTGGAAAAACTTTACAGAAACGCAGGTTTTTTAGATGTTGAGATCATCCCGCAGTTTAAGGAAGATGTTTTAAGAAAGGAGAGTATCATAAAATTTGTGATAAATGAAGGTGAGAGATACCTGATTGAAGATATAGACCTGGAAACGGATATAGATGATCTTGAAAAAAAACTTGGAAAATATATAGGCCTTCCGTATAGAAAAGATGAGATAAGAAATTTCCTGGCAGGTTATATAGAAAAATACTACCAGATGGGATACCTGAACTACAGCCTCAGTATAGACGAGATACTTAACAAGGAAGAAAAAACCGTCTACCTTCAGATATCAGCCTTTAAAGGAAAACAGTTCATACTTACAGATTTTAAAGTAGAAGGTTACAGCTGGAAAGGTAGAAAACCTGAGATTCCATCACCTTACAATCCGGAAAAAGTTATAAGTATAATGGACGAAATAAGAGAGTACCTGAAAGACAGAGGGTATATAGATGCCCAGACCGAACTGGATGCACAGTTTAAAGAGACAGAAAAAAAGATAGATGTATCTGTAAAAATTTCTGTAAAGAAAGGAGAACCGTACATAAATAAAACAGCATTCCTTTACGGAACGAAACATCTGAATCTGAAAGCTGTCAAAAGAAATCTCTCACAGAAAAAGGTTTTTACCGTTGAAGAGTTTGATAACGAGCTTGATTTTCTCTACAGGACTTATCTTTTCAGCTCAATAACCCCCTACTACAATGTGAACAGAAAAGAGAAGTATGTCACTAAAGCGTTCATACTGAGGGAAGAAAAAAGAGGTTTATTTCAGGGTATCTTAGGTTACAACACAGACCAGAAACTGAAGGTTGCAACATCCATTATACTTAAAAACCTTTTCAATTACGGTTTTGAGACATCAGCTTACATTGAGAAATCAGATATAAGAACAAACTACAGTGTATCATTTGGAAGTAGAATACTCCCAAAAAGAACTTCAGGATTTATAACATTTTTAAAAAGCTACCAGTACCACAAACTTTACGATCTTAACATTGAAGGTATTCAGATCCAGGTAAGTAGAAGAAACAACAGATGGGTAAAAAACAGTTTCTATATTGAGAGAGTGTACAACAGGCTTACAGACCAGAATAACTACGCCAAAAAAAATTTCAGCACAGGTAAGATAGGATACAGGCTATTAGACGATCATAGAAAGCCAAAACAGAATCCGTCCTCAGGATACATATTCAGCCTGGGTATAACAAAAGAACTTTTAGATGTTGAGTACCTTCGGTTTTTAACATCTTTCAGATACTACAGACCATTTTATTTTCTCGTTTTTACGCAGAAGTTCAGTTTTGGATACACGTTAAGAAATCTGGATAAACTACCTCTATCTGAAAGGTTCTTTTTAGGTGGTCTCGGTAATTTCAGAGGATTTGGTTATGAAGAGGTTGGAGGTGAGTTAAAGAAAGGTGGTAAAAGTATGTTTCTAATAAATAACGATATAAGATTCCCTGTCTTTCAACCTTTCAATCTGTACGGTTTTATATTCTTTGATGCCGGGAATGTTTACGAGGATGATAAAAAACTCAGGAAGCTTTATCTAAGGAAAACTACCGGAGCAGGTATTTATATCCCAACACCTGTAGGGTCTTTTATATTCGATATAGCATATAAACTTGATAAAAAAGCTGGAGAGTACCCATACAGGATAGAGTTTAGTATAGGGATACAATTTTGATATATAATGTGTTTATCTCTAAATTTTAAGAGGTTTGATAAATGTTTGGAATTGGATTTACAGAGCTTGTAGTTATCTTTGTAGTTGCCTTACTTGTCCTGGGACCTAAAAGACTACCTGAGGTCGCAAAAACTTTAGGTAAGTTTTACAGGGAGATAAAATCAACTGTAGATGAGGTGAAATCCGCTGTTGTTGAGGATACAACAAAGGCACTCCCAAAAGAGGAGGATATAATACCTAAGGATCTTACGGAAGAAAAGAAGGATGAGTGGGAAAAAGAGTTTGAGAAGGAGATAAAAAAGGAAGAGTACAGACCAAAAAGGGAAAAGATATCATTTAAGAATAAAAGCAAAGAGGAAAAGCTAAATGACGCAGGAAACAAAGAGTCCTGAAGAGTACGAAGCACCGATTACGGAACATTTAGCAGAGTTAAGGGTAAGGCTTTTCCGAAGCTTGATAGCAGTATTCATCGGAATGATAATTGTCTTTACTCAGGTTGAGATATTCTTTGATATATTCAAGGAACCTTTAAATAAAGCCTTTCCAGACTTAAAGCTTGTAGCATTAACACCAACAGAATCATTCTTTACAGCTTTAAAGATATCACTACTTGTTGGTTTTGTTATATCGTCCCCCTTTGTTTTTTACCAGATATGGAAATTTATAGAACCTGCCCTTTATGAAAATGAGAAGAAGCTTGTAGTTCCTTTTGTATTCTTTACAACGATCTTCTTTGTTTCAGGGGTTCTTTTTGCCTTTTACGGCGTTCTTCCTCTTGCCATAAAGTTTCTTCTCACATTTGGTTATACACAGCTTGATGTTGAAGCAATGATATCTGTAAGCTCATATATCTCATTTGTAACAAGGCTTATATTCGCCTTTGGGATAACCTTTGAGCTCCCAGTTATTCTTTCACTCCTTGCAAGGTTAGGCCTTGTTACTCCTGAAACCCTTTCAAAGTTCAGACCTTACTTTGCTGTAGCAGCTTTCGTTCTTGCTGCTGTATTAACCCCACCTGATGTTATAAGTCAGGTTTTTCTGGCCTCACCACTTATTGTTTTTTATGAGCTTTCAATATTTATGGCAAAGATACTCTACCCTCGCAGTGAGAGGGCAAAGGAACAGACATAGTGTTGATTTTATTAAAAAATAAAGTTAGATTTAAGATTAGAGGACGGGATGGAGATAAAAACAGAGAATTTAGAGCCAAAAAATATATATAAGCTTATGACTTCTGTGATCGTTCCCAGGCCTATTGCCTGGATTTCAACTGTAAGTCCGGAGGGTATTAACAACCTTGCACCCTTCAGCTATTATGCAGGTATCTCAAGTGATCCACCTCTCGTTGTTGTTTCCATAGGAAGTAAAGAGCCAGGTGTAAAAAAAGATACATGGAGAAATATAGAGGAAACCGGAGAGTTTGTTATAAATCTTGTTACAAGAGATCTTCTTGAGGAGATGAATATATCATCAATACCGTTTGAGAGTGAGATTGACGAGTTTGAAAAAACAGGTTTAACACCAGCTCCTTCAACATATGTAAAAGCTCCAAGGGTGAAAGAGTCTCCTGTAAATATTGAGTGCAGAAAGTATGAAATAATACAGATAGGAAAGATGGGGATAATACTTGGTCAGGTTTTGAATTTTCACATAAGAGATGATATCCTAAATGAAAAAGGGTATGTTGATACCACAGAACTTGAGATAATAGGAAGGTTAGGAGGGGCAAATTACTGCCTCATAACTAAAGAAAATACCTTTGAACTAAAAAGACCAGATAAGAGGTGAGGATGAAAAAATCAGAACTTTTGAAGGAATTTAAACATTACATCAAAAAGTCTGGTTTAAAGTACACTCCCCAGAGGGAAGCTATCTTCAGAAAGATAATTTCCACAAAAGGTCACTTTGAGATTGAGGATCTTATCCACAAGATCAAAACAAAGAATATGAGCGTATCCAGGGCAACAGTTTACAGAACACTCAACATTCTTAAAGAGATGGGTCTCGTTAACGAGGTTATCAAGTACG
This sequence comes from Persephonella marina EX-H1, assembly GCF_000021565.1. Taxonomy (NCBI): domain Bacteria; kingdom Pseudomonadati; phylum Aquificota; class Aquificia; order Aquificales; family Hydrogenothermaceae; genus Persephonella; species Persephonella marina. The sequence continues at coordinate 1,606,162 of NC_012440.1, read as the reverse complement.
GAAACAAAACCATATATGAAGTGGCTCTCAAGGAACACCACGACCATCTCATATGTAAAAAATGTGGAAAGATTATAGAGTTTCATTCAGATGAGATTGAGAAACTACAGGATAAGATATGTAACAAGTATGATTTTAAACCTGAGTTCCACCGTTTAGAGATATTTGGAATATGTAAGGAATGCAGGCAAAAGTAGCCTTACTGCTTTTTTTTTGCGTGGCTTCCTTCAGTTATGGGGATAGTGTACAGGAGCTTATTGATAAGGCGAGAAAAAACAACCCTGAAATAAGGAAGATTGAAAAAGAGCTGAAGATACAGGAGAAAAAAGCAAAAGTAGCCAGAAAACTTTTTAACCCGTCTATCTCTCTCACATTTGGTGGGAGGGATGCCTTTGAAAAACCATATAGAGCTGTTACATTCAAAATCTCACAGAAAATCCCTTACCCAAAAAAATTAGATACCATCTACCAGATAGAGACAAAAAATTATGAGGAGAAATACTTTTTTCTCCTTTCAAAGAAAAATGAGATCATACAGAAGATATATGAATCTGTTTACAGACTATGGCTTATAAGGGAAAAGATAAAGATATACAAGAAGTATATTGAACTGACAGAAAAGATAAAGTCAGAGATAGAAGAAAATTTTAGCTACGGTGACAGATTAAAATTTTTAATAATAGTGGAAAATCTATATAAGGAAAAACAGAGTCTTCTCATAGATGAGAAGATAGAGTTCTCAAATATTGAGTCACTTATAAATGACACACTTAACGATATAAACATAAACCTGAAGATCGTAAATATAGATGTTACACCTGAAACGCTTCTTGAGGAGATGAAAGACAAAAGTCCACTGCTACAGAGCTACAGAAAAAGACTGGAAAGATTAAGTAAATCACTTAAACTCTCAAAGATGATCTACTATCCTGATCTTTCACTCTCACTCAGAACAACACCTGAAGACAGACTTCAGGACAGCTTTTCTGTAGGAATTGGGGTCAATATACCGATATGGAGAACTATAAGACAGGAACAGATCGTTTTAGAAGCCCAGCTGAAAAAGGTCTCCATAGAAGAAGAGATAAGATACATTGAGAATTTACTGAGGTACCAGCTTCTATCAAGCTATTACAGAATAAAGAAAAACAGGTATATTTACAATCTGATTAACAACTCTTTAAAGAGCAAACATGGTATGAATATTCAGATCTCAAAAATGGAGTTTTTAGAAGGTAAAAGAGATATATCTGATCTTATAATAGCAATCAGAGACTCATTGAACTCAGAGATTGAAGCTGTGGAGTCAATATACAACACAAATGTAGAGTATATAAATATAAAAGCCCTTCTTGGAGAGCTGTGATGATTACAGGAGTTGTTCTGGCAGGGGGAGAGAGTAAAAGAATGGGAAGGGATAAAGCTTTCCTGGAGCTGTGTGGTAAAACATTCCTCAGGCATATACTTGAGAAGTTAGATATATACTGTGACCAGATAATAATCTCTGGAAACAGGGAAAAAGACCTTTATATGAAGGAAACGTACGATCTTAAGGCTGATTTTGTCTTTGTAAAGGATATAGAACCTTACTCTGGTCCGCTGAACGGGATAATAAGCTGTATAGATCACATAAATCATGATCTTGTGTTTATATCAACCTGTGATACACCTTTACTGAAACCAGATATAATACCATTTCTAATAGATGAGATAGATGATTACGAAGCGGTTATCCCCGTAATAAAAGGGAAGTTTCAGCCTTTAAACACCGTTTACAGAAAGTCCGCATTACTCAAGGGAAGAGAAGCTTATCACGAAAAAGGTATTAGATCGCTTTATAGATGGATAAAATTAATCAGGCATAAAAAGATTTTTGAAGATAAAATATTAAACATAGATAGAGATCTATCATCTTACCTTAGTATAAACACCCCACAGCTTTATGAGGCTGTAAAAAGGAAAGTTAAAGAATGTTAAGAGTTACTGTTGTATTATGTTTGCTGGTGCTGTTTTTGACAGGACAGTCCTACAGTAATTCTATCACCGATATCCTTGAGGAGTACAGGGAGAAGTCAGAGCTATCAAAAAAAACAAAGCTTGAATCTGAAGGGCATCTCATAATTTTCACCAGAGAAGATCTTGAAAAGATGCAGGCTTACACACTTGAAGATGTTCTGAAGATAATCAGATTTTTTATCCTCCAGAAAAATATGCTCGGTGAAAATGTGATCGCTTACGCAACAATGTACCCTATAAACAATACAACAATAAGACTTTATATAAACGACCACGAGGTAAGTTCTGTATACAGAAGGACACCATTCCCGATATGGGGTGAGATCCCTTTAGATTTTGTAGATCATATAGAGATATACCAGGGCGAAAGTGCTATAAGGTTCAACAATGAAACGGCAGGTCTGATAATAAAGCTGTACACAAAACCACCGGAAAGGGAGAACGGTGGATACTTAGGAACATTCCTATCTTCAAGAAAGGGATACGGTATTAATTCCTATTACGGCAAGGAGCTGGACGATCACACATCCTTCTTCGTCTACACAGGTAAAAACTCAATAAGATGGAAGAAGTACAGAAACGAGTATAAAGATATAAGACAGGAAATCAGTAACTTCTTCACTTACACATACTTCAGATATAAAGATTTAGTATTTGAGTACTCAGGTATGTATAAGGATGCTGATCTATTCAGAGGTTTTTCTTACAGAGGAGCTCCGGATAAGGATGATTTTACAGGAAGACATAACTACATATCTCTAACATCAAAACATCTCGATGATAGATCACTCAAGCTGATACTTTTTTACGATGATATAAAATCCTATACCTACCAGGAGAGCTTTACTCCCCTTAATTTCATAATAGTTTCCAATCCAACAGAGTATGTGAAAGGATATGAGAACAGCACCTATGAAAAGAGATACGGTATTGAGGTGTACAAAAATTTCAGCAGACCAAACAATGAGCTTTTCTTAGGATTAAAGTACCAGAGAAGCTGGTATAAGATAGACGAGATCAGATACGGTGGAATCTCATTATTTACCCAGAACTCTGAAAATCTATACTCAATATTCGTTGAAAACAGCTATTACTTCTCTCCTGAAAATATGCTGATTGCCGGCATCAAATATGACAGATATGAGAGGAAAAAACAGTTTAGAGATATAAACGGCCTTACAGCAAGGGTAGGCATAATACTCTTTTCAAACCATTTTATATCTTTTAAAAGTTTTGCTTCCGTCTATTACACACCACCTGTATTCTTAGAGATCGTTACCCAACCTTCCCTCAGAAAACAGAGAAACAAGATATGGACTTCTGAGATAACATTTAAAGGAAAAAACCAGAAGTTTGGGATTGTAGGAGGTTATGCAATAACAAAAAACCAGATAGTCTTAAATCCGGTAACACTTGCATACTACAATGAAAATACAACACTCAGGTACAAGTTCATATCGTTTGATTACAGCATTAAAGCAGGCAAAAACACAAAAATAATTCTCAATTACTTTCTGGCAGATACAAATTTTGATGACGTTGAACTTGGCCCAGACCAGGGAGGTCATATTAAACTATTCTATACAAGAAACAGGTTTGATCTTTACACAGGACTTGTTTACAGAAAAGGTTACAGTGTATCAACCTACAGGATCAAAGATGGCTATGATCTGACCACAGCTTTAACTTTCCATATTGATGATAGTAAAGAGATATCTATAAAGGGTGATAACCTTTTAAATAAAGCGTTAAAAACACCAACCCTTATTGATAACTTCAAGTACTCAACGGTGGATAGACGGTTTACGATTATATTTAAATGGTTCTTTTAATGAAGAAGATTATACTGCTGTTACTGCTTATTATTACGGAAGTAGCGATAGCCTCTAAATACACAGGGGATAAGAGAGTAGAGGCGAGGATAATAGAGAAAATATGTACATTTGTTATGGATAAAAAAGATATAAATGTGTTCATAACAGACGGTATAAAGGATATGTTCAGACATTCCCATAATCTCAGAGTTATAGACAGCTGTGAAAAGGCTGATATTGTAATACTGACAAAGAAGTTCCCTGTAGAAAAATGTGGAAATAAGCCAATATTTACCACAAAATACTATCTTCTTAAATACAACCACAATGTTATAGGGGCCCTTTACTGGCATAAAGGAAGACCAAATATTATTCTTATCAGGGAAAGATTGGAAAGATTCAATATTACGCCACCGCAGGAACTTATCCAGTTTATAGAGAGTGAAAAAAACTTATGGTAGAGAGAAGCAGGAAGCATCTTCTCAATCTTTCTTACATGTTTATCTTTATCTTCCTGATCTTAGGTGGTTCATATATACTCATTCCGAAATTTGGAAAGATTATAGAGGACAGCATAATAAACGATGCTGTTATACCGGGGATTTCACAGCCTTTAAACAATCTGAGAAAAGCCATCCTCTTTAAATCTTCCGGACAGGACATAAAGTACATCTTCCAGAATCCTTCCTCAAGAAGGGAGATAGAGAAGATGTTCTCCCTTTTTCTTACACCTGATGTTAAGTATGCATACATTCTATACAGAGATAAAGATGGGAAGTTACGATACCTTTTAGATATATCACTTGAGGATAGGGGAAGATACTGGCAGAAGTTTGATATTTTTAATCCTGAATGGTACAAAGTTTTTGAGACAAAAAGGGATCTTATCATAAAACAGGAACTTATAGACTTTCTCTGGATCACCTACATAAAACCTATTGTTCAGAATAATGAGGTTAAAGGTCTCATTGTTCTTGATTTTTCTATAGAAAAGCTCCACGAGATAAAAAAGATTGTAAGGAAGATACAGAACGCTCTTCTTATAGGAATCTCCTTCGTTCTAGTATCTTTTATAGTATCGATCTACCAGTTTTTCAGGTATGAGAAAAAACTGAAAAAGATGTACTACGATCCCCTAACAGGGGCTTATAACAGACTTTTCCTTTATGAGAACTCTGATCTTTTCAAGTTCTACCCCTTTACAGTGTTCGTTATAGATATAGATCATTTTAAAAAGATAAACGATACCTACGGCCACGAGATAGGTGATTTTGTTCTTAAAGAGCTGACAAAAAGGATAAACAGATGTATCAGAGATAACGACATACTTATCAGATACGGAGGTGAGGAGTTCTTACTTCTAATTCGGGCAAACCCTGTATCACCAGAATACAAAAAGAACATCCTGAACCTGGCAAAAAGAATAAAAAATGAGATAGAGTTTTATCCCTTTGATATAGAAAATATAAAACTTAAGGTTACCGTATCCATAGGGATAAATTTCTACGAGCATGAAAAATCAATAGAGGAAGCTATAAAACATGCTGATATCGCACTTTACAGTGCAAAGCAGAAGGGGAGAAACAGGATAGAGGTGTACAACGTTGCCTTAAAGGTAAGTGAAAAGAATATAAACGTGATAAAAGAGGCTGTTGAGGAGAACAGGATTGTCTGCCATTATCAGCCTATTATAGACCTGAGTACAATAACAGCTGTAAAGTTTGAATCTCTGGTAAGGATCATCACAAAGGATGGGGAAGTTCTGTATCCAAATGAGTTTATACCACCAATTAAAAGAACTTACATCTATGTGGATATCACGAAAAAGATAATAGAGTTTAACAAAAAGATCCTCCAGAAGTATAAGGATGTTGAGATAAGTATAAATCTTTCCGCTATGGATATATACAACGAGGATATAATAAAACTCTTTGCTGATATGTTTGAGAAGGACGAGGCAAGTAGACTAACAATAGAGATACTTGAGTCTGAGGAGATAGAAAATTACGATGTTTTCAAAAAACAGCTAAGCAAACTCCAGTTTATCGGATGCAAAATAGCAATAGATGATTTTGGAGCAGGTTACTCAAACTTCAGCCATATAATAGAGTTAAACCCGGACTATCTTAAAATAGATGGAAGTCTGATACAGAAGATAGATGTTGATAACAAAGCTTATTCCATAGTAAAGGCTATCAAACATTTTGCAGATGACCTTAACATAAAGGTTGTTGCCGAGTATATAAACAACAGAGAGATTCTTGAAAAGATACTGAACACAGGTATATGCTACGGGCAGGGTTACTACCTTCAGCCTCCCATACCACCTGAAGAGTTAAAGAAATTCCTGTAATCACTCAGGTAAAAGCTGAACCTCTGTATAGTTGTTATCCTTCAGATAATTCCTTAAAAATCTATCAACATCCTCCTTCTTAACCTTCCTTATCCTCTCTGTGTAGTCAATATCGTAGTATATATCTCCAACAACGGAAGCTGCATAACCCAGAGACTCTGCATCATGTGTAACCTCTTCCCTCGCAAATATCTCCCTGTTTACTATTTTTTTCTTTGCATCTTCCACTACAGACAGATCAACACCATTTTTTCTGTACTCTTCCAGTATCCTGAATATCTCCCCTTTAACCTTATCAACTTTTTCTGGAGAGGTAACAAAGTAAAAAAGAAACTGACTCGTTCCTCTATGGGCTAAATAACCACCGTAAATAGCCTGAACAAGACCCTTCTCCTTTAACTCCTGATAAAGAACGGATGTTCTCCCACCAACAAGTATCTCCTCCAGAACTGTAGCTGTAAAGCTCTCATCACTTCCTACAGGAGGAGCATGCCAGCCTATCGCCACATAGGCTCTCGTTATCTGATCCTTCTTCAGTACCTTTTTTCTTATCTTTCTCTGAGGTTTTTCTAAAGGAACAGAAGGTGGTGTGTAATGCTTACCTTTAACAGAACCAAAAGTCTGTCTGACTTTGTTTATAACTTTATTCCTGTCAATATTTCCAACTATAACTATATAACTGTTTGATGGAACGTAATGTGAGTAAAAGTAATCTGTAACAAGTTTCCTATCAAATTTCTCTATTGTCTCTCTGTATCCTATAACAGGATGCTTATAGTTACTCACCTTATAGGCAAGTTTGTTGAAAGTATCCCATAGAAGGTTTTTAGGGTTATCAAGATGCCTGTTTAACTCCTCCAGAACAATAGGCTTCTCTTTTTTTATCATATCCTCAGCGAGAAGAGGAGCTGTCGTCATATAGTAAAGATACTGTAATCCCTCCTCCCAGAAAGGAGATGCTATCTCAATATGATAATAGGTAAAGTCATAACTTGTAGCCGCATTTATATTTCCACCTTTCTTCTCTATCTCCGCCTCAATCTCACCTGGCTCTGTATATTTAGTTCCATTGAAAAGCATATGTTCAAGGAAATGCGAAAGACCCCTTTCTTTATCATTTTCAAAAACAGAACCAACACCAAACCATACCTGAACAGCAACAGCCTTCGTATCCTCCCTTTCCTTAACAATAACAGTAGCACCGTTATCAAGCTTCTCTATATAAACACCATCCTTTTCAGTAAACGTTCCTGCTAAAGCTGTATAAACCATGATACACCCCACTAAAAAGATATATTTAATCCTCATTTTCTCCTCTTTTTTTCTTTATTTCTTTTATCTTCTCCTCAACTTCTTTTATCCACAGATCTCTTCTTATAACCTCATCATGCGTCTCTTTATAAAGTAGCTCATAGTTATGAAATTTAGTTCTGTTCTCATCATAATCATCAACAAGCCTGTAAGATGGGAAAAATCTGACAAGCTGGTTAAACTCAAATAGATTTATATCATAATTAAAAATTATCTCCTCTATCTCGTCGTCGAGAAACCTGTTTGTTAAGAGCCATACTCCGTCACAACGGTACTTTTCTTTACCTTTTATAAGCTCTTTTATATAATCCTCACCCAGTTTTTTCCTCTGCGTGTAATCAAGAAAATCAACACATATTCTTCTATTATCTGACAGCTCTACAATGATATCAATATTATGATCTTTATAAACAGGAGGTTCGTAAACCTTAAAACCAAGGAGCTGAAAGATTACCGTAAATATCCTCTCAAACTCAGTTCCTTTCAGATTTCTGAGAACCTCCTTTTCCTCTTCCGTCCATCTGTAGTTCGGTATATTTTTCCTTATCTTTTCAAACTCCTCCTCAACTTTCATCATCTTCTCTTTAAATTTCTCAGCCCTTTTAGTGTAAAGCTCCCTCTCTTTAATATACTTTTCCCTGTATGAGAGAAGATTAGGAATAAGCATCTTCTCTTCCTTGTGCTTTTCTTCCCTGTATCTAAAGTAGGCGTAAACACTTACTATAGACAGAATTATCCCCAGAATAACAAAATCCATAAAGTGAAGATCAAGTCCCATTACTTTACAAGCTCTTCAAGAGATTTTTTGTATATCTCATAAATATAGTCCGTAAATAAAACAAATCTCACTTCCTGAACTGTTCTGTCTTCCTTAAGGAAATCTATTGCTGTTTTCAAGGCTATCTTTGATGATTCCTCTACAGGGCATCTGTAGGCTCCCGTGCTTATAGAAGGGAATGCTATCGTTTTTATTCCTCTTTCCGATGCAAGCCTCAAACTGTTGTAATAGGCATCTTTTAACAGCCTTGCTTTATCCTCTGTAAGTTTTCCTGAAGAACATACAGGACCTACAGTATGTATAACGTATCTGGCTTTCAGGTTACCTCCTGATGTTATAACAGCCTTTCCTGTCGGAAGACCTTCAGGATATTCTGTCTCCCTTATCTTTTTACACTCCTCCAGTATAACAGGTCCTCCCTTAGAATGAATAGCACCATCAACCCCTCCACCACCCATAAGCGATGAGTTTGCAGCGTTAACTATAGCCTCCGTATCTTCCTCTGTAATATCACCTTTTTTTATAACCAGTTTTTTTCCAGAAATTTTTATCTTTTTCATCATTATTTACCTTAAAAATTTTTGATTTATAATTATAAACAAATAAGACGAGAATAATAAAATGATTGAAGACAGAGAAAGTTATGTATACTTGGGAAGACAGCCTATATTAGACAAAAACAAAAAAGTAATCGCCTATGAGTTACTCTACAGAACAAGTTATGAAGATTTTGCACGGATAGAAAACAGCAGATCAGCCACATCAAGGGTAATAGTAAATATATTTAACAATATAGGCATTCAGAATATCGCAGGGAATAAAAAGGTTTTTATAAACATAAGCAACGAGGTTATACAATCAAACATTCTGGAACTTATAAAACCTGAAAATATAGTTCTTGAAATACTTGAAGAGACAGCGGTAGACAACAGCATAATAGAAAAACTGACCTTATTGAAGAAAAAAGGTTACAGATTAGCACTTGACGACTTTCTACCTTCTCAGGACAATGTTAGACTCCTACATGTTGCTGATTACGTAAAGATAGACCTGATGAACACACCTGACGACCTTACCGAAAAAATAATAAGAGATATCAGAAAAAAATTCCCAAACATATATATCCTTGCTGAAAAGGTTGAGGACTACAGAGCTTTCCAGAAGGCTCTTAAACTTGATTTTGATCTTTTTCAGGGTTTTTTCTTTGCAAAACCCGTTATTATCACACACAAAAGGTTTGATCCTTTTGAGACAACACTGCTGGAGATACTTAAAGAACTGAACAAAGAAAATGTTGACCTTAAAAAGGTTGAACAGATAATGAAAAAGGATGTTAAGATCTGTTTTAACCTTTTAAAGTTTGTAAACTCAGCATTTTTCTCATTCAGAAAAGAGATAAAAACGATAACACATGCAATATCAATGATTGGAACAGATCAGCTTAAGATGTGGATCCTTCTGATGCTATATGCAGAAGCGAAATGTCCTATAGCGGATAATCCTCTGCTTGATCTGGCCCTTGTAAGGGCGAGGATGATGGAGATAACAGCTAAGAAGATAAGCATAGAAAAGGATTTTCCTGAGATGGCTTATCTTACAGGTATGTTATCCCTTATAGATGCACTTTTAGGACTTAACAAGGAGGAGATACTTAAAGATATAAAACTGAGCAAAAAGATAAAAGAAGCCCTGATTGAGGAGAAAAACGAGCTTGGTCTATTACTTAAAACAGCAGAAGCTATAGAGACAAGCTCATATGAACAGCTTAAATATCTCTGCAGAAAGTTAGGTGTATCCTTAAAGGATGTTCTCCACGCAGAGAGTGAAGGAATCAAGTATGCAGAGAATATAAAACAGCTAATGATGAGAAATATGAGCTGTTAATGGTATTATACTTAAGACAAAGAAAAGTAAGGAGTTTTTCATGGGACTTGAGGAGGTTTTCAGCTTAGAGGATTTTAAGGATTCCATCCCATTTACAGCTTTAGGAGCAAGAACATGCTACTCATCTGGAGATCTTGATTATCTTCTGAACGATCCAAGGATCGTATCAAAGGAAGAGAGAGCTAAATTTCTTTCAAAACTTGGAAACTACAAACATTTCTCCGTTTTTGCCCACTCTTTTGCATATAAAGATCTATCGGAACTTCCTGAGGATAAGCTGGACAGACTTCTTGAAGATAGTCTGAAAGATCTTCCAAAGTATGAAAAGGCGAGGATACTTGCATTAAAAATATCAGCAACAAACTTTAAATCACACTACAACCCAAAGTATCCAACTGTTATCGGTATATCACTCAGACATTACCTTGAGAGACTGCTTGATATAGATGAAAAGATCTACTTTGAGACATTCAACAAAATGGCTGAGTATGATATTCCCATTCAGCCTTTAGGAAAGGAGGACAATGTCACACTTATAGGAATGATAAAAGATTATGACGGGTACGCTGTTTTTTTCATAGACAATGTATCAAGAACGATGACACACCAGCTCGTCAGGCATACAGCTCTTAACTACTCCCAGAGAAGCCAGAGGTATGTAAAGGAAGATGAGAACAGTCTTGTTATTCCTCCCTCCGTTGAAAGTTCAGAGATAAAGATAAAATCAGTAACAGAGGAATTCCTTAAGATCATAGACAAAATCCTGAATGAGGTTTTAGGTGCGGACACAAAACAGGAGATAAAAGATGAGATAAGAACAAGAACAGACAGACTTTTAAGATCATTCTCCGATAAGGAGAGTATAAGCCTGAAAGAGCTGTTTACTCTCAATGATCAGCTTTCACAGATCGTCTACGATTTTGCTGTTTATAGGGGAAAGGTAAAAAGGGAGGATGCAAGATTCATACTTCCCCATGGTAGAAAAACAACAATAGTAGTTTCCGGAACCCTTTACTGGATAAAGGATTTTATAACAAAGAGAACAGACCCTCACGCCCAGTGGGAGATAAGGGATACAGCGATCAAGATGAAAAAACTACTTGAAAATCAGGGAATAGTATTTTGAAAGATGTTTAGAAAGAATATAAGGCTTTTAAAAAGATTTAAAGAGATCAGCACAACACTATCAAAACTTGGATTTTACAATGTTTATGAGTACTTCCAGCTTCTTTTCGGCCTTGAGATAGATGAAACAAAAAGACCAAAAAGGCTGAGAGAAGCCCTTGAAAAACTTGGACCTTCATTTATAAAGTTAGGACAGGTTCTCAGCACAAGGCCGGATCTTGTTCCACAGGAGGTTATAAAGGAGCTTATAAAACTCCAGGACAAAGTAGCCCCCATAGAATTTGAGACTATAGAAAAGATTCTTATAAGAAACTACGGTGAAGACCTGGACAGAATTTTCTCATATATTGATCCTGAACCTTTAGCCTCTGCATCAATCTCACAGGTTCACACAGGTTATCTCCAGACAGGTGAAAAAGTAGCGATAAAGATAAGGAGGCCAGGTTTAAAAGAGCTTATAAATCTTGATTCGGAGCTTATGCTCATACTTGTCAGATTCCTTGAGAGACACTCAAAAACTGTAAAAGAACTGAATCTCCCGGCTCTCATACACCAGTTTAAAAGAACAACATTAAGGGAAGCAAACCTCCTGATAGAGGCACAGAACATCCAGATTTTCAGAAAGAACTTTGAAAACTACCCCCAGTTCTATGTACCTAAATGTTACACATCCTTAACACACGAGGAGATACTTGTTACAGAGTTTATAGAGGGCATAAAGATATCAGAGACTGAGGAGCTTGTTAAAAGAGGTTTCTCACTGAAAAAGCTCTCTGAAGAGCTTACAGATGCTTACTTTAAGATGGTATTTGTTGATGGTATATACCATGCCGATCCCCATCCTGGAAATATCTTTGTAATGGATGACGGAAGGATATGTGCTGTAGATTACGGTATGATCTCAAGACTTCCAAAGGAGAAAAAAAGACTTTTTTATGACTATATAATCGCTGTAACAACACTTGATGTTAACCTTGCAATGCATTTTTATGAAGGTCTCAACATGATAACACCCAAAACAGACATTATGGAGTTAGAGCAGGATGTGGAAACATTCCTTGAGAAGTATTACAACAAACAGCTTGATGAGATAGATCTTAAAGAGATGGTTCTTGAGGTTATAGATATTGTTAGAAATAACCATCTAAGACTTCCTATGGAGATATCTTACCTTGGGAAAACAGCAATAAACCTTGAAGGAACTGTAAGATCACTCTACCCTGAGTTCAACCCAACAAAAAGGCTTAGAAAGTTTATAACACTATCAACAAAGGATTATATAAAGGAAAAGCTTTTAGAGCTGAAAACAGCAACAGAGCTTTATTACTACGGAATATTTAAACTTGAGAATATATACAGACTTCTGATAAGGGAAAGGCTAACATTCAGCATAATATTTAAAGATCTTGAGGAACTTCAGGAGTTTTACAGATTCCAGACACAGAAGATAGCTGTTGCCATAGTGTTTATAGGTCTTTTGATCTCATCTGGGATATTCTTTCTTGCAGGGAAAACCGCATTAGGAGATATAATACTGGTATTTGCCATTCTATTTGGCCTATTCTCACTTTATAAAATATTCAGATTTTAGGAGGTATTTATGGGATTAAGATCTTTTGTTATTCCTGCTGTTGATATCAAAGATGGAAAAGCTGTCAGACTTTACAAAGGAGACCCTGAGGCTGTAACGGTTTATGGTGATGATCCTGTATCTGTTGCAAAACAGTGGGAGGAGAAAGGAGCAAAACATCTCCATATTGTGGATTTAGATGGAGCATTTGAAGGAAAACCAAAGAATATTGACATAGTAAAAGATATAGTAAAAACTGTTTCCATCCCTGTTGAGTTTGGTGGAGGGTTGAGAAGCTTTGAAGCTGTAAAAAGTATTGTAGAAACAGGTGTGGAAAGGGTTGTTATAGGTAGCCTTGCATACCAGAACAGACAGGAGTTTGAAAGGATAGTATCGGCATATCCCGGAAAAGTTATTGTTGGGATAGATGCTAAAGATGGAAAAGTTGCAATAAAAGGATGGCTTGAAAAAACAGAGTATACCCCACTTGATTTTGCGAGGATGTTTGATGATTTGGATATATGGGGCTTTTTATACACTGATGTTAACAGGGACGGAGCTATGGTAGGCCCGAATATAGAGGGAACAAAATATCTTGCACAGAACCTCAAGCATCCCGTTATAGCCTCAGGTGGTGTCGGATCTGTTGAGGATCTAAAAAAACTTTATGATCTAAAAAAATACGGTGTTTACGGTGTTGTTGTAGGGAAAGCCCTTTACGAAGGTAAAATAAAACTTGAACAGCTGGAGGACTGAAAATGCAGATAATTGAGACAGAAAAGGCACCAAAAGCGATAGGCCCCTACTCACAGGCTGTAAAGTATGAAAGTCTTATATTCATTTCAGGTCAGATAGCTATAGATCCCCAGACAGAGGAGTTTATTGGTGGAGACATTGTAAAACAGACTGAACGGGTTATGGAAAATATAAAAGGTATTCTTGAAGAGGCTGGTCTTTCATTTGAACATGTAATAAAGACAACCATATATCTCAAAAACATTGATGACTTCCAGAAGGTTAACGAGGTTTATGGAAGGTACTTTAAAAATCATAAACCAGCAAGGGCTACAGTAGAGGTGAGTAACCTACCAAAGGGGGCCCTTATTGAGATTGAAGCTATAGCAGGAATATAAAGATAAATGGAGGGAAGGTCATGAGAAGATATCTTTTCTTGTTTTTCTTTTTAATTTCAGGTCTGTTCTTAGCTGGGTGTAAAAATGATACATATGTTGTTCCAAAACCTTTCATCCAGGCTGAGGAGATAGGAAGTCTTGATAAAGATACTGTAAACAGCTTCCTACAGGCATCAGGTATAGACACAACCGGTAAAACTATATTTGGTCTAAAGGCGTACAGGATAACCTACTGGACTTTAGACGACAATAATCAGAAGATAAAAGCCTCCGGGCTTCTTGTTATTCCCGACATTGACTCACTGGATCCAGCATTAAGAGGTCTTTACTCTTTCCCAATAATATCAGACCAGCACGGAACAATATTCTTAGACAGCGAAGCTCCAACAAACGCTTTTTCCTCAGATCTGGAGGCATTAAGAAATGGAGGAAAACCATCAAGTACAACATTCTCAACAGTTCTTCCATATACTGGACTTTTAGGTTTTGCAACTGTAATGCCTGACTATATAGGTTATGGAGAGTCTAAGGATCACTACCACACGTATATGCTTGAACAGTCCCTTGCAAACTCAGTTATAGACCTTATAAGAGCTGTTTTAGAGTTCTGTGAGAAAAACGGTTATCACATTAAAAGAGAGGTATATCTGGCAGGTTACTCTGAAGGTGGGTATGCAACTATGGCTGCTGCAAAGAAAATCCAGACATTTTACAGATATTTTGACCTGAAAGGTGTTGCTCCTATGGCCGGCGTTTACGATCTTGAAAAAATGGGAGCAGCCATTGTAACGGCACCTGCTCTAACATTTCCACCTTTCCCTGCATATGTTGTTTACGCATACTCCCAGACTTACGATTATATAAATCTCGCCGATCTCATACAGGACACTTTTATAAATCAGCTTCCATCATATTTTGATAAAACAAAGGATGGTAACACGATCTACGGTATGATGTTTGCTGCTGTAGGGAAAACACCAGGCAGTGACATATTTGAGGTTACTGACTTTTTTAAACCTGAAGCTGTTAACGATTATCTAACAAATGACAATAATCCATTCAAAGTAGCTCTCAGGGATAACAACGTTGATGACTGGGTTCCAAAGATGAAGATGGTTTTCATCCACTGTGGTGGAGACAATATACTTCCACAGGCTTTAGCATATGAGACCTACCAGAAGTTTGTACAGGCTGGAGCACCTGATGTCGAGTTTATAGACCCTGAAGTTGTTTACTCATCACTTGTAGGTCCAGACGGCTGGGATCACGCAGAGTGTGCACCTTACGCATACCAGATACTTATAGGCTGGCTGTGTGTTCAGGAGTATGGAGCTGACAGATGCAATTAATCTTTATCTAAGAATATACGGGAGGCCGTCGTGCCTCTCTGTCCCTGATATTTTCCTCTGTAAGGATTTTCTGCAGGTTCTTCCATCTTAGCAAAGACAAGCTGGCATATCCTCATACCTGGATAGATCTTTAAAGGTCTTGAGTTTGCATTGTAAAACTCAAGGGTTATATTTCCCTCAAAACCTGCATCAACCCATCCTGCATTCTCAATAAAAAGTCCAAGTCTGCCAAGTGATGATCTTCCCTCAACAAAAGCTGTAAGATAGTCCGGAAGCTTTATGTACTCCCTTGTTGTTGCAAGTATGAACTGTTTTGGCTGAATAATAAAACCCTCATCATCTGCAACAACCTTTTTAAGCTGGTTGTGAAGATCTGGATTTCTAACATCCAAAATCTCTATATCCTCAGGGTATATAAGAAAATCATTACCAAGTCTAAGATCTACTGAGGAAGGCTGTATCTGAACAGCATCTAGAGGATCTATAAGAAGCTCTTTACTCTCTATAAGCTCTCTGATTTTTCTGTCGTTCAGAATCATATATCTATGATACCATTTTTTCACAGCTTTTTCTTAAACTTGAATTAAAATTATTACTGCATAAATTTATGCCGAAAGTTTTGTTAAAAGAGGTGGTTAAAATGCCTGTATTCTTAAACCTTAAAAAAGAGCTTCAGAATGACCAGTTTATAGAGAAGGATTTTTCAGTGTCCTTCAAAAGCCTCTCTTTACCGGAGGAGTATAGCTCTGAAAAGGACAGCGTTGATGTTCATATGTATATAATAAAAGAGAAGGATGGTTACCTTGTATCACTTACAATAAACAGCGATATCAAGCTTGAGTGTGGAAGATGTCTTGAATCTTTTGTTATGGATCTAAAAGGTACAAGCTCAATATTCCTCTCAAAAAAGAAGCTTGACGGCGACTCTGAGCTTCACGAAGAGGATCTTATTGTTGAGTACCTTGAGGATGAGGAACATTTTAATGTGAGCGAGCTTTTAAGGGAGGAGATTCTTGTAAAAACACCTATGAAGCCTCTCTGTGATGAAGACTGTAAAGGTATATGTCCTGTATGCGGATCAAACAGAAACGAGAATCCATGCAACTGTGAACAGGAGATGGTGAGGGAAGAATCTCCATTCGCAAAACTTAAAACACTTCTTGAGAAAAAATAACTGAACTCCATTTGCCATAAATAGTAATACTGTATTATCATTTCTTATTGTTTACCATCTGTGACTGTGAGGAGTGTATGAAGAATGTAAAGGTTGTTATTGATGGAGTTCAGTTAGAGGTTCCTGAAAACACAACCGTTCTTGAAGCTGCAAAAAAGATAAACAAAATCATTCCAACATTCTGCTATCATCCTAAACTTCCTGTATATGGTGGATGCAGAATGTGTCTTGTCTACGATAAGAAATGGAAAACAACTATAATAGCCTGTGGAACAAAAGTATACGATGGTATGGAGATAGAGACCGAGAATGAAGAGGTAAAAAAGGACAGAAAGTTTATACTTGAGATGCTCTTTACAAGGCATCCTCTTGACTGTCCAGTATGTGATAAAGCAGGTGAGTGCGATCTCCAGAACTGGGGAACTTACTACGGTCCACAGATAAACAACACACCTTTCACACCTTTTGATAAGATAAGACCTGAGGAAGACTGGGAAAGTGATTACTTTGAGTTTATATCAAACAGATGTGTTCTGTGTCTGAGATGTGTATCCGTATGTAAGAATGTTGTTGGGGCAGACGCTCTATTCCAGGAAGAGAGAGGTTTTGAGACGGTTATATCACCTGATAAAAAGCCTATGGACACAGAGAGTAGATGTGAGTTCTGCGGTCTCTGTGTTGATATATGTCCTGTCGGGGCAATTATATTCAAACCTTTCAAATTTAAAACAAGGGCATGGCTATTAAAAGAGACAGTATCATACTGCGGTATGTGCAGCCTGAACTGTCCTGTTTCCATCGATCATGATGGAAGAAAGATATACAGGATAAGATCAACAGCAGACCTTGATATATGCTCAGGTGCGTATCTCGGCTATGATATATCAGATAAAAACAGACTTAAGGGAGGCCTTTTAAAAGGAAGCCATATACCGTTAGAAGAGGCTGTAGAGAAAACAGCCGGGATAATAAACAGCTCACCCCTTGAAACAGCCATAATAGTCTCACCTTACAGCGGAAATCACTCCCTTGAGGTAGTAAATAAAATAGCAGAAAGAGCAGGTGTAAAAGTCTCATCTTCAGTAACATTAACATTAATTCCTGTTCTTGATGGATTTGGAGAAACAGCAGGAAAGAAATATGAGATACCTGATGAGAAGGAGCTTATTGATGCGGAACTTGTAGTAATAGTTGGAAATGATATAACCGGTACAAATCCGGTTTTATCCTACTACTTCCACAAACTTAACTTTGAAGGTAAAGAGATAGGCAGAGACAAACAGATCATATACATAGGTGAGAAAGCGGAAAGAATAAATAAGTACTTCCCTCAGATTATACAGTCAGAAAATGAGAAGGCCTTAAAAAAACTTGAAGATATCAGTTTCAATAAAAAAACGGCTGTTATATACTCAACATCCTCATTAAAAGGGAAGAAAGCCTTTGAAGCAGGTAAAATACTTGGGAGAATATCAAAAAAAGATGATGTCTCTGTATTTATTATCCCACCTGAAAGAAACGCTTACGGTGTTTACCATAAAATAAAAAGACTCATATACCTTCCAGAGATATTTAAAGGTATTGAGGATGGAAAGATAAAAAATCTTGTTGTTATAGGTGAGGATCTTTTAGAACATATAGATGATGAGTATATGAATACTATACTTTCAAGGCTTGAAAATATAATAACCGTAACACCTTTTGAGGATGGCCTTGCATTATCCTCCCATATAGCATTAGGTTCCTCTCTCTGGATGGAAGAGGAGGAAGAGGTCTGTGGCATAAAAGGGGATGTAAAAACAAAGTCTTCAATAACCTCTATACAGGAAAAAGATGTTCTCAATATGATATACGAAAAACTCTCCTACACCCCCGTTGCAGTGAGAGATAAAGAGGAAGATACTGTATACTATGACTGTGAGTACTTCATCAATCCGGAAATTGAGATCTGGGACTTTGGATATTTTTCAAAGAGGTCTGATAACCTTATGAACTTAAAACTTAAAAATGCTCTGAAAGAAAGGATGATAAAAGAGTAGGAGGGATGCTATGGAAAATACAGAAAAAACTTTAAAAAAGATGGCCATTCTTATCGAGAAGATCTCAGAGAAGATAGACGAACTTGATGAGAGAGTAAAAAAGCTTGAGATGAGATCGCTTTCACAGAAAGCTGAAACGGAACAGATACAGAACAAAAATCTTACAGAACAGTCTTCAGGACAGTCTTTCAAATCCGGCTTCTTAGGATCGTTACTTGGAACATTTGCAGGTATGAGTCTGTTTAATATTCTTTTAGACGATAAAATAATACCTGAGGATGTTGCAAGGGAAACAGGTATTTCTGAAGCGGAGATCTCACACATAGAAGAAAAACTTGAA
Source organism: Persephonella marina EX-H1 (assembly GCF_000021565.1). NCBI lineage: Bacteria > Pseudomonadati > Aquificota > Aquificia > Aquificales > Hydrogenothermaceae > Persephonella > Persephonella marina. Next base: position 1,587,276 of record NC_012440.1, on the reverse strand, counting down.
GAGATCTCCGAAAAAGTAGAAAACATTGAGGAAAAGATAGAGAATGAAGAGATCGCTATGGAAGATGATCTACCTGAGGTTGAACCAGACATGGAATACTTTGAGACCGACTTTGGACTTGATGATGATGAGTGGATAGCATGATGGATATAAAAGCGGGAATATCAAAAGCAGGAATAAAACCTTCTGGAGACTATGACATACTTGTTATGAGTTTTCCATCTTCCGTTTACTCTGTCTTTTTAACACAGAACTCTCTTTCAGCAGCACCTGTCCAGTATGACCGTATGGTAAGGGAAATACAGGATGAGATCAGTGCTATTGTTGTAAACAGCGGAAACGCAAATGCTGCGACAGGAGAGGAAGGTTTAAGAAATGCAGAAAGGATGGCTGAGATTGTTGCTGACCTTCTTGATATAGATAAGGAAGAGGTTCTTGTTTTCTCAACAGGTGTTATCGGAGTTCAGCTTCCTATGGATAAGGTTGAGAAAGGGATAAAGGAGGCTGTGAAAAACCTTGAAAGGTGGGATCTTGAAAGATCAGCAAGGGCAATAATGACCACAGATTCTTTCCCAAAGTTCTATCAGACCTCAGGAATGATAGATGGAAAGACATTCCATATTAAAGGTATAGCGAAAGGGGCAGGGATGATCCATCCTAACATGGCAACTATGCTTGCCTACATATTTACAGATGTAAAGATAGATAAATCACTTCTTGAGAAAGCATCAAAACTTGTTGTTGAGAGAACCTTTAACTCTATAGATGTTGACGGATGCGAAAGTACAAATGACAGCTTTCTTGTAGTTGCTACAGGAGAGTCTGATCTTGAGATAAATGATAAAAACAAAATAGAGTTTGCTAAAAAACTTTACGAGGTTGCCCTACAGCTTGCAAAAATGATAGTTAAAGATGGTGAAGGAGCTACAAAACTTATACAGATAAATGTACATAACGCTGAAAGTAAAGAGGAAGCAAAAGAGGTAGGTCAGGCTATAGCAAGATCAAACCTTTTCAAAACAGCAATGTTTGGTAACGATCCTAACTGGGGAAGAATTTTATCAGCTGTGGGACAGCTCCACAGGGATATAGATTTTTCCAATGTAAAGCTGTATATAGGTGATTACCTTATATACAGCGGTGAACCTGTTGATTATGACAGGGAAGGTGCTGTCAGATATCTGAAGGAGAATTCTGAGATCACAATTGATCTTTATCTTGAAAGGGGAGAATCTGAATGGACCTATTACACCTGTGATCTTACATACAGGTATGTTGAGATAAATGCAGAGTACACAACCTAACCGCTAAATAGATCAAGGAGCTGAGAGATATCACCTATTACAAAATCTGGATTATGAACTATCACCTTCTCCTCTTTCCCAAATCCGTACGTAACAAAGACTGTTGTCAGACCTGCTGATCTTCCCGCCTGTATATCAGCCTCACTGTCACCAATCATAACTGATTTTTCAGGCTTTGAACCGAGCTTTTCAACAGCATACAAAACGGGATATGGATCTGGCTTTTTCCTTTCAACACTGTCTCCACCTAAAAGGATATCGAGATATCTATCTACGCCAAGCTTCTCAATAATCCTCCTTGATATATCCTCATACTTATTTGTAACGATGCCTATCTTTTTATCCTTCCTCTTAAGCTCAATAAAAAGATCTTCAACATAAGGGTAAAGAACTGTATATTCAGCAGGATTTTTAAAGTAATACTCTCTGAATATACTTACAGCCCTGTCTATCAGTAGATGATCATCCTTTTTAAGAACACCTTCCATCAATCTTCTTCCACCGTATCCGACATGCTTTATTATCTCGCTCTCTTCCAGAGGATCTTTACCGAGTTTTTCAAGTGTGTAGTTGACGGCTACAGCTATATCCTTTGATGAGTCAATAACAGTTCCATCAAGATCAAAAAGAAAGATATCTTTATCTCTGATAAGATCTATCTGATCCTGAACTCCTGATACTTTCTGATAATTCTGTCTATCCATCTCTCTTTTCTTTCCTGGTTTTTTATATCCTTATCCACAATAATGTATATCTCTTCATTATCCTTGATAAGTCCAAGATCTTCTCTCGCCTTTTTTTCTATAAAAAATATATCCCTTTTTAAGTAATCTATCTTCTCTGCGAGATATCTGTTTTCTCTCTGAAGTTTGGCTATATCCTTCTGAAGCGTTATCTTCTGTTTTTCTTTCTCTAAAAATCTGAACAGATTATTTTTTCCAAAGAATAGAAAGTACGCTGCATAGATAACTAAAAATAAAGTAGCAAAAGGCAGAATAACATCCGCCTTAAGCCACTGTCTTATCTTATCTGATAAATTTCGAGTAAGCCTCTTTTCCTTTGAATACTGCATCTTCTCCTAACTCTTCCTCTATCCTGAGGAGCTGGTTGTATTTCGCTATCCTGTCTGTTCTTGAGGCAGACCCTGTTTTTATCTGCCCTGCATTTGTAGCAACAGCAAGATCAGCAATAAACGTATCCTCTGTTTCTCCTGATCTATGGGAGATAACATTTGTATAACTTGCAACCTTTGCAAGCTCTATAGCATCTAATGTTTCGGTTAGAGATCCTATCTGGTTTAATTTTACAAGAACTGAGTTCGCGATACCCTCCTCAATCCCCTTCTTTATAAGCTTTGGATTTGTTGTGAAAAGGTCATCTCCAACAAGCTGTATCTTATCTCCTAAAGCTTTCGTAAGCTTTTTCCATCCTTCTATATCATCCTCAGCAAGACCATCTTCTATGGATATAATAGGATATGTTCCCTCAATCTCCTCATAGAGAACGATCATATCATCAGCTGTGAGCTCTTCACCTTCAAATCTGTAAACCTTCCTTTCCTTGTCATAAAACTCTGTTGAGGCTGCATCTATAGCAAGCAGAACATCCTCACCTGGTTCGTATCCTGCCTTTTTTATAGCATCCATAAGAATATCAAGCGCTTCCTTTGTTGAGTTTAGAGCAGGAGCAAAACCTCCCTCATCACCAACATTTGTTGAATATCCCTTATCCTTAAGAACAGTTTTTAATGTATGGAATATCTCAACACCACATCTGAGAGCTTCTTTAAATCTTCCTCCAAAAACAGGTACTATCATAAACTCCTGAAAATCAAGGTTGTTATCTGCATGTGCACCACCGTTTATAACGTTCATAAGCGGTACAGGGAGAACCTTTGCGTTTGTTCCACCAAGGTATCTGTAAAGTGGGATATCAAGCTCCATAGCTGCCGCCCTTGCAACCGCAAGGCTTACAGCAAGAATAGCATTCGCTCCAAGATTTGATTTATTCTCAGTACCATCAAGCTCAAGCATAAGCCTGTCTATCCTTACCTGATCAAGTGCATTTTCACCTATAAGGAGATCAGCTATCTTAGTGTTTATATTATCAACAGCCTTTAAAACACCTTTTCCTTTAAATCTGTTTTTATCTCCATCTCTCAGCTCAACAGCCTCTGTTTCCCCTGTTGATGCACCACTTGGAACAAGTGCTGTTGCAACAACACCGCTTTCAAGAACAACTTCAGCCTCAACAGTTGGGTTTCCTCTAGAGTCTAAAACCTCTCTTCCTCTTATATCCACGATAACCGACATATCTAAACCTCCTTATAATTTATGGTAAGCTGCTATAGCAGCTGCAATAACAACAGCGAGATCCTCAGGATTACCTTCTTCAGGCTTGAGTCTGAATTTAGGAAGCTTTCTATCAAGATAGCTTGTATCAAACTTTCCTGCCAGGAAGTCTTTATCCCTTACTATCTGTCTTAAAAGTGGAAGGTTTGTTGGAACGCCTCTTACCTGGAATTCATCTAAAGCTCTTTTAGCTCTGTTTACAGTCTGTTCCCAGCTTAACGCCCATACTGTAAGTTTAGCAATCATTGAGTCGTAATAAGGAGGTATTATGTAATCCTTATAAACTGCGGCATCTATCCTTACACCAGGTCCCCCTGGTGAGTAGTAAGATGTTATCTTTCCAGGAGAAGGTGCAAAGTTCTTATCAGGATCCTCAGCATTTATCCTGAACTCAATAGCATAACCTCTGAACTTTATATCCTCCTGAAGGAACGGAAGTCTCGTACCCTCTGCTATCTGTATCATCCTCTGAACAAGATCAACACCTGTTACAGTCTCCGTTACAGTATGCTCAACCTGAAGTCTCGTGTTCATCTCTATAAAGTAAAAGTTATCATCCTCATCAACAAGAAACTCAAGCGTTCCTACACTTTCATAACCGAGCTTGAACATTGATTTTACAGCAACCCTGTAAAGCTCCCTTCTGACCTCATCGTTAAGCCTTGGTGATGGAGCTATCTCAACTATCTTCTGGTGTCTTCTCTGGATTGAACAGTCCCTTTCCCCAAGATGTATAACATTTCCGTATTTATCAGCCATTATCTGTATCTCTATATGCCTTGGGTTTTTCACATACTTCTCTATAAATACATCACCCTTTCCGAAAAACTTTTCAGCTTCAGCTGTGGCAGATCTGAAAAGCTCCTCAAAATCTGACTCCTTTTCAACAATTCTCATACCACGACCGCCACCACCATAGGCAGCCTTTATAATCACAGGAAAACCTATCTCTCTTGCAATCTTTTTGGCATAATCTATATCCGTAATAGGCTCATCAGTTCCAGGCAGAACAGGAACACCAACCTCTTTCATAGCCTTTTTTGAGGCTATCTTATCTCCGAAAAGGGCTATATGCTCAGGTTTTGGGCCTATGAATATAAGACCTCTTTTCTCACAATAACTGGCAAAATCGGCATTTTCAGAGAGAAAACCGTACCCTGGATGTATTCCATCACATCTTGTCTGTTTTGCAAGATCCACTATCTTGTAAAAGTTCAGATAGGCTCTTATCGGATCTCCAGGTATCATGTAAGCTTCATCTGCCTTTTTTACCCATATACCGTTAGAGTCAGCCTCTGAGTAGATAGCAACCGTTTTTATTCCAAGTTCCTTACATGCCCTTATAATCCTTGTTGCAACTTCTCCCCTGTTTGCAACAAGAACTTTTTTGATCTTCTTAGTTCTTGCCATACTAAACCTCTCTTATCCTGTAACTATATTTTCAGTATTTTCTATAAAAGCCTCGTGCAGAGCTCTCACAGCAAGCTCCGCATATTTTTCATCTATAAGACAGGATATCTTTATCTCAGATGTTGATATAGCATATATATTTATACCTTCCCTGTATAGAACCTCAAACATCTTCCCGGCAGTCCCTGCATGTGTTTTCATCCCAAGACCAACAACAGATATCTTTGCTATTCTGTCATTTCTTTCAACACCTTTTGCTCCTATCTCCTTAGCAACCTCTTTTGCTATCTCCTCAGCATACTCAGCATCTATCTTGTTAACTGTAAAAGATATATCAGTGTATCCTTCATGTGATACGTTCTGAACTATCATATCTACAACGATATTTCTGTCTCCAAGAGCTTTAAACAGTTTTGCAGCTATACCAGGTTTATCAGGAACCTGAACAACGGTTATCCTTGATTCTTTAAGATCATGACTTATTCCTCTTACAACAACCTTTTCCATCTCTTCATTCTCCTCCACTATCCATGTTCCGTCTTCTTCAATAAATGATGATTTAACATGTATCTTAACACCATACTTTGCGGCAAACTCCACTGATCTTATCTGCATAACTTTAGATCCGAGAGATGCCATCTCCATCATTTCTTCATAGGATATAACGGGTATCTTTTTCGCATTTTCAACGATCCTTGGATCTGCTGTAAAAACACCTGTAACATCTGTGTATATCTCACACACATCAGCATTTAAAGCTGCTGCTAGAGCAACAGCTGTCGTATCAGATCCACCCCTTCCAAGTGTTGTTATATCACCGTAATCTGATATACCCTGAAATCCTGCAACTATCACTACCCTTCCTTTATCAAGTTCTGAAAGTATCCTTCCTGTATCAATCTTTTTTATTCTTGCCTTTGTGTGAGCATCATCTGTATAAATAGGAACCTGCCAGCCTGTAAGACTGACAGCATCTATCCCCATCTCTTTCAGTGCTATTGATATAAGACCTATGGCTACCTGCTCACCTGTAGATACAACCATGTCCTGCTCACGGGGATCAGGTTTGGAAGAAAGCTCCCTTGTAAGTGTTAAAAGCCTGTCTGTCTCACCTGCCATAGCAGATGAAACAACAACAACCTTATTACCTTCCTCAACAGCTCTCTTTATCTTATTTGCAACATTCTTAATTCTCTCTATACTGCCTACAGATGTTCCACCAAACTTCTGAACTATTAAAGGCAATCAAATACCTCCTGATATTTATAAAATCTCAATTTTAGATACTCTAATTATACCATTTAAGGCATTGGCCACGAAAATATAATCAGCCTTTCTAACATCCTCAAGGTAAAATCTTCCTTCAACAACAGCAAAACCTTCATCTTTAGCTTTTTTCAGTATAACACTTCTTGTAACCCCTGGAAGAAGACCACAGTCTACAGAAGGTGTGTACAGAAATCTCCCCTTTATCCAGAATATATTTGCTGAAGATGTTTCTGTAACCTCGCCATTCTCGTTAAGGAAGAGGGCATCATCGTAACCTTTTTCTAACGCATATCTCTTTGCAATAATATTTCTGCTGTAGTTCGTTGATTTTATCTTCAGCATAGGATCAGAACTGTGAACCCTGAAAGGTGCAACAGCTAATGATATCTCCTTTTTCTCAGGCTCTTTATACGGTTTAACGATCACAAGGAGATGGCTTTTGTAAGGAACAACTGGAAAGTATATATTTCCTTCAGAGAGCAGTACTGTTTTGACATAAAGATCATCACTTTCTTTACACTTTTTTACCGTTTCCTCAATGTAAAATATGTAATCCTCCTTCGTTATCTTCGGAATCTTGAGAAGTTCAGCTCCTTTTATAAGCCTTCTGTAATGCTGATCAATATGTTTTGGGAGTCTTCCCCTGTAACGGAATGTCTCAAAAACACCTTCTCCGTACATAACAGATCTTAAAAATCTTGTGTCAATAAGTTTCTTTCCATTTACCGTAACTATATAATCCATCTTCCTCACCTCTTATATATTAGATATCTTTTTTCAAAACCTGATAGATCACCTTTTTCTGCCTTTAAAACATACTTCAGTAAGATGGCAAACCTTGACTCACTTCCCTTTCTATAAAGATAACCACTCCAGAGTATTTCTGCATCTTTTATTTTCTTCAGACCTTTTTCAGAAACAAGGGCTAATAGAGGCCTTTCTTGCTGGTATTTAAGTATCTGATCAATACTGTAATCTCTGAGAACCTTTCTCTTTGCATAAAATGGAAGGTTATGCCAGAACTTTTTTTCAACAATAAGTGGGATATCCCTCTGAGGAACATTATCATTTATAATCATCCCTATTCTGTCGTAAGGTCTGTATTTTTCAACCTTTGGAAGAATTGAGATCGTAAATATCATAAATGTTACTAAAAAAGATATAAATGGGAAAAAGATCAGATCCCTGTATCTCAAGGCTATTATAGCAGGAGCAGCTGCTAATAAGTAAAGGAGAATATCAAGCCTGAATTTATAGATGATAAATATGTTTACAACAAGGATTAAAAGTCCTGTGAATACAAAAATCCCCCTGTAAATATATCTGAGAATTCTTTTATCAGGATGATGATTGATCAAAAAATATCCAACAATAATGGACATCCCAACATGAGCCTGTATCATGTAAACAGGGATCTTACCTTTCGCAATAGTAAAAATTAAAAACATAACAGCAAACCATGAGAGTGGAAATGCAAGCTCCTTTATCTTTCCCTTTATGTTTACCAGTGAGTAAAAAAATACCAGTGAGTAAGGGAGAAAGCCCCAAAGTATCACAGGTATATAGAAAAATATATCAAGAGGCTTTGACTGTTTATGTAAAGCTCTCCTTAATGTCTCATTCAACGTAACATCAAGAAAAGCTTCACCGAATTTCAGATACATATAGAGATACCAGCCAAATCCTATAATCAGAACTAAAGGAATCCCTATGTAAACCTTTAAAAAATTAAGCTCTCTCAGAAATTCTCTAAGATTAAATGATCTATCTATAAGAATATAAAGGAATACTATCCCACCTATAACAATTATGTAAGGATAACCTTTTGTTAAGACTGTAAGGCCCAAAAATATGTAAGAAAGCAGTATATATTTCCATTTTCTCCTCCTATAGCCTGCTATAAAAAAGTAAAGTGTAGCTGTAAAGAAAAATGTTAGAGGGATCTCAGGGGAAGCATACCTTGAGTTTATAACAAACTGGAAACTGAAAGCCATAACCGCGGCTGATGCTATACCAACATTGTGTGAGTAAAGCTCTCTTCCTATCCTGTAAGTAAAATAAATCGAGCCCAGAGCCAGAAGAACTATAGGAAGTCTTACAGCGAACTCTGATACTCCAAAAACAAGAAAAGAAAGAGCAACAAGCCAGTATGTCATAGGTGGCTTATTAAAACGGGGCTCATAGTTGTAATAAATATCAAGTGGATTTTTATTCTCAATCATCTCCCTTGCAGCTTCAGCATAGAAAGCCTCATTTGGTATCCACACATCGTTAAGCCATATATTCCAGAAAAAAACAAAAACTGTAAGAAAAAAGAACAGTGAGACAGCGTATCTATTTTGTATAATAGTCATCTATTTCTCCCTTTTAGTAATCTCAATCATAAAAGCGGATGATAGAATATTCTAATATATTTGAAACTGTAAATCTCTGATGGAGGAGCTTTTTGGAGATATATCTTCCTGTTGCTGATGTATCCGTTAATATATTTTTTCTTATAGCACTTGGCATTGTTGTTGGATTTCTCTCAGGTCTACTTGGAATAGGAGGAGGGATAATACTTAATCCTGCACTAATAAAGATAGGGATACCTCCAATAGTAACCGTTGGAACTTCCGTTTCCCAGATGGTTGGAGCTACAGTCTCAGGATTCATAGCCCATCTGAGACTGAAAAATATAGATATGAAGATGGGTTATATACTTGTAGGATCAGGTTTTCTAGGAGGAAGTGTAGGGGTTTTTCTTGCAAAAGTTCTTGAGGATGCGGGACATTTCAGAACATTCGTTCTTTCATTTTACGCTTTTTATCTTGGTTTTACAGGAATAACATTATTTTTAGATGTTTTCAGAAAAAACAGAGATGAAAAAAGATCCTCAAAAATTAAAGATTTTATAGACTCCCTACCTCTGAAGGTTGAGTTTCAGTTTACAACAGTTTCATTACTAGTTCCTGTGGGAATAGGGGTCGTGGCAGGTTTCTTAGCAGCTGTTATGGGTGTTGGTGGTGGTTTTGTTGTTATACCTGCACTTATGTACCTTGCTGGATTCCCTGTTCAGAAAGCTGTAGGTATGAGTCTTTTCCAGATGATATTTGTAACAGCATTCTTAACATTCTTTCATGGTGTTGTTAACCACGGTGTGGATATTGTTCTTGCCCTTATACTTATGCTTGGATCATCCTTTGGAGCTGTTTTTGGCGCTGCAGCCGGACAGAGGATAAGTAAAAATATAACAAAGCTTATAATGGCATTTCTCGTAACATCTGTATCTATAATGAGCTTTTACCAGCTTTTTACACCTGCTAAAAAGAAAACTGAGATCTTCCACATAGCTCACAATCCTATAGCGGACTTTGCATTCAATTATCCTGTTTACTACTCAATCTGTGTAATCATAATAAGCCTTATTGTTGGTTTCATCGTGAGCTCCCTTGCAAACAGATTAAAGCTTTTACTGCAGATATATCTTGAAAAAAGAAGGTCTAACTGGAAATCTGAGTGAAACAGTTAAAGAAGCTTTATAAGAATACAAATGCTTACCTGAGTATATTAAAGTACTATAAACTTTTAACGATTTTGCACAGGATCTTAAATAATAAAGATTGGAGCAAATTTTATAAATAATATAAAAGATTTGTTTATCGCATTAAACAAATACTGTATAATCTGTTTATTATGGAAAACATCTTTCTGACATACAGTGATTGTAAACTCTTCGCCATTTGAAGAATATTTTAAACAGATATATTTCTGTAAAGAGTTATAGTCTGAACCAGCAATAAATCTTGTATACATAACCGGATTTTCATTTTCTGACATTTCTTGTAAAATCTGGAAACGATCCAGAAAACAGCACACATTAGTTTTAAAGTTGTGTCCCTTAAAAACCGAAAAAAAATCAGTACATAGGTGGTGATCATAAAATGGATCTATCTAACAAAAAAGTTCTTGTTACAGGTTCATGCGGTTTCATAGGAAGCCATTTAGTTGAGAGATTAATAGAGAAAGGCTGTAAAGTAAGAGCATTTGTCTACTACAACTCTTTTAACAGCTGGGGATGGCTTGATACATTTCCCAGGGAAAAACTTGACCGGATAGAGGTTTTCACAGGCGATATCAGAGACCCTAACGGTGTAAGAACCGCTGTAAAAGGCATGGATCTTGTTTTTCATCTCGCTGCTCTGATAGGGATACCTTTCAGCTATCACTCACCGGACAGTTATGTTGATACAAATATAAAGGGAACTCTTAATATACTTCAGGCATGCAGGGATTATGATATTGAAAAGGTGCTTGTAACATCAACATCTGAAGTTTACGGAACGGCCCAGTATGTACCAATAGATGAGAAACATCCACGTCAGGGACAGTCACCATACTCAGCCACAAAGATAGGGGCAGATTATATAGCAGAGAGCTTTTACAGAAGTTTTAATCTACCTGTTGTTATCGTCAGACCATTTAATACATATGGACCAAGACAGTCCGCAAGAGCTGTAATTCCCACAATAATAACCCAGCTTCTATCAGGGAAAAAAGAGATAAAACTTGGTGCTTTACACCCAACAAGGGATCTTGTATTTGTTAAAGACACTGTGGAAGGCTTTATAAAGATAGCAGAGTCTGAGAGGACAGTAGGAGAGGAGATAAATATAGCTACAGGTAAGGAGATATCCATTGGAGATCTTGCAAAAAAGATTATTGATATGATAAATCCAGAGGCAAGGATAGTTACAGATCAGGAAAGATTAAGACCTGAAAAAAGTGAGGTTGAAAGACTTTTAGGGGACAACACAAAGATAAAGATGCTTACCGGATGGGAACCTGAGTACTCGCTTGAAGAGGGCTTAAAGATAACTATTGAGTGGTTCAAAAACAAAGAAAACTTAAGACTTTACAAACCAGATATATACAATGTCTAAACTGATTTATTTAGATGCACCTGTTCTTGGTGAGCTTGAGAAAAAGTATCTGTGTGAGGCTGTTGATACCGGTTATGTATCCTCTGTGGGAAGGTTTGTGGAAGATTTTGAAAAAAGATTTTCAGACTATTTAGGCGTAAAAAAATCTGTCTCTGTCCAGAGCGGAACAGCGGCTATACATATATCACTTTACGAACTTGGTATAAAAGAAGGGGATGAGGTTATCGTACCGGCTCTAACATTTGTAGCAACAGCAAATCCTGTTGTTTATCTTGGAGCTAAACCTGTTTTTGTTGATATTGATCCTGATACATGGAATATAGATGTGGACAGGATTGAGGAGAGGATAACAGAGAGAACAAAGGCTATAATCCCTGTTCATCTTTACGGAAATCCTGCAGATATGGAAAGGATAAATGATATAGCAAAAAAATACGGTCTGTATGTAGTGGAAGATGCAACTGAAAGCCTGGGAGCAAAGTACAGGGGAAGATATACAGGAACGATCGGTGAACTTGGATGTTTCTCATTTAACGGCAATAAGCTGATAACAACAGGCGGCGGAGGTATGGTTGTTGGAAGATCTGAGGACAGACTTGACCATATAAAATATCTGGTAAATCAGGCGAGGGATAACAGACCAGAATACTACCACTCTGAGATAGGATTTAACTACAGGATGACAAATATTGAGGCAGCCCTCGGTATTGCACAGATGGAAAGGATTGATAATCTTTTAGAAAAGAAAAAAATATTCAACCAGATATACAGAGAAGAGCTTAAAGGTCCTGTCAGATTTCAAAAAGAGTACAAAAACGCTGAAAGCTCCTGGTGGCTAACAGCTGTCTATATAGACAGAGATATAGATATACCAGAGCTCCAGAAGGAGCTGTCAAAAAGGGGGATACAGACAAGAAGGATATTTACACCCCTCGTTGAGTTTCCCATGTATAGAGAAAGCAGAGATAAATATCCTGTTTCTTACGATATATACAGTAATGGGTTATGTCTGCCTTCCTCACCACTAAACAGCGAGGATGATATATTTTACGTAACAAAAACTCTTAAAGAGATCTTAAGATGAAAGAGATAATACTTGTTGGCGGTGGTGGTCACTGCAAGGTATGTATTGAGATAATTGAGAGATCTGGGAATTTTAAGATAGCAGGTATAGTGGATAAGAAGGAGAGAATAGGGGAAAAGGTTTTAAACTATCCCATCATAGCCTCAGATGATGATATAAATGATCTTTTAAAAGATTACAGTTACTTTCTCATAACAGTTGGTCAGATAAAGTCCGCAGATAAAAGAAGATCTCTTTTTGAGAGGATAAAATCTCTTGGAGGTGAGTTTCCTGTTGTTATATCACCTCTCTCAAAAGTATCCCCTTACTGTGATATAGGGGAGGGAACTGTAGTGATGGATAACGTGATCATAAATCCAGATGCTAAAATAGGGAAAAACTGCATAATAAACACAGGATCCATAATAGAACATGACTGTGAGATAGGGGATCACTGTCATATATCAACAGGAGCCGTTATCAACGGCGGAGTAAGGATAGGAGATGGAACCTTTGTAGGAAGTAACTCAACTGTATCAAACGGAGTTACAATCACCGATAATGTTGTTATAGGAGCTGGTTCTGTTGTTATCAAAGATATAAAAGATTCAGGTGTATATGCCGGAAACCCTCTGAGGAAGATAGGATGAGAGTTTTTATCATAGCAGAAGCTGGTGTTAATCATAACGGAAGTATTGATCTTGCAAAAAAACTGATTGATATCGCTGTAGATTCAGGAGCTGATGCTGTTAAATTCCAGACATTTAAAGCTGAAAACCTTGTCAATCTTTATGCAGAGATGGCTGAATACCAGAAGAAAAATTTAGGAAAAACAAAATCACAGTTAGATATGCTGAAGGAACTTGAGCTGTCTTTCAATGATTTTGAGGAGCTAAAAAGCTACTGTGATAAGAGAGGGATAACATTTCTCTCAACACCATTTGATATTGAAAGTGCAAGATTTTTAAAAGAGTTAGGTCTGGATATATTCAAGATAGGATCAGGGGAGATAACAAACTACCCTCTTTTGAAAGAGATAGGAAGCTACAGGAAAAAGGTTATACTATCAACAGGTATGGCAGATCTTGGGGAGATAGAGGATGCTCTGGATGTTCTGATAGAAAATGGAACGGAAAAGAAAGATATAACTGTTCTCCACTGTAACACAGAATACCCAACACCCTATGAAGATGTAAATCTTAGAGCTATGCTAACTATAAAGGAGGCATTTAAGGTAAAAGTTGGTTACTCTGACCACACAACAGGAATAGAGATACCAGTTGCCGCAGCTGCACTTGGAGCGTCAGTTATAGAGAAACATTTTACAGTTGACAGGGATCTGCCGGGACCTGACCATAAGGCAAGTTTAGAGCCTGATGAACTAAAAGCTATGGTGAGAGCTATCAGAAATGTAGAAAAAGCTTTAGGAGATGGGATCAAAAAACCTTCAAGATCAGAGATAAAAAATATTCCTGTTGCAAGAAAGAGTATAGTTGCTAAAAGGGATATAAAAAAGGGAGAGATATTCACAGAAGAGAATCTGACAGTAAAAAGACCTGGAACGGGTATATCTCCTATGAGATGGAATGAGATTATAGGAAAAAAAGCGCCAAGAGATTTCAAAAAAGACGAGGTTATAAATATATGTATTTGATAAAAAGTCAGGTAACCTTATATTAAGATTTGATTGAAGGCTTGCTAATGGAGGCTTAAGATGGAAAAGAAAGAAGATATATATATAAACATTGGAATACTACCTGAAGAAGCCAGAAACGAGCTGTTGAACTACTATGAGTATCTGTTAAAAAAATATAATAAAAACAAAAAGGAACTTTTAAAAACCCTGCTTTCAGATCCAAAAGGCAAACTACCTGAAAATTACAAATTTAATAGAGAAGAAGCTCATGAGAGATAGGATATTTATTGACACAAATATCTTGATCTACTCTATCTCTAAGAACTGCCAAAAGTGTGAGATAGCAAGACAGATCTTAATAGACAATGCAGACTTAATAACTTTAAGTTCTCAAGTTATAAATGAGTTTATAAATGTTTGTATTAAGAAAAAAATTTTATCTGAAGAACTTACATTTATGTATGCTAATGAATTTATGGATATTTTTGATTTTTATATTATCAGTAAAAAGGAAATAAGATTAGCTATAAGTATTAAGCAAAGATACGGATTTTCCTACTGGGACAGTTTGATAATAGCATCAGCTTTAGAAAGCGGCTCTTCAGTTTTATACACTGAGGATTTACATCACAATCAAAAAATTGAGAACAGCCTGAAAATCATAAATCCTTTTGCTAAAAGAGAGTGATATGAATAAAAGAAAAATATGTGTGTTTACAGGGACTAGAGCTGAATACGGACTTTTGAAGCCTCTTATGGAAGAGATCAGTAAGGATAAAGATCTGGAGTTACAGATAGTTGTTTCAGGAATGCATCTATCCCCGGAGTTTGGGCTGACATACAGGGATATACAAAAAGACGGTTTTAATATAGATGAGAAAGTTGAGATGCTTCTATCCTCAGATACACCTGCCGGTATATCAAAATCTATAGGTCTTGGAATCATTGGTTATACAGACGCACTAAACAGACTAAAACCTGATATCACCGTAGTTCTTGGAGACAGATTTGAGGCTTTAGCCTTTGCGGTATCATCCTTCACACTCAGAATTCCGGTAGCTCACATTCACGGGGGAGAGATAACGGAAGGAGCTTTAGATGAAGGATACAGACACGCTATAACTAAACTTTCTTTTCTCCATTTCACATCCACAGAAGAATACAGAAAAAGGGTTATCCAGCTTGGAGAAGAACCTGAAAGGGTTTTTAATGTTGGAGCTTTAGGTATAGATAATATAAAAAGATTAAAACTGCTATCTAAGGATCAGCTTGAGAAAAAGCTTGGTTTTAAACTATGGGAGAGGAATCTTCTTATAACATTCCATCCTGAGACATTATCAAAAATATCATCTGCAGAAATTTTTAAAATACTCCTGGAAGTTCTTGACCAGCTTAAGAACACAAAACTTATATTCACAAAATCAAACGCAGATCCTGAAGGAAGAAAGATAAATGCATTAATAGATGAGTATGTAACAAGAAATCCTGAAAAGGCTGTAGCCTTCACATCAATGGGACAGCTTTTATACCTTTCAACGATGAGATACGTTGATGCTGTTGTAGGAAACTCATCAAGCGGGATAATAGAGGCACCATCTTTCAGGATAGGAACTATAAATATAGGAAACAGACAGAAAGGAAGGGTAAAAGCTGAGAGTGTTATAGACTGTGACCCAGATTATGAGAGTATAAAAAAAGCCTTTGAAAAACTATACTCTCCTGAATTTAAGAAAATCTTGAAAAAGACAAAAAATCCATACGGAGACGGTATCGCATCTGTAAAAATAAAAAATATACTGAAAACTTACGATATTAAAGATATCAGGAAAAGCTTTTATGATTTAGAGGTAGATGATGTATAAGGACATATTTATAAAACCTGAAAACACAATCACAGAAGCCTTAAAAAAGTTAGACAGAACATCTGAGAAGGTTCTGCTTGTAACCAATGAGAAAGATGAGCTTATAGGTGCTTTAACAGATGGGGATATAAGGAGATACATTCTCAGGACAGGTAAGATAGAAGGTTTTGTGAAGGATGTTTACAATCCCAATCCTATTTTCATATACGAAGATGAGATAGATGAGACAAGAATAAAAGAGATAATGGTTGGAAAAAAAATAGAGCTTATCCCTGTTTTAGACAGAAAAAAGCATGTAAAAACATTCATAACATGGACATCATTTTTCGGTAAGAAAGAGATCCCCTACGAAAAGATAGATGAGGATATACCTGTTGTTATAATGGCAGGCGGTAAAGGAACAAGGATGCGTCCATTTACGGAAGTTCTCCCTAAACCTCTGATCCCTGTGGGAAATAAAACAGCTGTTGAGTATATAATTGATCAGTTTAAAAAGTTCGGAATAAGAAGGTTCATACTCACACTGAACTACAAAGGTGAGCTTATAGAAGCTTACTTTAACGGTATTGAAAAGGATTACTCTATAGATTTTGTGTGGGAGGATGATTTTTATGGAACAGCCGGCAGTCTAAAACTGATTCAGGACAGGATAAACTCAGACTTTATAGTATCAAACTGCGACATCATAGTAAGGGCAAATATGAAAAAGGTTCTTGACTTCCACAGGAAGAACAGAGCCTATCTCACCTCAATCACATCAATACAGCATTATAAAATACCCTACGGTGTTGTAAATCTTACAGATGGTGGGAAGATTGACCATATTGAAGAAAAGCCTGAGTACACATTTCCTATAAATACAGGTGTTTATGTACTGAATAAAAAAGCTTTAGATTACATTCCTGAAAAAAGCTTTTACGATATGCCACAGCTTATAGACGATCTTATAAAAGATAAGAAGGATGTTTATGCATACCCTGTAAATGAGAGTGATTATATAGACCTTGGACAGTGGGATGAGTACAGAAAAGCTCTTGAGAAACTGGTTATCGTATGAGTAAAGATATGAAAATACACGCTCTTATACCTGCACGATCTGGAAGTAAAGGTATTCCTAAAAAAAATATTGTGAATCTTGGTGGAAAACCTCTAATATACTGGACTATAAAAGCGTCTATTGAGAGCAGGTATATAGAAAGAACATTTGTATCAACGGACAGTAATGAGATAGCGGATATATCAAAAAAATATGGAGCTGAGATACCATACATAAGACCAGAGGATCTTTCACAGGATGAAACACCAACAAAGGATGTTATATTTTACCACTTACAGTATTTCAGACCTGATGTTCTGGTACTTCTCCAGCCAACATCACCTCTGAGGGATAAAGATCATATAGACAGGGCAGTTGAGCTGTTTCTGGAGAAAAAGCCTGAGGCTGTTATAAGTGTGAGGGAAGCTTCAGAAAAACCTTTCTGGATGATGGAAATAGATAAAGATGGTTTTCTTAAACATCTCTTCAAAGAAAGATTCACAAGAAGACAGGACATGCCTTCAGTATACATACCTAACGGTGCGATATACATATACGATGTAAAAACACTGCTGAAAAATAAAGATCTTTTTCCAGAAAGGACTATCCCTTTCATTATGGACAGGATCAGCTCTATAGATATAGACGATCATACAGACCTGAGAATAGCAGAGATATTCATAGGAGAGAGATATGAGAAATAAGATGAAGCTTTACAAGAAAAATTTAAGATACTTCAAGGAAGAAAAGACTGATATATACAGCTTTATAAAGGACTGTTCCCTCTCAGATATAACATTCTCACAGACAGAAGAAGGTTTTATCATAAAAACTGGAAGTAATATATACGTAGAGGATATTAAGACAGAAAGCTTACTTTTCAGCAATCTGGAGTTTGTTTTTCTTTTCCCGCAGTACAAAGAGAATAAAAACCTGAAAGATTACATACACTCAAAACTTGTAGAAAGTCTTGAGGCAGACAGGGAGATTGAAAGTGTTAAGGAAAACTTCTCCAAAGTTATCTTAGATCACAGATACTTCCCAGTTGTTTTTATCAACGGTCTTGGAACAGGAAGAATTCTAAAAACACTTACAGATGAGATAAAGACAGATCTTATAATCGTTTATGAACCTGATCCTTACAAGTTTGTTATATCACTTTACAATGTTGACTACAGTGAGATGTTTGATAGGTATAAACTATACCTCATTATAGGCAACGATGAAAATATAATAAGAAGATCAGTAAAGGATATAATAACGAAAAACAATCCTGTCTTAATTCCTTTTTTAGCAAAGGTAAATCTTTATATAAACAACACTTACAGTGAAAATTTTGATACAATCCTGAAAAAAGCTTTACTTCTATCCATAAAAGGGTGGGGATTTTATGATGATGAGAAGATAGCATTAAAACATGGACTTGAAAATCTAAAGGAAAAACCACCATACCTTTTCAGACCTTCAAAAAAGATAGAAAACTCAACGGTATTCATAGTAGCTTCAGGACCTTCACTTGAGAAAGATATTGGTTTTATAAGAGATAATGCAGATAAAGCTGTTATCTTTTCCTGTGGAACAGCACTTCACAAACTTTACAAAGAAGGGATAACACCTGATTTTCATATAGAACTTGAGAGGGAGACTATAAGAAAAGATATTCTTGAGAGATTACCTGCAGATTATCTTAAAAAGATAGATCTTATCGCCGCTGATGTTGTACACCCTGATATAAAAAGAATGTTTAAAAATGCTTACCTTTTTTTCAGGGAAGGGGCTATTCACACAAAAATACTGAACCCATCTTTTATACCACCTGCCATTACACCGACAGTAACAAATACAGCAACCTCTATAGCCATTATCTCAGGATTTGAGAATATAATCTTCTTTGGAACTGATATGGGATTTAAAGAAAGGGAGAAAAAACATGTCTCAGGGACGATATTTGATAGTAAGGAGTTCAAGTATATTGAGGAGTTTATGGAGGTTCAGCTTGAGGTTGATGGTAACTTTGGAGGCAGAGTTTTAACAAATGATATACTCCTCTGGTCAAAGGAACATCTTGATATACTCATATCCTCATTTAAGGACAGGAACTTTTATAACTGTTCTGATGGGGCTAAGATTGAGAGTGCTGTTCCTGTTAAAGATCCTTCCAGTATAAATATCCCAGAGATCAAAAAGGATCAGATACTGGAAAATATTTACTCCCTTTTCTCAGACGATTACAGCGTCATAATAAACCCAGACGGATCAGACTTTTTTGATACCTCCATCAATATGTTGGACAGTTTTATATCACATGTAAAAGAGGCAGATTTAGAAAACTTTGAGAAACTTGTTGAATTTGTAAAAGAAGGCTATGATCTCATTCTCAGTTATCAAAAGTACGAAGTTCCGTACATCTTACTTTCAGGAAGTATGAAAACTATACTTCTGTATATTTACAAGCTTGGAATTATATATTCAGGGGATGCCGGAAACAGAATGCTTGAGGAGAAGAAGGAAAAGGCTTTAAATGGTTTATTAACCATAAAAGACGATCTGAAACTCTTAAAACCTTATCTTGACGGCAGTCTGATCAGGCAGATATACAACGGTAAATAAAAACTATTAAATTTCCTAAAAAATTATAAACCACCTCCGATAATAGAAATCAACAAAACACTTTATCGGAGGTAACCAGTTATGGGTGCTTTAAGAATTAACTACAACTATCAGGCGGATTTCACACTAAACAACCTGAAGAAAACAGAGTTCAGCCTGAACAAATCCCTGGAAAGACTCGCCACAGGTTATAGAATCAACAGGGCTGCTGACGATGCTGCAGGACTTTATATCGCAGACCAGCTCAAAACATATGCTGTATCACTTGAACAGGGAACAAGAAACGCTCAGGATGGTGTAAGTATCGCACAGATAGGACAGGGATCATTAACTGAGGTTTACAACATACTTAATGATGTAAAAGCCAAAGTCATCCAGGCATCAAACACATTAGACTCCAACGCAAGAGCACAGATACAGCAGGATATTAACTCTCTCGTTGATGCTATAAGCAAGATCTTCTCTGACACAGAGTTCAACGGTATACAGCTTTTCGCAAGTACGGCATCTCTTGCTACAAGTTTCAACATCCATTACGGTGGTAGAACTAACCAGAACTTACAGATCTCAATCGGTGTGGCTGTTGCTACAGCAGGTTCAACTGGAACTGCAGCATCAACAGTCCAGATAGGAGCCTCATCATACTCAATAGATGTTACAACATCTACAGCAGCTAACACATCAGTTCAGACTGTTGACAACCTTATAAAAGCTGTTGATGATCTTAACGCAAAACTCGGTTCTTACCAGATTGAGCTTGAGAAGATCATCTCAAACAACGAGACACAGAGAATAAACACATCAGAAGCGGAATCAAGAATAAGAAACGTGGATATGGCAAAAGAGATGTCTGCATTCACAAAATACCAGATCCTTATGCAGTCTGGTACAGCTATGCTTGCTCAGGCAAATCAGGTTCCACAGATGGTTTTACAATTACTCAGATAATTCTTATATTTATAGAGGAGGGTCTTTCCCTCCTTATAATTAATTATGGAAGGTAAAGCCATGGATATAAAAAGTATCAACAACATGCTTGATAAAACACTTGTTCAGGGCGGTTCAAAATCAGTTGAAGCACAGAACAGTCAGATAAACAGACAGAACGATATAAACCAGCAGCTAAAGGAAGAACTGAAAAAGCTTGATAAAAACCAGATAGAGTCTCTTCTCAAAGGTATAAAAGAAAAGTTTGATTATATGAACAAGTATCTGAAAATAGAGATAGACAAGGATCTTCAGGAACCTGTTATAAAGATTATTGATAAAAAGACGAATGAGGTTGTAAGGCAGATACCACCAGAATACTTACTGGAGCTTGCTAAAAGAATTGATGAGTTAGTTGGCCTGCTTTTCAGGAAAGAGGTGTAGGGTTATGGCTGGAGAGATCTATTTCAGCAATCTTGCTGGAAATTTTGATTACCAACAGATACTTGATCAGGTTCAGTATATAAAAAGTCAACAGATACTCCTTCTTCAGGAAAGGGAAGCCCATATACAGTCAAAAAAGGATGCCATAACAAACTACAGAACACTTATAAAAGATCTTCAGGGTATCTTTGAAGATCTTGTTTCTCCTACACTTTTTGCTGAAAAGTCGGTCAGCATATCAGATGAGACAGCATTATCCGTAACGATAACAGATCCAACACAGGTATCTGAGAGCAACCTGGATATATCCGTTCTCCAGCTTGCAAAAAATGATGTATGGCTAACAGGTGGAGGCGTTGCAGATAAAAATGCTGCTATAACATCTCTTTCAGCAGGTTCATTAACAGTATCCTATCAGGGAACGGATTACACAATAAACTACGACAACACAGACTCACTCCAGTCTATAGTTGACAAACTTAACACACAGTTCCAGAGCAACAACGCAAACCTGTCAGCGTCCTTATTCTTTGATGGGGTGAACTACAGACTTATGATAAAGGGACTTGATACAGGAGCAGGTAACACCGTAACTATAACAGACTCCCTGACAGGGGCAGGAAGTTTAACAGATGCACTTGGAGGTTTTAATAACGTCCAGACAGCACAGAACGCCCAGATAAGTATATACGGAACTACCGTTGAAAGCAGCACGAATACATTTGACTCAGTCCTTCCAGGTGTTGTTATAGAGGCAAAAAGTGTGACAGCATCTCCTGTTAACGTGACTATAGGAAAAGATTACCAGCCTTTTAAGGACAAACTCCAGGAGTTTATATCCAAATACAATGAGATAGTTGATTTTGTCCAGACAAACACATCAAAAGAGGGTGTTCTTTCTGGGGATTACACACTCCAGTCAATAAGATCACAGATATTTAACGGACTTACACCTCTTATGGAGCTTGGCATTATAAATGTTGACAAAGATACAGGACATCTATCAATAGATAACACAGAGTTAGATAACAAACTCCAGACGGAACCTTCAACAGTACAGACAAAGATATCAGATCTTGATAATAATCTTAGAGATTACTTTTACTCTGTTCTTGATCCATACGGACCTTTAAAATCTAAAGAAAAAGGGTATGACAGACAGATTGAGGCTATAGAGAAAAAGATAGAGATAGACACGAAGAGAATAGATGCTGAGATAGAGATACTTAGAAAACAGTTTATAGCACTGCAGGTTTATATGGCTGAGATGGAAGATCTGAGACTTAGACTTTCCTCACTTTTCACCAACCAGACAACACAACAGACACAGTAAGGAGGTTTAAGTAATGACAAATCCATATGATATTTATATAAAAACTGATATTGAAACAGCCTCTCCATTAAAACAGATAATCATGCTTTACGATAAAGCTATAGTATCTCTGAAACAGGCTGTTGAGGATATAAAAAATAACAGGATAAAGGACAAGGTTGAGAATATTCATAAAGCAACCGATATAATACTTGCCCTTGATGCTGCACTTGATCTTGAAAAAGGTGGAGAGATAGCAAAGAACCTTAAAGATCTTTATAACTTCGCCTACAACAAGCTTCTTGAGGCACACGCAAAAAATGATACAGAACTTATAAACGATATTATTGAAATACTGGAGACATTAAGATCAGCATGGGAAGAGATAGAATCAAAGAGTTAGACAGGATATTTGACAACATATTTACAGCCCTACAGAACGATGACTTTGAAAAACTTGAGATCCATTTCAAAGAGATAAAAGAGTTCTCCCTTGAAGGTATAGAAAAATCTGATATACCTGATATTATGAGTAAGATAGAAGCTGTAAAAGATATGATAGACCAGAAACAGAAGGGTATAATCAGTAAGATATCAAAAAAGGAAAATGTTAAACATTACAAGTAATCATTTTATAAATTTAAGAAGACTTAGATCCTTGTTCTGGGCTATTGATGCAAGAAGTGCCTCATAAGCTGTCTTAGATTTTTCAAGCTCAGATATCACACCGGCATAATCGGCATCCTCAAGCTTGGATATAAGTTCAGAGAAGTTTACCCTCATCGTATCATTCTGAACTTTAAGGTTATCAGCTATAACCATCTGTTCCCCGATTTTTGATCTCTGCTGCATAACCTTATCAAGTCCAATATCAAAGGCTTCAAGAATAGTCACATTTCCGTAATTTTTTCCATCAACTGTCACATTTATAGTTGCTGTGTTTATCTCCTCAAGGCTTCTTGTTGGTGGTGATGCTGAAGCTCCGTCTATGATTGATATGATCTCATCTATAGCATCTACCATCGCCATCTTTCCTGTATTTGTATTAACGCCGAGATATGACTGTCCGTTAAATGTTGTGTTCAGCTCAACACCTTTTGCTACAGGAACTGTGGTCTCAACTGTTTCACCCTGATAAACACCTGTTACAGGATCAAAGGGATCTATCTGTGATTTAACACCACCGAAGATTCTTGAATCACCTATAGATACATTTGCCTGGTTTATTATGTAATCCCTCAGTGAGCTGAGATAATCCCTGAGTATCTGGGCATCCTCATAATCAAGAACACCTGTGTTCATAAGTCTTATAATCTCAACCCTCACTTCCTGTCCTGCATTTACAATATTTCCAAGTGTTGACTCTGCAACATCAAGCGTTCCTTTTACAAGATCTATATTCCTGTTGTATGTCTCAATATCATTATTAAGTCTTTTAAATCTGAGTGATCTGACAGTGTCTATAGTGTTATCAGATGGTGAGAGAAGTTTTTTTCCTGATGCAAGCTCTTTTGTATATCTCTCTATATCCTTTTCTCTGATCCTGTCGTATTTTATAAACGTATCAAAAAATGATATATCAGGAATTCTCATCTCTTTACCCTACTTCAGTTATTAACCGATATTATTATCGGAATAATAATTTTATTTTTTAGCTACTATTTTACAAGACCCAGTAATGTCTGTAAAAGTTCATCTGTAACATTTATTATCTTTGCTGAAGCCTCGTAGGCTCTCTGAAGTTTTGTAAGGTTAATAAGCTCCTCATCAAGATTTACAGATGATATCTCCTTCATCTTACTGTCAACAGTCTCAAGAATAAGGTTCTGCTCCTGATAGAGATTTTCTACCCTGTTTATCTCAAATCCAAGAGGTGCTATCATCTCTGAGCTGTAAAACTCTGAGTATGATTTGTTCTTTATAAATGTGTAGCTGTCAAAGCTGTTTAATGTGTAAGTTATCCCACCGATTGTCAGAGATCCTGTTGTTGAAAGTGTTGTCTCCTCTGCAGCTGTAAGCACACCTGTTATGTCATCCTTAAGGGCTATTATCTTTTTAATATTAGTGTTGTCTGAGTTTGTGTATGCAGGATCTGAAGCGGCTGCTATACTTTCAGGATCTGTAATACCTACAACAATATTTGATGCATCAAGATTATTCTTGTTACTTGAAGGGTCTATCGTAAAGAAATCTATACCTGTGTTTCCGTTAAGATCAAAACCTGCCCTGTGCTGTTTGTTCACCACCATGGCAAGTACTGTAGTAAAATCGTTCAGCTTATTGATACTTTCATTAATCTTCTTTATACCCTGAAGATATCCACCGATCTTTCCTTTATCAAACAGAAATGTTATATCTGTCCCCTCATGTCTTATAACAGGATCACCGTTACTGTCTGTCTCGTAAGTTAGAGGGATATTTCTGTCAAAAATAACAAGTGGGTGACCTTTCACAGTTGATATATCAACCGTCTGGTCATCTCTGAATGTAACCTTTACATCTATAAGTGATGATATCTCCTTTAAAAGCCTGTCCCTCTCATCAAGATACTCATTTCTTTTTGCAGGATCCGCTGTGTAAAATCTTATATTCTTGTTTACTGTTGCTATCTGTCCTGTAAGATCGTTAAGTCTGTTCAGATTGTCCCTTATTGAGAGTGATGTTTTTTCTTTAATATCTGTTAAGGTTTCATAACTGTTCCTGATCCTTCCTACAAGAGCTTCAGCCTTTGATAAAGCTGAATACCTTGCAGCTATATCATCAGGATTTACGGCAATATCGTTGAATGAGTTAAAAAACTGGTTCAGCTCATCAGCAAAACCTGAGCCCTGTATGTCGTTAAAAACAGACTCTACCTGCTGAAGTATATCCTTGTAATTCTCATAACCTGTTTTCAGATTGTTTGTGTTCACATACCTGTTGAAATAAGCCTGATTGAAAGCTCTTTCTACAGTCTTTAGCTCAACGCCACCTGTTGGGATATTTGCGAGCTGTGGTATCTTCCTTGAGTAACCGTCTGTATAAACATTTGATATATTGCTGTTTGTTGTGTTTATCGCATTTTTGTGGGTTAAGAGGGACTGGCCTGCTATGGAAAGGGAGTAAAAGAGCGACATTTCAGAACACCTCAAATAGGTTGTTATAAGATAATTATCGGCTTTTCTAAATGATTATTCAGTGAAATTTTTAGCCTCTTCTTTCTCTATCTTTTCCTGCATCTTGAATATCTCTGTATTTTTTTCCTCTATATAGTCCTGCTTTTTATAAACATAGTAAAATGTGATCACGTAACCTACGAAAGCTACAGAATGGAACACAACCTGAACAGGACTTAAAAGTCCCTCATTGAATATAAGGCTTAAAATCTCAGATATTACAGCTGAAAGAAATATAAAAAGGAATGTTATACCGTAGAGTATTGTAACTCTCCTGTTAAGTATGAAATCTTCCTTTGAGTAGTAGCTGTTAAGGATCCTTTTCTCGTTAAGTTTATCGGTGTCAGATGTTATCTTCTCAGTCAGTTGAGCCATAATTTTCTCCTTATCCTTTCTCACAGATTAAGATACAACAAAAAAATCTTAAAGCCAACCTTTCTTCTTGAATATAAATAGAGGTAGAAGTGCAGAGAATACCATCAGAAATACAGCAAATGGATAACCAAACTCCCACTGTAGTTCAGGCATAAACCTGAAGTTCATCCCGTATATACTTGCTATCAGAGTTGGCGGGAGGAATATAACTGACATGATTGTGAATATCTTTATGACCTTGTTCTGTTCAATATTAAGGAGACCTAAAAACGTGTTCTGCAGATAATCAAGTCTCTCAAAATTAAATGTTGTGTAATCTATGAGTGAGTTTATATCCTTTATCATTATTCTTATCTCTTCCCTTACAGGCTGTGGTATCTTGTAGCTTTTTAAGAGCGATGAAAGTATCCTCTGTTTGTCTATGATATTCTCCCTTATAGTCATATTAAAATCCTCATAGTAGGAGATCGTCTCAAGAATCTCCTCAGTTATGTCTATACCTGTAAAAACTATCTTACTCAGCTTTGATATCTCCCTTGTTATAAACTCAAGAGTATCAGCATCTATATCTATTCTTATCTCCATTATACCTGCAAGTATGTAGTACCCGTCCTCATAAAATCTCGGGTTCATCATAAGCTTTTTAACAAGCTCGTTAAATGTTTTAAGCTCCCTGTACCTTACGGTAACAAGAAAATGTTTTTTCAGTATAAATGTTACAGTTTCGTTAAATGCATGCTCTTTTTCTGTTATCAGGAAGTAGGCATTAATAGTTATACTCTCCTCATCTTCCCAGTATCTTGAGGATATCTCTATCTCTTCCATCTCCTGTTTTGAGGGAAATCTGACCTCAAAATTCTTTGATACCCACTTTATCTCCTGATCTGTTGGGGAGACCATATCTATCCAGAGAACATTCTCAACATTCTCAAAAGGAATGGAGAGATCCTTTACCATCTCAATCCTTATATTCAAGCCTTCTCTAACAAAAAGTCTTATCATCCTAAACTATAATACTACTATTTTTTCTCCCATTGTACTCTTTTTCGGCAGAAGGATCACTCTTAAAATACATATTCTATTTGGATATGTATAAAAAGAAAAATTCCGTATATTTTTTCCAGCTGATAGATTTTTCACAGAAAAAATCCATATATTTTTTCCGATAATGGACCTAAGAAAAAAATGAGTTAAATTGAAGTTCTATACTATTATATTTCAAAAAGGATCTATAATTGACATTATATTGCATTTTTGAAGTTATATAATATATGATCACAGATTTTGACATACATCCATTTTTTGAAATAGATTATATGTATGCATTCATCAGGAGGATAACTTGAGCTACATATTTGAAGAAGAGGAGATAAAGGTAATAAAAGAGTTTCCAAACTACGGAATATCAAATCTCGGCTATGTTTACAGGGATCTCAGATACGGTCTTCTGCCTGAGAACTACAGAAAAAAGAGATTAAAAGGCTACAGGGACAAAAAGGGATACATAAAGGTTCATCTTTCAGATGGTAAAAAACATAAAGTATTCTTTGTCCACAGGCTTGTTGCTGAATACTTTGTCCCAAATCCTGAAGGGTACAGATATGTAAAGCATATAGATGGGAACAGGGAGAACAACAGGGCAGATAACCTTAGATGGACACCTTACCTGAAGGGTAACAGGATTGATAGATCAAAACATTTAGATATATTGAAACTCAGGGAAGAAGGTTTATCAATAAAGGAGATATCAGGAAAAACAGGGATAAGCTACTCCACAGTTGCAAACATACTTTCAGACTTCTCACAGATAACTATAAGGATACCTGCAGAGCTTAAAGAGAGATTAAAGGTGGAAGCTGAGAGAAATGGAAAAAGTGTAACGGAGTTTATAATCCAGATACTTGAGAAGGAGCTTGAAGATGGAAGATAAAATTCTCGTTCATATATGCTGTGGTGTTGATGCTGTATGGGCTTTAAGAAAGCTTAAGATGGACTTTCCTGATGCACAGATAAAAGGATTTTTTTACGACCCTAACATACATCCTGAAGAGGAGTATGAGCTGAGATGGATAGAAACATTAAGAATATGTGAGGATTTAGGGATTGAGTGTATAAAAGGAGATTATGATATAGAAAGATGGATAGATCTTACAAAAGGTTTAGAGAATGAGCCTGAAAGGGGAAAAAGATGCACTGTCTGTCACGATCTTAGACTTGAAGAGACAGCAAAGCTGGCTAAAAAACTTAATTTCAATAAGTTTACAACAGTTCTTCTCATGAGCCCAAAAAAAGATTTCCAGGTTTTAAAGGATGTTGGAGAGAGTATCGGGAGAAAGTACGGACTTGAGTTTTTAGCTGTTGATTTCAGAAAGAAAGGTGGTGTTGAAAATATGAACAGACTCTCAAAGGAATACCAGTTATACCACCAGAACTACTGCGGATGTATGTATGCACTTTTCCAGCAGAGAAAAGATAAGGGATACATATCTGAGCTTGTATCATTTGGTAGGGGAAGGATAGCAGGTAGCAGGGAGGAGCTTTTATTCATAAAAGATATCAGGATTTTTGCAGAAAGTTTAGGGTTGAAGGTTAAAGAAGATAAATTTAAATTTATAGGATGGAGACTTATAAGATCTGTTCTTACTGTAAATAAAGAGCCTGTTCCCCATAGAGTCCTTCCATACTCGTCATCATTAAAAAGTGTTTTAAGGGCAAAAGTCGCAAGGTCTTATGAAGAAGAGGATAAAGTAGTGCTGAACCTTAATAAGGGAAATGTTCAGATATGGATAACTGATAACCCAGAAGCAGAATCGTTAAAAAAGCCGAGATTGTTTACTGATCCTGTTTTTATAACAGATAACAGCATACCTCAGGATGCAAAGATTGAGCTACAGCTTGAGGCTGACTTTATTCCAGATTCAGAATCAACAAACCTGATTATAGGAAACCCTGACGCTGAAAGTTATGTAGAGTTTTACAGCGATACACTCCCTGATGGAAGCCTGGGTTTTGATCCTGAAAAAATAAAAGAGCTGTTAATATCAAACAGGGAGAAGATACTGTCAGGTATGCTGTCTGTCCGTATTTACGGAGCTGAGCATTGTGGGAAACTTGGAAGGGAGTATTCCAAAATAGGAGAAAAAAGTCTTAAAAAATTGTAAATTTTTTTTACATTATTTATAATAGATTCTGTAACTACCTGAAAAGGAAGGGGATTTGTCAACCTTAATTGAGATCGCCAGCAGATGTAAAGAGAGGAGAGAGGAACTCGGTATCTCACGCCAGAAATTGAGAGATAAAACAAAGATTCCTGTTGATATTATAGAGAGGCTTGAGGAAGATCCAGATTATATAAATAAAGAACCTTACGCAAGGTTTCTTATAAAACAGATAGCCATATATTTAGATGTTCCCTTTGATCTTGATGAACAGGTTGAAAAGTTAGAAAAAAGATCTGTTGAAAAAAAAGAGGAAAGAAAAGGTTTTGTATTCAGATTTCTCAAGCTGTCATTCCTGTCATCACTCCTACTTACATTCTTTCTTCTATCTGCAAGTTTTGACAGATCTGAAAGATCGCAGAAGTTCTATGAGTTCTTAAACAGCACAGGTATTGAAGAGACAGCTGAAAAAAATACATACCAGAATAAAAACAGACCAGTACCAACATCTGTAACTCTGAAAGCAACAGGGAATGTATGGCTCACAGTTTATGTTGATAATGTTCAGCATATAATAAAACTGAAAAAAGGTGAAAAAAAGAGCATAACATTCAAAGATAAAATCAAGATAGAAACTGTAGGAAATCCAAAGGATCTTGTTATAATGTTCAATAACAGGCCTGTAAAGCTTTCATACTCCAAGAAGATACTCCACAACATATTTATAGATTCTGACGGTATATTTTTAAACGGCTACAATATAGCGGAGAAAAAGGAGAGTTGATACCACCTCTACATGAGATAAAAGAGGCTGTTAATTCCGTCAAGGATCACGTAGATAAAAGAATAGCCCAGTTTAGAAATCTAAAGGAAAAGGGTTTAACAGAGTTTGATTTCAGACCTTTCTTAGATATAGATCCTTACAGGGCTGATATATTCTCAGAGGCTTCATTCTGCATACTCACAGCAAACTCATCAGCAGCACTCGGTATTAAAATCCAGAAAGAAGTTGGTATAGAAGGATTTAAGAAACTTTCCACAGATGATCTATTTCAGATAATAAGAAAAAAAGGTCACAGATTTGCAAGACAGAGGGCTGAAAGGATAGTGATGCTCAGGGATAAGATGGATATTATAGAGAAAGCGGTAAAGATAAAATCAGGAAAGGAGGCGAGAGATATACTTGTAAAAGAGATATACGGTTACGGATACAAGGAGGCAAGCCATTTTCTAAGGAATACAGGTTTTGAGGATGTAGCCATAATAGACAGGCATATATCAAGATTTTTATTTGAAAAAGGCATTGTAAAACCAAGGAAGACAATAACAAAAAAGGTATACCTTGAGTGTGAAGAGGCACTTGAGGATCTTTCTGGAGAACTTGGAATTTCACTTGCAGAACTTGATCTGTACATATTCTACATAAAAACAGGTAAAGTTTTAAAATGATAGAAAAACTGAAGGATCTTTGCGAAAAAAACGGTATCTTTTTATCAGATGATCAGCTTAAAAAGTTTGAGATATACCTTAATATGCTCTCAAAATGGAACAGGGTTTACAATCTAACCTCTGTAAGAAGAAAAGAGGAGATAATAACAAAACATTTCTTTGACAGCCTCACACTTGTAAAACTTTTTGAGAAAGAAGGGATAAATGTAGAAGGTAAAAAAGTTGCAGATCTTGGAGCAGGTGCTGGATTTCCAGGAGTTCCTGTAAAGATATACTACGGTGAAAAGATAGATCTTTACCTTATAGAGTCTGTAGGCAAGAAATGTATATTCCTTGAGATGCTAAAAAAAGAGATATCAGTTGATTACAAAGTTATCTGTAAAAGATCTGAAGAGGTTGAGGAAAGGTTTGATATTGTTCTGAGCAGGGCTACAGGGGAGACATTTGATGTTATGAGATGGGGCAAGGATATCCTCAAGGTGGGAGGATACCTTATCATTATGAAGGGAAAGAAGGTTGAAGAGGAACTGAGACCTTTTACGGTCAGTCTAAGATTTGAAGGTTATCCGGAAAGAAGATATATAGTCCTTAAGAAAATATCTGAAGATGGTCATACAAGATAAGGTTAGTGTGAACTAATATTATCTGAAAATCAAAAGGAGGGTCAGATTGATAGATAAGGAGTTTACATACCAGGAGAAAAAAGCTACAGTCGGACTTGCAGGTATATTCTCCCTCAGAATGCTTGGACTTTTTCTTGTTCTACCTGTTCTGAGTATATATGCACATAAATTTCCGGGAGCAACATCATTTCTTGTTGGTATTGCTATAGGAGCATACGGACTTACACAGGCTATATTCCAGATTCCTTACGGTCTTCTATCAGACAAGATAGGAAGGATACCTATTCTCATTTTTTCAACTGTTATATTTATTCTTGGAAGTGTTCTCGCAGCATACGCATCTTACCAGGAGGATATATGGCTTTTAATAGCTGGAAGATTCCTTCAGGGTATGGGTGCTGTATCATCAGTTGTTATAGCTCTGATAGCTGATCTTACAAGGGAAAATATAAGAACGAGAGCTATGGCAACGATTGGTGCATCAATAGGAATGTCCTTTGCCTTCGGTATGGTTTTAGGTCCTTATCTTGCTTCCCATCTTGGTCTTGGAGGCGTTTTTCTCTTTACAGCTTTACTCGCTTTATTCTCCCTGCCTTACATAATATGGGGACTTCCAAGACCTGAGAGAGTGGTTCACCATGATGATGCTGAGTTTACAAGCTCATATCTTGGAACAGTACTGAGAGATCCTAACCTTCTTAAGATGGACTTCGGTATGTTCACTCTCCATATGGGTCTTACAGCTGTTTTCACATCAGCACCACTTATACTGAAACAGTTTATGGATGTTGAGGATCTCTGGAAGGTTTACCTTGTTATGTTTCTTGTAGGTCTGACATTTATGGTTCCAACAACGATAATAGCTGAGAAAAAAGGGCTTATAAAAGAGGTAAAGATATTAGGAGTTATTGTCCTTATAATATCCTTTGGTATGTTTATACAGTTTGAGAGCAGTTTTGTTCCTGCTGTGATATCAATAATAGTTTACTTTACAGGATTTATGATACTTGAGCCTATAATGCCATCTCTTATGAGCAGATATGCAAAGCCCCATGTGAAGGGGACAGCTTCAGGTGTTTTCAATACATCACAGTTCCTTGGAGCCTTTGTAGGAGGTGCTGTTGGTGGATTTCTCTTAAAATATGGGTTTGATATGGTATTCCTTTTCACAGGAGCTTTAACATTTGTATGGCTCCTAATGATCTTCACAATGAAAATGCCTGAAAAAACTTGACAGATAAAGATGATATGCATATAATATTTTTCCCTACAATGAGCGAGAGTAGCTCAGTTGGTAGAGCACTTCCTTGCCAAGGAAGGGGTCGCGGGTTCAAGTCCCGTCTCTCGCTCCATTTAATTTCACTTTCTTCCTTGTAGTCTCAATCTTCTCAATTAAAACTTCCTGAACTCTTCTAACATTTGTTTTTAAAACTGTAAATCTTACAGAACCTATAACGATCCTCTCCCTTTTCTTAGGCATTCTTCCAAGATGGTATATTATAAGCCCACCTACAGTCTCGTACGGGCCTTTTGGGAATTTCTCACCTACAAGTGTTTCTATCTCCTTTATCTCCATTCTTCCATCAACTATAAGCTTGTCTTTTATCTGTCTTTTTATCATTCTCTTTTCCCTTTTTGAGAACTCATCCCTTATCTCACCAACAATCTCCTCAAGAACATCCTCAAGGGTTATTATCCCCATTGTTGCTCCTCTCTCATCAACAACAACAACCATATGATCCTTAAACTGTTTGAAACCTTTAAGAACATTTGGAAGACTTGTGAACTCTGGAACATACCTTATAGGTCTTACATACTTCTGTATAGGATCATCAGGCTTTGCATCAGCTATATCATAAGATCTAACAACACCTGTTATCTGGTCTATCCTCTTTTTATAAACAGGTATCCTTGAGTATCCTGTATCCTTAAATGTCTGGATTATATCTATAACCTTTGATGAATACTCTACAGCAACAACATCTGAGAGTGGAACAACAATCTCACTCAGCCTTCTCTCCTCAAATATAAGAACATTTACAACGATCTTTTTCTCAAACTCCTCTATCCCCTCAGATTCTAAGATGAGAGCATCTAAAAGCTCCTCCCTTGTAAGTATCTTATCCTTTTTCTCCTCAAGTCTGAATATGAAGAAAACCACTCTTGTTATAACCTTTGCTATGAGCAGTAAAGGATAGAGCAGTTTCCTGAAGAACTCTATAGCAGGTATAAGAAAGAATATAAGTCTGTCAGCGTAATGCTGGAAAACACTTTTAGGTATTATCTCACCAAATAGAAGTGTAAAAACGATAATAGCCTCCGCAAAAAGCTCCTCCTTTGAGTGTATAAGAGGCATTACTGTGGAAAACTCGTGAAGGAAGCTCACAAAAAGAGCTGTTATAGTAACAATGCTCAGAGTTGTCCCTATAAGACATGTTGCTACATACTCATCAAACCTTTTCTCAAGAGCGGTATAAACCTTTTTTGCCCTTTTATTTCCATTTTTTGCAAGATATTTCAGCCTTGTTCTGTTAACAGAGAAAAGGGCAAGCTCAGATCCTGAGAAAAAACCCTCAAGAATAAGGAAAAAAGCGATAGCTATAAGATAACTAAACATTACTTTCCTCTTCCTCTTTAACAGTTTCTGGTAGTTTCTCTATCAGAACGGAGATTATACGGTTACTTTCCATCTTCAGTATCCTGAATTTATAGTTCTCGTAAACAAACTCCTCTCCCTCCTCAGGGAATCTCTTTAAAACATCAAGTATAAAACCACCTACAGTATCAAACTCGTAATCGTCTGGCAGCTTTATACCCACAACCTCTTCAAGTATCTCAACCTCAATTTTTCCAGATACCTCCCATTTATTCATGGATATCTGTTTTATGAAAGGCTCTTCAGGTTCATACTCCTCAGGAATATCGCCTACTATGAACTCAAGAATGTCCTGGAATGTTACAAGCCCCACCACAGTTCCGTGCTCATCAACAACAATAGCCATATGATTCTTCTTCTCCTCAAACTTTTTCATAAGGTTTAAAAGAGGTGTAAACTCTGGAACGAAGTAAGGTTCTCTCAAAAATCTGTCTATCTTCTCTTCCTTACCCTCAAACTTAAGGAAGATTATATCCTTTATGTAAAGTATCCCGATTATGTTATCCAGATTACCTTCATAAACGGGTATCCTGCTGTAATCCTTCTCCTTTATTAGCTCAAGAACCTCCCTCACAGTAAGCCCTTTAGGTATGGCAAATATATCCCTCCTTGGTGTCATTATCTCACTTACAGCTGTCTCATGAAGCTGGAGGGTTGCCTCTATAATTTCCTTCTCCTCTTCTGTGAATATCTTTTTCTCAGTTCCGATGTTTACAATTGATATGAGATCGTCCTCTGAAAGCTTGTGACTCTCAACGGGAAGCTCAAGACCCATCTTCTTAAGGAAATACTCAGCGGACTTCATAAATATTATTCTGAACGGTGTTACAGCTATATAAAATGCGTAAAAGGGTCTTGAGGCAAAAAGGGCATATCTCTCCGGATAGTAAGCACCTATAGTTTTCGGTGTTATCTCACCGAAGGTGAGTATAAGAACCGTCATTGTTATAATAGCAACAAAAAGGTACGCCTCTCCAAGATGCTCAATAACAAGACCTGACATGATCGCAGATGCTGTTATATTTACAAGCTCATTTCCTATAAGGAATGTTGTTACAAGCTCCTTTGGCCTTGATCTTATGTAATCTGCAACCTTTGCAGCCTTATTACCCTCCTTTGCCATCCTTTTTATCTTAAGCCAGTCCATAGAAAAAAATGAGGACTCAATGGCTGCAAAGAATGCTGACAGTATAAGGAGTATAAATATCAGAAGAAAACTTATAAGAACTTCAGTTTCAAACAAAGTGGCAGTAGACCTCCCTTCCATTGATTTTCTTTATATCCGGTTCCTTCCTGCATATATCCTCCGCTACAGGACATCTATGGTAGAAAAGACAGCCTCCTTTTATATCCTCCCTTTCTATCTCAGGTATCTTTTTAAGATCCTTTCTGTGTGATGGATGATCAGGTGGGAGACTATCAAAAAGTATTTTCGTGTAAGGATGTTTAGGATTCTTTATTATATCCGCAGTGTTTCCCTTTTCCATTATCTTACCTCTGTATAAAACAACGATCCTGTCAGCTATATTTCCAACAACGTTCAGATCGTGCGAGATAAACATAAGACTTATATTTCTCTGTTTTTTAAGTTTCTCAAGAAGCTTTATTATCTGGAGCTGAACAGAAACATCAAGTGCAGATGTCGGTTCATCTGCAACTATCAGATCAGGATCAAGGACTATAGCTCTTGCTATAGCAACTCTCTGCCTCTGTCCCCCTGAAAGCTCTGAAGGGTATCTGCTCAAGAAAGTCTCATCCAGACCGGCATCATTTATAGCCTTAATAATCCTCTCTTCCCTCTCTTTTCTTTCAACACCATGAACTATTAAAGGCTCCTCAATTATCTTATAAACTGTAAGTCTTGGATTCAGTGATGTCCTTGGGTCCTGAAAAACAACAGAACTCTCCTTCCTGAATATCTTTTCCTCCTTTCTGTTCATACTGTATATATCTTTACCCTTAAAAAGTATGCTCCCCTCATCCTTCTGGATAAGTTTGAGAACAAGCTTTCCAATAGTTGATTTTCCACTTCCAGACTCACCAACGACACCAAGGATCTCACCATAATTTATATCAAAAGAGACCCTGTCAACAGCTGTGAAATACTCTTTGTGAAAAAGAGTTTTCTTTATAAGATATTTTTTTGATAGGTTTTCCACCTTAAGTAAGGGAGGACTGTTGCCTTCCATTTTTATTTAATCTTTCTCCAGTTAAAAGGTTTTTCCACTTTTAAAACCTCTGAGATTTTAATTAAGTATATCACAATTATAATCGGCTAAATTTATGATTTATTTCATTTTTTGCAATACCACAACAGACTCTATATGGTATGTCTGTGGGAACATATCTATCATGTACACCTTTTCTACAGAGTATCTCTCTTTAAGATAACCTAGATCCCTTGCAAGTGTTGAAGGATTACATGATACATAGATTATCCTCTTTATAGAATCTGTATCCAGGAATGTTCTCACAAGATCATCTGAAACTCCCGTTCTGGGAGGATCAATTATAACAAGATCTGGCTTTAACTCAGCTATAAAACCACCTGATCTGTTTGCATCCATTCTAAAAAATTTAGCATTCTTTATCCTGTTAAGCTTTCTGTTGTGGTTTGCGTCATTAACGGCATAAGGGTTTGACTCAATACCGTATATCTCCTTTATATATCTGGCAGAAGGGAGTGTTAAAGTTCCAACACCGCAGAAAAGATCAACAGCCTTCTCATGATCTCCAATATTCTGTAAGACAGCATCAAGTAGATTTTCAACCTGGTAGACATTTACCTGAAAGAAGGAGTCCATTGAGACCCTGAACTTTATACCTCCGTACTCTTCGTAAATATAGCTCTCTCCAAGGAGTACATCCCTTTTTAGCAGATCGTCCTTTCTGTGGTATATACCGGCACCTTTTAGTTTTTCACTTAAGAAAGATCTAAGATGTTTTAGACCTAAAGGGAATCTCCTGACCCTTTTTTGGTAAACAAACTTAACAAGAGCTTCCCCATCTGATGATGAGTATATATGTACCTGCTCAGGCTGAAAAATAAGAAATTTTAAGATCTCCCTCACACCTGAAATCATACCGTTAATATCCTCTTTAAGGAGAAGACAGCTGTCTATATTTATGATCTGTCTGCTCTCCCTCATATAAAATCCTATCTTCTCCCCTCTTATCTTCAGTTGAGTTCTGTTTCTGTAGTTAAAAGGCTTTTTTGAAGGGTATATCTTATCTATCCTGTCTATATTTAGCCTGCCTATCCTGTTTAATGTTTCTAAAAGGATTTCAGCTTTTATCTCAACCTGCTTTTCATAGGTGATATGCTGGTAATCACACCCTCCACAGTACCTGAAATATCTGCATGGTGGATCTGTCCTGAAAGGACTTTTTTCAACAATACTTAAAGGTTCACACTCTATAAAACTTTTCTTTTCCTTTTTTATCTCAACCTCAACCTCTTCATCAGGAAGGACAAACGGGACAAAACAGACCCT
The DNA here is from genome assembly GCF_000021565.1 of Persephonella marina EX-H1. Classification (NCBI taxonomy): domain Bacteria; kingdom Pseudomonadati; phylum Aquificota; class Aquificia; order Aquificales; family Hydrogenothermaceae; genus Persephonella; species Persephonella marina. Next base: position 1,550,220 of record NC_012440.1, on the reverse strand, counting down.
TCCATCTAACTTACCTATACCTTTTCCACCGTAAACAAGCTTCTCTATCTTTACTATCAAAACTTTTCCTCCATTAAATCTAAACTAATTATATACCTTCTGTTAAAATTATAGAAAAAAGAGGTGAGAAATATGTCGGTACTTGTTGAGTTTGCCATGTTTCCTACTGATAAAGGTGAGAGCGTAAGCCCTTACGTAAGCAGAATAATAAAGATGATAGATGAAAGCGGTGTAAACTACAAGCTCACACCTATGGGAACGGTTTTTGAGGTAGAAACAATGGAAGAGGCCTTAAAGATAATAGATCAGGCTTACAAACAGCTTGAAAAAGACTGTAACAGGGTATACTCTGTAGTTAAGTTTGATATAAGGAAAGGAAAATCTGGAAGGCTAAAACAGAAGATAGAGTCTGTTGAGAAAAAGCTTGGAAAACAGGTCAGTAAATGATTTTAAAAAGGATATACCTTAAGAATTTTCTGACACATACAGAAACTGAGATAAACTTCCCGGATAAAGGTATAACAGTATTTATAGGAGAAAACGGAGCAGGTAAAAGCTCAATAATTGAAGGTATATCCTACGCACTCTACGGAAAAACATCAAAGGGAAACCTTCAGGATATCGTCCAGTGGGGAAAGAACGAAGCGAAGGTGGAGCTTGATTTTATAAAAGGTGGGGAAACATACAGGATAGAAAGGGTTGTATCTATTAAAGGTAAAAAGGCTGTATCATCAGGAACGGTTTTTAAAAAAAGAGGGGAGAGATTCCTTCCTTACTACCAGAAAAATATATCAAAGGAGATCCCAAAACTGACAGGTCTTACTCTGAAAACATTCTTCTCATCTGTTCTCATCAGACAGGGGGATATAGAGAGCCTTATAGAGATGAAGCCCAGGGAAAGGGCTAAACTTTTTGAAGAGATACTTGATATGACCCTTTACCAGATAATATCGGAACATGCAGCTGAAAAGAGAAGAGCTTTAGAATCCCAGATAAAGTATATAAGCTCTGCCCTTCCAGACATTCACGAGATCCAGAAGGATCTTGAAAAGTTAAAGGAGGAAAAGGGAAAAAAGGAAAAAGATAAAAAGATTATTGAAAAAAAGAAGGATGAGATAGAAAAGAAGATATCCTATCTTAAAGACAGATTTGAAAAGTATATAAAAGAAAAAGAAGAGATACTGAGAACAAAACACAGAATTGGTATTCTTGAGGAAAAGATAAAGAACCATGAAAGAATCATAAAAACAAGACAGGAAGAGCTTGATGATATAAAGAATAAAGAGAAAGAGCTGAGTACACTCAGACCTTTTGTTGAAAGATATGAAAAGGTAGAAAGGATCATTGAGCTTTTTAGAAATTTAGAAAAGGAGAATGAAAGATTTAAAGCCCTGAAGGAAAAGATAGACGAGATTGAAGAGAGAAAAAAACTGAAGGAAAGATTAGGGAAGATAGCACACCAGTACGAGGAGAAAGAGAAAGAGCTAAAGGATATCCAAAACAAGATAAATGAGATATCAAGGCTTAAAGGTGAACTGAAAGGTTTTGAAGAAAGGGTTGAGGAGCTGAAAAAGAAGCTCTCTGAAAGTATGAAAGATGCTCAGGAGATAGCAAAGGAGCTTACAGGTTATAAAAAGATCTACAGGGTTCTCGTACACAACCCAATCGCTATAAACCAGCTTATCAATAACTGTGAGCAGGACATAAAAAAACTGGAAGAGGAGATTAAGGAGGCGATAAAGGAGAAAGCTGAGATAGAGGCTGAAGGAAAGGAGCTGAAAAAGAAAAGGGAAAAGATAGACTCCCTTGAAGGAAGCTGTCCTACATGTGAAAGACCTTTAGACCAGCATACTAAGGATGAACTTGTAAAAGAGATAGACCAGAAACTTGAGTATCTCAGAAAAAGATACAGAGAGGTGAAAGAGAAGGAGAAAAAGTTATCAGAGCTTTTAGAGAGAGAGGTATACATAAAGGAAAAGCTTTCAGAGTACAGAGAGTACTTCCTGAAGCATAAAGAAGCTGAAGGAGAGATGCTAAAGATAAGATCAAAACTTTTTGTCAGCCAGAAAAGGCTGAATGATCTGAAGGATATAGAGAATAAAAGATCTGATATAGAAAAATTCCTGACAGAAAACAGGAATAACTATCTCAGGTATAAAGAGGCAGAAAGTTATCTTTCCAAGATAAATGTGGATGAGATAAAAAAGGAAGTTGAAACTGTGGAAGCTAAAGTCAGAGAACTCAGCAAAAAGCTAAAGAATGAAGACCCAGAAAAAGTAAAAGAGGAGTACAAGGATCTTAAGAAAAAAGTAGAAAGATACTTCTCAATAAAAGAGTATGTCTCGAGGAAAGACAGGCTGATAGATGAGATAAAAAACTCAAAAGACGAGATAAAAAATCTGTCTGAGGAAAAAGATAAGCTTGAAAGATCAGTTAAAGATATAAACACAATAGAAAAGGGATTGGAAGATATAAGATCTGAGATTGAGAACAGTGAGATGGAGCTTAAGGGTTTAACAGAAAGGATATCAGACCTTGAAAGAGAGATAACCAAACTTGAAACAGAGATATCTTTAAAAGAGAAGGAGATCAAAAAGGCTGAAGAGATTAGAAAAGATATACAGATAAATCAGGAAAAGGCTGAAAAATACAGAAGAATAGAAAAGGCGTTAGGACCCGACGGAATACAGAAAATAATAAGAGATACAGCCCTTTATGAGCTTCCAAAACTGACAAATCAGATATTTTCAATATTCGGTTTTCCTTTCCAGCAGGTAAGATTCTCGGAAAGTTTTGATATAACACTTTTAGTTCCAACTTTAGAGAAAAAGGACAGATTTATACCGGTTAACGCAATAAGTGGAGGTCAGAGAACAGCCCTCGGTATAGCTTTAAGACTCGCTATAGGAAGATTCTTATCATCAAAGAATGAGGTGCTGATTCTTGACGAACCTACAGTTCATCTAGATGATCAGAGAAGATCAGAACTTATAAATCTGTTACTGGAGCTAAAAAGGAAAAATTTTGTAAGACAGCTTATAATAGTAACACACGATACTGAAGTGGAGGATGCTGCTGATAACATATACTATGTTGAAAGCGGAACAGTAAAAAGCATAGATTAAATTATCTTTGGGAGGTGAGTAAGATGAAAGTCAAAGTTTCAGTGGATCAGGACCTGTGCACAGCCTGTGCATTATGTTATGATGAGCTTCCTGAGGTTTACGAAGACAGGGGGGATGGTATAGCTAAAGTAAAAGATGATGTTGGTGGAGACGGTGCTGTTATTGAAGGTGAGATAGCCGAAAGAGCTGCTGAGATATCTGAAGAATGTCCTTCCGGAGCTTTAGTAACAGAGATTATAGAGGAATAGATCCATCAGGGGGTTCTGACCCCCATTTTATATTAAAACTGCCAAAAATATTGAAAAATAAAGACAAAACCCTTGACTTTTAAGAGATTATTAATATAAATTAAAGTATAGATTTTGCCCCAGATATAGATAAATTGCGATTTTGGGGTATTTTTAAAATTAAATTACAGGAGGGTCAACCATGACAAAAGCAGAACTCGTAGCAAAAGTAGCAGCTGAGGCAGGAGTGACAAAAGCATCTGCAGAGAGATGTGTTAACGCATTCGTGAAAGCTCTTACAGAAGCTCTTGAGAAAGGTGAAAGAGTAGCTCTCCCAGGTCTTGGCGTATTCAACGTCAAAGAAAGAAAAGCAAGAAAAGGTAGAAACCCAAGAACAGGAGAAGAGATCACAATACCTGCAAGAAAGGTTGTTACTTTCCACGCTGCTAAAGCTTTAAAAGAGAAAGTAAAGTAAAGATCCTATAGAGAGGGGACAGAAAGATCCCCTCTTTTTATGAGGAACTGAAGATAAGATTAGATAAATTTCTTGCAGATTTCGGTCTTGGTAGCCGCAAAGAGGTAAAAAAGTTAATCAAAAAAGGTCTTATATCTGTTAATAATACTGTCGTCAAAAGTCCAGACACAAAGATAGATCCTGAAAAAGATACTGTTTATTATGAGGGAGAGCCTTTAAAGTACAGAAAGTATCACTACTATATGTTCAACAAACCTTCAGGTTATATAACAGCTGTTAAAGATGAGAGATACCCGACTGTTATGGATTTTTTTGCTGATCTCCCATTCAGTAAAAAACTTTTCCCTGTAGGAAGGTTAGATATTGATACAGAAGGCCTTTTAATAATAACAGATGACGGTCAGCTTGCACACAGAATAGCCCATCCAAAATGGGAGATTGAGAAGGAGTACTACGCAGTAGTTAAAGGGGACATATCAGATCTTGATCTTTCAAGATTTGAGAAGGAAGGTATAGTCCTAAAAAAGGAAAAGTACAGAACAAAACCCTTCAAAATAAATATCATATCAACCTCAGAGGAAAGATCAGAGATATATATAACAGTACGTGAAGGTAAATACCATATCGTAAAAAGGATAATGGAAGAGCTTGGTCATCCTGTTCTTTATCTTAAAAGGGTGAGAATTGGACCTTTACGTCTGGATGAGGATCTTGAGGAAGGTGATTTTAGAGAACTGACAGATGAGGAGATAGAAAAACTAAAAAGATCAGTAAATCTGCTATGAGAAAGATACCTTTTCTATCATGGGCTCTTTTTGATTTTGCCGAGACTGTGTTCTCAGCAAATATAATATCTGTATTTTTCCCATTATGGATCATAAATACACTCGGTGGAAGCTCCTACCATTACTCAGTTGTTTACTCACTATCTGTTTTTATATCAATATTCCTAGGGATAATAACAGGAAAGTTTGCTGATGAGAGAGGATACAAAGATCTTTTCTTCAAGTTTGCTGTTCTTTCTGTTATATTCTTCCTTTTCACACTTTACTTTATAGACTCACTTATCGCTGCGCTGTCAATATTCTTTGTTATGAACCTTTTTTACCAGCAGAGTCTTATATTTTATAACTCACTGCTCTACGACATATCAACAGAGAAGGAGAGAGGTTTTATCTCAGGTGTTGGCGTTGGGATAGGCTATATAGGAGGTGTTGTAAGCCTTCTGATATCTAACTATCTCGCAGACAGTCCGTCACAGACATTCCTTATAACAGCATTCATTTTCACATTTTTTGCCATTCCTTCCGTTATTTTTGTCAGATCAAAGAAGAAAGAAAAGTTTTTCAGGATAAATATCAGAGAGATATTCAGAGATAAACCTTTTTTTCTTTTTATACTTGCTGTCCTTCTTCTAACAGATGCAGCCCATGGACTTATCATATTTATGTCCATCTACCTTAATAAAGTAATGCTCTTCTCACAGGATCAGATAGTAAACATAATAGCTTTAGCAGGTATATTTGCTATCATCTGTGCTCCCGCTGTAGGATTTTTACTCCATAAGGTCTCACCTGTAAGATTTTTCCAGTTTGTGTTCCTCGGGTGGTTTCTGGCATTTTTAGCTCTTCTGTTATCAGACAGGTTTACAATCTATATAGTTGCTGTAGTATTTGGTATGCTCCTCTCATCCCTCTGGACAACGATGAGAGTTGTCCTTATATCAATATCCCCCGAACACCAGTTAACCACAAGGTTTGCATTTATGGCATTATCAGAGAGGATGGCCAGTATAGTGTCACCTCTTATATGGGGAGGTGTTGTTTTTGTCCTCGGAGAAAAAGCTTTTTCTTATAAGGTCGCAACATTTATACTCAGTATATTCCCTTTACTCGGATTTTTTGTTTACAGAATGTTTTTAAGATCTACCTGACGTATATAGTGCCTTTTGTTGGGAAAACTCCTGAGCAGTAAGGACATGTAAATATAAACTCTCCTGGATAGATCATCTTTAACTTTATCTGCTTTGTCTCTCCCTTTTTTATATTTTCAAGCATAACATCATAAGGTGGGAGAATATAAAAACAGTGGCCGTAATACTCCTGACTGTAATCATCACCTATACCTTCATCAACAGCTTTCACTCTGAAAAGAACTACATCACCTCTGTTCAGGTATATCTTATCAGGCCTATATCCTTCTTTTGATACTTCTATATCCACAATAACATCAGGCTGATCCTCTGTTTTTGTACAGCCTGTAAGAAATATAAATGAGAAACTAACCAGCGTTAGAAATATTTTTCTCATAATGTTCAAGTAGATCGTTAAGTTTTTCTATCTTTTTATCAATCTTCTTTATCTTTTTCCTTATATAAACCTTCTCATCACTGTCCGCATTAAGAATATCTTTTTTCAGCTTTTCCTTCTCCTCCTGGAGCAGTTTTATCTGTGAGATTATCTCCAGCCTTATATCAGACCTTATCTCCACACCGTAGGACAGAGAAAAGATCAAAAATGTAAGAAGCAGTATAATAGTTCTCATTCTTTTTTTACCTTCTCCTTAAGTTTCCTGTACACAGACTCAACCTCTTCTCTTAATCTTTTCAGATCCCCTGTGTTGTAAATAACAATATCTGCGTATTTTATCTTTTCATCAATAGGGAGCTGAGATCTTATCCTCCTGAGTGCTTCATCCTTAGAAAATCCTTTTTTAATAAGTCTTTCCAGCTGGAGCTTTTCTGGGGCGTAAACAAGAATAACAATATCGTAATCCCTGTAGGAACCTGTTTCTATAAGAAGGGGAACCTCTACAATCACAATACTTTCAGGATCCTTATCCTCTATCTTCTTTATACTCCTCTCTATCTCCTTTCTGACTTCAGGATGAATGATACTCTCAAGTTTTTTCTTCTTTTCTGGATCTTTAAAAACTATACTTCCAAGCTTCTTTCTGTCTATCTCTCCCTTACTATCAAAAACATCACCAAACTCTTTCCTTATCTTTTCCTTTATATCTTCCCTTTTTAAAAGGGTGTGAACTACCTTATCAGCATCTATAACATAAGCTCCAAGCTCAGAGAATATCTTTCCTACAGTTGATTTTCCCGTTCCTATAGAACCTGTTAAACCTACCTTCAGCATCTTACAGACCCAGTATTTTCCTTATTCTCTCAAAGTTCTTTTCTGATCTGTCCTTTTTGTACTCCCTTGCAGCTTCTATAAGCTCATCCTTATCAAACGGTGGAAGATATTTTGATCCCTCAGAGAGAAAGTACTGAACAAGCTGTGTAACATTCTGTATATTCTCTGTTTTCCTCGCCCTTTCAAAATCTATAAGGTGTACATTTAGATTTTTATCAACAAGAACATTTGTGTGTGGTCTGTGCATCTCATCCTTGCTTATTCCAAGAAGGTCAAGCTTCCTCGCCTGCTCAAGAAGCTGGCTGAATATGATCTTTGCATTTTCTCTGTTCAGAACCTTTTTTAAAGGCTCTCCTTCTATGAACTCGTATGCTATAAAATCATCCCCCTCAAGTATAAGTTTTCCACCGATACCCTCTTTGTTTACAACTTTCAGTATACTCCCCTCTTTTTTAATAGCATTTCTGTGTATAGGCTCCTTTGGAACTTTTACGGCTACCACTTTACCGTTAAGAACACCTTTATATACAACACCTCTCCAGCCTTCCCCTATCTTCTGGAGATCTTTCAGCTGTTTTTTTAGATCCTCAAATCTCATATTCATAATGCTGTGCATAGAAGCTTACGATTATATCAACGATCTGGTCAAGATCATCCGAGATCTGGAAGAGATTGAAATCCTCAGAATCTATAAAGCCCTTATCAAGAACAACATCCTTTATCCATTCAACAAGACCGTTCCAGTATTCTGAACCGTAAAGTATAACGGGGAAAGGCTTGACCTTTTTTGTCTGTATAAGGACAAGCGTCTCTGTAAGTTCATCAAGTGTTCCATAACCACCGGGAAAGAGAACATAGGCTGTGGCATACTTGTTGAACATAACTTTCCTTGCAAAGAAATATCTGAAGTTTATAGTTACAGTTGCGTAAGGGTTTGGTTCCTGCTCAAGTGGAAGGTTTATATTAAGACCTACAGATTTACCACCACCTTCCTTAGCACCTCTGTTTCCAGCTTCCATAATTCCGGGGCCACCACCTGTTATAATGGAGAAGCCTTTACTTACAAGTTTTTTTGCAAGCTCCCTTGCAGCCTCATAATACTTATCTCCTTCCTTAACCCTGGCCGAACCGTAAAATGTAACAGCGGGAATAAACTGGGGCATAACCTCAAATCCATCTACAAAATCCCCTATTATCTTAAACAGTCTCCAGGCTTCCTCTTTTTTCAGTTCATTGATCAGATACTTTTCCATCTGCTTCCCCTGAGATTTTTTAGGATTATAGGATAAAATGATCTTTACTTATTTTCAATTTTCTTTAGATACTCTTCCGCTTCTTTATGGCCAAGTGCAACAGCTTTTTTAAGGTCTGAAACAGCCCTTCCGTAATCCCCTTTTGAAAAATCTCCATGTTCGTAGTAAAGCTTACCTCTAAGGTAGTAAACCTCAGGATTATCAGGATCAAGTTTTATATAAGAGCTAAAATCCTTTATAGCATTTTTGTAGTCTTTAAGCCTGTAATAGCTTATTCCCCTAAGATAGTAAACATCCTTATCTCTGTATCCTTTTTTTATAGCCTTCGTTGCATAAGATACAGTTTTAAGGCTGTTTCCTTTTTTGAAATATATCTTTGAAAGCTTAAAGTAAAGCTCCCCAGAGTGGTTTCCACTCTCCTCAGCTTTTATGTAATAAACAAATGCATTTTCCGTATCACCTTTTAATAGATATATATCACCTTTCATCATATAAACCTTGTCAAGAAACTTACCCTTTGAGATGAGATCGTCTATATACCTTTCTGCATTACCTGTATCCTTTTTACCGAGATACAGTCTGGCAAGTTTAAGTTTGATCTCATAAAGATCACCCTTTTTTGATACAGCTTTTTCTAAATCTTTTATAGCATTCTCATAATCTTTCATCTTAAGGTATGAAAGACCTCTGTAGTAAAATATTCTGAAATCATCTTTAAGGAATTTCTCAGCCTTTTTAAAGTATTTAACAGCTTTTCTATAATCCTTTCTCTTAAACAGTATCTCTCCCACACCTATATAAGCCTCACCAAGATTCTTCTCTATGCTAACACCCAGGGATGGCTTAAGCGATATACCTTTTATATAGTAATCAAGTGCTTTATCGTAAATTTTCCTTTTAAGATATCTGTCACCCATCTTTATGTAAGCTTTTGCCAGTTTCTCAGCAAGTTTTTCGCTGTCAGAAAAAACGAGGGCTTTCTTATAATGGTATATAGCCTTCTCATACTCACCGTTTGCAAAGTATATATCACCCATCTCAAGTCTAAGGTCTAAAAGTTTTCCGGACAGATTCCTGTCAAAGTACTTTCTGTTAATTTTCATCACTTTCTCATAGTAACTTATAGCCGTTCTCTTATTTCCAAGGAGTCTGTATATATCGCCAACCTTTTCTAATATCTTTACATCCCTCGGGTATACTGATAGATACTCTGTATAGAATGAAAGAGACTTTCTGTAGTTTTTATTCTGGAAGTTCCTCTCTGCCAGCACCTTCACAGATTTTATATAATTTGGCAGAATATCTTTTCTCATCTTCGGATTCAGTGATAAAACCTTTTTATAATACCTGTAGGCGTTTTTGAAATCCTTTCTGTTAAAAAAGATATCCGCCATCTTTCTGTAAACCTCTGGATCCTCCTTTAAAGCAGCGGCCTTTTCAAATAAAGAGAGAGCTCTATCAGGATCATCTTTTGAGTATAGATCTCCCAGATTTCTGTATATCTCAAACAGGTAACCTTTCACATCTTCTTTATTGGAGTATCTCTCAAGAAGAGGTAAAGCCTCTTCATACTTTTCCAGATAAAAGAGATTCATGCCCTTTAATATCTCCGTTTCCTCATCCATCTGGGAAATTCTATCTATATACTCAAGTGATCTCTCGTAATCTTTTAAGCTGAAATATATCTTTCCACACAGAAGGAGACTTTCCTTATCTTTCTTGCCGAGGTTTACACTCTTTTCACACAGTTCTGCGGCTCTTTCGTAATCGCCACTCTCGTATGATTTTTTTGACAGGAAGAAATAGACCGACGGATCTTCAACACCTTTTATCTTTTCAGGATGAAGTTTTGCCACAATATCTTTTATCTTCCTGTCAAGCTCATCCGTTTTAAATCCTAATTTTTTTGCCTTCAGAACTGTATCAAGTGCTTCATTAAACCTTTTCTCATTTATATATCTTTCAGCGAGCTCTATATATATCTGGGATAGTTTTTTTCTCAGATCAGGATCATCCTTTATTCTGATAGCCTTCTCGTAGTATCTGACAGTTTTATCAAGATTATCAAGTTTGTAGTACCTGCTTCCAGCCTTTACATAGAGGTCATACAGCTTCTCTGTTATCTGGTTCTCAAGATTTTTTACATCAGGATCTTCTCTGAACTTACTTTTTTCTATCAGCTCAAGCCCGCTTTCATAAACCTTTATATCATTCTCAAGTGATGAGATATCACCGAAAAATTTAGCTGTTTTAAGAATTATATGAATATCATTTATCAACTCTGACTTTTCCCTGAGAAGATTTCTCAGCTCCTTCTCACTTACCCATTTACCGTTAAAATAAACGTATCCCTGTGACAGCTTCCTGAAATTTTCATCTGTCTCAAGTTTCTTCTTAACCCTTTCTATATCATCCTTAACAAAGAATCTGTAAATGGTAAGGTCTTCATAGTTCTTTAAAGCCTTTTTGTAAAAATCAAGGGATTTTTCAAACTCCTTTTTCTGGTAAAACTTTTCTGCCTGTGTTTCCAGCTCTTTTGATAACTGGTATATCTGTTTATCATTTGCTATAGTCAGAATAAGAAAATTCCCAAGAACAACTACCAGTATTAGCGTCAAGATAAAGATATTTGTTTTAGAAAGTCTTCTTTTTGCCATAATCTCTAACTTTCCTTTTTAAGTATTTCGTCGTATTTTTTTATATATTTATCCTTCTCCTCTACAAACTCCTTTATCACCGGAAGTACCTCCTGAAGTATATCTGTGTCCTTTTCCTTCACATTCATAGCTCTGGCTATACCTCTGTTTATATCCTCTTTCTTTAATGTAAATATATAAAAGTTATCCAGATTTATTCTCATTAAGGCTTTTAGAGTGTAAAAAAGTTCCACATACTTTTTTGCTGTTCTGCTTGAAAAGTACGCTTTCTCATACTTTGACAGATTATCCCTTATCTCTGAGATCAGGAATCTGTTTGATTTCATATCTCTGATAAGCTGATCAAAACCTATTGTGAGCTCTGAAAAAGATCTTGATATATACTCCTTATCCGTGTAGAAAAGCCATGAGTTATCAAGATCCTTTATATCCTTCTGATACTCAACTAAAAGTCTGTATGCTGTCTTGAACCTGTTTATAACCTCCCTGTCGGAGATATAATTTATATCCTTCACAAGATAGTTCATAAGCCTGTCTGAATGGAAAAGAACAGCAAATATCACAGAGTCCTTTTTGATAAATGTATCAAGTGTGTCTTTATCTCCCGCCTTATAAGCCCAGTAGATAAAGTATAAAAAATCCTTTTTAGTGTTTACATAATTTGAGAAATAAAGCTCTTCCAGGATCTTGGCTGAACCGATATCATTTAACTTCTTGAAGGATAGAGCACAGTAATTCACAGTTTTATCCATATACTCCTGGGTTTTATTTAATATATAATCCTTGTTTATCAGTTCCTTTTGATACTTCTTGTAGTACTTTCTGCACAGATATGGAAGAACCTCATTTTTATTCTCCTTTTTATATAAAATCTCAAGTTCTTCAACATCCATAGAGGAGTAGTCAAGACTGCAGGAAAGGATAGATATAATGAGGAAAAATAAAAAAACTCTCACATTTAACAATGTTCCCTACCCCTCTAAAGAAGCTTATGTATCTTTCTCTTAACTTTTAAATATAATGTTCTGAGTGAGTATGGGCAAATCCGGTCAGATTATCCCCTCTGCATCTGGATGAGTTTCATAAGTTTTTTCTGTTCTTTTTTTATAAAATCTGCAAGTATATTTTCCTCATACTTGTTCATCTTCTTGAATTTGATACCGTAACAGGTTGTTGTTTTTCTCTCATATATATTTACGATAACGCTGTTTATCTCTAACTTTCTCCCTTCTACTGTGAATATAAGCTTGACCTCATTATTTATATTGAGATTTGCTTCAGTTCTTCTATCTGCTGAGATACAGAACCTTGCTCCACCTACACTTATATCAGCTATAAGACCTTCTATTCTCTTAACCTTTTCAACCTCGTTTGGGAGTATCTCTATCTTTTCAACAACAGCGGGGATCTCAACATCAACCCTTGCATGCTCTCTTCTCTGAATTCTTTCCATATCAAATGTGTGGGGAAGTTTGAGAATAGTTTTATCAAGCTCAACAAACGTGTCTTCAACCACACCTGATATTTTATAAATGGCATCTCCTCTTCTTAAAAGGGTTATTTTCACAACCTTTCCTTTAAGATGTGGGAGATCTGTGTGGGCATCTATAAGATACCAGTACATATGTTTCTCATCCTTGTCATAAAGAGCAGCGTTGTAGACCTCTTTATTATCTGTACTTATTCTTCCTGACTGGAATATATCTATATCTTTTGTTGATGAAAGGGGAACAAAAGGCGGACATATATCAAAACCGAGCTTCTTTCTCAGCTCTTTTAGCATCTCCTCATCATAATTTGGATTTTCCTCTACATACAGTGATATAACCTTCTCAAATGGTGCTTTAAACTCAAGTGCAAGGAAAGGATCTCTACCGAGCTTCCTGGAATACTTCCAGATGATCTCTCCTGCCTTTTCAGGTATATTCCTCTCCTTCAGATTTTTTAAGAACAGTCTTTTCATAAGTTTGTTTTTTATGGTCTTTTTAAAATGAAAACCGAGCAGGATAAGAAATAGAAGTAATAGAATTATGAAAACGAGAATTAAAAAAGATGTTATATCGTGCTCCGTTGCCTGACGGAACGACTCTATGGCAGCTTTAGATCTCTCATCCAATCTGACACCATTAGTGAAATGGTTTTTATAGATAATAGATTATAAATGAATTTGTCTATAATAAAAAGCCCCCAAAAGGGGGCATACATCTTAGATATCGTAGTAAAGTTCAAACTCTTTTGGATGTGGAACGAGTCTTATTGCGTCAACCTCTTCCTGTTTTGTCTCTATCCACATCTGTATGAAGTCCTCATCCATAACACCACCCTTCAGGAGGAAGTCCATATCCGCTTTTAACGCATCAATAGCTTCCTGGAGAGATGCTGGTGTTTCAGGAACGTTTGCAAGCTCCTCAGGTGAGAGTGAGTAGATATCCTTATCTAAAGGCTCACCTGGATGTATCTTGTTTTCAATACCATCAATTGCAGCCATTAAAAGTGCAACAAATGCCAGGTATGGGTTTGAAGATGCATCAGGGAATCTTACCTCTATTCTTTTAGCTTTTGGTGAAGCTGAGCCCATAGGTATTCTGATAGCAGCAGATCTGTTTCTTGCAGAGTATGCAAGTCTTACAGGCGCTTCAAATCCAGGTACAAGTCTGTGGTATGAGTTTGTTGTTGGGTTTGTGAATGCTGCTATAGCTTTTCCGTGTTTTATGATTCCACCAATTGCGTAAAGAGCTATCTCTGAAAGACCAGCATACTGGTCTCCTGCAAACATGTTCTCTCCGCCTTTCCAGATAGAGAAATGTATATGCATTCCTGTTCCGTTATCACCGGCTATCGGTTTTGGAAGGAATGTTACATATTTTCCGTGTTTGAATCCAACATTTCTGAGAACATACTTGTATTTGAGAACATTGTCACCTGTTGTTACAAGATCAGCAAATCTGAAGTTGATCTCTCCCTGACCTGCTGTACCAACCTCGTGGTGTTCCCTCTCAACTGTTATTCCAACCTCTTCGAGAGTTTTAACCATATCCCTTCTTATAGCTGACATCTTGTCAAGTGGTGGAACAGGGAAGTATCCTCTCTTGTAAGGTGTTTTGTACCCGAGGTTTGGCATCTCTTCTCTTCCGGTATTCCACCAGCCCTCAACTGAGTCTATCTCATAGTAAGAGTGGTTTGGACCGTTGCTGAACTTGATGTCGTCAAATATGAAGAACTCAGCCTCAGGACCGAAGAAAGCGATATCACCTATTCCTGTTGACTTTAAGAACTCAATAGCCTTCTTAGCTATCTGTCTTGGATCTCTGTTGTAAGCCTCTCTTGTAATAGGGTCTTCAACATCACAAACAAGTGATATAGTAGGTTCTTCTATAAACGGATCTATGAATGCAGATTTTGGATCTGGAATCAGGAGCATGTCTGATTCCTGTATTCCCTTCCAGCCTCTTATTGATGAGCCGTCAAAAGGAATACCGTTCTCAAAGCTCTCTGCCGAAAACTCATGTGCTGGTATTGTCAGGTGTTGCCACTGTCCAAAAGGATCTGAAAACTTCAGGTCAATAAAAACAATTCCTTTTTCTGAAATAACTCTTAAAACATCATCTGGCGTTTGACACTGAATCATAGCCATTTAAAGTACCTCCTGATTTGATTTTATGAAACTAAATTGCTTCCGGTCCCCTTTCACCTGTTCTTATCCTAATAGCATCCTCAACAGGTATTATAAAGATCTTTCCGTCACCTATTCTTCCTGTTCTTGCTGTGTTCGCTATTGTTTCTACAACCTTCTCAACCATTGAGTCATCAACAACAATCTCTATTTTAAGCTTTGGAAGGAAATCAATAACATACTCTGCTCCTCTGTAAAGCTCAGTGTGCCCTTTCTGTCTTCCGAAACCCTTTGCCTCAGATACAGTCATACCGTAAACGCCGATCTCAGTTAAAGCGTCCTTAACCTCATCAAGTTTGAAAGGTTTGATAATAGCTTCAATTTTCTTCATTTACACCCTCCAAGTATTCCTGAATTTTATAATCAAGCAAATATCCTGCCAATATTAAATAAAGTAATATCGTTATTCTACCAGTATTCAATGCACTTATTTTGTGCAATTATTCGTATAACTGCATATTTTTTATGCATTCAGATCAAAAATCACCATTTTTATCTCTGTATAATCGTCTATCGCAAATTTTGGACCTTCCCTTCCAATACCGCTTCCTTTCACACCACCGTAAGGCATGTTATCTGCTCTGAATGTAGGTATATCATTTATTATAACTCCACCAACCTCAGCATCCTGTATAAACTTCCATGCATTTTTTATGTTATTTGTAAACACACCAACCTGAAGACCGTAATTGGATCTGTTTACAAGCTCCAGGGCTTCATCAATACTCCTGAATCTCTTTACAGTAACAACAGGTGCAAAAGCCTCCTCATAGAAGAGTTTTGACTCTTCCGGTACATCAACAACAACTGTAGGCTGGAAAACAGTTTTTTCCTCTGCACATGAAACACCGCCTGTCTCAATCTTTGCACCTTTTTCAACAGCTTCCTTTATCCATGACTGTATTCTGTTAACCTCATCAACAGCTATAACAGGTCCAACATCCGTATTCTCATCCATTGGATCACCAAACTTGAGCTTTGATACCTCTTCCTTCAGCAACTTCTGGAACCTATCTGCAACATCCTCATGAACAAGAACTCTCTGAACAGATATACATACCTGTCCTGCAAGGGCAAAACCGCCTAAAACTGATTTTTTAGCTGCAAGCTCAAGGTTTGCGTCCCTATCAACAACAACAGCGGAATTAGATCCAAGCTCCATAACTATCTTTTTCAGTCCAGCCTGTTTTGCTATTATCTCACCAACCTTAAGACTTCCTGTAAATGAAACAACCCTTACATCAGGATGTGTTGTCATAGCCTGTCCAACATCAGCGTATCCCGGTATTACCGAAACAGCCTCCTCAGGAACACCTGCCTCAAGGAATAGCTCACAGAGCATTATGGGAGATAAGGGAGTTCTCTCACTCGGCTTAAGTATGAACGGACATCCTGCAGCTATAGATGGAGCTATCTTGTGGGCTGTGAGATTCAAAGGGAAGTTAAAAGGTGTTATTGCAGAAACGATACCGGCAGGCTCTCTGAAATAAAAGCCTTTTTTACCCTTACCATTCGGAGATGCATCCACATAAACATACTCCCCTTCAATTCTCTTTGCCTCTTCAGCAGAAAATATTATCGTGTTTATACATCTTTCAACTTCTGTTCTTGCTTCCCTTATCGTTTTACCAACTTCATAAACAACAGTTTTTGCAAACTCTTCCTTTCTCTCCTCAAGTAACTGTGCAACTTTCATAAGGATTTTGTACTTTTCATATGAGGATAGCTCCTTAAGTCTCTTTAAACCTGTCTTTGCTTTTTCTATAGCTTTCTCAACATCCTCTGGAGAACCTTTTGGAACCTCCCCTACCTTTTCAAGTGTGTATGGATATATAACATCTATTTTTTCTTCCTTGTAAACTTTCTGACCACCTATGATCATCGGGAGGGCTATCATATTTTCAAACCTCCTTTACTTTATTATATTTTAACATGAAAATAGATTTACCATATCTTTCAGGAGTTTTCTTATGATCGAGTTTTTAAAAGGAAAGATAAAACATAAAAAAGATGATATCTACATTATTGATCTTGGAACAGTAGCTTTAAGATTCAGATCACCCTCTGATCTTAAGGATCAATCTGTTGTGTTTATAGAGATGTTTATAAAGGACGACAGGGTTGAGCTTTACGGATTTAAAACACCTGAGGAAAGGGAGATCTTTAACAGACTTTTAAGTATTAATGGTGTTGGTGTTAAACATGCACTTTCCATATTAAGATCATTCAGTCCTGAGAGATTTTTTGAGATTGTTGAAAACCGTGATATAACAACATTAACAACAGCACAGGGTGTTGGTAAGAAAACAGCCCAGAGGATAGTACTTGAGCTTCAGGGGAAGCTCGATTTTATTGAGAATGAGCTTTTAAAGGATCTTGTTGATGCACTTACAGGTCTTGGTTTTGATAAAAAAAGGGTGTTATCTGTAGCAAAAGATGTTCTGAAAGAGACCGATAATTTAGAAAAGGCTTTAAAATTAGCCCTTCAAAAACTGGCTGAAAAAGGATAAAATTTTTAAACTTTAATAAAATACAGTCAGGGTGAAAAAGATTGTGGATATTAGGCGAACATGATGAGAATATAAGGAAAACCAGAAGATCAATACTTGAACTTGTTGGTAACACACCTCTAATAAAGCTTGAAAACTCCCTTCCTGAAGATATAAAAGAAAAAGATGTAGAGATATACGCAAAACTTGAAGGTTACAACCCGGGTGGGTCTGTAAAGGATAGACCTGCAACAAGGATGCTTGTTGAGGCTGTTAAAAGCGGCAAACTTACAAAAGACAAGATAATCCTTGATGCAACATCAGGTAACACAGGGATAGCACTTGCTATGATAGGAACAGCTCTCGGTTTCAGAGTTGAACTTGCAATGCCTGCAAACGTAAGTGAGGAGAGAAAGAAGATAATACAGGCCTTCGGTGCAAAGATACATTACACAAACCCTCTTGAGAGTACAGATGGGGCTATTATTTACGTAAGAAAGCTTATAGAAAAATATCCTGACAGATATTTCTACGTTGATCAGTACAATAACGATGCGAACTGGAGATCCCATTACTACTCAACAGCTGTCGAGATATGGAAGCAGACTGAAGGTAGAATAACACATTTTGTTGCAGGTATAGGGACAGGTGGAACGGTTATGGGAACAGGGAGGAGACTCAAGATATTCAATCCTGATATTCAGGTTATAGGCGTCCAGCCTGACAGCCCTTTCCACGGTATAGAAGGACTGAAGTATATAGAAACATCAATAAAACCAGGTATTTTTGATGAGAACAGACTTGATAGAACGATGTTTATAGGAACAGATATCTCATACGAGAGGGCAAGGGAGCTTGCGAGAAAAGAAGGCATATTTGTAGGTCAGTCCTCAGGAGCTGCCTTTGAGGCTGCGATCCAGCTTGCAAGAGAGATTGATGAAGGTGTTATAGTTTTTATATGTCCGGATGGTGGAGAAAAATATCTGACAACAGCTTTATGGGAGTTCTAATCATCAGAGTTGTCCTCCTCAACAGCCCTTATAAGTTTGTCTGAGATCTCAGGAAGTGCAGCTCTCACCCTTACCCATGCTGACATAAGGGGAACACCTATAGGATCTTCTATAAACTCCTTTTCAGCTTTTTTGAGGGCATCAACAAAAACCTCAATAGCCTCTATCTCTGCATGCCTGTCGTACGTAAGACCATTTATCAAGGATAATGCGTTGTACTTTTCTATAGCGTATCTCGCTTCCTGAAGGTATGTTGTGAGAAGTGTTCTGAAAAACGCCTCAGAAAAAACAAAACCATCGTGTGCAAGAACTCTGAAAAGAGTTTTTGCTATATCACTTGCCATCTTTACAAGTCCTTCAGATGTTGATTTTACAAGTTTCTGATGTTTATGTTCATAAGTATCCATAACCTCTACCTGACATATCCTGTTAAATGATGTGTTCTGGTAAACCTCACTCAGCATAGACACCTCAAGACCCCATGTTGGAGATATTCTTATACCCCTTGCAAGTGTTCTTATAAATGCAAACTCACCTGAGAGGGCATACCTGAAGCTATCAAGATAAACAAGGAATCTGTTACATCCAAGTATCCTTATAAGAGCCCTTATCAAAGGTGTATAAAATATCCTTGTAACCCTTCCGTAAAGCTTATGTGTAACCCTGGCATAGTATCCTTTACTGAACTCAAAATCTAAAGCAGGATGAACAACGGGGTAAAGAAGTCTTGCAGGCAGCTCTCTGCTGTAATTTACTATATCACAGTCATGAAGGGCTATGGCGTATGCGTCCGCATCTGAGAGTATATACCCAAGACTCATCCATACGGATCTTCCTTTACCTGGTATAGACACATTAAATCCAGCTTCTTCAAGCTCCCTGTACAACCTCTGCATCCTCGGTCCATCATGCCATATAACCTTAACTTCTGTATTTATTTCTGACATTATCTTTTTAACCTTTTTAAACTCCTCCTCAGTAGCCCTATCAAGGGAGAGAACTATCTTATACAGATACCTTATATCCTTAAGCTCCTGTATTATCTTAGGCATTGCAGGTCCTTCAAACTCAGAGTACAGAGCAGGTAGCAGAAGAACCATATTTCTCCTTTTTGAGAACAGCTCAAGCTCATATTCCAGCTCTTCAAGGGATCTGTTTCTGAAATTCTGAAGAGTCGTTATAACACCATTCTGGAAAAAGTCTGCCATGAAAATGCCTCCCTCATTTCCATATTTTTATCAGATAATCTTTCATTTCCTCAAAAACTTCAGCCTGTTTGTTGTAGTATTCCTCAGCCTCCTGATCAGATTTATCCGATAGCTCATTAACAAGAGAAGCAACACGGGCGTTGTAAAGGGGTATCATAGTATTTAAAACCTTGAATTTCTGCCTTTCAGTTGAGTGGAATATATTTGCATACCTGTAAACTATCCTTACCCATGTTTCTACAGGCATTACAAACTCCTCATTATTCTCAACCTTGAAAAGATCTTTTATCACCTTCATATCTTCCTCATCAAGAATTCTTTCCCAGACCCCTTCAAAATTTCTGTAGCCTGTTTTGAAGTAATCTATACTCTCATCAAGATCTATCTCAAAAGGTTCAGGCTCTACACCTGCAAACTCACCAAAAACGGGAACCTCCTTTGATTTCTTTATCTTCTTCCAGAAAGTCTCATACTTTTCCATAAGATTGTAAGTTGTTCCAACAACCTCCCTGAACATACCGCTAAGATCCTTAGCAGGATCTTTCTCCCCATGTATCTTCGCCCCAAGTCTTGCCTGACATATCCTGTAACCTTTAACAATAGCTGTTGTTGTCATCCATATATCAATCCCAAACTTTGCAACATCTGTCTCCCACACATCCTCATCAAGATAGTCCTTAACAAGCTTCCTTGACATACCAAAATCACCACCTATAGGCTGTCTTATACGAAGTCCGTAAAGTGTTCTTATTAGAGGATAGGCTATATTGTTTGTTATTGTTCCATCAAACTTATACCTTCTGTAGTAAGGTGTAACATAATCAAATCCCTGGAAAACAGGATCAAGAATATTCTTAATCCATTCAGGTGTTATAGATTTAAGATCAGAATCAAATGTTGCAACAGCCTCAGCCCTTAAAAACTCAGCAGCCTCAAAAACAGCTCTCAGGGCAGATCCCTTACCTGGTATACCTCTGTATATAGAAACTATCTTCTCTATATTGTACGCACTTATATCTGTAGCCCTCGCCTCTTCCCTTGTATCATCTGTAGAACCACCATCAGAGACGAATATTATCGCCTTTCTGTCTGAGTAGTATCTATCAAGCCCCTTTGCAACAGTCTCAATAACATGTGATATGGTTGTCTGGCTGTAGTAAGAAGGGATACCAACAACTATATCAGCATATCCTATCTTCTCTATCTTCTTTCTCGCATCCTCCCTTAAAGCTGTTGAAAATCTTACATTTGGCAGAACTATCATCATCTTAACCCTCTACTATCATTACTATAATGTCCATAACATTTGTTCCCGTTTTTCCTGTAAATATCAGATCTCCCGTTTTTTTAAAAAAGCTGTAAGAATCGTTATTCTCCAGATACTGATCAATATTCAGATCAAGTGATAAAGCCTTTCTGTAGGAGTCTGCTGTTATAACAGCACCTGCTGCATCAGAATTTCCATCAATCCCATCCGTTCCTCCACTCAGCAAGACTATCCCATTCGTATCCTTTATCTCTTTTAAAGCTGAAAGAACAAGCTCCTGATTTCTCCCTCCCTTTCCATTTCCTGTTACGGTAACTGTCGTTTCACCACCGAAAAGGATACACACAGGCTTTTTAACAGGGTTGTCTGATCTTTTTATCTCAAGTCCTATTCCTGTTATAACTTTTGCAACCTCCCTTGCTTCACCTTTCAGCAGTGATGTGAATATGTAAGATCTGTATCCAGACTCCTCAGCCTTTCTCTTTGCCTCATTCAGTGCTATAAAGTTACTTCCTATTATGAAATGTTTTATATTAGGATTCTCACTTTTTGGAGTGTCCGGTATCTTACCTGAGATACCATCCTGTATAACCTTTTTAACAGAATCGGGGATCTTATCAAAGATGTTGTACTTTTTCAGTATGTTATAAGCATCCTCATAGGTAGATCTGTCGTAATAAAGAGGAGCCGATCCTATTGTAAAAAGGTCATCACCTATAACATCTGATAGAACAAGAACAATCCCCCTCCCCTTTGTTTTTTCCCCCAGCCTCCCTCCTTTTATTAGAGAGAGATGTTTTCTCACAACATTTATCTCATCTATAGGGATACTGTTTTCAAGTAAAAGATGTGTTGTTTTTTGAAGATCCTGAATAGTTACAGGTGGGATAGGTTTTTCAATAAGTGCTGAGCTTCCACCTGAGAGAAGGTATATGAAAGTGTCATTCTCTTTAAGGGCTGAGATCCTCTCAAGGAGTAACTCACCGGCTTTAACACTTTTCTCAGTTGGAACAGGGTGTGATCCTTCTACAACATCTATCTTTTCCAGCTTTTCTGTGTAGTTACATACAACAACACCTTCCTTTATCCTGTCTCCAAGAATCTTTTCTACAGCTTTTGCCATCTCAACAGATGCCTTTCCGCTTCCAAATACGTAAAGATCACCTTCTAAAGGAAACTCATAATCTTTGATTTTAATGAGATTATCTGTTAATGACAGGTTCTGGGGAATTATGTTCTCAGGATGGACGCTACGGATAGAGCTGAGAAAGATCTCAACAGCAACCTCTTTCAATCTCATTAAGTATTCTCCAGATAGACTCGTTCCATCCTTTACTTCCTGGATATTCAGCTTTTATAATGCCGGGAAGATTAACAGACTCGTACTTTTTATTAATATGTGGTATCAGAATCGGGATGTCAACTTCCCTTAGCATCGGTATATCATTTCTACTGTCCCCAAGTCCAACAGTCAGTGGTACTTCACCATAGTTTTCCTCAAATACCTTTTTTACTATCTGAACAGCCCTTCCCTTATCCTGACCCTTCCCTATGAGATGGTAAAACCTTCCTCCTTTTGTTATCTTAAAACCTTCTTTTTCTGCTATCTCCTCTAAATCTTTAATATCCTTTTCATCTTCAATGATAAAAGGCTCTGTAAAATCCCTCTCCTTTGCAAGCTCTGCCCTGTCATAGGGAAGATCTGTAAGCCTCACTATCTCCTCAACAGTCATATCCCCAAACCCTTTTATCTTAAATTTGTCCTTTATCTTTTCTATAAAATCCCTTATCTCTCTGTAATCCCTTCCGAGTTTTATTATGCAGTACCTGTTTTCCTGATCACATCTTATATTGAAACCTCTGTAGCCTTTCGGGAAGAATACAGCTGCGCCATTCTCAACAATGAAGGGCTCTTCTATACCAAGCTCTTTCTGGATAAGTTCAACCTCCTTTTTTGTCTTGCTTGTTACTATAACAAGAGGAATTCCTTTTTTCTTTATCCTCTCTAATGATGGGATGGCATCTTTGAATGAGTAGTCCTCATGATTCAGAAGAGTTCCATCAAGATCTGTAAATATGACCACGTTAGCCATCTCTTCTTTCAGGTATCCTTACTGTAAATGTTGATCCAACGTTAGGCTCACTTTTTACCTCAACCTTACCGTTGTGAGCCTCTGCTATATGCTTCACTATTGACAGTCCAAGACCTGTCCCTCCCACATTTCTGCTTCTTGATTTATCAACCCTGTAAAATCTCTCAAATATGAGAGGCTGTGATTCCTTAGGTATTCCTATCCCTGTATCTGTAACATTTATCAGGATCTCTCCATCTTTCCTTTCAGCTGAGACTGTAACGCTACCTTCAGGCTTGTTGTACTTTATAGCGTTCTCTATAAGATTTTTTAACAGGATATCAAACTTCTTCTGATCAACATCTATCAAAAATCCTTCAGGTATGTCATTTATGAGCTTTATATTTTTCTCCTTTGATAGATGCTCAAGATCGTTAAATATAGAGTTCACTATCCTTGAAAGATCAGCTTTTGTTATGTTCAGTTTCTCTTCCTTTGATTCTAACTTGGCTAAAATGAGAAGATCGTTAATAAGACTGTCCATCTGATCTATTCTCTTTTTTGCCATATTCAGAAACTTTCTTATTGTCTGTACATCCTCTTCCTGCTCAAGTGTTTCAACAATACCTTTCATAACGGCTATCGGTGTTTTAAGCTCGTGTGATACATTTGAGACAAAATCCTTCTTTGCCTGTTTGTATATCTCAAACAGTGTTATGTCCTGAAAATGGAGAACCTTCTTGTTGTTTATATGATACATCCTTATAAGGAATATATCATCATTTATTGTTATCTCCTCTTTGAAATCCCTCTTGTTTTTGTAGGATATTATTGAGTAAAGGTAGTTATTCTTTATAACCTCAGAAAAATGCTTTCCCAGAGGGTCTATCCCTTTAATATCGTTCTTGAGAATATCCTTGGCGTAAGCGTTCATATACTCAATATTCTGGTTTTCATCAACAACAATCACACCTTCTTTAAGAAAGTCTAAAAACTTAAGGATAACTTCAGTATCTATCTGATTATTATTCATCTTTATCTAATTCCTGATGTCTGAGCATCTTACCTTCTTTCATATATATAACTTCCTCTGCAAGGTTTGTTGCTATATCAGCGACTCTTTCAAGATTTGATGATACAGTGATAAGCCTTATACCAACCTTTATATTCTTAGGATCCTCAACCATGTATGTGTATATCTCTCTTATGATCTGTTCATGAAGTGCATCAACCCTGTCATCCCTTGTTATAACATCCCTTGCAAGCTCTGTATCAAGATTTTCAAGTGATTTTACAGCATCCTTGACCATACCTAAAACTATCTCTGTCATAACAGGAAGATCAACATACTCCTTAAGCTTAGGTTTTGTTAAGATCCTCTCAGCCTGTTCCTTTATATTCTCTGCGTGATCACCTATCCTTTCTATATCCCTGTTAACAAAAAGATCCATAACAAGGATTCTTAAATATTTTGCCTCTGGCTGGAATCTTGCTATAGTTGTTATTATAAGAGTCTCATTCTCAACCTCCATCTGATCAACTTTTGGCTCAAGCTCTTCAACAACCTTTAGATACTCAGGGTTGTGCTCTATGATAGCCTTAACAGCATTCTCTATCATAAGATCAGCCATCTCAGCCATCTGTATAAGCCTGTCCCTTATCTCTTCAAGTCTTGGTTTTATAAGCATAACTACCTCCCTTAATTATCCAAATCTTCCACTTACATAATCTTCTGTCAGTTTTTTCTTAGGTGAAGTGAATATGATATCCGTTTTGTCAAACTCAACAAGCTCTCCCAGATACATAAATGCTGTGTAGTCTGAGACTCTCGCAGCCTGCTGCATATTGTGTGTGACTATTATTATGGTTACAGTCTCTTTAAGCTCAACAACAAGCTCTTCAATCTTACCTGTAGATATAGGATCAAGTGCTGATGTTGGTTCATCAAAAAGCAGGACCTCAGGTTCTACAGCTAAAGCTCTCGCTATAACAAGTCTCTGCTGCTGTCCTCCAGAGAGACCTGTAGCACTGTCCTTAAGCCTGTCCTTAACCTCATCCCATAAAGCTGCCTGCTTTAAAGCTTTCTCCACCCTTGCTTCAAGCTCTGATCTGTTCTTTATACCTCTAAGTTTAAGTCCATAAGCCACATTGTCAAATATGCTCATAGGAAATGGTGTTGGCTTCTGGAATACCATCCCAACCTTTGATCTGAGCTCTATAAGATCAATATCATCTGAAAGTATATTCCTTCCGTCCATTATGATCTCACCTTCATACCTGTTACCGTAGTAAAGATCATGCATCCTGTTGAAACTTCTCAGAAGTGTCGTCTTTCCACAGCCGGAAGGACCTATAAGGGCTGTAACCTTCTTCTCATAGACAGGCATATTTATATTTTTAAGGGCGGGTTTATCAGATTTTGCGTAGTAAAAAGAGAAATTTCTTACCTCTATCTTGATCTTATCTTCCATTAACCTTTATACCTCCAGTGTATAATCATACGGGAAGTTACAGTGACTATAAGTATAACAACTGTGATTATAAAAGCAGCAGCCCATGCCTTCTCATGCCAGTCCTCATAAGGTCCCATAGCATAGTTAAAAATAGTAACTGTGAGTGATGCTATAGGCTCATTCATGTTTGTTGTAAAGTAAGAGTTGTTAAATGATGTAAATAAAAGGGGAGCTGTCTCACCGGCTATCCTCGCTATAGCAAGTATAACACCAGTAAGAATTCCTGTTGCTGCAGCTCTGTAAACTATATCCTTTATAACTCTGAAGTAAGAAGCACCAAGGGCAAATGCAGCCTCTCTTAAAGTCCACGGAACAAGTTTGAGCATATCCTCTGTAGTCCTGAGAACAACAGGAACCATTATAAAGGCAAGTGCTGCAGCTCCAGCCCATCCACTAAAATGACCGAAAGGCTTAACAAGAAGTGCGTATATAAACGTTCCAACAACGATAGAAGGAACACTGACCATAATGTCCGAAAGTATACTTATTATCTTCGCAAAAACGGTTCCCCTCGCATACTCAGCTATAAATGTTCCCCCGAGAATACCAAGTGGAACACCTATTACAGTTGCGACGGATGTTATCAAAAACTGTCCTACAAACGCATTTCTCAGACCACCACCCGGGACACCTGGAGGTGCAGGATCTTCAAGGAAAAGCTCAAGGTTTATAGCTGTGATCCCGTGTCTGAGAACATCAAATATTATAAAAACAAGCCAGAAAAGGCCCATAAAAGCGGCTGCTGTTGACAGGAAGAGAGCTATATTTCCCTTTATCTTTCTCTTTGTTTTTAGATCCATCTTCTTTACCTTTGGTAATGTTTCTCTGCTCTAAGCAGGAAGAATTTAGCAACAGCAAGTATTGTAAAACTCATAAGGAAAAGTATGAGGGCAAGATAGAACAGTGAAGAGAGGTATATATCTGAGTCAGCCTCCGTGAACTCATTCGCAAGCGTTACTGTTATTGTTGCAGCTGCATCAAGAAGGGAAGGTGTTATCTGGTGCTTATTACCAAGAACGAAGGCAACAGCCATAGTCTCACCTAAAGCCCTTCCAAGTGCAAGAACTATACCACCATAAACACCAAGTTTTGAGTAAGGAATAACTACATCCTTGATAACTTCCCATTTTGTAGCTCCAAGTGCGTAGGCAGACTCCTTAACAATATCAGGTGTGAGATTAAAGGAATCCCTTGATATACTTGCTATGAAAGGGGTTATCATTATACTCAGAATTATACTTGCTGTGAGAAGATCAACACCCATAGGTGTTCCTTCAAAAAGCTTTCCTATTACAGGAATATCACCAAATACAGACTGTAATGCAGGCTCGATATACTCAGCCATTATAGGTGCAAGTGTGAAAAGTCCCCACATACCGTAGATGATACTTGGGATAGCTGCAAGCATCTCTATAGCCACACCTATAGGTGTCTTTAAGAAATGGGGAGATATCTCTGTAAGAAATATAGCTATTCCTATAGATACAGGAATGGCTATAGAAAGGGCGAGTATTGTTGTTACAAGTGTTCCGTATAAACTTGCAGCTGCCCCAAAAACCTCCCTTACAGGATCCCAGTCAACAGTAAATATAAAATTCAGAAGACCAAACTTATGGATGGCAAGGGATGATTCGTTGTAAAGAACTATTATCGTTGAGAAGATAAGTGTAAAGATCGTAAAAGCAGCTGAGAAAGATATAACAGCAAAAATCAGATCTGCAGCAGGAAGCTTAAAGAACTTTTTCATACCGTTTTCTTATCCCTCAGATGGTATTTAATTCATTATATCAAAAAAGGAGGGCAAAAAGCCCTCTGGAAGATTCAGCAGCAGCAGGATTATGGGGCTATACCATGTTTCTTCCAGTACTCTCTTATCTTCTTTTTCAGCTCTTCAGGTAGAGGAACGTAAACAAGTCTTTTTGCAGTTTCATCACCATTTTTAAAAGCCCAGTCAAAGAATTTATTTACCTTTTTATTGCTCTCAGTTTTTTCCCTTGCGAGAAGTATGAATGAAGCACCTGCTATAGGCCATGCGTTCTTTCCAGGTGCGTTAACCATCCAGAGATAAAAATGTTTTTCAGGATCAAAATTCGCCGTTGCACCTGCAGCTGAGAATGTATCAAAGCTCGGCTCAACAAAGTTTCCGGCAGAGTTTTTAAGCTTTGTGTATCTCAGTCTGTTCTGTTTTGCGTAGGCAAACTCAACATAACCTATAGAGTACTTAAGTCTTTTAACGTAGTTGGCAACCCCTTCGTTACCTTTACCACCAATACCAACAGGCCATTTAACAGCTTTACCTGCACCAACCTTGCTCTTCCAGTCATCACAGACCTGGGAAAGGTATGTTGTGAATATAGCTGTTGTTCCAGATCCGTCAGATCTGTGTATAACCTTTATCTCTTTGTGGGGAAGCTTCAATGAAGGGTTCATACCTTTTATCTTTTCGTTATCCCAGTACTTTATATCACCAAGGTATATTCTGCATACCGTATCACCATCAAGTTTTAACTGTCCTGCCTTGACACCCGGTATATTAACAACAAGAACAACACCACCTATTATCGCAGGATACTGGTAAAGCTTATACTCATCAAGCTTTTTAGGATCAAGTGGAGCATCTGATGCTCCAAAATCTACAGTTCTGTTTTTTATCTGTCTTACGCCACCACCTGAGCCTATAGACTGGTAGTTTACTCTTATTCCTGTTTCCTTGTAGTACTGGTAAGCCCACGCTGCATAAACAGGATACGGGAATGTAGCACCTGCCCCGTTTATAACATCACCTGCAAAAGAAACAGCAGTTATAAAACCTGATATGACCATTCCTGTTAAAAACTTTCTCATCTCTTATCCTCCTGCCTCTTAATAGTGTAATTCTGCTGTTACCATATATTTTGTGTAATCCTTTGTATTATCATTTTCGTAATCTGTTTTTATACCATTGATTATCCATGTAACATACTTGTTCATATGGTAAGCAACACCATAAATATACATCTTTCTATCATAGGAATTACCCCTTGCATCCCATCTGTCGTATCTTCCAAATAGAGCAATTCTGTTCTTCATAAAAGGTCTCAGCTCAAAGTTAAATGAGTAGCCCTTCCCATCATTATCCTTTGCGTTAGGATCATCCCAGCTTGCGTCTATATACTGTCCGGCTATCAGGAATAAGGGCTGATTGTAAACTGCATGAAGCTGGAGAACAGAGAAATCTTTATCAGAACCTCTATGATTATAGCTGTTTAAAGCGTGAACAGATATGTTGGCGTATCTCTGTGTTAAAGGTTTAGGTTTTTTCTTTCCACCACCTAAAACATGCCATGTAACCCTTCCTTCAATCATAGGTCTGTTTTGCTTGTTACCTTTGTCACTTCTCCCTATATGATCGTACCCTTCACCATCAAACAGTCCGTACTCAGCTGAGAAATACTCAAATTTTGTTTTAAAATCTATACCTGCATCAGCTGATGGGAGGAGATGTGCACCGTCTGAAGCCTCGTAAAAAGTTTTTGAAATAGATCTGTACCACCAGCCAGAATGTTCCTCATAATCAAGCCATGGTGTGTGTGCTATACCAAGTTCAAAAGCAGTTCCAGGTATTATTTTAGAGATATCCTTATAAAGATAGAGATGTTTTACTTTAAGACTTATCTCCTTTCCTTCAGACTCCTTTTCCTTGTGATACTGCCATGAGATATCGTATGTAAATCTGACATGATCTTTTTTGTTAAAGTAAAACTTTGTTACAAAATAGCCTCTTCTAACCTCAAAAGAACCTGAATCTGATCCGTTATTTCTGTCTGTAAATGTGTAGCCTATATAAGCCTTACCACCAAACTTGAGCTTTTTAGATTTTGAAAATGTAGCTGTTTTTTTATTATCAAGCTCTAAAGCTTCCTGCTCAGTTATAACACCCTTTTCAAGAAGTTTTTTTACAACAGGATCACTGATCTCTCCTGCAGATGCTACTGAAAATGTTCCGATCAAAAGCGCCGACATTAAAACCTTTTTCATCTTAACCTCCAGATTATTTTTTTATTTTCCGAAAAAGATTCTATCCTTAAAAATTTAAAAAAATATTAAATTTCTGTTAAGATTTCTTAATATTTGAAAATATTTATGTATAAGCATAACTTTAATTATTAAATGATTGATGATACTGAGGTGTTGTTATGGTCAAGATAGCAATTTTGATACTGACTATAGGTTTTATCCTTTACGCATACGTTAATTTTCTTCCTATAGTTGCATCCTATTTCCAGCAGGCTGTCGTCGGAACATCTACAATACAGTATAAAGTAAAAGAGGTAAAGAAAAAGATAGAACATAACCAGGAAGAAGAAACAGATTATGAAAAAAAGGCTGAAGAAGAGATAGATAAATTATTACATCTGAGGTGAAAAAGATGGAGTTCAGATTTAACAGTATAGAGGAAGCTATAGAAGATATAAAACAGGGAAAGATGGTGATAGTTGTTGACGATCCCAACAGGGAGAATGAAGGTGACCTTGTTATGGCTGCAGAGAAGGTCACACCTGATGCGATAAACTTTATGGCAAAGGAAGGAAGAGGGCTTATCTGTTTATCTATGCTGAGGGAGAGACTTGAGGAACTTGATATACCACTTATGACACAGAATAATACTGATCCTAATGGAACGGCATTCTGTCTTTCTATAGATGCCCATCCAAAGTACGGAACAACTACAGGTATATCTGCTTATGACAGAGCTGTAACTATAAAACTGGCTGTAAGCCCAGATGCAACACCTCAGGATTTTGTCAGACCAGGTCATGTTTTCCCTTTGATGGCAAGACCTGGTGGTGTTCTTGAGAGAACAGGACATACGGAAGCTTCCGTTGATCTTGCGAGACTTGCAGGTCTTTATCCGGCAGGCGTTATATGTGAGATCATGAAGGAAGACGGTACTATGGCAAGACTTCCTGATCTGATAAAGTTTGCTAAAAAATACGATCTTAAGATAATAACAATAGCAGATCTAGTCCAGTACAGGCTGAAAAGGGAGAAGTTTGTAGTAAGAGAGGCTGAAGCACATCTACCAACTAAATACGGAACATTTAAGATATACGGATACAAAAATACACTTGATGGATCTGAACATGTGGCTTTAGTTATGGGAGATATAGATCCTGACAAGCCTACACTTGTAAGGGTTCACTCAGAATGTCTTACAGGAGATATATTTGGCTCATTGAGATGCGACTGTCAGTCACAGTTACACGCAGCACTTAAAACGATAGCATCTGAAGGTAAAGGTGTTCTTGTCTATATGAGAGGTCATGAAGGAAGGGGTATAGGAATAATAAACAAGATTAAAGCTTACAGACTTCAGGAAGAAGGATATGACACAGTTGAGGCAAACCACAGGTTAGGTTTCAATGCTGATCTTAGAGATTTTGGAACGGGAGCTCAGATTCTACTGGATATAGGCGTAAGGAAGATGAAACTTATGACAAACAACCCAAGGAAGATAGTTGCACTTGAAGGATTTGGTCTTGAGGTTGTTGAGAGAATACCTCTGATAATAGAACCTAACCCTTACAACAAGAATTATCTCAAGGCAAAGAAGGAGCATTTAGGTCATATATTCGAGGATCTGAAAGGTGAGAGCTGTAGTATAGACCTTGATCAGCTTAAAGAGGAGATGGACTCAAAAAACAGTTAATGGATATAAATATAAGGGAGTTTTCAGAATCGGATCTAGATGAAGTAAGGGATATAATACACCAGAATTTTAAGAATCCCTGGTCTGATCGTATGATCCTTTCTGCAAATCCATTCAGTTATAAAACCGTTGCTGTTCTGAACAATACTATTGTCGGTTTTCTAAGTGGTGAGATCATCTATGATGAAGCCCATATTCTTATGATAGCTGTTGATAAGAACTTTCAGGGAAGGGGGGTAGGCAAAAAACTTCTCATTGATTTTATAGATGAGTGTATCTCTTCAGGTGTTAATTCAGTATTCCTTGAGGTCTCAGAAAGTAACAAAAAGGCAGTGAGGTTTTACTCAGATTTTGGTTTTTATGTGTATGGTATAAGGGAAAAGTACTACACAACAGGTGAGGATGCATTTTTAATGAAGCTGAATTTATGATAATTTTTTATAAAAAATGGAGTTTGAGATGGAGATAAAGGGAAGAAAAGCTGAAGTACTTATAAAGGAAAAGGATATTAAGGAAAAAGTAAAAGAGCTTGCCGAAAGGATATCCAGGGATTTTGAAGGAAAGGATATACTCGTTGTAGGTATTCTGAAAGGATCTTTCATATTTATGGCAGATCTTGTAAGGGAGTTGAAAGGAAAAGTGTATATAGACTTTATGCAGGTATCATCTTACAACACATCTATGGAAAGCTCAGGTGAGGTGATATTTGTTAAAGACCTTGCACAGGATATAAGAGGTAAAAATGTTCTTATTGTTGATGATATTATAGACACAGGAAGAACCTTAAAAGCCCTCGTTGAAGCATTAAAACAGAGGGAGCCATCAGTTTTAAAAACATGTGTTCTTCTTGATAAGAAGGAGAGAAGAGAGGTTGATTTTGATGCCGATTATGTAGGGTTTGTTATTCCAGATAAATTTGTGATAGGCTACGGTCTTGACTGGGCAGAGGAAGGTAGAAATCTGAAGGATATATACTGTATAATTTGATCGTTATGTCATACTTGATAAAACGAAGGAGGAAGTTATGGGATTCAGACCTGTTGATGTATCAAATAAATTTGAGACTATAAGAACAGCTAAAGCTGAAGGAAAGATATACTTGAGTCCAGAATCTGTTGAGATGATAAAAAACAATCAGGTTCCTAAAGGTGATGTTTTATCTGCATCACAGATGGCAGGCATGCTTGGTGTAAAAAGAACAGCTGATATACTTCCCTTCTGCCATAACATAATGATAGATCATGTTGTTGTTAACACACAGCTCCAGGAAGATGGTGTTTATGTGACAGCTGAGGTTAAATGTATAGGAAGAACAGGTGTTGAGATGGAAGCTCTAACAGCCGTTTCTGCTGCTCTTTTAAATGTTTACGATATGCTTAAAGCGTTTGACAAAAATATGGTTATAGGTGATATAAAGCTCCTTGAAAAGAGAGGAGGAAAATCAGATTACGAGGAGGATCTCTCAGGTCTTAGATGTGCTGTTATAACGCTGAGCGATACATGTTCAAAAGGTGAGGCAGAGGATAGAAGCGGAAAAACAGCTATAGATATCATCCAGAATGAGTTTGGTGGAGAGGTTGTTCACTACAAGATACTCCCAGATGATAAGGATCTTATAGTTAAAGAGCTTAAAGATCTCTCAGACAGGGTTGATATCATATTCACAACAGGTGGAACAGGCTTCAGTAAAAGGGATGTCACACCTGAGGCAACAAAAGAGGTTATAAGAAAAGAGATGATAGGATTCTCAGAGGCTATGAGAATAGTTGGGATAAGATTTACACCTAAATCTCTACTCTCAAGGGGAGTATGCGGGATAATAGGTGATGCCACCTTAATAGTAAACCTTCCAGGAAGTACAGGTGGTGTTAAAGACAATATAAGACTTGTTGCTCCACTACTTAAACATGCTATAAGAATGGCAAAAGGTGAGAAAAAGCATTAAAGCTCTCTTAGGTTTTGGTTTGATGTGGAATCGGAAAGAGTTCCTAGAGCAGGCCTTCCAAACTATAAATCATCATTTCGGTAAAATCATTGAAAAAACGGACCATTTCAGTCTTGAATACTCAAAATACTATGAGAAAGAGATGGGAAAAGATCTGAGAAAGATATTTATAATCACAGACAGAGTTATAGATAAATCTGAGATAGGAGATATAAAAAAGCTGAGTATGAAGATTGAGGATGATATGAGAATAGAAGGGAAGAGAACAGTCAATATAGATCCGTTTTATATAGATATGGATCAGGTTGTAGTTGCAACATCTAAATACAGGGGAAACAGGGTATACATAGGAGAAGGTATATTTGTTGAGCTTGAACTTTGGTATCATCACGGTTCATTCCAGCCTTTCCTCTGGACGTACATAGACTACAAAGAGCATATACATTTTTTTAATAAAGTTAGAAATATTTATAAAAAAGTATATAATTAAATTAGAATATTCTAAAAAGGAGAAGGATATGAAAAAGCTTATTTTTTTCCTGTCTGCTATCTTACTCATCTCTGGATCATCTCTCGCAGGTATGTCAAAAAAGGACTGTGAGAGATACGTTGCACAGATTGAGAAATGTATAAAAGAGGAGAAAAAGGGAGATCTGAACAAAAAATGGAGATACTGTGAAGGTCTCGCACTCTGGAATCTTCTGACAGAGTACAAAAACAACGGTTTCTGCTTTGATGATGAAGAGTGTAAAGAGATGATACTGAAGGATATACAGTCCTGTGAGAATGAGAGAAACGCCCTCTACAGAAAACTTCTCCAGGAACAGAAATAATCACTTCTTTTTAATAATGTCGTAAAGGTTAAGGGCAGAAACCCATACTATGACAACTCCTGCAATAACAGGAAGAAGGCTCTGAAGAAGCTTTGCTGTTAAAAGCGTAGGATCACTTATCTTAAAGGCGGAGATAACTCCGCCTATATTATTTAAAATCGCATACAGTCCTATAAGTATTCCTAAAATAAGAAGGATTCTAACCGTCATTCTCTTCAGATTTTATCTTAGGCTTAACAGCCCTTACCACATAGTCACCTTCTATCTTTAGAACAGGATCACCCATAGCTGTTCTTTTTGCAACAGGTATTCTTTTCTGATCAACAATCAGCTTTAAAACTCTCCCCTTTTCTGTTGAGAAGTAAACGGTCTCATCAAGTTCAACGGGAACAGCTACAGAAAGGAAGTCATCCTTACCGAGCTTGACAGCCATAAGACCTTTCTGTGCTCTTTTCTTTACCTTCCCTTCCTTTGTGAAAAACTCTTCCTTCCTTACAAGTTTAGTATAACCATTTTTGGTCACAGTCATAATGAGATCTTCACTGTTGATCAGGAATCCTCCTGCTACAGTATCTCCCTCATCCAGATCTATAGCCTCAACACCTTTAGCCTTATCACCTGTAACCCTTACCTGATTTCTCTCAAAAAGTAGCAGATCCCCTTTTCTTGTGTAAACGCCTATCAGGGAAGGATGATCATCTGCAAATGCTGTTACCACACAGTCATCTTCAGCAAGAGGTATTATAGAGTGGTTCTGTGATTTGTAGAATATATCCTCATAGGACATTCTTTTTATTATTCCATTTTTTGTAAGAATAAACAGCCTGTCCTCCTCTCCTTCACCTTTGAAAGCTGTTCCAACAATCTCACCTTCATCAATATTTATCCTTCCTTCTCCCTTTGGAAGATCAGCCACAAGACTCCAGTAGGCTTTACCTTTATCTGTTATAAATGCTATAGGAATAGAGCTCTCAACCTCCTGTACAGATATAAGCTTTTCACCAGGTTTCACAGATGATACAACCTCATTCATAACCTTCTGGAATATATCTTTTTTATCAGCATCATCATCTATTCTTCTGTTTAATATCCTTCCGCTACTCAGTACAGCCAGTATATAATGCTCCTCAAATGTCAGACCTGCCTCTTTCTCTTCAACTATCACAGTTTTTCTCTCATCACCAAACTTCTCAAGGAGCTCATCTATCTCCTCTATGAAAACCCTTATCTTCTCTTCCTCAGATGAGAGTATTCTCTGGTATTCCTCTATCTTCAGTCTGAGATCATCCGCTTCCTGATAGAGCTTATCCCCTTCAAGTGCTGTAAATCTTGAAAGTCTCATATCAAGTATAGCCTGTGCCTGAGTATCTGAAAGCTCAAACTCCTCAACAAGCTGAGATCTTGCTGATGATACATCCTTTGAGCTTCTAACTATATCTATAACTCTGTCTGCATTTTCTAAAGCTTTAAGAAGTCCTTCAACTATATGGAGTCTGTTTTCAGCCTTCTCAAGATCAAAAAGTGTTCTCCTTGTTATAACATCAACCCTGTGTTTGATAAACTCCTGTAACAGACCTTTAAGATCAACTGTTTTAGGCTGTTTTCCAACCAGAACAGTAAGGTTTATAGGTATTGATTTTTGAAGCTGTGTTCTTCTGTAGAGTTTTTTAAGAACTTTTTCAGGATCAGCCTCCCTTTTCAGCTCAACAACTATTCTTATTCCATCTCTATCAGACTCATCTCTCAGATCTGATATACCTTTCTCCTGTCCCTTTCTAACAAGCTCAGCTATTCTCTTTATGAGCTCTACCTTGTTTACCTGATAAGGTATCTCATAGATTATTATCCTGTGCCTGTTTCCTGGGAGTCTTTCTATTCTTGCCTTTCCCTTTACAGTTACAGATCCTCTTCCGTCTGTGTATATCTTAACTATCTCCTCAAAAGGTGTTATAAGGATCCCACCTGTAGGAAAGTCCGGACCTTTTATAAACTGACAGAGCTCCTCAACTGTAGCATTTGGAAACTCAGCAAGGTATTTTAAAGCCTCAGCAACCTCCGAGAAGTTATGAGGTGGGATGTTTGTTGAAAGACCAACAGCTATACCTGAAGCACCGTTACATATAAGATTGGGGAATTTAGCTGGGAGAACCTCCGGTTCCATTAATGAAGCATCAAAGTTCTCCTTCATATCAACCGTATTTTTGTCTATATCGGCGAGCATCTCCATTGCAAGCTTTGTAAGGCGCGCCTCAGTGTTGTGATTAACAATTCCGTTTCCTACAAAGGAGTGACAGTCACTTTTCACCCTGATTGAGTAAACGATCTTCTCACCTGTTTCCTCAACCGTTTTTACTTTTGCAAAGTAGTACCTGTTATAAAGAAGCTCTTTAAGAAGTGACCTGTCTTCCTCATCAAGTATGTTTGATAAGGTATCCCAGTACTTTTCTATCTTATGGTATCTGTCAAGGGAATGTTTTGAAAGCCACTCATTAAAACCTTTTCCTCTGTACTTATCCCTTATATAATCAGCGATAAAAGGTATAAAATCAGTTTTGCTGTTTGCTGTTTCCTTTTTATAAATTTTTTCAACAAGCTTTATAAGTTTTTCCTGCTTTTTACCTAAGAAACCAACCTTCTCCTTAAATAGTTTTATATTCTGGTATCCAGAAATGATCAATCTGTAATTTTGCTTATCCCTGTGTATTCTTGATACGATACCAAAGTTAAGGAGAAGAACCTGAAGCTGCTTTAAAAGTTTTTTACTTTTTGAAGAGTAAGAGATATTTACAGCTCTTGCCGTTTCATATACAGTTCCGTCTCCTTCAAACAGAGCTTTTAAAAATGCTCTCTGTACCCTTTTTGATGACTGAAGAACAACAAAAGGTATCTCTTTGTCTGAAGATTTCTTGTCAAACTCCTTTTCTCTTATATCCTGGATTATCTCTTTATGGTGTATCTGGTACTCAACTAAGGTTTTCCCACTTTTTAAAGTTCTCTCATACCTGCAGAAGGTATCTCCATAAATGTCTTTATAGGCGTTTTCAAAAACAGATGCATACTCCTCATCTGTGTTATTAAATCCAGCCCTGTTTTCGGATATATACCCTTCAGAAACAAGAGAACCAAGTAGAACAGCCTCTTCCTCCGTGATCAAGTCCTGATCGCTGTCTATATCATTCTCTCTGCTCACCACAAGATAATCACCTGCTCTAATACTGTCTAAGGTTTTCCATTTATAAACTGGTTTTCCATTCTCTGTGGTCCATGTGAGAACAGGGTGGTTAAAGCTACCTTCTATCTCGTAACCTTCTTCAGTTTCCAGTTTTATCGTTTTGTGCTTCCCACTGTTAAAAAACATATCCGAATGGTTTATCTTTCTATTAAGAGACTGAACCTTTATATTTATTGGATTATCCGAGTTCTCCTCGCTATCAGGAACTATATCCTTTATTTTTATAAGACCTCTGTCTGTATTTATAAGCGTGTCCCCTGTGACACAGTATCTCATTGCAGCCGGTGGATCACCATCAATAGAACCGAAGTTTCCCTGACCCTGAATGAGAGGGTATCTCAGCGTAAAATCCTGAGCCATTCTGACAAGGGCATCATAAACAGATGTATCACCGTGTGGATGATATTTCCCGAGGACCTCACCCACCACTCTCGCAGACTTTTTATACGGTTTATTTGGATAAAGCCCAAGCTCATTCATAGCATAAAGAATTCTTCTCTGGACAGGTTTCAGACCGTCCCTGACGTCAGGTATAGCTCTGCCTACAATAACGGACATAGCATAATCAAGGTAGGCAGACTTTACCTCTTCTTCTATTGGCTGTTTGATAATTTCAGACATAAAACACTCTCCTGTAATATTTTCTTATCTATATTTTACCATATACAGATGCCTTAATTCTTGCCCCACAAAAATATTTTCATAATTTGTAAAGGATTTTTGGTATATTAAATTTAGCCTTAAAAATTTTTTAGGTGGAAGATATGAAGATATTTATGATTGATAATTACGACTCATTTACCTACAACATAGTCCAGTACTTTTTTGAACTTGGAGCTGACGTTACAGTAAAGAGAAATGATGAGATAAGACCTGAAGATATAGGCAGTATAGAGAATATTGATGCTATTGTTATATCTCCAGGTCCATGTACGCCAAATGAAGCTGGAATATCTGTTGATGTTATAAAGATGTACAAAGGGAGATATCCTATACTTGGTGTGTGCCTAGGTCACCAGTCTATAGGTGCTGCATTTGGAGCTAAAATAATAAAGGCTAAATGTTTAATGCATGGAAAAACATCTGATATATACCACAACGGTGATGATCTTTTTAAAGGTATACCTTCACCTTTTAAAGCTGTGAGATACCACTCCCTTGTTATTGATAGAGATACACTTCCAGAAGATATTGAGATAACTGCATGGACTAAAGAAGATGACGAGATTATGGGAATAAAACATAAGAGATACCCTATATGGGGTGTCCAGTTTCATCCAGAATCAATACTTACAGACTTCGGTAAGATACTGTTAAAAAACTTTATGGAGCTTGCAGAGAGTTTTAAAAGTCAAAAGGTAGGCTGAAGTTTATATCAAACTCCCCTTCTCCAGTCTCAAAACTTCTGAACTGGAATGATGTTCTCTCTGTTATTTTTATACCAAGCTCATACCATCCTGAAGCCTGAAACTCCTGTGTTTCTGTAAGAGGTTTTGAAAGAGCTATATATATCCTTCTTGTTAGAGGTCTTTTTGCGTATATTGATGCTGTTATACCCTGTGTTGGAGAGTACTGGGGATTAAGGAGTACCTCAAAACCTGTATTGAAAAGACCTTTCCCCTCCGTGTCCTTGAAAGGT
This sequence comes from Persephonella marina EX-H1, assembly GCF_000021565.1. Lineage (NCBI taxonomy): Bacteria > Pseudomonadati > Aquificota > Aquificia > Aquificales > Hydrogenothermaceae > Persephonella > Persephonella marina. The sequence continues at coordinate 1,511,770 of NC_012440.1, read as the reverse complement.
ATGAGTGCGTATATTATCTTACCTATCGTTTTGAACACAGGTATGTTCTCAAGTGCTGCAGGTGTGTCCTTCAGAAGAAGTATTGAAAGTATCTCGTCCCTTGATTTTGGAGGGCTTGATGAGAAATCTATTCTCGGTTTTTTGACGGATCCATAGATATTTATAAATATAAATGTATCCGCAACAGATGTTGAAAGACGGGCATTTATATAAGCCTCATTATCTATAATACTTATATTTGCGTAATCTATGTTGTATCTGTTTTTCATATAGTTTATCCTTCCGTAGATGATATTAAACTCACCGTTTACTAAAGGTGAAGATAAAGCTCCTGTTACACTTACCCTTCCCTCACCGTAAGCATTACCCCATCTTCCATAAAGATATACAGGACTGTAGGTTGAGATATGCAGATCAAGTAAAACCTTCTTGAGTATCTGTTTCTGCTCAACCTTCTCTTTTGCTGTAAGTATCTTTTTCTGTTCTTTCTTTTTGAAGGAGTCTATAACAGACTGATCTATTCTTACCCTCCCACCTAAGTAAACCTCTCCCTTTATACTCTGTGTAACAGTTTTGTCCTTCTCTTGGGATGTTATATCCAGTCTTGAACTGATATTCCCAACAAATATATTGCTGTATTTTATCGGGAGCATATTTATATCAATCTTATAACTGTTTTTAAGATACTTAATAAAACTCTCCCCTTTGACAGAAAGAAAGCTCTCACCAAAAAGTGTTGATGGGGTTACCCCATACAGATCTATATCCAGCTTTCCCTCAGAAAGATCAAGTTTTACCTCTTTAAACTCAATAAGATCTCTTGTGTATGGTGTTTTTATCTTGAGGTTGTCAGATCTCAGTGTAAGAATTATCTGATCTATAGGATCTTTTATACTCCCGTCATATCCTGCGTAAAAGTTTATAAAGCCAGCAGCAGATCCAAGCTGTATGGCCTCAGAGATAAGCTGTTTGTTAATTCTTCCCTCGGCAGATAGATAAAGCTTTTGAGTCCTGTAATTGTAACTCAGAATATCTATAAGGCCTGATATCATTCCGTCAAACTTTATACTCTTTGTATAGACAACATCATCTTTTATACGTATTTTGAAAGGCTGAGTACCCGTTACAGGAACTTTATTTCTGAACAGCTGAAGTCTCTCTACTGATAAAAAACCATCAAGGGTTTTCTTTCCTTTTGGAAGATAGATCTCCCCTTTTATACTTTCAGCCCTAAGACCTGCCCTATCATTTATAAAAAATCTGATCTTATCAGCTGATATATCTATCTTTGGCAGAGGTGAAAAATGGTAGCTGTAACTGACAAAATTCTCTGAGAACTTCTTCTCTCTCATATACATCTCATTAAATAAAACACCTGAAACCTTTTTAAAATCACCATAGAAGTTAAGATTCTGAACAGATCTCAGATCTCCCTTCGTAAGTGAGGAGAATATATCCCCTGATATGACATTTTTCCCTGTATCAAACGTTCCATTTAGAAAAAGATTGAAAGAATCTAAAATATCAAGACCTGTAAGCTTTACCTGAAACATCCCCTTCTCATTTATCATACTGAAGCTTCCTGAAAGATCGCTGATCTTCCTTCCTTTAAGAGAGAAATCCTTTCTGAATATATACGCACTTATATTTCTGTATTTTTTTGATATCTCACCTATAACTTTTGTGTTTACATAATCACCTGCGTCAACAACAAACGCTTCAACATCCGGAAGATCCATATAAATATCCCATTTTTTTCTATCAGCGGTTATCTTTAGCTCTCCAGTCCCATTCAGGGGGTAAACCCTTTCAAAAAGTGTAGGGAGTATACCCTTCAGATAATCAGAAGTAAATCTCAGATCAGCATCTTTAAAATTAAGTGCGATATCCAGTTTAAAAGGCTTTATATTCACAGAGATATCAGATCTGATTGATCTATCAGGTGTGTCAGCCCCTATATATATATTCTTATCCCTGTGAGAGTATGAGAATGATGCCTCAAGTAGAGGGATATGCATATTTTTGTAATAGAAATCCCTTACCTTACCATTTATATCAACCTTCAGGCTGTCTAAACTTCCGTAAACAGATCCTCTTCCGTATACATCCCCTTTTATTTCCAACTTTTTGATTACTTTCAGATCCTTCAGCCTGAGGTTCTCAAACAGTGTTTCCAGATCAATATACCTGCCGTTAATACTCCCCCCAGCATACAGATAACCATCTTCTCTGTTCAGTATAATATCAAGGTTTGTTACGGAAAGATTAAGATCTGTAAAGCTGTTTAATGTTCCGGTATCATACTCAAGACCGTAAACATAGGCATTCTTAATATCAATTGATGTTTCTAAAGATCTTTTTAAAAGATCTATATCAATCTTACCACTAATATCAGCGTCTATATCCTTTATGTCAGCCTTTTTTAAGATATCAGAAAGCTTTGCATACTTTATATAAATATCTACCTTTCTCTCTTTATCTGAGATTTTAGAACCGAAAGATCCGGAGATATTCTCAATATGGAAATCCCCTTCAGCTGATATGTAATCTCTTTTCTTTTCAGCTAAGAAATCAGATCTTATATCGTGAAAGCTGTAATCCTTGAATACAAACCTTTTAGAACTGAAGCTGTTTTTTGAGTGTAAACCTTCCCTTTTAAGATTTATATCAGATAAAAGACTAAGATCTTCAAACCTGTACCCTTTATAAACCAGATCATCTGAAGAGAATGTATTTATCAGTCTGAATATACCTGTGTATATGATCTTCAACTCACCTTTTATTTCTGAAGCTGATATATCACCATAGATAAGCCTGGATGTTTTATAATCCACAACACCTGAGATATCCCCCTCAACCTTTGATATGTTAAGATTTAAGTCCATCTTTCTTACAGAAAGATCTTTAAAGGAGAAATTCCTTAAAACCCCTTTCCCTTTAACAAAAAAGTCTCCATTAAAATGGATAAACCCCTCAAGATCAAAATAGTTTTTATCTTCCCTCAGTTTCAGTCTGTCAATATATATCCTGTCAGCCCTTTTTATCTTACCTTCCAGCTTTTCAACCTGAACTAACTTACCTTCAAAATCTATACTTACAGGTCTTTTAGTGAAAAATCTGTAATCCTCTTCGTAAAAGTTAATTCCGGATATCTTTACATCCCTATTCCCTTTGATAGTTATCTCACCATCCTCAAGGTGTATATCGGTGTAGATTGAGATAAGATCAAGTATAAGAAGATTAAAACCTTTCCTCTTTTTCTTACCAGTTATACTGATCTCACCATCTAAACGCTCAATAAAAAGATCAATCGCCTTTTTTTCATAGAAAAGATTCCTGAGATAGAGATCGGCCTCAACATTCCTCAGTCTGAAATCAAAACTCTTTCTGTCTGTGATATCTATATAACTACATATTATTTTTGAGTTTCTGTAACGACAGTCGTCCTGAACATATATACCGAGATTTTTTAAAAATATTCTGTAGTTTGTGATAATGAAATATCCTGTTAGAACAATAATGGATAGAAAGATTATCGCTATAAAAAAAGATGCTAAAATTTTTAAATATACATTTTTCATTATATTTTAAATTTAGTACTGTTAGTAGTAAAATTATACCAGTTTTTAAATGGAGGGAAGATGCTATGGCTACGGACGCTTTTAACTTACTACAGCAGGCTATAAACGCATATAAAACAGAAAATTATGAGATGGCGATCGTTTATCTTGATGATGCTATTGTTCAGGATCCAGATATACCGGAAGTATACTTCTGGAGGGGGAAAGTTGCCGTTAAGGATCTTAATGATGAGGTTGTGGAGACAGCGATCGCTGAGTTTACTCAGGCTATAAATCTCAAACCAGATTACTGGGAAGCTTACTTTGAAAGGGGAAAAGTTCATCTTTACTTTGAGAGACTGAAGGAGGCTGAAGCTGACTTCAAAAAGGTTGTTGAGCTCAATCCGGATTTCAAGGATGTGTACTCCTACCTTGCACAGATAGAAATCCAGAGGGGAAATGACTCAAAAGCTATGGAATATCTCAATAATGTTACGGAAGGTGGAGATTACAAGTATTACTACAACCTTGGAAAGATATTTTTAAATGCAAAAAGCTATAAAGCTGCTATTGAAAACCTTTCAAAAGCTTTAAGTGAAAACAAGTATCTTGTTGATGGATACTACCTGAGGGCAAAGGCCTATGAAGCTCTTGAGATGTATAAGGAGGCTCTTCAGGATCTGAAGTCTGCAGCCATGCTTATGCCTGAAGAGAAAAAGTTTTTCACAGATATGGCAAATGTTTACTTTAAGAAAGCAAAAAGAAAGGCTGATGAAGGGGATATAAGAAGATCAGCAGATCTTTTTGTAGAGGGACTTAAGATAAACTACAACCTTAAGATAGAACCTGAGTATGAGAGGATTCTTGAAGAGGCTGCTAAGGACGCTATGAGTAAAGGTGAGTATCAGCAGGCTGTTTTATACCTTGAGTTTGCAGAGAGGGTTGTTGAAAACCAGTATGAGGATCAGCTTGATTACGAGACATACTTCAGGAAGATGCAGGATATCCAGTCACTTATGAAAGAGGCTGTTAAAGGACTACCTCTTAAAGAGAGGATAAAGAAAAAACTTAACGATATATACGCAAAGTAGAGGTGGAGAATGTTAGATATAAAGCTGATTAGATCTAACCCTGAATTTGTGAAGGAGAGATTATCAAAGAGAGACCCTGCATACGAGAAGATGATTGATGAGATACTTGATGTTGACGAGGAGAGGAGAAGGATAATAAAGGAGGTTGAGGATCTCAAAGCAGAGAAAAACAGACTATCTAAAGAGATAGGTCTTCTTTTCAGAGAAGGTAAAAAAGAAGAAGCAGAAAAAGTAAAGGATGAGGTTCAGGCAAAAAACAAAAAGATAGAGAGGCTTGAGAGGGATCTTAAGGATATTGAAAAAAGGTTTAACTACCTTCTTCTCACAGTTCCAAACATTCCCCATGAGACAGTCCCAGTAGGTGAGGATGAGGAGGACAACGTTGAGATAAGAAGATGGGGAGAACCGAGAAAGTTTGATTTTGAACCTCTACCACACTGGGATATTGGGGAAAAACTCGGGATACTTGATTTTGAAAGGGGAGCTAAACTTTCAGGCTCAAGATTTACAGTTATGTACAGTGAAGCAGCAAGATTAGAGAGAGCGTTGATAAACTTTATGCTTGATCTTCATACAAAAGAACACGGATACACAGAGGTATGGACGCCTGTCCTTGTCAGATCAGAGATACTTGTAGGAACAGGACAGCTACCAAAATTTGAGGAAGACCTTTACAGAATAAGTGAGGAGGATCTTTATCTCCTTCCAACAGCTGAGGTATCACTCACAAACCTGCATGCTGGAGAGATACTGAAGGAGGAAGAACTCCCAAAGTACTACACTGCGTACACACCCTGTTTTAGAAGGGAAGCAGGATCTCACGGAAAAGATGTGAGAGGAATTCTCAGACAGCACCAGTTTGATAAGGTTGAGCTTGTTAAGATAGTAAAACCAGAAGACTCGTATGAAGAGCTTGAAAAGCTTGTAAGAGAGGCCGAAAAGGTATTACAGCTGCTTGAGCTTCCATACAGGGTTGTTGAGCTTTGCACAGGTGATCTCGGTTTTTCAGCAGCAAAAACATATGATATAGAGGTATGGATACCTTCACAGAAAAGGTACAGGGAGATATCTTCATGCTCAAACACAGAGGACTTTCAGGCGAGGAGAGCGAAGATAAGATTTAAGGATAAAGATGGTAAAAACAGGTTTGTTCACACACTTAACGGATCAGGTCTTGCAGTAGGAAGAACACTCCTTGCGATAATGGAGAACTACCAGAGGGAAGACGGAAGTTTTGATATTCCGGAGATCTTAAAAAAATATATGTAAGGGGGCAGGTGGTGATAAGGATAGATTACACAAATGTTATGGCTGAAACTATAGGCGAGAGGGACGGTATACTAAGGGAGGAGCTACTGTCATTCAGACATTTTGTTATAGAAACACACGCAAGAATACAGAAGGAAAAGGAGAGAAAGTTTTACTTCGCAAAGCTTCCATACCAGGACACACAGGAGATAAAAGAGTTCGCAAAAGAGATATCTGAAAGATTTGATTACTTTGTTCTCATAGGTATTGGTGGGTCTTCACTTGGAGCCCAGATGCTTTTTGAGAGTTTAAAAAGCATAAATCATAATATCTATGACAGGCCTAAATTTTTCATAATGGATAATGTAGATCCAGACAAGTTCAGCTCAATTCTGGAAATTATAGATATTGAGAAAACATGTTTTAATGTTGTCTCAAAATCAGGTTCAACTGTTGAGACTATAGCAAACTTCGCCATAGTTCTTGATATTCTGAAAAAGAGATTAGGTGAAAGATGGAATGAGCATCTCGTTTTCACAACAGACCCTGAAAAGGGTTTTTTAAAGAGATTTGGTGAAGAAAACAATATAAAGATACTTCACGTTCCACCAAAGGTTGGAGGTAGGTTTTCAGTTTTATCTCCTGTAGGAATATTTCCTGCAGCTGTTCTTGGGATAGATATAGATCAGCTCCTTGAAGGTGCTAAAAAGATGGATCTTGTATGCTCAATTGAGGAGCATGTTGAACATAATCCTGCCTATCTTATAGCAATAACACATTACATAGCAAATATGAGAAGGGGAAAAACAATATCAGTTATGATGCCATACAGTGAGAAACTCTCATCATTTGTTGACTGGTACAGACAGCTCTGGGCTGAGAGTTTAGGAAAGGATGGACTTGGACAGACACCAGTAAAGGCTCTTGGAACTGTAGATCAGCATTCACAGATACAGCTGTACAGAGACGGTCTGAGAGACAAGATAATAACATTCATCCAGGTTGAGAGAAGGGCAGAGGATTTTAAGATCCCGGATGAGATCCCGGAGGATATACATTACCTATCCGGACATACATTACACGAGATACTTAACAAAGAACTCCTTGGAACAAAAGCGGCTCTTATAAAAAGCAAGGTTCCAAATATAACCATATCTATGGATAAAATCTCACCATACAATATAGGGATGCTCATATACCTTTACGAGATGGCAACAGGATTCTCAGGTTATCTGTACAAGATAAATCCTTTTGATCAGCCGGCTGTTGAGGAAGGTAAAAATTTCACTTACGCTCTTATGGGAAGAGAAGGTTACAGCCAGAAACTTGAAGAGTTTGAGGAGCTGTACAAGGAAAAATACAAGATAGAGATACAGTAAAAAAGCCCCCTCTATAAGAGGGGGAAAGAAAAATTGAGGCAGGATTTACATCCATCCTTCCTTAACTATCTTTGAAGATCTCTCATATGGATACTTTTTAACAAGCTCCTCAACTGAAAGCTTCTGATCTCCTTCCCTCATAAAATGTATCAAAACAACAGAAGCCCAGTAATCATTCTCATACTTTGTTCCAGCAAGCTGGACAGGAACACCTTTTTTATTGACCGTATGGCAGGCAGCACATGTTACAGGTCCTGCATACTTTCCATCAGGTGAAAACTGTAAAGCCTGCTGGTGTGTTGTTAGATCAACAGTTCTCTCAGGCCCTTCATACCTTACAGGGTAAAGGCCATGTATGGACTCATGACATGACTGACACGCTATTGAACCATGAGCTTTAGAGTATCTGTAAAGAGAGTATTTATTGGGCTGATCTATTGGGAAGTACTTCCCACCTTCACTTTCAACAAAAGGAGCTATATGACAGTTTGCACAGTGAGGTTCAGCTGGAGCAAGCCACCAGTCCTTGCCTGCAGATGCAGCATCGTAAGGGACAGGATCTCCCTCTTTTGCATTCCATGGGAGGAGCTTGAGTTTTCCTTCTTTATCCTTTGTTGCCTTTACGAGTGTTGCCCCTTTATGTTTAGCATAAAGATCGTATACAGGATTCTGTTCCTTCGTTATCTTAGGATCAGCATAGTAATCTCTGAACTTTTTATAATCACCTCCTGCTATAACTTTTATTATCTCTTCAATAGATTTATTCCTTAATGTTTTACCTTTCTGTAAAACAACATCTTCAAGGTTATCATACCTGTAAAGCTCTATATTAAGTCTGTTGTGGCAGTTAGTACAGGTAAGGCCTCTTATCTCATCTATAGGATTTCCGTTCTCATCAACCTTACTCACATTTCTCAGATACCATTTACCAAGCTCATTTAGGAAGAAAGGAGGTTTCACATCAGGATTTGAGTGGGCATCCCTTCTGAGATAACAGCCACCTCCTGCAACCCTGTGATCTGAGTCTGAGAATCTTGGATTTCCATTATCATCAACAATCTGGAAAGGATTTGTTGCAAAATCGTTCATCTCCTCAGCCTGCCAGTGTGTAGGATGACATGCCTGACAGTTCTGGGTTCTGCCTCCCTTATCAGGCATAGGTATGGCAACAGCATGCTTCGCATGTATCGCCTCTGTTAGAGGTTTTGCCTTTTTAAGTTTATAACCTGTAGCTGTAGGTCTTGGAGACTGTAGGTTACCTGATATGTTGTCCCCATGACAGTCTGCACAGTAAACAACACCCACAGAACCAAGTCTGTTCGTAGGTGCCTCAGGGTTATACTCCTTTAAAAACTCTGTCCCATGTCTTTTATCATGAAGTTCAAGAATATTTATAGACGCCTGTGACTGTCTTGCCATAAACTCAGATATGTCAGGGTAATGCTTCTTCCAGTATTCATACTCCTGATCAAACTTTGTAAGACCTGCCTGTCTTGCCATTCTTGCCGCAAGACCCTCTCCTGAGTGGCAGGTATAACAGTTCGGTATATCAACAGGGTTTGTTCCAAAGAAAGACACAACCTTACCATTTATCGTTACAGGTCTCCCATCCTCCCTGTGAAGCTCAACAACTGAATACTGGTAAGGCTGGAAATCTTTGTTCGTTATAGTTCTTATTGTTCCCTTTCTTCTACTGTCATTAAATGCTGTAAGAGGAAGTCCAAGAGCATCCCATATAAATGAGGCTGTAAGAACAAGAGGAACATTTTTTACCTCTGGAACCATACTGTCTGTAAAAACGATATTACTACCTTTAGCACCTGCAAAATCCATATATCCACCTGATAGAGGCTTACCGCTCGGACCTGCATCTATAGGTATCTGTATCTCATTTCCTATTCTCAATCTTTTCTTTATTGACCATTTCTTCGGTATAGTTCCCTCAAGATCCTGATATATAAAGAGATGAGTCCAGACATAGTTTGCGAGATTGTCTCCAGGATCATTCATATCCCCATCACCATTAACATCCTTTGGTACCTGCCAGTATCTCATCTTGTTTCCTTCACTGTAGCTGTTGTCCCTCACGTAGTAGTAAAGCTTTACCTTGTCATCAGGTGTTAGCATCTGTGGAAGCTTTCCATCCATTCCTGATTTAAAAGCCTGTGCCTGAATACTGTTGTAAGGAGGGATCACACAGCAGTAAGACATATCAAATCCAACACAGTGCATACCAAGCTCATAGTTTATAAAGATGTTGTAAGGATTTTTTGGATTGAACGCGTTTATAACTTTATCTTTTACCGTCACCTTAACAGGATTCAGAAGATCAAATCCAAACGGTGGATCCTTACTGTAATCCTTTCCAGAAGAAGGATAGAATATTAATCCTGCAGCAACTGCAGCTGTAAGTATAAATTTTCCTCTCATCGCCCACTCCAGATAGATTTATTACCTAATATATATTAAATATATTTCTGTTATGTTTCAATAATCCGGTATGTAATAATCAGACAGATGATGTATAATAAGCTTTTGTAAAAAGATTAATAAGGGGTGAAATTTGAAAGAGGATATAAAACTGAAGTTAGTGGTTGTATTCGCAATCCTTGTAGCCTCACTTTACTTTATATTCACAAAACCTATCAAGCTTGGACTTGACCTTCAGGGAGGGATGAGTATAGTCCTTGAGGTTGATGTTGATCACGTTATAAACACACAGTACAAACAGCTCGTAAGGGATATAGAGAAAAAGCTGAAGGATAACGGAATAGAGGTTCTAAGCGGCAAGGTTGTAAACGGTAAAGCTGTTGTATCACTTCTTGATCCAACAACTGTAAACAGAGCTTTAAAGATAATAAAAGATGAGTTTCCACAGGTAAAGGTGGAGACGGAGAACGGAAATCTTGTAGTTCAGCTACTGCCCTGGGAGCTTGACAGGATAAAGAAGATGACAGTCCAGCAGGCTGTTGAGACTCTGAGAAACAGAATTGATGAGTTTGGCACATTAAACCCCAATATTGCAAAGATGGGAGAGAGGAGAATACTTGTTGAACTCCCAGGTGTTGTTGATCCTGAAAGGGCAAAATCAATCATAGGTAAAACGGCACAGCTTGAGCTTTTAGAGGTTGTAGACACAGCATTCAGTAAAGAGGAGCTTCTTAAAAAATACCCTGATGGTCTTCCTGAAGGAACGAAGATACTTGAAGGTCCTGAGGAACATATAAACGGACAGACAGTGAAAGAGTGGTTTCTTGTAAAGGACACACCTATAGTAACAGGTTCAATGCTTAAAGATGCAAGAACAACGATAGATCAATCCGGAAAGCCCGCTGTTAATTTTGAGTTAACCTCTGAAGGAGCGGAGATATTCGGTGAAGCAACAGCAAAGATGATCGGAAAAAGACTTGCAATAGTCCTTGATAACAAGGTTATATCCGCTCCAGTTGTAAGATCAAGGATATCATCAGCAGGTCAGATAACAGGTAATTTCACACCTGAGGAAGCTGCCGATCTTGCTATAGTTTTAAGGGCGGGGGCTTTACCTGCACCTGTTCACATACTTGAAGAGAGGGTTATAGGTCCAACACTTGGTAAGGACTCAATAGAAAAAACTGTTAATGCAGGTATAGCTGCTCTTGTTCTTGTCGGACTTTTTATGCTCTGGAGATACGCCGTATCAGGATTTATATCAATTGTGGCACTTATATTTAACGGTATACTTCTTTGGGCTGTTATGGTATTCCTTGATGTTACACTTACACTTCCTGGTATAGCAGGTATAATCCTGAATATAGGTATGGCTGTTGATGCTAACGTTATCATATTTGAAAGGATAAAAGAGGAGATGAAAAGGGGAAGAACATTAAGGGTTGCTGTTGAAGAAGGATTTAAAAGAGCATGGGATGCCATACTTGATGCCCAGATAACAACACTCATAGCTGCATTTGTCCTTTTCCAGTTTGGAACTGGTCCTTTAAAAGGTTTTGCTGCAACCCTATCAATAGGAACTATAACATCAATATTTACCGCACTTTTTGTTACAAAACTTTTCCTTGATATAGTTCTTGGCGGTAGAAAATCACTTAAATACGCATTTTAGAGGGAGAAGATGAGAAATTTTCTGAACGAGCCTCCAAATATAGATTTTTTAAAGATAAAAAAACAGGGGTACATATTCTCCATACTTCTTGTACTTCTGAGTCTCGGTGTTATTTTCACAAAGGGTTTTAATTTCGGTCTTGATTTTACAGGTGGGACATCTATACAGGTTAGATTTTCTGAGCCTGTTAATACAGGAGATGTGAGGAACGCCTTAAGGATAGTGAATCTTCAGGACTCTGTGATCCAGGAGATAGGAACTGACAAAAGGGAGTATGAGATAAGGGTCTCTCTGAAAAAGGGAAAGTCTGCTGAAATATACGCAAAGGTTAAAAAAGCTCTTGATGAGAAATTTAAGGATAAGTATGAGATCAGAAAGATGGACTATATAGGAGCTGTTGTTGGTGAGGAGCTGAGAAAGGCAAGCGTTTACTCCATAGTTGCCGTTCTTGTGGCTATACTGATATACGTCAGCTACAGGTTTGAGCCTGTTTTCTCACTTGGAGCTGTTATCCCCCTTTTCCATGATGCTATTATCACACTTGGTATCTTTGCCCTTTTCGGGATAGAGGTTAATCTTGCTGTTATAGCGGCTATACTTACAGTTCTGGGATACTCTCTTAACGACACAATAATAATATTTGACAGGATAAGGGAGAATATAAAGATAAGAGGTAAGAAAAATCTACAGCTTCTTGTGAATCAGAGTATAAATGAGAACCTTGCAAGAACAATAATAACTTCAGGAACAACACTTTTCTCCGTTTTAGCTCTATACCTTTTCGGTGGTGAGTCTTTAAAAGGATTTGCTTTAGCACTTTTAATAGGTATAGTATTTGGAACATACTCATCTATATATGTTGCATCACCGATAATTGTTGATCTTGAAAGATTCTTAAGGAAAAAAACATCAGGATCAAAAGCCGAGAAAGAGAAAGCTCCTCAGGTCTGATCTTTAAAGATCAATACATACTCACAGATAGATCTGAGGAAGTTCTCCCCGTCTATATAAACTTTTCCTTCTTTACTGGATAGACGGATATACTCAGTCCTTACCATCCCTGCTTTAAAAAGAAGATCCGGATCTTTTATCTCTAAAGAATAAGAATCTCCATCTAAAAAGAAGATATCCTCAAACTCATCAGACCTTATCTTCAGATACTCATCAACAGTTATATCAAGTATCCTTTCATCTATACCAAGTCTTAACCTTAGCTGGTCTTCAGTACATACAGATAAAAGCTGTACATCTTTCCCTTTAAAAATGAAACTGATCTGATCTGAAAGCTGGACAGCTGATTTTTCAGATGTGAGTATAACGGAGAATGAGTTTCCAAGTGCGTTATATATAAGATTACCTACTTTCATTTTCCGCATACCCAAGAGCCCCATAAGCACCGCTGAACTCTTTTAATTCCGCCCTTTTAACAGTAAGATCCCTGAACGGAAGGTGAAAGGCTATATTTTTGAGATTTGATACAGCCATATCTACAACAGCAGGATAGTTCTCCGTTATACCTCCAGCAAGAACAATCCTGTCAGGGTTAAATATATGAACGATATTCATCAATCCTACTGAAAGATACTCGGAAAATCTTTCCATAGATCTCATAGCTGTAAGATCACCTTCGTTTGCAAGTGTTATTATCTGCGATGAGCTTATCTTCTGATCTGTGTAAAGGTAGTATATCCTCTCAAGCCCGTACGACGATACATAGGACTCAAGACATCCTTTTCTCCCGCAGTGGCATGGGAGACCGTCCATCTCAATGGTTGTATGACCTATCTCCATAGCTGAGCCTGATACACCCGTAAGAAGTTTTCCATTTATGACAGCTCCTCCACCAAGACCCGTTCCAAGTGTAAGGCATATAAGTATCTCAGACCCCTTCCCTGCTCCGTAAAGATACTCCCCGTATGCAGCGAGAGATGCGTCATTCTCAATATAAACAGGTATCTTTAAAGAGTTTTCAAGCTCATCTTTAAATGGGAAGTTCTCCAAAGGCTTTATATTGGGCGATGCTGTTAAAACTCCTGTCTTTTTGTCTATAAGACCTGCTACAGCAACTCCTAAAATATCAGGTCTGTATTTTTTTACTATCTTCCTTATCTCATCTACTATAAGATCAGGTCTGTTTTTTGAGATTATCTCTCTTATGTAAACCTTCCCTTTCTCTATATCATCACCTTTTTTGTATACGAACTTTATAAAAGTTCCGCCTATATCAATCCCAAGATATCTTCTCATCATCTCTCTCTCAGCATTGCTGTCAGTATCTTCATCATCTCAGGCATGGCTTTAGGGTCTGTTGCTGTCACAATATTACCATCAACCTCAACAGGCTTTCCGGTATAAATAGCACCTGCATTTTCTATATCATCCCTTATTGAGAAAAATGCTGTTATCCTCTTTCCTTTTACTATCTTTGCAGATATTAACGCCCAGGGTCCATGGCATATAGCCGCTACAATCTTTCCTTTTTTATACATATTCCTTATAAACTCAATCGTTTCCTTGTCCCTTCTGAATCTGTCGGGTGCGTATCCTCCCGGAACAAAAACCGCATCATAGTAGTCTGCCATATCAGGATCAACCCTCTTAGATGCGTGGAAGATCATACCTTTCTTTCCTGAAAACTCTCCAACCCTCGGAGCTAAAACATCAACTACATAACCCTCTTCCATAAATCTGTAAAGTGGGTATATAAACTCAACATCCTCAACAAGATCCTCAAGAAGAATAGCTATCTTTTTCATAATGCCCTCCTTATTTTATGTGAACAACTGTAACACCCATACCTCCCTCATGGTAAGGTGCATCCTCGTAGCTAATATTATAAGGCAGTCTGTCTAAATATTCCCTGACAGCTTTTCTCAGTATTCCCGATCCATAACCATGGATTATCCTTAAGGTTGTAAATCCCTCAACAACAGCTTTATCTATAAAGTCAGAAAGCTCCCTTAATGCCTCTTCCTTTGTTTTTCCTATAAGCTTTATCTCAGGCTTTCCTACTGGAGTTACAGATTTTCTGATCTTAAATCTCTTCTCCTTATCTTTCTTTTCTTTCTCCACCTTCTCAAGCTCTGAGAGCTTAACCCATATCTTGATACCATTAAAGTTCACATTTGCCCTGTCTTCCCTTACAGATATAACCTCTCCTACAGTACTTTTACCTTTTATCTTTACATTATCCCCAATATCTATAGATTCAGCTGACTGATCTTCTTCAGGGATGATGCCCTCTATATCTCTCTTCTTCTGTATGATAAATCTCTCAAGCTCTTTTCCAGTCGGCTTTTTCTTTATCTCATCCAGTATCCTGTAACCCTCTTTTCTCAGATTTTCAATATACTCTTCAACCTCCTTAGTTGCTGACCTCCATCTTTTCTTCTTTTCCTCTTCAAGCTCCTTCACAAGTTTTGAGTATCTCTCCTGATCCATTTTCAGCTGTTTTTTCAGTCTGACAAGTTCTGAGTGCTCCTTCTCATAGGCTTCTTTATATCTCTCAAGTTTTTCAATAGCCTCTGAGAGCTTAAGTGAGCTTTCAGACAGATATCTTCTTGCCCTGTGGAGAATATCTGCATCAAATCCAAGTCTCTCAGCTATGTAAAAAGCCATACTCTGACCTACTGATCTGTAATGAATACTGTATGTTGGGGTCAGGTTTTCCCTGTCAAAACCTACAGAAGCAACCTCAAAATAGTCATCAGAAAGGGCAAACATCTTTATCTGTTTGAAATGAGTGGTTATCATACAGTAGGCGTTCTTCTCCTTTATCTTTTCCATGATACCTATACCTATAGCAGATCCCTCATCAGGATCTGTTCCTGGAATAAGCTCATCTAGTAGAACAAGTGATCTTTCCGTTATTCTCTCAAGTATCTCCTGAATATTCTTTATATGTGCAGAGTATGTGGAGAGGTTCTGCTCTATGCTCTGCATATCTCCTATATCTGCGTATACCCAGTCAAAAACAGGTATCTCACTTCCCTCTGATACGGGAATAGGTATCCCCGTCTGGAATATCATGGATAAAAGTCCCGCTGTCTTAAGTGTAACAGTTTTTCCACCTGTGTTTGGACCTGTTATCACGAGACCCTTTTTTGATTTTTCTATCTTTATATCTACAGGTACAAAATCCTTTGAGTTCATCAGAAAGAGTGGATGTCTTGCTTCTATCAGGTTAAGCTGATCTGAAACTCCCGGAAAAACACCTTTATACTCTGAGGAAAATTTGTATACAGTGTAAAGATAGTCAAAGTTGATTACAGCATCAAATGTTTTTCTTATATCTGTAAGCCTGTTTCTCAGAATATCGGTCAGAAATTTAAGTATCTTTCTAATCTCTATATGCTCTCTTATCTTAAGGTCTGAGAGCCTGTTGTTAAGCTCAACAACATTTACAGGTTCAATATAAACTGTCTGTCCTGATGATGATCTGTCGTGTATGATACCTTTTATCTTTGATGAGAAGTTCTGTTTTACAGGGATGACATACCTGTCCTTTCTTACAGTTATTATTCTCTCCTGTATTACATCCTGATACTTATGGCTGTTTATAATGTTCTCAAGTATTGATATAAGCGTTTTCTCAACCTCTTTTATACTTTTTCTTATCTGTAAAAGATCCCTGCTAGCAGAATCCTTAACCATACCTGAAGGATCAATACTGTCCTCTATTATCCTCTCTATCTCCCTTGAGGAGAAAAGATCCCTGTACAATGGCTGTATATTTTCCCTTTCCTTTATATAAGGTGAGAGAACTTTCTTAATATCCCTTGATATCTTAAGTATCTTCCCTATATCAAGGATCTCCTTTGGTGAAAGAATACTTTCCTCTATTGATAGAAGACCTATAGCCTCTTCAATATCAGGATACTCCGTTAATGGGAAGTATCCCTCCTTATTTACAATATCTATAAAATCATCTGTAACCGAAACAGCTTTTAAAACATCATTTTTCTCCGTTAAAGGTCTGAGTTTTTTTATCTTTTCCTTTGTTTTCTCATTTACAGTAAGTTCAGACAGTTTTTCCAGAAATCTGTCATACTCAACAAGATTTATATCTTTCTCCCTTATCTTTACCATCTCTCTAAGCAAACCTGTCCTCCTGTTTTTGCACAAAAGTTATACATATAACGGTAATTTTCAAGGGATCTTCCTGAACTCTGAAGGGTTAACATTGTACTTCTTCAGAAGTTTCTGGAGTGACTGTCTCTCAATATTGGCAAGTTTGGCCGCCTGTGTGATATTTCCTTCAGTCATTGTAAGGAGAACCTTAAGGTATGTTTTCATAAATCTGTCCATATGCATCTTTTTTGCCTGTGAGTACTCAAGTGGAAACTCCTGTTTTATACTGAACTTTATGGATGGATCTATATGATTCTCATTTATGTACTCACTGTCCGATGCAAGGACACACGCTTTATTTACAACATTCTCAAGCTGTCTTATATTCCCCGGCCAGTCATAGTTCAGGAGTATCTCCATAGCCTTTGATGTGATCCCTTTTATATTTCCTCCGTATTTTTCATTAAAAATATCAATAAAATTCTTAACAAGAACCGGTATATCCTCCTTTCTCTCCCTTAAAGGTGGTATATAAATCTTCAGCCCTTCTATCCTGTAAAAAAGATCCTCCCTGAACTTACCTTCAGAAACAAGCTTCTGTAGATCTCTGTTTGTTGCCGCTATAACTCTGACATCAACATATATAGCCCTGTCGTCCCCTATCCTTCTTATCTCTTTTTCCTGAAGAAATCTTAAAAGCTTCCCCTGTATATCTAACGGGAGTTCTCCTATCTCATCTAAAAATATCGTCCCTCCGTTGGCCCTTTCTATTATCCCTTTCCTGTCCTCTGTTGCACCTGTGAAAGATCCTTTTTTATAACCAAAAAACTCAGCTTCCATAATATCAGGTGATATATTTGCACAGTTTATTGGTATGAAAGGCTTATCACTTCTCGTACTGAGATTGTGAATGGCCTTAGCCACAAGCTCTTTACCAACTCCACTTTCTCCATATATGAGTACCGTAAGATCAAGGGGTGCAACCTTTTTTATATACTCTATAATCTGAAGCATCTGTGGATTTTTTGTTAGTATCGGGTTTTTGTCAGATCTTAAACTCTCAAGCTCTGTCTTTAGTCTTATATTTTCCTGAAGTATCTGAGATTTTTCCACAGCTTCCTGTATCAGTTTCCAGACTCCTGGGTCGTTAAAATCTATAGGTTTTGATATATAGTGGAAAGCCCCTTCCTTCATACATCTGACAGCATTCTCAATCGTTCCGTAAGCTGTCATAACGATAAAGCTTGTAACCTTATTGAACTTTCTCAGCTCTATAAGAAATTCCTCACCTGTCATGTTTGGCATTCTCATATCTGACATAACAAGGTCAAAACTCTTTTCCTTCAGTCTCTCCAGAGCTTCTCTTGGATTATCTGTCGTTTCCACATAGTAACCTTCTTCCTCAAGGATTATCTGGAAAGACTGGAGGATATCCACCTCATCATCAACTATAAGTATCCTTCCCTTTTCCATCACTCGTCCTCTGCAAGAGGTAGTTTTATTATAAACTCTGTTCCTTCTCCCTCTTTACTTTCAAAATCTATCTCACCTCTGTGGTCATTTACGATCCTTTTGACGACTGAAAGACCGAGACCCGTTCCCTTTTCCTTCGTTGTAAAAAACGGATCAAATATCTCATCCTTAATACTATCAGGTATCCCTTCTCCGCTGTCTCTTATCTTTATAACAGCTCTGTTTCCATTTTTTCTCAGCGATATCCATATATTTCCTGAATAATTCATAGCCTCAGCAGCGTTTATTATAAGGTTTATGAAGACCTGCTGTAGAGATCCAGGATCCCCATAAACAAAAACACCTTTCTCAAGCCTCTTATTTATTTTAATATTTTTTCTCTTTGATGCCGGGATTGAGAAATCTATAGATGTATTTAAAACCTCTCTGAGATCAACCTTTTTCTCCTTGTAGTATGAAGGTTTGGCATAATTTAAAAGTTTGTTTATTATATCCTCGGCCCTTCTGCTGTTATTTTCTATTTTTTCTCCGAGATTTATAAGTGTTTTATCTTTTAGCTTTTCTCCCCTTTTCTTAACTGTAAATGCATAAGCGGAGATAGCTGTAAGAGGATTTTTTATATCGTGGGACAGTCCCGCCGCAAGTTTTCCTATAACAGCATGTTTTTCTGTCTGTAAAAGCTGTGCCTCTAACTTTTCTTTCTCCGTTATATCCTCAATAATGATAACAAGCTTCTCTATATGCTCCTTCTCCTCAGGTGTTGATGCGAGGGGAAGAACCTTAACCCTGTATATAAAACCTTTCTTGCTTACTGATGAGAAAACTGTATCAAGAGGCTGTTTTTTACTTATAACTTCTTCTATCTCCGATTTTAAAGGAAGAAGTTCAGGTATGTTCTCAAACAGATCACCTGTTATCTTATGTCCAACTATCTTCTCAAGCGCAGAGTTTACAGTCTCAACCTGAAAATCTTTACCAACGATAGCTATACCAATATCAACAGACTCAAACGTTTTTCCAAAAAGCTCCTGAAGTTTGTTTATCTTATCAAAGTAGAGTGTTTTCGCTATAGATGTTGCAACGGAGTTTGCGTATGTTGAGAGATACTCTATCTCTTTGGGAAATATTCTCTCCTTTTTGTAAACACCTAATATCCCTATCTTACCTTTATCACTGTACATTGGAAGAAATATTGATTTTTCATCCTCGGATATATGTATCTTATCTATCTCCTCAAACCTGCTCTCACGGAATCTTTTAATATTAGGAAAGAACCCGCTTTTTTTGAATATCTCCTTATCATTATCCTCAATGTATATAATAACACCTGAGTAACCAAGATTGTGTAATCCCTCAACAACCCTCTCGGCAATATCCTCAAGCTTTATAGGAAGTATTGTGTAGTTACTCAGCTTGAATATCTCTTTTAGCTTCTTGTATGTTATCTTAAGTTCATCATCAAGTTCAGAGTACTGTTTCTGTATCTCACTCTGTATAGCTCTATCAACAAGCTCTCTGTAATCCTTTTTCTCCTGTTCTGCTGTCTCAGTATACTCGGATATACTGTTTATCAGAATGTATACAGGAAGAAGAAGGTTTCCGTAGTAAAAGAAACTGTTTAATGCAAGGAAAAGGACAGCATTAAAGAAAACTATCAAGGTCCATATAAGGAAATCAAGTCGGTTTCTGTAATTTCTGAACATCAGTGTTATGAAAGCAAGGGGAACCGTAAATGTAAGATAATCTTTACTGTAAACAGATCCTGCAAGAGATACCATCCCAAGGACGAGGAACCATACAACAAAAGGTATCTTAAATTTTAAAGGTTTATCGTTGTTAAGAAAGAGAAAAACAAACAGAATGAACAGTATATAAAAAAAGTCTTTAAACTCCGCTGTCATGTAGAAATTTTCCGATATAGAGGACAGAAAAAGGGGAACTATGGACAGATAGAGGAATATATGCTTCTCTATCCCTCTGTTTAAAAAGTAAACAGCTATAAGAAGTATTATCCAGGAAAAAAATAAAGCTTCCATACTTAAAGATACAGATCAGTTATTTTTAGTTTTAAAGAACCGCTATCTTTAAAAACCACACCCTTTCCTATTATCTCTCCATTCACGAGAAGCTCAACATCCTTTTCTTCCTTTTCTGAAACGAGGATCTCCGTTGTTTCTCCTATTCTATCAATATCTGAAACAGGAATATCCCTGCTCATCAGTCTAATAACAACAGGAAGTGGTATATTCTTCTGACAGGGAACCTCCTCCTTTTCCTCTTCAATGAAAGGCTCTATAATAATCCCATTCTCATAAAGGTTACCATCTGCAACTATATCAACACTTACCGTCCCATTCACCTTCCTTGAACTTTCAATAATCTCCGATCTGTAATCCTTATCCTCAAATATCTTCTCAAACAGACTTTCTCCCCAGCCAGACCCTTCCTGAAAAACAAAGAAAACAAAAAGATCATTCTTTATATAAAGATTTCCCTTTTTTGAAGATATGCAGTAGTATCCCCCTTCAACCTCTCCAGAATATCCATCTTTTATTTTAAAATCCTCAACCCTGTCCTTTAAAAAATCCGATATTAACCTATCTATCTTTCTTCTCCCTTTACACTGTTCATAAATTTTATCTTATCAAGGTCTATAACACTACCTTTTCTGAGCTTGCTAAGATCAATATCTACAGGCTCGCTATCAACAGATAGTTTAAGGATAATCTTTCTTTTAAGCTTTTCCAGTAACTTTCTACCATAGGATGTTGGAGGAGAGAATATAAACACATCTGTCTCAACAGCCTCCAGCATCAGTTCCTCAAAGAAAAGAGATACTGTGATACTGTCTCCTTCTAATTCCAGATTATAATCAAACGTTATAAAATCATCGTTGTAAAACTGGACTGCCGAGCTGTTTATCTTTTTGAATTTAAAAGGAAAGTCATTCTGCACAGTTTTTACAATGGAAAGTGATATATTTTCCATTATACTGTGGAGGTTATTCTCATTTTTAAAAAGGGAGTAAATGTTCTCTTCATATATCTTTCTTTCAACTGTTGCAATACTCTCAGAGATCCCTATGAAAAATCTGAACTTTCCCTCCACATCGTACGAGTAGAGAAAGTTATTTTTATCCTCAACTTCCCTGTTCTTTGTTACAGATGTCTCTTTTATACTGACCTTAATGGGTATATTTGAGACAAATATCTTCTTCAGTGCCGTTTTATACCTGTACATTAAAAATCTGTATCTTGCATCTAATAGTTTTAATTCTTTTCTATCTGTAGTATAATCTATCTCTGTTGTTTCCGTGTTGTATATTTCTTTAAAAAGTGCATCAAGCTCTTCTTTAGGTATAAGCTTTCTCATTATTTCTCTCTTAGAGTAATCCTTAATTATAATTATAAACATTTTTTGTTACAGAAGGAAGTTTTAATGAAAGTGTATTTGTACTCTGAAAGGGATGGATGGTTTAAAGATAAGGGAGTATATCTGTTTGATAAACCGATAATAAAACTTGTTTATAAAAATGGAATACTGTACATAGAAGACAGAAAGATTAAAACGGAAAAACCTTTTTTATTTATAGAAAAATTAATAAAGGAAAAAGGATACTACTGTGCTGGTTTTATATCTTACAACTATGGTAAAAAGATAGCTTTAAAAAAAAGAATACCTCAGCAGGACGATATAAAAATTCCTGATATTTACGGGATATTCTTTAAAAATTATAAAAAAATAAGTATTCCTGAACTACATTTAAAAAATAAGATTGAGGATGTAATATACAGAACAGACAGGAAAAGATATATAGAAAAAGTCCTTAAAGCAAAAGATTTTATATCAAGAGGAGAGATATACCAGGTCAATATAGCCCATAGAGTTGATATAAAAGGTTTTTTTCATCCTGAGACCGTATTTTTCAATCTGATAAACTACCAGCCTGCCCCATATCTCATGCTTATAAAGGATATACATTTTTCTGTTGTGTCGGCTTCTATGGAGCTCTTTCTAAGGAAGGAAGGGAGAAGGATCACAACAAAACCTATAAAGGGAACAAGGAAAAGGGGAAGATCCCCTGAAGAGGATGAGAAGCTCAGATCTGAGCTTGAAAGTTCAGAAAAGGAGAGGGCTGAGAATCTCATGATCACAGATCTTATGAGGAATGATCTTGGAAGAATATCAGAAAAGGGATCTGTAAAGGTTGAAAAGCTTTTCGGGATAGAGAAATACAGATCCGTCTTTCAGATGGTATCAACTGTAAGTTCTCAGCTAAAAAAATCCATCTCACTTCAGGAGATAATAGACAACACATTCCCACCGGGATCGGTAACAGGAGCTCCAAAGATAAGAGCTATGGAGATAATATCACAGCTTGAGGATCTGAGCAGATCTGTATACTGTGGTGCCACATTCCTTATAAAACCTGATCTGGATTTTGTTATGAGTGTGGCGATAAGACAGTCTATTTTTAAGGGCAAAAGATGCAGTATATATGTTGGAAGTGGAATTGTTGCTGACTCAGACCCTGAGATGGAGTATGAAGAGACAATCATAAAACTGAAAGCAAATATAGAGTCTCTCAGATAAATAGAAATATAAACAGGATTATAAAAAGTCCTAAAAGAAAGGAAAGCGATATAATAAGACTGTCTTTTAGTTTTTGATCCATCTTTTATCAGTAATTATTACTATTATTGATAAATAATAATCTTTTTATCCGGCTCTGTCAATATAAGTACTTTCCCAAAAATTTCAAAATGGGTTGACATCAAGAAGTTTTGAGAATATATTAAGTTATAATTATATAACTTAGATGGGATGAAAAGAGTAATCGCCTTACTGCTTATTATAAGTTTCTCATCCTTTGGGGTGACCTTAGACCAGCTTATACAGCAGGCTCTAATCAGCAGCCCCTATTTAAAGCAAAAAAGGATAAAAAAAGAGATATACCTGGAGAAAGAAAAACAGATAAGATCCTCAAGATACGGAAAGTTATACATTTATGGAGGTTTTGATCACTTCAGCGAGAAAACAAACCTCGGTTTTTTAGACCCGAAAAAAGGAATATCAGGAATGACTTTTGCCAACAACTTTTACAGTTTTGGTATAGGCTACAGCGTCCCTTTATTTACAGGCTTCAGAACTGAGACAGATCTGAAAATATCACGTATAGGCGGTAAGATAGCAGATACTGAGGAAAGACTCACAAAAAATCAGCTTGTATACCGTATAAAATCATCTTACCTTCAGATACTTTCCTTTGAAAAGCAGAAAAAGGCTGTGGAAAGTTATATCAGTTCCCTTAAAAAGCTGAAAGAAAACGTGATCGTATCTGTAAAAGCCGGAAAGAAAGCTGAGGTTGATCTGCTGAAAGTAGATTACCAGCTAAAAGAGGCCGAAACGGAGCTGAAAAAGATAACACTCAAAATAGAAGATCTGAAATACACAATAAAGACCCTTGTAGGCAGGGAAGACATAGAACTTGATAGACTGAGCGATATAAATAAAAGCAGTCCTGTTCCGGAGATAAAAGGGTATGAAGATCTACTTTATATAAAGAAAGAACAGCTAAATAAAATAAAAGCTAAAAATCTCATAAAGAGGCAGAAATCTGCATACTATCCACGGGTTGATCTTGATCTAGCATACTCAAAAAAGTATGCACTTGGAGAAAGTTTTGATTTCTATAAGATCAGTTTAAATATAAGGTATACCCTGTTTGATTTTGGCAGGAGAGCTTCTGCTGTTTCTGAAGGGAGGAAAGAGTATCTTTTTTACAGTGAGAGGGAGAGATCTGCTTTTTTAAATCTGAAAAAGGAGATAAATACGGTATTAAACAGAATAAGGATCTATGAAGAGGAGATAGTATCAGCCAAAAAAAGGATAGAGTTTGCAAAAGAGATAGAAAGGATAGAAAAGATAAAGTATGAAAACGGTGTATCTGATATATTTGACCTGCTGAAAGCAAAATCAGACAGAATATCAGCAGAGACAAGATACTACGAAGCCTTTTATAAAAGGGAAGCAGAGATTGCATACCTTAACTACTTAATCAGTGAGGAATGATATGAGGAAATATATAGCGTTCTTTATTGTCTTCCTTTTAATAGCAGGAGGAATAAAGATCCTCAGGGAAAAAAGAAAAGCCCTTGAAAATGATATAAAACCAGAACCTGTTTCTGTTATTCTTGAGGGAAAGGCTGTGAAAAGGGGAAAACTTGAGATTTACAGAGATTTTACAGGCTCCGTCTTTCCCGAGAAGACTGTAAAGCTCTCATCAAAAATAACGGGGAATATCCTGAAACTGAATGTAAAAGAGGGAGATACAGTTAAAAAAGGTCAGACTATAGCCGTCATAGACACAAGACAGATAGAGGAAGATATAAAATCATTGAAAAAAGAGGTTGAGTATCTCCGTGATCAGATTGAGATTAACAGGGAAAAACTGAAAACAGCTAAAGCAAACTACAAATACACAAAAAATATATACGAAAGGGACAGGATACTTTTTGAAAATAAGGCAATACCAGAGGAAGCATTAGAACTTTCACACCTGAAACTTGTAAAAGCAGAAACAGACCTGAAAGTAATCCAGAAAAGTATAGATGCGCTGAACAAAAAGATAGAATCTCTTCTGAGTAAGATAAAATCACTTGAGATATTTGCAGAATACGGAACTGTCAGATCTCCTGTTAATGGTCAGATCGGAAGGATATTCCTTTATGAAGGTAGCTTCGCTGTTGCAGGAAAACCTGTTTTGGAGGTTTACACAGGCAGAAAGATTCTGGTAAACATCCCTCCAGATATATACAACAGAATTGATGAAGGATATCCTGTAAAGATAGCATTTAACGGGAGAGATATAAAAGGATATATATCTAAGAAATATGTAACATCAGAGATAAAACTGCCCCAGATTGAGATAAAGTCAGACAGTCTGGGAAATATTCCTGTTGGAGTTAACATCCCTGTGAAGATCTATTTAGAAACGGATGACGGTTTTATAGTACCTGTCAACTCAATACTTGATCTGACCGGAAAAAGATACGTTATAACAGAGAAAAAAGGAAAATTTATAAAAATACCTGTAGAGCTAAAAGGGGTATACAGGGATAAAGCTGTTGTTAAAGGTGATCTAACTGAAGGAATGGTTGTTGCCGTGGGGTCAGACCCAACACTGAGAAGAGCCTTATTCATGGGAAAAGGAAAAATAGTTACAGAAGGTAAGGATTAGGATGGAAAAGTTTACACATTTTATTCTGAAAAATCATCATACGACATTATCACTGATAATAATATTCTCGATTATAGGTATATATGGATACTTTCATCAGGACAGAAATCTTTTTCCTGATGCAGACAGACCTCAGGTGGCTGTAGTTATAACACAGGAAGGCTCCTCTGCCAAGGATATATCTGAGAACATTGTTATCCCCATTGAAAAGCAGCTTTACACCATAGACAGACTGAGAACCGTAAGATCATCAATTACTGACGGGATGGCTGTTATAACGGCTGAGTTTGAGTATGGAAAGGATTTCTCAGAGGCGGTAACGGATGTCTCAAATGCACTATCAAAAGTAAAGGGAAAACTTCCAGAAAATATAAAAGATCCCGCTATATACAGGATATTCTCAAACACACAGCCTGTTTTAGTTTATGCTGTATATCCCAAAGACAGATCAATCTCACTTGCGGATGTAAGACAGTTAGCGGAAAACCAGATAAAAGATCAGCTTTTAAAGGTTGAAGGTGTTGAGAATGTTGATATTTTTGGCGGATACAGAAAGGAGCTATACATAGAGCTGAACAGTGAAAAGCTGAACAGACTTAACATCCCGGTTGATCTTGTAATAAGAAAGATAAGGGAGTCGAACATAACATACCCTGCAGGATTTATCATAAATGATGAAGGTTATTTCCTTATAAAGTACGACGGTAAGTTCAGAGATATAAATAGAATCAAAGATCTGGTAATAAGGGATAATGTCAGACTTGGTGATATAGCATCTGTACGGTACGGCTATCCGGACAACTTCTCCTTATATTTTGGAAACGGGAAAAAGGCAGTAGCTATCGCCGTTCAGAGAAGTATAGATGCTTCAGCCCTTGATACTATCCATAATGTAAAAGAAAAAGTAAAGGAGCTTGAGAAGTTATACCCATCTCTAAAATTTGAGATAGCTGACACACAGGAAAGGATCATATCCCTCAGCATATCAAATATGTTTGAGGCTTTAAGGGATGCGATAATCTTTGTCTCAATCGTAATCTTTCTTTTCCTTGCAAATATACGCCAGATGATCGTTGCTGCTTTATCAATACCTTTCGTTTACAGTATAACGATAGGTTTTATGTGGCTTTTTGATATCCAGTTCAATATAGTAACCCTGACAGCTGTTATTCTCGCCCTTGGAATGCTCATAGATGATGCTGTTGTCGTCCTTGAAAATATAGAGAGGCATCTCCACCAGCTAGGTGAGGATGTAAAAACAGCAGTTCTGAAAGGAACTGAAGAGGTCATGCTTGCTATCTTAGGAGGAACTGTTGCCACATCTTCTGTTCTTGTTCCCCTTCTGTTTGTTGGAGATTATCCGGAAAAGATATTCAGACCTCTATCGGAGACATTGCTTATAGCTCTGTGGGTCTCTTACTTTGTTTCTATAACATTTATCCCCCTTATATCCCCGTATATACTCAAAAAAACTGAAGGAAAAAACATATTTGAGAAAAAGGTTTACCAGGTTGTATCAGTATTACTCGAGCCTTTAAAAAATTTTTATACAGGTGCTGTAAAAAGAGCTGTTTATGGAAAGGTTCATCCACTGGTGTACTTTATACCGTTAATAGCTGTTCTTATCTTAAGTGTCAGATTTGTTATACCGGTTCTTGGAAATGAGATGATGCCTCCTATGGATACGGGGATAGTAAAATTGAATGTGATTCTGAACTCAAACATATCTCCAGAAAAGGTTGAAAAGATAACAGAAAGAATAAACAGGATTATATCCTCAGATAAAAACGTAGAAAAGATATCCACAGCTGTAGGATCAGAACCCGGTGTACTATCAATCGGATCAAACTCCCCACAGTCTGTAACGATAACAGTTACATACAACACGAGATTTGACAGGGAAAAGGATATATGGAAGATACAGAGGGATCTTTATAAAAAGATATCACAGTTACCAGATATAAAGTATGTCTCTGTATTTGAGTACGGTGCCACACCAATGTCAAATATAAAAGGTACCGTTGATATCATGGTATCTGGTGATGACCTATCCAGACTTGATTCTATCGGAAATGAGATACTGAGAAGGATGGAAAATGTAACAGGGCTGAAATCTGTATACAAAAACTGGGATATGGACAAGGTATCTTACAGGATTGTTCTGAACAGTGAAAGGCTTGAACAGTTTGGACTCACACCATACAGTTTTATCTCCCAGATATCAGCCTTTGTAAAAGGAGCAAATGTATCACTTATGAACATACAGAATGAGAACCCCGTCGGTATAAAATTAATCCTTCCGGAAGCTAAGAGATCCTACATAGATCAACTCAATGAGTATTATATAGACACACCTAAAGGGAAAGTTCCTTTCTCTGTATTCGCAAAGTTAGAAAAGATTGTTGAACCGACGATAATCACAAGACAGGATCTGAGATATACGATAGATATTATCGGCTTCAGAGAAAAGGGAGCTGTAACACACATTGCAGGAAGAACAGAAAAAGCGTTAGATGATCTTAAAATTCCTCACGGTTATGAGATAAGCGATCAGGGCGAGGTAAAACAGCTGTCTGATTCACTCGGAAGGATGTTTAAAGCTGTCGGGTTCGGTATAGTTCTGCTCTTTTTCTCTATGGTTCCTACATTCAGATCATTCTCAGCACCAACATCAATAATATCAGCAATCCCACTTGCTGTTATAGGTGGAATATGGGCTTTACTACTGGCCGATTACCATAGATCGCTACCAGCTATGATGGGGCTTATACTGCTGTCAGGAATAATAGTAAAGAACTCCATTCTGTTGATAGATTTTATAACCATGCATTATGAAAAAAACAGAGATCTAAAAAAAGCTGTATTAGAGAGTATAAATATAAGGACCAGACCTGTACTTATGACAGCCTTTGCAACATCTGCAGGTATGGTACCTATCGCTTTTGCATGGGCTTTAGGGCTTGAAAGACTTGCCCCTCTTGCCGTTGTGGCAATAGGTGGACTCATTGTGGGAACATTCCTCACACTGATATTCGTTCCTCTTGTTTACTACTTCTTAAGGAATTTTACAAACTCTTCAGGCTCAAGTGGTGGAGAGAAGTAATAACCCTGATACCTGTCACAGCCTAACTTTTTAAGCTCAATATACTGCTCTTCAGTCTCAACACCTTCAGCTATTGTTTTTATATTGAATATCTTTGCTATGTTAATTATAGACTGGACCAGTTTATGAACATTCTCATCAATAAGCATATCCTTTATAAAGGACATATCAATCTTTATAGAATCAACATTTATATTAGCCAGATATTTTAATGTTGAAAAACCTGTACCAAAATCATCTATAGATATCTCAAATCCCATCTTTCTCAGATTGTCTATATCCTTTTTCTGTCTGTAAAGATCAAGAAGATCCCTTTCAGTTATCTCCATTATTATGTACTTACTGTTTAAAAGAAGCTCCCCTTCAGGAACCTTGAAAAATACCATCTTATTTGTTGATTTTATCTTGTATATGATCTCTTCTATATTCTGGGGAGTTACATTCACTGATATCTTTACAGGGTTTAAACCTTCCCTCTTCCATCTGTTTATAATATCGTTGACCTTAACAAGCATAAGATTATCAATATCCTTTATCTGTCCTGTTTTTTCAGCTATAGGTATAAACTCAGATGGTGGTATGTACTCTCCTTCAGGCGTTTTCCATCTTATCAGAGCTTCAGCGGCGATCACACTATCAGTTTTAAAATCAACAACAGGCTGAAGATTGAATGTGAACTGGTTTTCTATAAGAGCTGTTTCTATCTTTTCTTCTATCTCCTTTATAGTTTTAACCTTCTGGTAATCCTTTTCGTTATAGAAAAGTATATGATTTTTTCCCTTACTTTTTGAGAGTTCCAGCGTTCTTTCACCTTTTATGTATATATCTGTCTCTGACTTACCATCTTCAGGATACTTAACAACAGAAACATTAAAATCAAGATGGATAATATGATCCTCTATAGAAAATGGTATTGTAAAGGCAAGCCTTATTTTTTCAAGAACGGACATTATATCCTTATCCCTCACAACAACTGTGAATGTGTCCGATCCTGACCTGAATATCTTGTAACCGTCTAAAAACTCTTTAAGTGTATCTGCGATCTCCCTTAGAAGTAAGTCCCCCACCTTCTCGCCGTATATTTCATTTATAAATCTGAAGTTGTATATATCTAAAAAAACCAGATAGAACTCCTCCTCCTCTCTTACAAGCTCTTTAAGTTCAGATAGAAGTAACTTTCTGTTTCCAAGATCTGTCAGCGTATCAAAAAACTCCTTGTGGAAGAGATCTTTCTGCTGCTGTATATACCTTATACCAAACCCAACATCATCCGATATCTCTCTGTATATGGATATCTCCTCATCAAAAAAGTAGTCTTTCTCCCTTGCGTATATGACGATCACATACTTAATACTGTCGTGGATAAATATAGGTATAAGAAGGACCGATCCAGCCCCTGCAGTTTTTACATACTCTTTCCAGTTTTCAAAATCCTCAACTTCCTCAACATCCCTTATATAAAAATAGTCCATCTTGTTAAGAACCTCTCTTTCTGGAAGACTCTCAAGTCTGTTGAAAAGGTTTGTTATAACACTCCCTTTATCAAAGTACTTGGGAACTATCTGTCCGTTCTCATCAACCTCTGCAATGAAAACATCAGAAAAGTCATCAACACTGATAAGTGTATCAACTACAGCCTTTAAAAGAACGTCTATCTCGCTTATCTTCATTATCAGTCTGTTTATCCTGAACAGAAGTTCCTTTGCCTTTTCAAGATGAACCTCCTTTGTTATATCCTCTATCGTCCCAATTCCTGAGTACTCACCGTGATAGGAAACAGTTTCAGAATTTATATGAATCCATTTAATCCTGTTGCTTTTTGTTATAATCTTTATCCTGTAGTTTGCAAACTTTTTTATCCCTTTATTTCTTAATTCAATAACTTCTTTTACCTTTTTCCTGTCTTCAGGATGTACTATAAGCAGGATATCATCCATATCCAGAAGCTCTTTCTCACTGTACTCAGTTATCTCTTCCACTTTTTTATTTACAAAAACAAGCCTCCCTTTCCTCTGGAGAAAAATACCTATAGGGGCAACCTTTGATATAGTCTCAAAGAGCGATCGTTCCTCAACCTCTTTTGTTTTATCAAGTATGTAACCTATAAAATAATCTGAATCTTTTCCTTTTATATATATCTTTCTGCAGGATACATAAACCTCCTTTCCATCTTTTGATCTAAGCTTTAGGTTATCTATCTGAAACAGACCTTTTCTGTCTAAAATCTTTTTAGGAATGTCTTTAACCTTATTAATATCGTCACTGTGAACAATATCCAGAAAATTCACCCTGTTATTTACCAGCTGATCGGATGAATAGCCAAGAACAGTTTTGATATTTTCGCTTACATTTTTAAAGTTCAGATCTTTATCTAAAAGAAAGAATACAACCTCTCCCCCCTTAAAGAGAGGATTCTTGAATATGTCCGTTATATCTAAATACCCTATATAAGAACCGTTCATATAGAGGTTCTCCCGTTTAATTATTCCAAGAGTCTCTTATTAACTCTGATTACACAGATGTTTGAATTATTAATTTAGCCTCTGTTCGTAATATTGTAAAGCCTTGGTTTTAATTTCTGATATACTAAATATAATACTGTGTATAGTTATACGGAGGTTAAAAATGAGAGTTTTCATAATATCCCTTTTGCTTATATCAAATTTAGCTTTTGCTGCTGACAAAGAAAAAGCTTATGCACTTTTTAAAAAGTACGGATGTGAAGGCTGTCACGCAGACTACGGGATTGTGGCAGGACCAAGTTTTTATATGGTTAAATCAAAATATCTTAAAGAGTTTAACAATGATATTGAGGCTACAAAGCAGTATCTGAGGGAAACTATAAGAAAAGGAAGTTCAGGTAAATGGTTTAAATTCCTTGATATGAAGATGCCTTCACATCCACAGATACAGCCTGAGGAGCTTGAGATAATAGTTGACTGGATTGTTTCAGTTCCTCCACCGGAGGAGAAAAAGAAGTAGGAGATTAACCTCCTACACGTCCAGATTTCTCACTTCTTTAGCATATTTCATGATGAACTCTTTTCTTGGCTCTACCTTCTCACCCATCAGTATAGAGAAAACCTCATCTGCAAGTGCAGCATCCTCAAGTGTTACCTGCATAAGTCTTCTTGTTTTGGGGTTCATCGTTGTTTCCCAGAGCTGTTCAGGGTTCATCTCACCAAGACCCTTGTATCTCTGTATCTCCACACCATGGATTCCCGCTTCCCATATAACATCGTAAAGCTGATCAAGATCTGTAACGGTAACCTCCTTATTTTTGTAATTCATAGTTAAAGGAAGTTCACCAACGATCTGTTTTATCTCGGAGCTTAGCTCAAGTATTCTTCTGTAAGCGTAAGATGTTAGGAAGTCATCATCTATCTTGTTCTGTACCTGTTTAAATCTCTCTTCCCTGACGCAGAATATCTCTATATCACCCTCAAAAAGATTTCTCTCATAGTATACGTTATACTCAGGAAGTTTCTCCCTTAACTTCTGGACGATCTCCTTAACCCTGTCTTCATCTGTAAGGTCATCCTCAGTTATATTAAGATCAATAACAGCATCTATAACCTTTTTATCTTTTCTCTTGTATATTGATCTTTTTAGATCTGAATACTCTTTTGCCTTCTTTGCAAGATCCTTTATCTGTATCTTCGTAAGATTTTTCCCCTCAAATGTTATCTCATCCGATGCAAAATCTATAACGATCTTTGCAAGCTCTTCATCATCCTTGACGTATATCTCAGATCTTCCCTTTTTAAGTTTGTAAAGGGGAGGTTGTGCTATGTATAAAAATCCGTTCTCTATTATCTGTGGGAAGTATCTGTAAAACAGTGTTAGCAGAAGTGTTGTGATATGTGCCCCATCAACATCGGCATCAGCCATAAGTATTATCTTGTGGTATCTGAGCTTTGAAAGATCAAATCCCTCATCATCCTCCTCTGTCGAAAGCCCTATCCCTGTTCCTATTGCGTTTATTATTGATCTTATCTCATCATTTGAGAGTATCTTATCAATTCTCGCCTTCTCAACATTAAGTATCTTACCCTTTAGAGGAAGAATAGCCTGAGTTCTTCTGTCCCTTCCCTGTTTTGCAGAACCACCAGCAGACTCACCCTCAACTATGAAAAGCTCACATATCTCAGGATCAGTTTCAGAACAGTCTGCAAGCTTTCCGGGAAGTGATGTGTCCTCAAGGAATGATTTTCTTCTTGATATCTCCTTTGCCTTCTTCGCTGCTTCCCTCGCTATCGCAGCTTCTATAGCCTTCTCAGCTATCTTTACAGCTATATCCTTGTTCTTATCAAAAAACTCTAAAAGAGCTTCACCTACAATATTCTCAACAACCCTTTTTACTTCCTGATTTCCAAGTTTTGATTTTGTCTGACCTTCAAACTGAGGTTCAGGGACCTTTACAGATATAACAGCTGTAAGACCTTCCCTGAGATCCTCACCTTTAACACCGCTTTTCAGTTCTTTTGGAAGTCTCATTCCTGAAAGGGTTTTGTTCATAGCCCTTGTAAGAGCTCCCCTAAAACCAGCAACATGAGTTCCACCTTCAACGGTTTTCACGTTGTTAACAAAACTCTCTATAACCTCGTTGTAGCTTCTTGTGTACTGGAATGCTACCTCAACTATGATCCTGTCCTGTTCGCCTTTAACGTATATAACATCACTGAAAAGAGGGTCCTTTGCAGCATTAAGAACTCTGACAAAATCTTTTATACCCTCTTCATAAAGATACTCCTCATCTATATCAACCCTTTCATCTGAGACGAAAAATCTCACACCGGGAAGCAGGAAAGCAAGCTCCCTACATCTTTTTGAGATAGTATCAAACTTGAACTTTACCGTCTCAAATATTGTGTCATCAGGCATAAATGTTACTTTAGTTCCTGTTTTGTGTGTCTCACCTACAGTTTTTAGAGGTGTTATAGGCTTACCAAACTCATACTCCTGTCTGTAAACCTTACCATCCCTGTAAACCTCTACAACAAGCCATCTTGATAGAGCATTAACAACAGAAGCACCAACACCGTGGAGACCACCAGAATACTGGTAAGCCTTTTTTGAGAACTTACCACCTGCACCTAAAACTGTAAAAACCATCTGGACAGCTGGAAGCCCTGTTTTTGGGTGGATATCTACAGGAATTCCCCTTCCATCATCCTCAACTGTAACTGAGCCGTCCTCATGTATTACAACGGATATATTTTTCGCAAAACCTGCCATTGCCTCGTCAACGGCATTGTCAATAAGCTCCCAGACGAGATGGTGGAGACCTCTCTCAGATATATCACCTATATACATGGCAGGCCTTGCCCTTACGTGGTCAAGACCCTCAACAACATCTATAGCTTCAGCTCTGTATTCCTCGGTTGTAACTGTATCTTTTCTCTCTTCCAACCTTTTACTCCTAAAATAAATTTTTCAGCAGGATAAGATATATATTTATCAGGAAATTTCCATAGGCATAACAATGGCTTTATACCTGTCTTCCTGATCTGCAGGTATTATTAATGTCTGTGCATTCGGATTTGTAAACTTTATCACAACCTCATCCCCATCTATAACCTCAACAGCCTCAATAAGATACTTTGCATTGAATCCTATAGAATACTCCTCACCTTCATAATCAACACTCAGCTCATCAACAGCCTCTCCATACTCAACAGAAACGCTTTTCAGCTCAAGTATCTCAGGCTTTAAGGTGAGCTTTATAGGCTTTGTGTCTCCTTCTATAACAGCTGAGACCCTTTTTATAGACTCAAGAAACTCCTTTTTATCTATCTTTATCTCCCTTGAGAACTCTGAAGGGATGACCTGTGTATAATCAGGGAAAACTCCCTCTAAAAGTCTTGTCATAAGTATCCATTCTTTAGTTCTGAAAAATGCGTACTGGTCTGTAGCTGCAACCTCAACATCCTCAAGACCTGTCAGGAGCTTTTTAAGCTCATTTAAAGCCTTCTGTGGAACTATTATGTTTATATCACCTTTACCTGTTCTCTCTATAGTGTAAAGTGCGAGTCTGTGTCCGTCTGTTGCAACAACATCTATATTCCCGTTAAGCGATCTGAAAAGAACGCCCTGAAGTGCGTATCTGCTTTCCTCTTTAGATGAGGCGTAGGCTGTTTTTCCTATAGCCTTCTGGAGATTATCTCCTGAGATCAAAAATGCGTTATCCTCTGGAAATGGATACATCTGTGGGAAGTCCTCTGAAGGAGCAACAGGAAGATTGTACTTTGTCTTTCCAGATTTTATCTTCAGTGTGCTGTCCTCAAGTTTTATATAAACCTCATTGCTCGGGAGAAGTCTTGATATATCTGTTAATTTTTTAGCATTAACACAGGCAGTTCCTTCGTTCTCAATCTTGGCAAAAACAGAGACAGAAACATGAACCTCAAGATCTGTACCCTGAACTGTGAGCTTATCATCCTTTGCTTCAAGTAAAAAGTTTGAAAGTATTGGAAGTGCTGATTTTTTTTCTGTTGCTGATATAGCCTTTTTCAAGAGGTTTTGAAGATCATTTTTATCTATTACAAGTTCCAAATGTGTACCTCCCTGTTTTATATGAATATTTTAACATTTATTCGGCTTAAATCCTACAGGTGTAAAACTTGATTTTCGGTTTTTTTTCGGTTATATTAAAAAACAGGAGGTTAGGATATTGTTAACAAAAAGACAGAAAGAGATACTACAGTTTATAGGCCAGTTTTATTCCCAGTACGGATACAGTCCAACACTCAAGGAGATAGCAGACTATTTTGGTCTTTCTGCAGTCTCAACAATCCATGAGCATATAGAAAAACTCGTAAAAGAAGGCTACCTGATAAGAACAGGTAGAGGTAAGATCAGGATTAATAGAGAAAAGCTTTTTGAGGAAGAGCCTTTAAAATTCCCATTTTACGGTCATATCGCAGCAGGAAGACCTATAGAGATAGAACAGGACATATTTGAGTATGTTGATCTGACAGACCTTATCCAGTGTGATAACTGTTACGCCCTGAAAGTAAAGGGAAACTCTATGATAGATGAGCATATTATGGACGGGGATATTATTATCGTTGAAAACAGAAAAGACGTTTTAAACGGGGAGGTTGCTGTTGTTCTCATTGATGGAGAAGAGGCAACACTGAAGAAGTTTTATCTACTGGATAACGGGATGGTAAAGCTTGTTCCTGCAAATGAGGAGCTTGAGCCTATGTATTACGAAGCTGACAGGATTCAGGTTCAGGGTGTGGTTAAAGGAATAATAAGATCCTACAGAGGACTTAAAAGGAGGTTTTAGTTATGGTTTATAATGGGATCTCTCCTATCGGTATGCTTGAAAAACAGTGGGAAAAGATAGAGATATCAAACGGAAAGTATCACTACCACTACATGCTTTACAAATTCACAAAAAGCTCAAAAAATGTGTCTCTTATAGATTGTGGGAACAGGTTTAACCCATTTCTTATAACGAATGTGGCAAAATTTGAGAACTTAGATCCAAAGAAACTTTTAAACCTTATAAAGATAGTAAGAGTTTTTACCGTTTTCCAGCTTAAAACAGCTATAGACAAAAGCCTGAAAACAGCTCCCGATGTTATAATCATCTCCGACATAGATGAGGTTCTGAAAGACCAGAGCATATCTGAGGACGAAAAAAGACTGTCCCTTTCCTCTGTAGTTGAAAAGATAAAAGGTATAAATCTTCCTGTTTTTATCGTTGGTGAGAGCTTTATGTTCACAAATATAACCGTTAACAGCTGAGGTAAGAAATGGGGAAAACTATCCCTTCTGGAACACAGATAATAAAGCTCAGTAAAAATGAGCTTTCACTTTTTAGAAAAGCTCTCAGGAAGGAAGACAAAAAGATATTTGACAGACTTTTCTCATACGCAAAATTCCACTCTCAGGCTGTAGGGAGTTCAGGAAGTATAAATCCTGTAGAGAGCATAATATTTTCAATACTTATAGAGATGGAAAAAGAGATACAGGAACTGAAAAATGGTAAAAAGAAAGCTTCAGATCCTTGATATATACTCTGACTCCTTCGGGATACATATATGGCTTTTATCTGAAGATGGGAAGAGATTTTCCGTTTTCAGAAGGTTCAGACCTTACTTCTATATCGGTGAGAAAAACAGTAAAGATGCTTTAAAGCTTCTGATCAAAAGATTTGGGAAGAAGATAAAGATTGAGAAAGTATTAAAAAAAGATCTTCTAAAAGGTGAACTCCAGGTTTATAAGCTAACAACAAACACACCTTTTACATACCTTAAAGCTGTACATCTTTTGAGGAAAAACAGAGTTATTGAAGATACTGATATATACAACATACAGCTCACACCTGCTCAGATATTTATGTATGAAAAAAAGATATTTCCATTCTGCACTGTAGAACCTGTTGAGAGGAATGGAAAAGTTATGTTCAGAAAGATAGACAGTGCGGAGAGAACAGATTACAGGATTTTTGATCTGAGGATAATGAGAATAAAGCCGGATATAGAAGGTGGAAATCCAAAGTTTATGAGACATTTGCCTCCTCTATACATTGAGATGGAAGGGGAATCAGGTATAGTTTTAGATGATGGCAATTTAGAGTATCTCTCACAGCTTTTAAAAAAAAAGACCCTGATATCCTGATTGTTGAATACGGGGATGAGATAGTAATCCCAAATCTTATAAAAGCAGGCGTCCAGAACCTGAACAGGATAAAAACACAGCCTTTCACAAAAAAGGGAAGAAGTTTCATCTCTTACGGACAGACAGTTTACACAGCAGACTCAACATACCTACTTGGAAGGATACATATAGACCCAAAAAACTCATTTTTTTACAGGGAGATAGGCCTTGACGGTATTATTGAGCTTGGAAGGATATCTTCAATCCCCTTACAGCAGCTGTCAAGAACAACGATAGGAACACCTATAACATCCATTGAGATCAGAATGGCTTTTGAAGAAGGATACCTTATCCCTTTCAGAAAAAATCTCCCGGAAGACCCAAAAACAGCAGACCAGCTTATAGATGTTGATAGGGGTGGTCTTTCCTTCAGACCGATAACAGGTGTTTTTGAAAATGTTGCCGAGCTTGATTTTTTCTCAATGTATCCCTCAATAATAGCAAACTACAATCTCTCATACGAAACTATAAACTGCTCTCACAGAGAATGTACAGCAAAACTACCTACAGGTTACAGGGTATGCACAAAGAGGGAAGGTATAGTCCCAAAAGCCCTCAGATTTCTTTTAAACAGGAGGACTCATTACAAAGAGCTTATGAAAAGATCACAGGACAGAAGAGAGATATTTGACAGGAGACAGAAAGGTTTAAAATGGCTTCTTGTTGTAAGCTTTGGATACCTTGGATACAAAAATGCTGTTTTCGGAAGGATAGAGTCCCACGAAACAACAACAGCTATAGGAAGACAGCTTTTACTCTTTGTAAAGGAGATAGCAGAGAGCAGAGGTTTCAGACTTTTACATGCATTAACAGATTCTGTATGGATTTACAGAAAAGATGCAACGGAAAAAGATTACAGAGAGCTTGAGACTGTCTTAAACGAAAAGCTGAAAAGGAGATTTAAAGGGATAAATAAAAATCTTATAGATTTCAGGATAAATCTTGAGGGTATATTTGACTGGATTGTATTTCTCCCATCAAAGGAAGATGGTATAGGCGTACCTAACAGGTTTTATGGAAAGTTCAGGAACGGAGAGTTAAAGGTTAGAGGTATAGAAATAAGAAGATCCGACTCACCGCAGTTTGTTAAGATATTCCAGAGTG
Organism: Persephonella marina EX-H1; assembly: GCF_000021565.1. Classification (NCBI taxonomy): domain Bacteria; kingdom Pseudomonadati; phylum Aquificota; class Aquificia; order Aquificales; family Hydrogenothermaceae; genus Persephonella; species Persephonella marina. The sequence continues at coordinate 1,473,727 of NC_012440.1, read as the reverse complement.
AGATACTTGAAAAGTTAAAGGAAGCTGAAAACAGAAAACAGTTCTTCGAGAAGCTTAGGGATACAGAGGATATACTGAAAAAATACAGGGATAGATTAAAGAAAGGTGATTTCAGTATATTCCAGCTTGCAGTAAGGAAAAGGGTATCAAAGGATCCCACCACATACCAGAAAAGAACGGATATATCAGAGACCGCAGGAACACTTCTAAAAGAGGGGATAAAGGTAAATCCAGGTGAAAAGATAAATATTATCTATGTTAAGGACAGTTACATAAAAGGCGTCCCACTTGAGATATACATGAGATATCCGAAACCTCTTGATATTGAGAAATACATAAAAATACTTGAGGAAAGCTATTTCCCTTTCAGAACTGTAGAAAAAATGCTTTAGGTGTATATCTATTCGTCAGACTCCTTCTCAGAATCTTTTTTATCCTTCTCAGTTTTAACAGCTTTTTCTGCCTTCTGTTCTTTCTTAGACTTTTCAACATCAACACTGACAGATATAACAGCTGTTGCCTGTCCTCCAAACGAAAGATTTATTAAACCTGTTAAAAAAATAATAGACAGTACCTTTTTCAAGCTCTCCCTCCCTATTTTTCATTTATGTTATTGGAATTTTTAGAGATTTTCAATTCCCATCTACTTTTTATCTCTTCCTTTTTGAGTGTCAGATCATCATTATCGTAAAAAGGAACAGCATACGGGGAGCTTTCCAGTCTTTTTTTCTCCTTTTCCGTCAAAGGTGGTATATCACCTGATACTGTTGCAACTGTGGAGTAGCTCTTCCTTCCAACAGGTTCAACAAGACCTATCCTGAAACCTGCCTCTATAAGACCTTTTCTGACAGCAAGTGAGGCACTGTATGTAGCAAGAATTCCATCATCCTTCATCAGCCTTTTAACTATCCTGAATATATTAACAGTCCACATCTCAGTATTTACTTTAGGAGAAAATGGATCATAGAACACAGCATCAAACTTTATACCTTCTTCTGACAGCTTCTTAAGTATCTGTCTTCCTTCTCCAAATATAACCTTAAGATCCAGATATTCCTTTTTAACAGAGTATATATCACCTTCAATATTCCCAGAAAGGATAATCTCATAAGCATCCTTCAGGCTGTCAGGTATATTAAGCTGTCTTATCTTTTCAAAAACATCTTTATCTTTCTCAACGGAAGTTATATGTATAGAAACATCTTTTGATAGATCCCTTACATGTTTTATAGCTGTAGCAACGTTGTAACCAAGACCAAAACCTACATCAAGTATATAGATTTCTTTATTTTTTAAAGCTTTTTCCAGTATTTTTGTAGGTTTTATGAATTTGTGTAGACTTTCCGTGTATGCTCCCGCTTTTGTGCTGTGGTAAGCCTCGTTGTACTCCTCGTTAATAAATGTTTCTGTTCCATCAGCTGTAACTATTCTGCTGTCCATCTTCCCTCAGTTAAAAGTTTATCACCTGAAAATATCTTCCCTATAAATATATCCCCTTTTTCAAACTCTCCTACACCTTCAGGTGTTCCACACATCAGTATGTCGTAATCATTGATACTGAAATACCTCTTTATCTCATTAACTATCTGGTCTACACTGTAAATCATCTGTGAGACAGATCCGCTCTGACGGAGTTTTCCGTTTATCCAGAGCTCCATTCTTATATAATCTATACTATCAACCCTCACAAAATCTGAGAAAACAGCAGAGTTGTCAAAAGCTTTAGACTTTTCCCAGGGAAGACCTTTCTCCTTCAGTCTTTTCTGGACATCAATAAGTGTCAGATCTATACCTAATCCTACACCTGCTATCTGTCCATCCTTGAATATAAAAGATATCTCCCCTTCATACCTGCATCTTTCATCCGGTTTCAGCAAAATATCAGATATACTGCTGTTTGGTTTGATAAAAAGAACTATCTCTTCAGGATTTTTATTACCAAGCTCTCTTATATGATCTGTGTAGTTCCTTCCTACACATATTATCTTTGATGGGAAAACCTCTTTACTGTCAAACACAACTCTTTTCATACCTACACCTCAGCAAACTGAAAAACAGGTCTCTCAATTATAAGTCCAATATCAAGAAGATAGTCCGAAAAAAGCTCAAGACTTTTTAGATGTTCAGATGACAAACAGTAATCTAAATTCTTAAGATATTCAACAGCTTTATCATCCTCTTTAACATACCTTTCAGGATCTTCAAAAAATCTGTTTTTTGATTCCTTAAGCACTCTGTAAAGTTCTTTTACCTTATCTTTATTTTTCTTGTAGTAATCCTTTCTAACACACCATAGAGCAAAAACGAACGGAAGTTTTGTTTTTTTATACCATATACTTGAAAGATCGTAACTGTAGCGTTTTGAGTGAGCATACTTTATAGCATTATCACCTATAAGAAGAACAGACTCTTTTCCCTGAATATCCCCATCCTCAAGATCAAAGTATGTAACACTTTTTTTCAGAAACACCTCAAATATTATTTTTGTAAGATATCTTGATGTTTTTGATGCCTTTGTAAGGTGTATGTTTTTAATCTCTTCTATAGGTACATCTGAAAGGATTATCACAGATTTTACTCTGTTTAGAGCACTTATGGAAAGATCCGGAATTATAAGATAATCCCTGAAGTTTTCAATATAATGGGCTGAAGAGATAAAACCTACATCAATACCGCCTTCTGACAGTAATCTGTTTATATGTGAAGGAACTCCTTTAATAAGCTGATATGGAAAGTCCAGTTTCAGACCTGTTTTTTCAAAATTAAAAGGGAGCGTATTAAGATACTCAATCCAGCCTATTCTCAAACTTCCATATTCTCCTTAAAAGTCGTTATTAATATTATAACTTAGAGATAAACTTCAATCTTTCAGTAGTAAATTATCAAACCTTTGAAAGCTTTAATGTCTGGCTGTTCAGTGATACGATCACTGTACTTATTGACATTAAGATAGCACCTACCGCTGGCTGTATAACAATACCGTAGTTATAAAGAACACCTGCTGCAAGTGGAATGGCAACAATGTTATATCCTGCAGCCCACCACAGATTCTGAACCATTTTTGAGAATGTCATCCTTGATATCTTTATGACCTTAGGAACATCCGCAGGATTACTTTTTACAAGAATAACATCTGCACTTTCTATCGCAACATCTGTCCCTGCTCCTATCGCTATACCAACATCAGCTGTAACAAGAGCTGGAGCATCATTTATCCCATCTCCTACCATTCCAACCTTGTAACCCTGATTTTTTAAAAGCTCAACCTTCTGGGCTTTCTCATGTGGTAAAACCTGGGCAAAATAATCATCTATACCAAGCTCCTGAGATACTGATCTTGCAACCTCTTCAGCATCTCCAGTAAGCATAAAAACCTTGACTCCCATCTCTTTAAGCTGTTTTACAGCCTCATAGCTCTCAGGTTTTATCCTGTCAGAGAGAGCAAAAGCCCCTGACAACTGTCCATCAATCACAACAAAAACCACAGTCTTACCTTCCTCCTGAAGTCTCTTTATTCTTTCGTCCTCAATCTCTATCCCAAACTCCTTCAGAAGATTTGGACTGCCAACATAAACCTGTTTACCGTCAACAACACCGAAAGCCCCTTTTCCAGGTATAGTTTTATAATCCTTAACATCTAAAGGCTTTATCCCTTTTTCCTTCGCATAGTTTGTTATAGCTTTTGCTATGATATGTTCTGAGTTTCTCTCTATGGACATTGATAGCTGTAACAGCTCATCTTCATCTATGAAAGATACTATATCCGTTACACCAAACTTACCTTCCGTTAATGTTCCCGTCTTATCAAATATCACAGCATTTAGATCCTTTGCCTGTTCAAAAGCTCTCCTGTCTCTTATAAGTATCCCGTTTTTAGCTGTCATGGATGTTGATATTGCCACAACAAGAGGGACTGCAAGACCAAGTGCGTGGGGACATGCTATAACAAGAACTGTAACAGCTCTTTCAAGTGCAAAATCTGGTGTCTCTATAAAAAACCAGACGGTGTATGTTATTATCCCAACAGCCATTGCGATATAGAAAAGTGCTGCCGCTGTTTTATTCGCAAGATCCTGGGTTCTTGATTTGCTTTCCTGAGCCTGTTTAACAAGTTTTATAACCTGTGAAAGGTATGTCTCCTCTCCCGTTTTTTCTATCTTAACCCTTAAGACCCCTTCCTGATTTATTGATCCACCAATAACCTTACTTCCCCTTTTCTTCAAAACAGGTTTTGACTCACCTGTCAAGAGAGCCTCATTCACGTAGCTTTCACCTTCAATAACTATCCCGTCAGACGGTATTTTTTCCCCTGGCTTTACAAGGACAACATCACCTTTTTTAAGATCAGAGACCTTTACATCAACTATCTCTTCACCTTTAATAAGGTGTGCTGTAGTTGGCATTATCTTTACAAGCTCCTCAAGAGCCCTTGATGCTCCAAGAACGCTTTTAGCCTCTATATAATGACCAAGCAGCATCACATCTATTAAAGTTGCAAGCTCCCAGAAAAACTCCTTTCCAAATCCTACAAAGACTGTGAAAGCTGAGTAGAAAAATGCAACAGATATGGCTGTCCCGATAAGTGTCATCATACCGGGCTGTCTGTTTTTTATCTCTGATATAAGCCCTTTTAAGAACGGATATCCACCGTAAAAGTAGATAACAGAAGATAGCAAAAGAAGAACCCATTTTTGAAATGGGATAGTTATACTGAAACCAAACCATCTCTGGATCATCTCAGAAAGAAGCAGGACAGGAACAGTAAGTATTACAGAGACGATAAATCTCTTCTTAAACTCCTCTATATGAGCTGCGTGATCATGACCTTTGTGATCCTCAGACGGTTTATGGTGGTGTTCTTCAGGCTTATGTGGATGTTCGTGGTGTTTCTCATGTTTATGAACATGGCCGGTATGTTTGTGGTGATCCTCATGTTTTTCATGCATTTTCAACTCCTATTTAAAAAGATACTTAATGAAGGCAAGGAATCCTGCTCCTAAAAAGAGAACTCCAAGAATCCACAGGATCCACATACCTCCATGACCCATTCCTTCCATAACAGACCTCTTTTTACTATATTTTGTAGTATTAAATTACAGTCTTTTATTCTTATGTCAAGACTAACACTTTCTATCTCTTTTCTAAAGGAAGGTATCTTATGTTATGCCCCCCATCGTAGATCTGAGTAGGCCTGAAAAGTTTGTTTTCCCTGATATACTCCTTACAGTGAGCTATCCATCCTGATATTCTCGCCATGGCGAAAACAGGTGTATAAAACTCAACAGGAATTCCAAGGAGACTGTAGAGTATTCCTGAGTAAAAATCTATATTGGGATATATCTTTTTACCTTTCAGTCTGTCCAGAACTATCTTCTCAAGCTCTGTTGCTATTCTGACAAGCTCATTATTTCCCTTTAAGCTTAATATCTGATCAAGCATCTCTTTTATTATCTTTGCCCTTGGATCGTATGTCTTGTAAACTCTGTGACCAAAACCCATTATTCTCTCTTTTCTGCTCAGCTTTTGATCAACATAACCTTCTATATCATTAATATGCTTCAGCTCGTTAAGCATGTAGTAGACCCTTTCGTTTGCCCCTCCGTGAAGTCTTCCGGAGAGTGAGCCAACAGCTGAGGAGACAGCAGAGTAAAAATCTGCAAGTGTTGATACAACAACTATAGCTGTAAATGTGGAAGCGTTTATAGTATGCTCGGCGTGTAAAATCAGACATCTGTCAAATATCCTTCCTTCCAATTTATCAGGTTTTCTTCCAGATATCATATAAAGAAAGTTCTCTCCATAATCAAGGGAAGGATCAGGCATAACTATCTCTTTTCCTTCCTTTATTCTTTTCCATGTGGCTAGAATAGTTGGAACTTTGCCTAACAGATTTACAAGTGCTGAGTAATGGTGTTTTTCATCAAGGACCTCTTTGTTTTCATCAAAAGCCGAAAGAACAGGAATAATTGACTGCAGAACTTTCATAGGATGTGTTTCTGGAGGTATATCTTTTAAAAACTGGATTATTGATCTGTCTAGAAATAGATTGTCCTTTACATCGGAGACAAACTTTTCATACTCCTCTTTTGAAGGGAGCTTTCCAAAAACGAGCAGATATGATGTTTCTAAAAAGTTTGAGTTTTTTGCAAGCTCTTCAATGGGAATTCCCCGATACTCTAATACACCCTTTTCTCCATCAATATAGCTTATAGATGATTTAACTACAGGAATACCTGCAAGACCGGCATATACTTCCATACTTACCTTCCCTTTGAAATTATTTTCTGAGATTTAATCTAATAATGGGTTAGAGTTTAATCAAGGTTATTTTTTCTCAGATCTGTCCTTTCTCATAAAGAACATCTCACCAATGGAGCCTAATATAACATAAAGCCAGATTATACTTCCCATATAAAGCCTGTCCTGAAATGTGAGGATGATAAGGAGTATAAGAAGGAAAAATGAGTATATTAAAAAGGGCAACGCTTCTGATGGCTTGTCAAATAAGGTCTCATAGCTGTAACTCCCCTTTTTCATCTGATAAAGAATATAAGCTGTAGCTAACACACCTAAGACAAGTGATGCAAAGAATATTCTGTCATTCTGGTACTCTGTGTAAACGCTCATAAAAAGAACAACCCATAATGGTATATCCTGAACAAGCTCTGCTATAAATACCCTTGTGTTCATTACTGAAGCGGCTCTTTGGCTGTTTCTTTTAGTGTGATCCCAACAACAAACGCAAGGAACGCTGCTGCTATAAGATAAAATGCAGGGGAGTTTATATCCCCTGTAGTTTTAATAAGATATGTTGATATTAAAGGAGCTGTTCCCCCGAATATGGCAAAAGGAAGGTTGTATCCGAGAGAGTAGCCTGTATTTCTTATCTTAGTTGGGAATATCTCAACGAGTGTTGTTGGGAGTATAGCCATAAATCCTGCTGTTATAAGGGAAAATATAATCTGTGAAATGAGAGCAGAATAAAAATCCCCTTTTGAAAGAAGAGCAAAAAGAGGATAGGAAAGTAAAACTGTCATACCTGTTGAGAACAGAATAAGAGGCTTTCTGCCTATCCTGTCTGATATTACCCCAAAAAGAGGTATAAGGATAGCTAGGATGATCATACTTATCGTATTTATAGTTAAAGCTGTAGCTTTTGGAAATTTAACAAAAACAGACAGATGGTTTGCTATATAAACAAATATTGTGTAGAAACCTACAGCCTGAAAAGTGCTGAGAGAGAATGTTTTGAAAAATTTTAACTTTGCCTCTTTAAAAAGATCTCTGACAGGGTGTTTATCAACAGCTTTTTTCTCCTCAAGCTCTCTGAATTTGGGAGTTTCCTCAATATTCCTTCTTACGTAATATCCTATAAAACCAAGTAATATCCCTGTGAAAAATAGAATTCTCCAGCCCCAGCCGTAAAGATCGTCCTCCGACAGAATCTTCGTTATCACAGCCCCTGAGGCAGACCCAAGCAGGATTCCAACAACAGCTCCGAGTATAGCAACACTTCCAAAAAATCCCCTTTTATTCTTAGGTGCATGCTCAACAACAAATGATACTGATGTTGTATACTCACCACCAACAGAAAGACCCTGCATGATCTTCAAGATAACAAGTAATGTAGGAGCTAAAATTCCTATCTGTGCATAGGTTGGAAGCAGTCCTATGGCTGTCGTTGATCCAGCCATAAGGAGAATTGATATCATAAGGGACCTTTTTCTGCCAAATCTGTCGCCAACATATCCAAAAAGAAGTGCTCCTACAGGTCTTGCAAAGAATCCAACAGCAAATACGGCAAACGATTTCAAAAGCTCAACAGTCGGATCACCTGAAGGGAAGAAAAGTTTTCCAAGAATGGCAGCTAAGAATCCGTAGACAACGAAATCATACCACTCAAGAACATTACCTACCATTCCGGCAAATAATGTTTTTCTGAAATGGTTGTCTTTAAGAACTTCCATTCCTCTCAGGCATCCTCTTTAAAGTCTTCAGGTGAGAGAAGTAGATTCTCAAGAATAAGGTCTGGAACAAGTTCATCATCATCAAAATTTTGTAAAACCTCTAAGTATATCTCAGCAACAACCCTGTTAGGATAATCTTTGAGATACTCTTTAAGCTGATAGACCTTTACAGTTTTGTTATTTTTGCTCAGCTGAGACATTTAGATCTTACCCTTTAGATGTTTTATCATCTTCTCACTTGCAAGTTTGTATCTTATATCCCTTTTTGCGAGTTTTTCCATCTCAGACCTTATATACTTTTCCGCCTCATCTGTTGCCATCTTGTAGCCGAGAACATAGGCGGTTACTGCAAGAATAGCAAATCCTGTAAACTCAACGATCTTTCCAAGTATCTGGTTAGGTATGAAAAGCCCACCAACAGCAAGTATTATCCCTATAGCGAGTAAAAACTTCCAGTATTTAATTATATTCTGTGCTAACATATCAACCCCTTAAAAGTTGTTTACTGAAATTAATATATTAACATTTTTAAAAATAAATGAAAAATATTGACCAAACATCTTGACAAATATAAAAAAAAATTATATTTAGTATGCTCATTTATTTTTCGGGAGGATTTTATCATGGATTTACAAAAGATCAGGGAAGAGCTTTTACAGAAAAGATCAGAAATTATTGAGTCTCTGTCCAACAACAACAGTGAAGACCTTAACGAGAAAACAGGTGTTGATGATGCTGCTGACATTGTTGCTTCTGAACTGAGCAGGGAGACTCTTTACAAACTCTCACAGGCAGAAAGGGAAACACTCTTTTTAATAGATATCGCTCTTAAAAAGATAGAAAACGGTACATACGGCGTTTGTGAAGAGTGCGGAGCTCCAATCGGTGAGAAGAGACTTCAGGCTATTCCCTGGGTGAGACTGTGTATTGAGTGCAGTCAGAATGAAGAGACAATAAAATCCTTCTCAAGTAGAAATGAAGATATCAGCTATTACCATATAATTCCTGACACATTCCAGGAAGAAGAAGAAAACAAGAATATACCTGAATAATATGGAAAGATACTACAAGTTTCTTGCCACGGTTTTTTTTATAATAGCTGCTGATCTGATTACAAAGTATATTGCCGTTAAGTATCTGTTTCACGGCAGTATCACAGTTATTCCAGGTTTTTTTGATCTTACACTGGTGTGGAACAGGGGAGCAGCTTTTGGGATTCTTGCAGAAGCTCCTGAAGCTGTCAGAATCCTGATTCTTATTATTGCCTCCACAGTAGCAGCTATCTTAACTATGATTTACGCCTATATAAAAAGATCACAGCTTTCAAACTGGGAGTTTTACTCCCTTTCTCTTATAGCAGGAGGGGCTATCGGAAATCTTTACGACAGGATATTTATCGGATCTGTAAGGGATTTCATAGATATTTACATAAAAGATTACCACTGGCCTGCGTTCAATATAGCTGACGCATCAATATCTTTAGGTATAGCAGGGTTTATCTTTTATGAGATATTTCTAAAAAACAGGAAAAAGGAAGTCCAGATAGATTAAATATAAAAAAATCATATCTTATTAATAATGTTATAATTTCATCTATATTTTAAATTCTGGAGGTAGAAATACCAGATGATAGGCTTCTTTGTCAAAAAGATATTCGGTACAAAAAATGAAAGGGAGATAAAAAAATTAAAACCTTTTGTTGATAAGATAAATCAGCTTGAAAAAGAGTTTGACAGTCTTTCAAACAAGGAGATAAGGGAAAAAAGCTTACAGCTAATCAAGCAAGTAAGATCTGATGAGAAGTTAAGGGATGCTATAACACAGGGAGAGATGGTTGATATTCTCCCTGAAGCATTTGCCCTTGTTAAGGAAGCTGCAAAGAGAACACTTGGACTTAGACCTTTTGATGTTCAGCTTATAGGTGCTATGGCTCTGCATAAGGGAACTGTTGCTGAGATGAAAACAGGTGAAGGTAAAACGCTCGTTGCCTCCATATCAATATATCTGAACGCCCTTACAGGAAAAGGTGTACATCTTGTTACTGTTAACGATTACCTTGCAAAAAGGGATGCCGTATGGATGGGATCTATATACAAGTTCTTAGGTCTTGATGTTGGTGTTATTAACACAAACCACCAGTCATTTATCGTTAAATGGGTTGATGAGGATAAGTTCAACGAGGCTATTGAAAAAGATATGAGAGTATGGCCCAAAGGTTATGAAGGAGAGCTTCTTCCTTCAGAGCTGTTCAATATAGAGGCGAGAAAGAACTTCTTTACTGAGGCTGTTGAGGCTGAGAGAAGACAGGCATATGAGGCCGATATAACTTACGGAACGAACAATGAGTTTGGATTTGATTATCTGAGAGATAATATGGTCTTTTCTAAGGATCAGATCGTTCAGGTAAAAGGTCATCATTACGCTATAGTTGACGAGGTTGACTCAATACTGATAGATGAGGCAAGAACACCCCTTATAATCTCAGGTCCATCAGGTGAGGATGTGAGTATATACTACTCGGCTGATGCTTTTGTTAAAACACTTGTAAAGGATGAGGACTTCCAGATAGATGAGAAGAACAAAACAGCAGTTCTGACAGAAAAAGGTGTTGAGAAAGCGGAAAAGTACTTTAATCTTGAAAACCTTTACGATCCAAGAAATATAGATATACTCCACGCCATAACACAGTCTCTCAGGGCAAACACCCTGTTCCACAGGGATGTTGATTATGTGGTTAAAGATGGAGAGGTGATAATTGTTGATGAGTTTACAGGAAGACTTATGCCGGGAAGAAGATGGTCTGACGGGTTACACCAGGCTATAGAGGCTAAGGAAGGTGTTAAAATAGAGGCTGAGAACCAGACGTTAGCATCAATAACATTCCAGAACTACTTCAGAATGTACGACAAGCTTGCAGGTATGACAGGTACAGCTGAGACAGAGGCTGAGGAGTTTAAGGAGATTTACGGTCTTGATGTTCTGGTTATACCTACAAACAAACCTGTTATAAGAAAGGACTATCCTGATCTTGTTTACAAAACAAAAAGGGAGAAGTATGAGGCTGCAATAAAAGAGATTGAGGAACTACACAATCAGGGAAGACCTATACTTGTTGGTACTGCATCAATTGAGACATCAGAGCATCTCTCAGCACTTTTAAAGAAAAAGGGTATAAAACACCATGTATTAAACGCAAAACATCACGAAAAAGAGGCTGAGATAATAGCACAGGCAGGTAGAATAGGAGCTGTAACCATAGCTACAAATATGGCAGGAAGGGGAACGGATATACTACTTGGTGGAAACCCTGAATTTCTAGCAAAGGAGATACTGAAAAAGAAAGGTCTTACACCTGAAAAGGCAACAGAGGAGCAGTACAAGGAAGCTTTAAAGGAAGCTCAGAAGATAACAGCGGAAGAGAAGAAAAAGGTTATAGAGCTTGGTGGACTTGCTGTTATAGGAACTGAAAGACATGAAAGTAGAAGGATAGATAACCAGCTCAGAGGTAGAGCTGGAAGACAGGGGGATCCTGGAAGCTCAAGATTTTACCTATCACTTGAGGATGATCTTTTAAGACTATTTGGTGGAGATAAACTCAAAGCATTGATGGACAGACTTAAGATACCTGATGGAGAGCCTATTGAAAGTACGATGGTATCAAAGGCTATAGAAAATGCACAGAAAAGGGTAGAAGGTCAGAACTTCCAGATAAGAAAGAGACTTCTTGAGTTTGATGATGTTATGAACAAGCAGAGACAGGTTATATACTCTCTGAGAAGGGATATACTTGAAGGTGCTAACCTTCAGGAAGAGCTTAAACAGTGGCTTTACGATGTGTCTCTGTTCTATATAGACAAGTACGCACCTGCTGAGGAGTATCAAGAAAAATGGGAGTTAAAAGAGCTTGAAAAATCATTTAAAGAGTGGCTTGGTGTTGATGTAAAGATACCTGAGGATAGAGAGTGGGACAGAAAAGAGCTTGAGGATCATATATTTGAGCAGTTAGAACAGTTTTACAAAAACAAGGAAGAGCAGGCAGGCTCTCAAGTTATGAGAGAGTTTGAGAGATACATAACACTCCAGGTTCTTGATTCTTTATGGAAGGAACACCTCCATATGCTTGACAGACTGAGAGAGTCAGTTTATCTGAGAGGTTACGCACAGAGAGATCCTCTCGTTGAGTACAAGAAGGAAGCTTTCAATCTTTTTGAGGATATGCTTTTCAGAACAAAACAGAACACACTTGAGTATCTGTTCAAAGTCCAGATAGCTTCTGAAGAGGAGATACAGGAAGAACAGAGAAGAAAAGAGGAAGAGACAGAAAGACTGCTTAAAGAGGCAACAGCAACAACTGACGAACAGGAAGCCAGGAAAAAGAAGAAAAAGAAAAAGGTCATTAAATACAAAAACAGAATGGAAAGAAGAAAGAGAAAAAAATAAGATCACTCATAGGGGATTTCTTCATCAAATCCCCATTCTTCTATTTCTTCTGTTTTTATCCTCTCCTGCCAGCATTTCTCACAGAAGTATAGTCCTTCAATATTTGGATCTTCATACAGGATAGCAACAACTCCACACTTGAAACACTCTTCCTTTTTCTCTGTCTTTTTCAGATCTTCTAAATTCATTGTCTCCTCATCCTTTTTGTTATAAATTAATCTCTGTTTAAACAGAAATAAATGATAAAAAACATCAAAGAGGGGTTAGATGGAAAGATTTGAACAGATACTTAAAGATTTTGATTTTACTGAAAGGGATATAAAGAATATAAACTACCTTAAACCTGTTATGGAAAAGTATAAAGAGGAGTTCATAGAGAGGTTCTACCAGTTCATATTCAGATTTCCTGAGACAAAAAACTTTCTGAAAGATGATGCTACCGTAAAGAGACATCAGGACAAACTTAGAGAGTGGTATGATGATCTCCTTTCAGGTAAGTACGATTACGCATACTTTCTGAGACTTTACAGGATTGGAGAAAAACATGTTGATATAGGTCTTCCAACACATTATGTTAACGCAAGCTTTAACTTTATAAGGAGATTTTTTATTGAGAAGATAAATAAGGAGTTCGGTCTTTCAGAAGAGAGAAACCAGCTTGTTGTGTCCATAGGAAAGCTTCTTGATATAAATCTTGATATTCTCACAGCTGCGTACAGAGAAGAGGAGCTTAGCAGATACCAGGTGATGACAAAACTTGAGAAAACGCTCTTTGTTATATCAAAAAAGTTCTCAGATATGCTTGATTTTACACTTGTAGGTGCACTTATACTTGTCTCATTCTTTGTCCTCGGTTTGTTCATCTACGATATTTACCAGCTTGTTATGGGGATCGTTCCTATAGAAAAAGGGATACTTATGACACTTGGTACACTTCTGATCCTCTGGGCTGTAAGTGAGCTTATGCAGGAAGAGATAAAACATCTGAAAGGTGGCGGTTTTGCTATAGGAGCTTTTATAGGTGTAGCCCTCGCCGCTGTTATAAGGAAGATACTTATTGTATCCCTTTCCGCTGAGAAAGCACTTGAACTTTTAAGTTATGGAGCTATAGTGTTGTCCCTTGGAGTCGTTTACTGGCTTCTTGCAAAGAAAAACAGATAAGGAGAAAGTTTGAGGTTAAGATTTAAGGATAAACAGGAATACGTAACATACTGGGAAAACCTTGTAGAGCTTGAAAGAGAAGCTGAGAAGGATTTTCATCTTAACGAGATATTATCCCTTTCAGGTAAGGAGAGACAGAAAAAGGGAAGGGCTATCTTAGGTCTTCAGGGAAGGTATATAGGGGAGATCATAGGAGATTTTCAGGTTTACAGATTCTTCAAAGAAGATATGCCTGACCACCAGATAAATGTAGGTGATGTTGTTCTTGTCAGCAGAAAGCATCCTCTTAGGGATGGTATTGAAGGAACAGTCTTTGAAAAGGGAAAACATTTTATAACAGTTGTGTTTTCACAGATCCTCCCTTCCGGAAAAAAATGGAGAATAGATCTTTTTGTTAATGATATAACATTCAAGAGAATGTCAGGAACACTACATATGTTTGAGAAAGGCTACTCATTTTTCCCTGAGGACACAGTCTTAGGAGATAACGGATATACAGTCTGCGAAGAGGAGATACAGTTCTTCAACGAGAGCCTCAATCAGTTTCAGAGGGAAGCTGTAAAAAAAGCTGTATGCAGTGATAAGCTTTTCATGATACACGGACCTCCCGGAACTGGTAAGACAACAACACTCTTAGAGGTTATAATCCAGCATGTAAGCAAGGGGGACAGGGTTTTAGCCACAGCAGACAGTAATACAGCTGTTGATAACATTGTTGAAGGCCTTGTTGAGAGAGGTGTTAATGTTGTAAGGATAGGTCATCCTGCAAGGCTCAAGAAGGAGCTACTTGATGTTTCACTTGATGCTGTTGCTGAAAGCCATCCAGATTATAACGAGGTGAGGAGTATAGAAAAGAAGATAAAAAAATTAAAATCTCTTCAGGAGAGCTATAAAAAACCTACAGCCCAGAGAAGAAGGGGACTCTCTTACAGTGATATTTTAAAGTACGCAAAATCTGGAAAAAAGGTAAGGGGACACAGGATAGAGACACTAAAAAGTATGGCTGAGTGGATAAGACTCCAGAAGGAGATAAAGAAGCTCTCAGATAGAAAAAGAAAGATAGAGGACAGGATCATAAACGATATACTAAACAGTGCAGAGGTTATATGTGCGACAAACTCAACAGCTGGAAGTGAGTTTTTATCAGATTACGTTTTTGATGTTGTCTTTATTGATGAGGCATCACAGTCAACAGAACCTTCATGTCTTATCCCAGTTATAAAAGGACTTAAGGTTGTTATGGCTGGAGATCACAAACAGCTTCCACCTACAGTTCTAAATCCTGATGCTAAGGATCTTTCATTTACGATGTTTGAAAGATTTATGAAGATATACCCGGAAAACACATATATGCTCAAGATACAGTACAGGATGAATGATATTATAAAGCAGTTTCCATCTGAGGAGTTTTACGACGGTCAGCTTATATCAGACGAGAGCGTAAAGGACAGGAAGCTTTCGGATATTACAGGAAAGGAAGGTGATGCCCCAATAACAGATGATACCCCTGTTGTTTTTATTGATACAGAAGGTAAGTTTTTAGAGAAGCAGAAGAAGGGAAGCAGATCAAAGTACAACCCTGAAGAGGCAAAAGCTGTTAAATCTATAGTGGAAAAACTGAAGGAGATAGGCGTACTTACTGAAGATATAGGTGTTATAACACCTTACAAGGATCATGAGGATTATCTCAAAAAGATAATCCCTGATGTTGAGGTGAAAACTGTTGACGGTTTTCAGGGAAGGGAAAAAGAGGTTATCGTTATATCCCTTGTAAGATCAAACCCGGAAGAAGAGATAGGATTTCTTGATGATCTTAGAAGGCTAAATGTTGCTCTGACGAGGGCTAAAAGAAAGGTTATCATTATAGGGGACAGCAAGACACTCAGCTCTAATGAGACATACAGAAAACTTATAAAGTTTATAAAAGAAAAAGGAACATTCGTTACAGTTGAGGAGATCTCACTTACCTGATCAGGAAACTATCTCAGTTCCTATCCCCTCTGACGTAAATATCTCAAGTAAAACACAGTGAGGGATTCTACCATCAAGTATATGGGCTTTCTTTACGCCCTGCGATAATGCCTGAATACATGCCTTTACCTTAGGTATCATCCCTCCTTTTATAACACCTTCCTCTATCATCCTGTTTATCCTTTCAACGTTTATGGATGATACTGTATTCCCCTGTTCATCTTTCAGACCTTCAATATCTGTCAAAAATATAACCTTTTCAGCTTTCAATGCCCCTGCAACAGCTGAGGCTACAAAATCGGCGTTAATGTTGTAAGCGTTTCCCTCCGTATCAAAACCTACAGGTGCTATAACAGGTATGTAGTTGTCCTCTTCAAGATGTTTCAAGATCTGAGTGTCTATATACTCAACCTCACCTACATGTCCAAGATCAAGAAGTTCTGTAGGCCTGAAATCTCCCATCTGTCTGAAGTACTCCTGAGCATCCAGCTTTTTAGCTCTTATAAGACCTCCATCCTTTCCTGTAAGACCTACAGCCCTTATATGACCTCCTGCGTATCTGTTTATAAGCATAACAATACTCTTGTTAACGAGTCCTCCAAGAACCATCTCAACAACTTCCATAGTTTCCCTGTCTGTAACCCTGAGTCCACCTACAAACTTACTCTCAAGTCCCATTCTCTTCAGCATCTGTCCAATCTGTGGTCCACCACCGTGAACTATAACAGGGTTTATACCGATATACTTGAGCATGAGTATGTCCTGTGCAAAGGCAACCTTTAGATCAGCCTTTGCCATAGCATTTCCGCCGTATTTTATAACGAATGTTTTACCTCTGAACTTTGTGATAAAAGGTAGAGCTTCCATAAGGATCTCAGCTTTCTCAACTAACCTTTCCATCTATCCCTGATCCTCCATAAACTCTTTTAAAAAATTTATAACTCTGTTGTCAGCTGGAAGATCAACCCAGTACTGACCGTCCTCATGTTCTATATGTAAATATTTAGATCCTTTATTTTCCCTAATCTCAATAACTGTCAGTCCTTTTGAGAAGTACCACTCAACAGCTCCGGTTACAGATCTCATAAAAAGAGTAAATCCACCTTTTCTCTTCTCAATCTTTTCAAGAACGACAGGCGATCTGTTTAAAACATCCTCATCAATCCATTCGTGGGAGAAAACATCAACAGCAACGCCTTTAAGTTTTATCTCAAGGGTTTCCATCTATCTCCTCCAGCCATCTCAGAACGGAGCTTTCTCCATTTTTTATACTCTTAAGCCTGAAGGATTTTAATTTTAACATTTTTTTAACTATCTTCCTCTTCCTTTCAGGTTCGTACTTTTTTGTGAATCTGTCTGAGTAAAGCTCAAACACCAGATCAGCCTCTTCCTTTTTTATTATTAGAAAGCTGTATATATTTTTTAGTAGGTTGTAAGCCTTCCTGTGGGATAGGACTATCTCCCATCTGCTTCCTTTTTTTATTATTGATCCTCCAAATATCTCTTTTATGCTTTTGAGATTTTCACTGCCGTATGATCTTATTGTGATTACAGGATAGACAGAGTTTTTTGTTCTTTTGTCCTTCCTGAATGTGATACTTCCTGAAGATTCTACCATTCCTGCGATGTATGGAAGTAGACTTTCCTTTTCCATTTATATCTCTAAGTTATCTATCTCTTTTAAAAGCTGATCTATCATCTGATCTTCAGAAACCCTTTTTACAGGCTCACCTTTTTTGAACAGGATCGCAGATTTATTTCCACAGGCAAGACCTATATCAGCCTCTCTCGCCTCTCCTATAGCGTTAACAACACAGCCCATAATGGCAACCTTTATAGGAATGTTTTTACCGTCAAGCTTTTCCTCAACCTTTCTAACAACCTCAGGAAGGTTAACCTCAATTCTTCCACATGTTGGACAGGATACTATCTCTATTCCTCTTCTTCTCAGTCCAAGTGACTGTAATATCTGGTAGGCGACCTTTACCTCCTCCTCAGGATCGGCTGTCAATGATACCCTTACCGTATCGCCTATCCCCATATAAAGAAGAATCCCAAGACCCACAGCAGATTTAACAGATCCTCTCCCTGCAGGTCCAGCTTCTGTTATTCCTATATGAAGGGGTATATCAGTTTTTTCTGCAAAGATCTTATTCGCCTCAATATTCTGGAGAACATCAGAGCCTTTTATGGAAACCTTAAATTTTGTAAATCCCACTTTCTCAAAGAATTCAGACCAGTTCAGAGCACTCTCTGCAAGTGCCTCACCTGAAGGAAACCCGTACTTCTCAAGTATACCCATCTCAAGTGATCCTGAGTTTACGCCTAATCTGACTGTTATATTCTTTTTCTTACATTCCTGAAGTATCTCCCTTATCTTTCCTTCATCGTTTATGTTTCCTGGGTTCAGTCTTATACCGTGTATCCCGCTTTCCAGTGCTGTGAATGCTATTCTTGGTGAGAAATGTATATCAGCTATAACAGGTATAGGTGATCTTTTGACTATTTCCTTTAGGGCTTCAGCATCTTTTTCAGTTGGGACAGCAACCCTTATGATCTCACAGCCTGCATCTGCGAGCCTTTTTATCTGTGAGAGGGTCTCCTCAATATTATGTGTTTTTGTGTCTGTCATTGACTGGACTACAACGGGATTATCCCCACCAATCTTTACACCACCAACATCTATCTCTCTTGTTTTCCTTCTCTTAATCATCTACCTTAATGTCACCTCTTTAACAGGTATTCTTAAGACCTGACCTGCTTTTATCTTACCGTCCTTTATTTTATTCGCTTTTATAATTTCTTCAACCGGAACATCATATTTTTTTGATATTCTGTAAAGAGTTTCACCTTTTTTTACCATATGTATGATATACCTTTTTTTGTAAGAGACCTTCTTGACCTCAGGTTTTTTCTTTAAGGCAACAGCCTTTTTCACAGGTATATTTATGCTGTAGCCTTTGTATGCAACACCTTTTACAAGATGTGCGTTGTATCTCTTTAGAAGGTAGTAATCTATACCGTATATCCTGCTGAACTTTTTAAGGCTGAATGTTGTTTTCGCCTTTTTTGTTTTTACTATGTACTCCTCTCTTTTCCTGATTTTTATACCGAACTTCTCAGGTTTCTTTGCTATCAGAA
Organism: Persephonella marina EX-H1; assembly: GCF_000021565.1. Classification (NCBI taxonomy): domain Bacteria; kingdom Pseudomonadati; phylum Aquificota; class Aquificia; order Aquificales; family Hydrogenothermaceae; genus Persephonella; species Persephonella marina. The sequence continues at coordinate 1,455,047 of NC_012440.1, read as the reverse complement.
CAGCGGCAAAGAATTTTGGGACATAATCCCTTGTCTGGTCAGGAAGTTTATGTTTTATATCCCAGAAATCCTTTGAGTTCCAGCTTAAACTCCTCTGGATACATCCCTCTCCACAGTTATAGGCAGCAAGGGCAAGATCCCATCTGCCAAAGTAGTTGTAAAGATACTTAAGATATTTTGCCGCCGCTATAGTTGATTTGTAAGGATCTCTTCTCTCATCTATCTTTCTGTTTATCTTAAGGCCGAACCTTTTTCCTGTTATTCTCATAAACTGCCAGATACCGGCAGCTCCTGATCTTGATGTTGCGTAAGGATCAAAACCGCTCTCTATTATAGGAAGGTAAGCAAGCTCCTCAGGAAGACCGTATTCTTTAAATATCTTTTTTATCATAGGAAGATAATAAGAAGCTCTGTTTAAGGCTTCCTGTGTGAACTTTCTGTTCTTTTTTCCGTAGTAGTAAAGGAACTTTCTTATCTCCTTTCTGTCAGGTATCTTTATACCTGTCTTCAGAGACTCTTCGTAAAGTATAGCCTCGTCCTCTTTGTCTAACTGTGGAAAGTCCTTCTCATTTATATGAACGGAAGATACAGGTATGATCTTTTTCTTTTTTCCCTGTTTTAAGATGATTACAGGTTTACCATTTTTTTTTAAAAGGTATGCTTCAGGCTCTACCTTTTTTGATGAGCAAGATATGAGCAAGGCTGGGATTATAAAAAAAATTGAGTACACCCAGCCTTTCTTTTCCATGATTAATCCCTTACAAGATTTTTATTTCTCTCTGCTATCTCCTTAACTTCTTCGGAAAATACAGTTGTAACTTTATGTTCTTTTATGTTGTTCTCCTCGTCCATATAAACAAGGTTAACCTTAAAGTTTTTCAGCTCTTCCTCGTCAAGGTCTGCCCAGGAAACTATTATGATTATATCTCCCGCGTGACCTAATCTTGCAGCTGCACCGTTTAATATACACTCTCCACCGTATCTCTGTCCCGGTATAACATATGTTGAGAATCTGTGTCCGTTGTTAACATTGTAAATCTCTATCTTCTCAAAAGGGACGAGGTTTGCAGCTTCCATAATAGCCTCATCCAGTGTGAGACTGCCCTCATAATGAAGGTCAGCACCAGTTATTGTTATTCTGTGTATCTTTGATTTAAGTATCGTTCTTCTCATCAAAATTCCCTCTCAACTATGTATTTTGCAAGCTCTTCCAACTCTTTAAGATATTCACTATCGGGGAAGTTTTCAAGTTCCCTTACAGCTGTATCAACATATTCCCTTGCTTTTTCTATAGTTTTATCAAACCCTCCTTTTTCTTTTACCATATTTTTTACCCTTTCAATATGTTTTTTATCAGGGTTAAGGTCTCTTATCACACCTTTTACAAACTCTTTTTCATCTTCAGAGAGCTTATCAAGAACGGAAAGAAGAGGATATGTTATCTTTCCTTCCCTCAGATCGTTACAGACAGGCTTACCAAGTTTTTTCTCATCTGCTATATAATCAAGAAGATCATCTATAAGCTGGAAGGCTATACCTATGCTAAGTCCGTAGTTATATGCACTTTTCTTCTGTTTGTCTGATCCTCCACCGAGTGCGGTTCCTACATAACAACAGCTTCCGAATAGAACTGCAGTTTTACCTTCAAGTATCCTGAAGTAATCCTCTTCCCTCATATCTATGTCACCTATCTTCTTAAGCTCAAGTAGCTGACCCTCTGACATCTTCTTAACAGCATCAGAAACATTTCTTATCATATCTATATCACCGTAAACAGAGAAAAGGTAAAGGGCGTTTGCATACATATAATCCCCTGTCAGAACTGTTGTGTCATTACCGAAAACCCTGTTTGCTGCAGCTTTCCCTCTTCTCGTTTCTGCTCCATCAACAACATCATCATGGAGAAGTGAAGCTGTGTGAAGATACTCCATAGCAACAGCTATAGGATAATCTCTTTCCTCATTCTCTCCCTTTAAAAGCTTTGAAAATGTCAGAACAAGAACAGGTCTTAATCTCTTCCCACCGCTGTCAAGTATGTAATTCCCTATTTTAAGTATGAACTCAACTTCGCTGTCCATGTATTTAGACAGCCTTTCCTCAATCTCTTTTAATACCTCTCTGCTCAAAATCTTCATCTTTCCACCTGTAATTTTTATTCCAATATTATTTTATCTCAATATGCGCCCGGCAGGATTTGAACCTGCGACCCCCGACCCCGGAAATCGGTGCTCTTTCCTACTGAGCTACGGGCGCAGTTCTTATTAACCTTCTTAATCTCTCCATATTCTTTATATCCCAGTCAGCTGTTTTTGGTGTCTCAAGTATAAAAGGCAGTCTTCTAAAATATTCATCATTCAGGAAAAATTCAAACCCTTTATACCCTATAGATCCTTCTCCTATATGTTCATGTCTGTCTCTCTTTGAGTTAAAAGGTGTTTTAGAGTCGTTACAGTGTATAACCTTTACATTTTCAAGACCTATCTTTTTTGAGAGCTCAGATCTGTAACTGTAAAAACCCTCTTCATCGTTTATCTTATACCCTGCAGAGTATATGTGGCATGTATCAACGCATACTCCTGTATTTTCTTTTTTAAAAGGCTCCATCAGCTGTGCAAGCTCATCTGTTGTCTTTCCTATCTCACCTTTCTGTCCTGCGAGTGTCTCATAAAGGAAGAATGTATGTTTAAGTTTAACTTTGGAGAATATCTCCTTTACGCTGTCTATTATATTTTTTACAGCTTCTGACTCTTTTAGACCTTTTGATTTACCTGCATGTATAACGTAGTAATCTATCTTGAGCTCTTCACACAGCTTCAGCTCTCTGATAACACCGTTTATAGATTTTTTTCTCAATACAGGATCTGAGGAAGCGAGATTAAACAGGTATGATGAGTGGGCGATAACAGGGCTTATTCCTGTTTCCCTTCTTTTTTGGATAAACAGCTCTTTCTCTTCATCGGATCTTTCCTTCCAGTGCCAGGATCTTGGAGAACTAAGAAAAAACTGGATAGTATCTGCCCCTATCTCCCTGCCCCTGTCAAAAACAAGATCAAGTGATTTTGAAGAGGAAACATGGGCACCGATCTTTACCATAGATCTATATTAAACCTCCCTGTGATATAAGGGTTTGATCTTTTCTCTTCTCCGACTGTTGTTTCTGGACCATGCCCGCATATTATTACTGTATTATCAGGAAGAGAGATTATCTTCTGTAGGGATCTCATAAGTGTCTGTGGATCACCTCCAGGAAGATCTGTTCTCCCTACAGATCCTTTAAATATAGTATCACCTGCAACGAGGTATCCTTCTTCCCTGTTGTAGAAACATACTCCACCTGGCGTATGTCCCGGTGTCTCAATAACCTCCAGACTGCTCTCCCCAAAATTTATAATATCACCTTCTCTAAGATCAAAATCAGGTTCCGGGCATGGGTAAGCACCTATCATCTGGGAAAATCCCGGAAATATATCATTTGAGATAAGAAAGCTGTCCTTTCTGTTCATATAAAAAGGGGCATTCAGTTTCTCCTTTAAAAAGCCAACCTGACCTACATGATCAAGATGTCCGTGTGTCGCGAGAATGGCAACAGTCTCATATGGTTTTAGCTCTTTCAGTATCCTTTCACCTTCAGCACCAGGATCAATAACTACAGCTTTTTTACCGGATCTGTCAATTAGTATAACGGTATTTTCCTCTAATGGGCCTACTGTAAGAACCTTTATCATTCTGTTATTCCCAGATATTTCCTGTCAACAAGCTGTGTTGTATACCTTCCTGACAGAAACTCAGGATCACCAAGTATCTTGAGATGGAAATCTTTTGTTGTTTTAACACCTTCAACTATAAGCTCGTTTAATGCTCTTTTTGCCCTTATCACAGCCTCTTCTCTGTCCTTACCGTAAACTATTATCTTTGCTATAAGCGAATCGTAGTACGGAGGGATTGTGTAGCCCTGGTATATGTGTGTATCAACCCTTACACCAAAACCACCAGGCAGATAAAGCCTCTCTATCTTTCCAGGATTTGGTGTAAAAGTATCCGGATCTTCTGCGTTAATTCTGAACTCTATGGCATGCCCTTTCTGTTTTACATCTTCCTGTTTCAGGGTAAGTTCCTGACCATCAGCTATCCTTATCTGCCAGCTTACTATATCAATTCCTGTGACCATCTCTGTAACAGGATGCTCCACCTGTATCCTACCGTTCATCTCAATAAAGTAAAAGTTCATATCCTCATCAACTATAAACTCAACAGTCCCTGCACCTGTAAAACCAACATGTTTCGCAAATCTAACAGCGGCCTCACCCATCTCTTTTCTGACTTTATCATTTATGAAAGGAGACGGAGATTCCTCAATAAGCTTCTGGTGTCTCCTCTGGATTGAACACTCCCTGTCACCGAGATAAATAACATTTCCATACTCATCTGCAAGTATCTGTATCTCTATATGTTTTGGATTTTTAATAAACTTCTCTATATAAACCCTTGGATCACCAAAGTTAGCCTCAGCTTCCCTCTGGGCAACAGGAAGAAGCCTTGTGAGCTCCTGTTCGTTATGGACAACCCTCATTCCACGGCCGCCACCACCTGCTGCAGCCTTTATAAGAACAGGATAACCTATATCTGATGCTATCTCTAAAGCATCCTTCAGATTTTCAACAGGAGGGCTTCCAGGAATTATCGGAACTCCAGCCTCTTCAGCTGCCTTTCTTGCTGCAGCTTTATCCCCTGTAAGCCTTATAGTCTCAGACTTTGGACCTATAAACTTTATATTACTTTTCTCACATATAGATGCAAAATGTGGATTTTCTGCAAGAAATCCGTATCCTGGATAAACAGCATCAGCGTAGGAAACCTCTATAGCAGAGAGTATTGAAGGTATATTCAGATAACTCTGATTCGCAGGGGACTTACCAACACATATCGAGATATCTGCAAGATCCTTGTGAAGTGAGTTTATATCCGCTTCTGAATAGATTGCTATTGATTCGCCACCTAACTCTCTAATAGCCCTAATCGCTCTTATTGCGATCTCTCCTCTATTTGCTATAAGTATCCTTTTTATATTTTTTATACCGTTTTCAGTCAAATTTTTCTCCTTTTTCCCGAAAATTAATATAGTTAGACTTTTAGATAACTTTTCCTATTATTATATAATAAATTCAGATTAAGATAACTAAAGGTTACGGAATGGAAAATGTAGACTACAAAAGCCGCAGGAAATTAACCTTCCTCAGATTAATGGTTCAAAATGGTCTCGTTCCAGCTGAGGAGGTAAGAGACAATCCTGCACTCAGTGGAAAGGATTTTACGGAAATACTTGACTACCTTGTAGACAGAAAGATAACAGATGAGGTAAAGATAAAGGACTTTTTCGTTAAGTTTCTGAATCTAAAGCCCTACGATCCTGAAGAGCATTACTTAGATAAGAATAATGATGTTGTCAAAACAATATCTTACAAATATATGAAAAAGAAAAAGTTTGTCCCCCTTTTTTACAAGGATGGGACGCTTTCCATAGCAGCATTCAACCCTATTGATAAAGAGATAGTCCAGTATCTCAAATTCTTGGGTATAAAAAATATAGATGTTTATGTTGCAACACTTTCCGAGATAAACAATCTTCTGAACCAGATAGCTCCCGACACATCAGCTGAAGAGCTTATAAGCAGTTTTGGACTTGATGCTGAGGTGGAGGAGGAGATACAGAAAGAGGAAGATATAAATGTCGCCGAGGTTTTAGCTGGGGCTGAAGAGGCTCCTATAGTTAAGGCATCAAGGCTTTTTATAGTGAATGCTGTAAGACAGGGTGCTTCAGATATACATATAGAGCCTTTCGAGAAAGAGCTAAGGGTAAGATACAGAATTGACGGAATACTGAGAACGGTTCAAAAACTTCCATCAACCGTTAAAGAAGCCCTTGTCGCAAGATACAAGATAATGGCCAATCTTGATATAGCTGAAAAAAGGCTTCCCCAGGATGGAAGAATAAGGGTAAAGATAGATAAAAAACCTATAGATCTCAGGGTCTCAATCGTTCCTACAGTTTACGGTGAAAAGGTCGTTATGAGAATTCAGGACGCAGAGTCCTATCTTGGTCTGAAGCTTGAGGATTTAGGTTTTGAACCTGACGATCTAGAAAAGATAAGAAGGGCTATATACAATCCGTGGGGAATGGTTCTTGTTACAGGTCCAACAGGATCTGGTAAAACAACAACACTTTATACAGCTCTTATGGAGAGAAATACAGAGGATGTGAACATATCAACAGCTGAAGATCCTGTTGAGGTATCAATACCGGGGATAAATCAGGTTCAGATAAAAGAACATATAGGTCTGACATTTGCTGAAGCTCTCAGGGCATTTTTAAGACAGGATCCTGATATCATACTTGTTGGTGAGATCAGGGACAGGGAAACAGCTGAGATATCAATAAAAGCTGCACTTACAGGACACCTTGTATTTTCAACACTTCACACAAATGATGCACCATCATCTATAACAAGACTTATTGATATAGGTGTTGAGAGCTTCCTTGTTGGGACAGCTGTAAATCTTATACTTGCCCAGAGATTAATAAGAAAACTATGTAAACACTGCAGAAAGCCTGCAACATACCCACCTGAGTTCTGGAAAGGTCTTGGTTTCTCAGATGAGGATATAAAAAATGGTGAGTTTTACACACATAACCCAAATGGCTGTGAAAAATGTAACAGAACAGGGTATAAGGGAAGAACAGCTGTTCATGAGATACTTGAGGTTGATGATGAGATAAGAAAGGCTATTCTCTCAGGGGCAAATGCGGCACAGCTAAGAGAGCTTGCTATAAAAAAAGGTATGAGAACACTATACAAAAATGCCCTGCTGAAAGTAAAAAGAGGTATTACAGATATAGCAGAGGTGGAAAGGGTTTTAATGAAATAAAAATATAGAGGGAGATCATGGAAAGAGAACTTTCTTTAACAATTGATGAGATAGCAAGAAAATCACTTGAGATGGATGCAACGGATATACATATTACAGCTGGAGCACCTCCAACACTCAGGATAGACGGTAAGATCACATACCTTTCAGACTATCCTGTTCTATACCCGAGGGACACACAGAAACTTATATACTCAATAATGAATGAAAAACAGAAGAGAACATTTGAGGACAAAAATGAGGTTGATTTCTCAATAGGTATAAAGGGTATAGGAAGATTCAGGGTTAACGTTTTCAGACAGAGGGGAAGTGTTGCAGCAGCCTTAAGAAGGATTCCTTACGAGATAAAACCTATGGAAGAGCTTGGACTTATACCTTCTGTTAAAGAGCTTTGTAGAAAAAGTATGGGACTTGTTCTTGTTACAGGTCCAACAGGATCTGGTAAAACAACAACACTTGCATCTATGATTGATTATATAAATGCAAACTTCCAGTACCACATAATAACCATTGAAGATCCCATTGAGTATCTTTTCCCTCATAAAAAATCACTTGTTGCACAGAGGGAGGTTGGTAACGATACAGGTGGTTTCGCTATAGCACTGAAGTATGCATTAAGGGAAGACCCGGATGTTATACTTGTTGGTGAGATGAGGGACCTTGAGACTATAAAGGCAGCACTCACAGCAGCAGAAACAGGACACCTTGTTTTTGCAACACTTCACACAAACACAGCTATACAGACTATAAACCGTATAATAAACGTATTCCCTGAACATGAACAGGATCAGATAAGAACAGAGCTCAGTTTTGTTCTTCAGGGGGTTATATCACAGAGATTACTTCCAAGGATAGGTGGCGGAAGGGTTCTCATACATGAGGTTCTCATCCCGACAACAGGTATAAGAAACCTTATAAGAGAAAATAAGATACACCAGATCTATGGTCTTATGCAGTCAGGACAGGTTGGAACAGGTATGCAGACGATGAACCAGTCTATTATGAGAGCTATAAGGGAGGGACTGATTACACCTGAAGACGGTCTTAAGATATCACCTGAACCTCAGGAGCTTGAAAGATTACTAAAACTAAAGTAAGCAGGGGGAAGAGATGCCTAAGTTTATTTATACTGCAAGGGATAAATACGGAGTCCTAAAAAAGGATACCATATACGCCTCAGATGTAGGTGCTGCGGAAACTGAGCTTACAAAACAGGGATACCAGATAATAAGGATAGAACTTGCTCCCAAAAAAGAGATCAGTATAGATATATTCAAACCAAAGGTTAAAGAGAAAGATCTTGCAATATTTACAAGACAGCTTGGAGCGATGATATCCGCAGGTGTTGGTATTGCGGAGGCTCTGGAGATACTGTCAGAACAGATTCCAAACAAAACCCTCGCAGATGCTTTAAAATCAGTAAAAGAAGACGTTATGGCGGGTATGTCACTTGCAAAGGCTATGGAGAAACACCCCAAAGCATTTCCAGAATTTCTGGTTAATCTGACAGCAGCAGCAGAAGAGTCAGGTAATCTTGATGTTATTCTTAAAAGGGCAACTGTATATTATGAGAAGATAGCAGCTATTAAAAGAAAGCTGATAAGTGCTTCATGGTATCCTGCAATGGTTGTTGTTATCGCAACGGTTATAGTTCTTGGAATTCTCACTTTTATTGTCCCAACATTCGCCCAGCTTTATAAGGGTATGGGTTCTGAGCTTCCATTTCTCACACAGTTTCTTATTGATGCAAGTAACTTTGTTAAGGCAAACATCCTTTATATATTTGCAGGAATATTTGGTCTTTTCATCCTGAACGGGTATATATACAAAACAAGAGCTGGTAAAGAGTTCTGGCATAGGGTATTCCTAAATCTTCCCCTTTTAGGTGAGATATTTAGAAAAGGTGCTGTTGCAAAATTCTCAAGGACACTCTCAACACTTGTTAGCGGTGGTGTTCCGATAATAAGAGCCCTTGAGATAGCATCAACAGTTGCAGGGAATGTTGTTATAGAAAAGTCCATTAACAAAACAAAAGATGAGGTTGAAAAGGGTAAACAGATATACCAGTCACTTGATCCAAAACTATTCCCGCCTATATTTATCGCGATGGTAAGGGTCGGTGAGAACACAGGAAGACTTGATGAGATGCTTGATACGATAGCTGACTTCTTTGAGGACGAGGTTGACAGGGCTGTTGAAGGTCTCCTTTCAACTATAGAGCCTCTGCTCATGGTTTTCATAGGTGGAATTGTTGGGGTTATACTTGTAGGCCTTTACCTGCCAATATTCAAGCTTGGGGAGTTGATGAAATAAATGAGAGTAGCTGTCGGTATGAGCGGAGGAGTGGACTCCTCTGTTGCAGCACTCCTCCTTAAGGAAAAAGGATACGATGTTATAGGTGTTACTCTGAAATTAAGCAGTATAGTCTGTTCAAATGATATACAGGTATGCTGTTCTCCACAGGACATAAAAGATGCAAAAAGGGTAGCTTCATATCTTGGGATTGAGCATTACGTCATAGACTGGGAGGATATATTCAGAGAGAAGGTTATAAACTACTTTGTTGAGGAGTACAAGAAAGGAAAAACCCCTAACCCTTGTTCCGTATGTAACAGGGAGGTAAAAACAGGAAGGCTCGCAAAGTTTGTAAATATCGTTCTTGGTGCAGATAAGTTCGCAACAGGACATTACATAAAAATTGAGGATCACCCGGTTTATGGTAAGGTTATAAAAAGAGGATCAGATATTAAAAAGGATCAGTCTTACTTTATGGCACTTTTAGAAAGGGATGTTCTTGATCTTCTTATCTTCCCACTTTCAGACCTGACAAAGGAGGAGGTAAGGAAGATAGCTGAGGATTACAAAATACCTGTTTCACAGAAAAAGGAGAGTTTTGAGATCTGCTTTACAGCCGGGAAAACACCTGCTGAGTATCTTCTTGAAAACAATCTTCTGGCATTTGAGTCTGGAGATATTGTACATATTGATGGAAAAACGGTAGGAAAGCATAAAGGTCTGCCTTTTTACACGGTAGGACAGAGAAGAGGTCTTGGTGTTAGATGGAGAGAGCCTTTATATGTTATAGAAAAAGATGCTGAAAGAAATACAGTTGTTGTTGGTGAAAGGGAAAAACTTCTAACAGATCATGTAAGCTCAGAAGATTTTAACTTCCTTGTTCCCGTGGAAAAATGGAAAAAGGAAGGTCTGTCTGTTCAGGGAAGATACAGACAGAAAGCTGTAAAAATAAAGGATGTAAGTATAGAAGGTAACAGACTGACAGCCTACTTTGAAAAACCTGAGGAGAGATTCGCAAAAGGACAGGTTTTAGCCGTTTATGACGGTGATATACTCCTTGGCGGTGGTATTATAGTTTAATCATCCGGCTAACTCCTTTATAAACTCAACAGCCTGCTGTTTTGTTCTTATCTTCCCTTCTATCTGGGCTTTCAGGAGTTTATCTTTTATATAGCCAACCTTTGGGGAAGGTTCTATAGATAGTATCTCCATTATCTCTTTCCCTGATAGAAGGGGAGTTTCAACAATACTCTTCAGGTAGATATCAAAGTAGTAACTCTGTAGATATATGATAAACTCCCTTATCTTTTCAAGGAAATGATCATCCTCAGAAGTTCCGTAAGCATCGGATATAGTAAGGATAAAAAGATGAACAGCATTCTCTTTGTTTTCGTACCAGAAAAAGTTTATATCACTGTCTGTGATATCCCTATTTCTGTAGAGGTAGTAAAGTCTGAAAACTGAGAGGTGATTTTTTATAAGTTCTGATACAAAGTTTGTTGCCTTATTCCCAAGTGAAAGCTCCTCTGATATACTTCTTTTGAAGATCTCAGCTCCCTTTATATCGTGATCTATATATTTTCTGTCCTTCTTTTTTACATAAGCCTTTCCTATATCATGGAAGAATGCTGTAAGTTTTAAAAGGGTTATATCTGTAAAATCGTTCAGAAACTCTTTTTTCCCAAGATTTTGAAGAAGTCTTTTATCTATCGTTGATCTTAAAATCTCTTTTTTTTTAAGAACTGCTCCATATACTCAACTGTTTTAAGGGAGTGATTTAAAAGATCGTACTTGTGGAAATCACCTGTTTTTCTTATTTTTATCATACTTTCAATTTCTGGGATGATCTGCTGAAGAAGACCTGCTTTTATAAGTCTGTCAACTGTATCAGCTGATCTTTCTTTATCAAATATCTTAAGTATCTCATCCCTCAATCTCTCAGATGGTGCATTCTTTACAAGGGAAGCATTTTTCTTTACCCATCTCTCAAAATCACTGTCTATCTCAAAATCTATCTCCTGTGCTATTCTGTAACCTCTAAGTATCCTTACAGGATCTTTCTCTATATTCTCATAGGATACAGGTCTTACTATTCCCGCCTGAAGATCCTCAAGTCCACCTGATGGATCAAAAAGTACCGTCTGTGAAGCTCCGAGTCCTATAGTATCATCAAAGACTACAGCCATCGCATTTATGGTAAAATCCCTTGTCATAAGATCCTGTTCTATCCTTTTTATTATCTCCCTTTCCTTGTCGTAAAAATCAAGGTCGGGATTTTCCATTATGTCAGATATATCAAAGTACGAGAAATCAAATCTGTACCTGTGATCACCTTCATAAAAGATTATGGTTGCAACATCCTTTTCCTTTTCAAAACGGAATATATCACCTTTTCCCAGTATCTTTTTAAATCTTTTTACTATCTCAAATGGATCTGTTGTGACGAGAAAGTCTATATCAATCTTTTTTGATAGAGGTCTGTTCAGAAGTCTGTCCCTTATCCACCCACCAACGATAAGGCATACTGTGTCCTTTGAGAGGGCTTTTGATAGATGATCAAAGTAAGAGTTATAAAAAAGAAGACCGTGAACATACTTGGTCTTTATATCAATATCGATCTTTTCCCTCTCTTCCTTAGGGAGCTTCTGTCTGTGCAGTATCTTCTCAAGAAGTTTCTCAATCCCAAGCATATACAACTCCGTAAAACTGTGTATTAAAGAATTTTACCACAAGGATTTTTATGAATCTCTCTACAGTAGTATAATTTTTACTCAGAAATAATCAATGTGAGGTAAAGAATGGGAAGAAAAGCTTTGATCTCCGTTTCTGACAAGACAGGGGTTGTTGAGTTTGCGAAAGAACTTGAGAAACTCGGATTTCAGATCATATCATCATCAGGAACAGCAAGGGTTTTAAAGGAGAATGGGATAGATGTTACAGAGGTTTCAGATATAACAGGCTTTCCTGAGATAATGGGTGGAAGGGTAAAAACCCTTCATCCAAAGATACACGGCGGTCTTCTTGCTGTAAGGGACAACCCTGAGTATATGAAACAGCTTGAAGAGCAGGGAATAGAACCTATAGATATTGTTGCTATAAACCTATACCCTTTTGAACAGACAGTTAGGAAAGGGGCTGATCTTGATGAGATCATAGAGAATATTGATATAGGCGGTCCTGCCATGGTAAGGGCATCAGCCAAAAATCATAAATTTGTTACTATAATAGTTGATCCTGAGGATTACGGTTCTGTTATATCAGAACTTAAAGAAAAAGGAGAAACATCTTTAGAAACAAGAAGGAAACTTGCACTTAAAGCTTTCAGACATACAGCATTTTATGACAGTGTTATATCTTCCGTTTTAAATGAGAAGTTCGGTATAGATGAGAAATTCCCAGAGGAGTTTTCTGTACCATTCAGAAAGAAGGATACTCTCAGATATGGTGAAAATCCCCATCAGGAAGCTGCCGTTTACATATCCCCAGTTGAGTACAAAGGTCTTTCAGTGGCTGAAAGCGAAGTTTTACACGGTAAAGAGATGTCTTACAACAACTTTCTTGATGTTGAGGCGGCTGTAAATCTTGTTAAGGAGTTTGATGAGACAGCCTGTGTTATAGTTAAACACAACAATCCATGTGGTGTTGCTATATCCCATACACCTGAAAAAGCTTACAGAGAGGCTCTATCAAGGGACCCTAAATCTGCATTTGGCGGTATCGTTGCTTTCAACAGATCTGTTGATATTGATACAGCAAAGGCTCTGACAGAGATATTCCTTGAGGTTATTGTTGCTCCGGACTTTGATAAGGATGCATTTGATTATCTCACAGAGAAGAAGAAAAATTTAAGGCTTGTTAAGATAAAGAACTTTGATAAAAAAGCTGAAGGTCCTGATTACAGAAGGATATCAGGTGGAATACTTGTTCAGGACAGGGATACACAGCTTTATAATGAGCTGAAAGTTGTAACGGATAGAGAACCTACAGATAAGGAGATGGAAGATCTTTTATTCGCATGGAAGGTTGTTAAACATGTCAAATCAAACTCTGTTGTAATTGCAAAAAATAAAGCAACAGTTGGGATAGGACCGGGGCAGACATCAAGGGTTGACAGCTTAGAGACAGCTGTTAAAAAAGCTGAAGAGTTTAATCTTGATACGGAAGGATCAGTTTTAGCCTCCGAGGCGTTCTTCCCATTTAGAGACAGTGTTGATCAGGCTGCAAAGTATGGGATAAAGGCTATCATACAGCCAGGTGGATCTATAAGGGATAATGAGGTTATCCAGGCAGCCAATGAACACGGGATAGCTATGGTATTCACAGGAATGAGACATTTTAAACATTAAATATATCTTTTTGGGGTGGAGGGAAATTTTCATCTACATTAGGATTAATAGCTTTTGTTGTTTTTTTATTATTTTCAATGATAGGTTTTTTTCTTATATCTTATGGAGGAAGTAATAATGACTCTTGAACAGTATTTAGTATTTTTAATCTTTGGAGTTTCCATATTTGCCCTTTCTCTTTATGCGTTTGTTGTTTGGAGTGAGAAAAGAGCTAGAAAGACAAAAAAGGGATAAAAACTAAAGTGGAATATAAAACTCAAACTTTGCCCCTTTTCCCTCTCCTTCACTGTATGCGTAAATCTCACCTCCCAAAAGTTCAATATATTTCTTAGATATGGCAAGGCCCAAGCCTGTTCCTTTGTACTTTTTCTGTAAAGGATTTTCAAGCTGTGTAAAGTCCTTAAAGAGTTTATCTATATTTTCCCTTGATATCCCTATACCTGTATCTATAACAGAGAAGTATATCTTTCCGTTATCTTTTCTTACATCTATCTTTATGTAGCCTTCCTCCGTAAATTTAACAGCGTTTGAGAGCAGGTTAAGTAAAACCTGTTTTAAAAGTCTGTAATCTGTGTTTATAACTGTGTCTGTGTTCTCAGGAAGTATCAGCTTCAGTCCTTTTTCCTGAATGAGAGGCTGAACCATAGCGGAGATCTCATCTATAAGCTTTTTAACAGGAAAAGATCTTTTGTTTACCTTTACAGCTCCAGCCTCAATCTTTGCGAAATCAAGGATATCATTTATCATGTCAAGGAGGTGTCTCCCTGCAAGCTCTATACTTCTGGCTGCCTTTATATTTTCCTCGTCCGTCTCCGCCATCTGGAGATACTGTGCAAAACCTATGATACTGTTTAAAGGTGTTCTGAGTTCGTGGGACATATTTGATATGAAAGCTGATTTTGCCCTTGATGCTGACTGGGCTTTGTGTAAAAGCTCAAGCCTTTCTATATAAAGATTTATCATTCTGCCTATGGATTTTAAGAACTGTTCCTCTTCTACAGTTATATCCCTTTTCAGATCAAAATGTATAAAACCTTTTACAGATTCTGTATCAACAGGAATACTTATCCCACCTGGTTTCTTGTCTTTTGTAAACTCAACCTTTTCAACATTAAGGAAGCTCTCAAGTTCCTGTGTGACAATATCTATAACCTCCATCTCTGAGTTTGCTGATGTTATCCTGTTTATTATCTCTATCAGTTTTGTAAAAAGTCTTAGTCTCTCTCTGTTTTCCTGCTTTATCTTCTCAAGTGCTGACTGGATCTCTGAAAGCATATTGTTAAAAGCCTTTGCGAGGATACCTATCTCGTCTTCAGACCTTATATCAACCCTTTTAGAGTAATCCTTCGTTCTTGAGATATAATCTGCCGTTTCTGTAAGGAGTTTTACAGGTTTTACAAGTCTTGTTGCCACAACTGAGGAAAGTATAAGAATGATAGCCATACCGCAGAGGGCAACCCCTATAAAGATAGTTTCCATTGATTTCAAAGGTGAGAATATAGACTCCTTATTCAGCTGGAGAAGTATAAACCAGTCTCTCAGATAGAGATCATCTATCTTTTTATAGATTGTAAGGAAATTTCCAAACTCAAAATAACCTTCATCTTTTAAATTTTTTGGTACAGGTATCTCACTACCTATAAAAAGTCTGTTCTTTCTGTTGTAAATACTGTTAATACTGTTTCTTGTTGAAAATGTGTACTGACTGAAATAGTCTGGATACAAAAGGAGTACCAGATAGCCTATCTTCTGGTTTTGAAATGATGAATAAACAGGAACAGAAAGCTTTATAACATCTTTATCCAAAAGTCTGAAATGGTGAAGATCTGAAAAATAGTTCTCAAGATATTTAGAATTAATTGTTTTACCTAAAAGGGATTTTTCTGTTGAAGATATTATTACCCCTTTTATATTTGATACGAATAAAACCCCTTTCACATCTTTATTTTCCTTTATGCTGAAAAGAAATTTCTGGATTCTTTTATCTATATCATCAACAAGTATATCGTTCAGTATCTGGTTTTCAGACCAGAATGAAAGCTCTGTATGAAGATTGTGAAAATCCCTAAGGATAGTTTTTTTCAGAAATGTTATCTGACTGTACTGCTGATCAATTATATTATCTATAAGATGTTCCTCACCTTTTTTAAAAACAAGAAATATTGAGGCTATAAAAGGGATAAGACTTGCCACAAGAAATGATAAAACTATCCTGTATTTTATACTCCTTAATCTCATCCTATCACTTCCGAGACCGTCTGTATAAGCCTGTTAACATCAACAGGCTTTGGTATAAATCCATCAGCTTCAATGGATTCCAGATCATCAAGTGCTGAGAATATTATGATCGGTATATTTTCCGTTTTACTGTTTTCTTTCAATCTTTCCATAACTTCCCAGCCGTCAACCTCAGGCATCATCATATCAAGTATGATAAGGTCAGGATTTTGCTCAAAGGCAAGTGCAAGACCCTTTTCTCCACTCTCTGCCTCAATAACTGTGTACCCTTTTTTCTGTAAGATCATCTTTATAAGAAGCCTATTTTGATGATTATCATCAATTATCAGTATCTTCTTCATCTTTCCCTGATTATGTAAATTATTTTAAGTCCTTTATCAACATTTTCTAATCTTACGTATCCTATAGCCCCTTTCACTTTCTTTACAAACCTTATCACAGCTTTTTCCGAAGAAAGAACAAGAGGGGGCTCTATACCGTGGAAGTACATCTCATTCCAGTATAAGTTAAGCTGTTCATCATCCATCTCAAGAATCTTTTCCTGAAATATCTGCCTTAGACTGGAATTCGGTGGGAGATTTACAGGTACAACCTTCTGACCTTTCAGGAATATCTTTATCTTCAGGTATATTTTTTTGAGATCTTCCTTTGATACTCTGTCTATACGAGTATTTTTACCTGTTATAACAGCAATATCCCCGGAAAAAGAGGCATAAAAAAACAAACATATAGATAAGATCACTCCCAAAAAGCTTTTTTTCATCTAATCCTTAAAAAAGCACAGCAAAAGATGCTAAAAATCTATTATCCCTTTTTTCAAAAAACTGGTACTCTCCTTTTATTGATATATTAAAAAGAGGTTTATAATTCCAGCCAAAAGTCCATACGTTCAGATATCCTTTGTCTGATCTATCCTTAAAGTACTCATTCCTGACAACGAGATAGTTTTTTGAGAAAACTCTGTAAACAGTCTGGATATAGTATGACTCTTTATCTATCCTTCCGCTGTAGTCCGCATGGTGTTCCTCATTTTCGTGGGCTATATAACCTTCTCCCATCAGGTAAAATCTTTTTATATTCAGATATCCGAAGATCCCCAGGAAGATAGATGTCTCCTTAAACTGAGTATCATAATATCTACCACCATTTATACCAAAATACCTGTTTATACCAAAGAACTTTTTAAACTGGAATCCTATAAAATCGTTTGTCCTTACGTTGTTGTAAGCATCATCAATATTTTTTGTTTTCTGGATAAAGAAGTGATACTCGGTTGTATCGTCTATAACAGGAAGAAAACCGTATATGTCCAGACCTGTTGAGAACCTCGGGTAAAACCATTCAGCCGTTACTGGATCGGATGTTGTCCATTTTAATGCATTTATATGAACCTGGTTCCATATCCCGAGTGGTGTTATGAACCTTCCTATTCTGGTTTTGAAAGACTCATTAAATGCATACTCAAGGTAAAATCTTTCAGTGTGAAGTTTCAGATTAAACTCACTCTCACTTCCTTTTCTCTTCACATACCAGTTCTTTGCCTCAAGCTCTCCAAATATCTTGAGTTTGCCCTGTCTGTAAAATCCAAGAACAGCTATATCGTCTATCTTGTACTCATAGTATCCATTTTCCCTGTGTTCGTACTGAAAAGAGGTATACCCGCCGAGATAAAACCTGTTATCAACAGACAGACCCCTTCCAAATCTGTAAGTCACGTCTGATGCATAAGTAAAACCTATCAGTAAGATAAAAAATAAAAGTATCTTTCTCATGATACCGCTCTAACAGTTTCATATATCTCTTCAAAAGTTCTGTGGTACTTCCTGAATATATTTAAAACCTCCGGATCAAAATGTTCCGGTTTTGTTCTGTTGTCCCCATTAAGTATAACCTCAGTTGCCTGCTGATGAGTGAGCGGGGGTTTGTATATCCTTTCAGATCTTAAAGCATCATATATATCAGCCAGAGCAACAATCCTTGCTGAGAGAGGGATACTCTCTCCTTTCAGCCTGAAGGGATATCCTTCACCATTCCATTTTTCGTGGTGGTATTTTGCTATCTTCTCCGCCATCTGTAAGACCGATATATGTGATCCCTTAAGTATATCAGCACCTATTATTGTATGTTTTTTCATTATCTCAAACTCTTCCTGTGTAAGACTGCCGTTTTTCTGGAGTATCTTTTCAGGAATACCGACCTTACCTATATCATGCATCTGTGAGGCATGGTATATATTTTCTGAAAACTCGGATCCAAGGCCAAGCCTTACAGCAACCTCCTTGGAAAAGTATCCTATTCTTTTAAGATGATCTCCTGTCTCCCTGTCTTTGTATTCTGCTATCTTTGTAAGTCTGTAAAGCGAGTCTATGTAGGCTCTCTTTACCTCAGATATCTTTTTTTTGAGCTCATTTTCAAGGTATAGGTTGTAATTCTTGAGTGTATCATTGTAGTACTTTAGTTTTAAACTATTTTTTAACCTGAGCTTTAACTCATGTATGTTTATAGGTTTTGTAAAAAAGTCATCTGCTCCAAGCTCTATACCTTTTATTCTTGACTCTGTATCCTCTGCAGCTGTGAGTATTATCACAGGTATATATTTTGTTTTCTCGTTGTTCTTAAGCACTTCTAAAGCTGAAAATCCATCAAGTTTCGGCATCATCAGATCCATCAATATTATGTCTATATCCTTTTCATTAGCTTCCTTTACAGCCTCAGCTCCATTCTTACACTCAACAACATCAAAGCCCCATTTTTTACAGAAAAATCTGAGTAACATTCTGTTTTGAGGATCATCATCAACTATGAGAATGGTAGCCTTTCTCTCCTCTATCATGACCTTCTTCCTCTTTCTTTTTTGGACATAAAAGAGGGGGATATTCCCCCTCAGAAATTAATAGGAAGTCCCGCAGTCGTCAGATGTTTCAAACTCAACAGCCGTTATTGGTGCTGATCCATCATAGTTATACACATCGTCAGATGTTTTGAGCTCAATACAAAGGTTGTCAGCTAAATTATTGAGACAGTCTGTTCCATAGTAGTAGACATCATTTATCTCACACTTTATATTTGTGTCTACAGAGACCGTAATCTCTGTTCCGTTCCAGTCAAAAACAAAAGTTCCGTTTGTAAGATCTATATTCTTTGTTTTTCCATATATCTCAAAACGGTAGCTGTCAGATGAGTGATCTTCGTATCCTTCATCCTCCATCTCAAACTTGACTGCTGAGATATCTGTTGCTGTTGATATATCATCATTAGTTTTAAGCTCTATATAAGCTCCATCAGTAAGATGTGATAAACAGTCAGCTCCCTTATAGTAAGTATCGTTTATCTCACAGACAGTAGTATCTGTTACAGAAACGTTGTAATCTGTACCGTTATATGTGAATACGAATGTTCCTGTTGTTGTGTCTATGTTTGAAACAGTTCCTTTCATCTCGTACTTATAACCATCACTGTCATCTTCATCAATATGATCTGGATATCCGTCACCATCGCTGTCATCAAGGTAGTTTGGAAGACCGTCTTTGTCATCATCCTCATAAACATCCGGTATACCGTTGCTGTTTGAGTCTTCATGTCCATCTATATAGCCATCACCATCCTTATCCTCTATACCGTCAAAAATGCCGTCACCATCCTCATCATAGTCTGGATTCACAGATCCACCTGCATTTATATTTTCAATACCGTCTGGGTAATGGTCATTATCGTTATCATCAAGCTGTGAATCTTTTGTCAGGCTCACTGAACCTGTTATATTGACAGATGCTGTATCCGGAATCCCATCCCCATCACTGTCGCTTAATGAGATATTAACAGATCCATCTCCATTGATCTTGATAGCATTTCCGTTACTGTCTTTCACTATAAGCTTTGGTTTCTTGCTGATATCAAATAGTATAAACGCGTAATCAAGACCTTCTTTCAGTTTAAGATTGAAGTTACCGTTGTTATCAATATCATCTGCCGTATAAACGAGCTTTCCGTTATCAATAGCAACAGCTGCTATGAACGAGAGATTTACATTCCCTATGTCAATACCAGTTGTAGAAAGACTGCCTGTAGAGGAAGCTGATGTTACAGTTCCTGTAACTGTAGCGTAAGGCGAATCAGATGCAACATCTCCAGCTCCTCCACAGGCAAAGAGCAGAGCAGAGAGGGAAAGGCTACCGCCTAATATAGCTTTTTTCTTAAATTCTTTTCTCATGACTAATCCTCCTTGTAAGATATTTATTTAATTCAGTCATCATCCTGATCATCAGGTATACCATCATTGTCATCATCATCATCAATAGGATCAGGTAACATATCGTTATCTGTATCCTCAGAGCCGTCTATATAGCTGTTGTTATTTTTGTCCTCTATGCCGTCAAAAATGCCGTCACCATCCCTGTCGTAATCAGGATTTCCATCACCATCGTTATCATCCTCAGCAAAATCTGGGATCTCATCCCCATCTGTATCATCAAAAGCATCGTCCCAGTCAAAAACTGTGTTCTGATCATGTTCAAGATTTACAACTGTGATCGTTCCATCTGGATTGAGCTTTATTATGATCTTTACGTAGGTATCTCCCCTGATAATAAGAACGTTCTTTGTGCTCTGCTTCACATAAAGTACAGGGTTATAATTGCTGTCAAATATTACAAAACTGTACTTCAGATCCTTTTTCAGATTTAGCTTAAAAGTTCCATCCGGGTTTATAACTGAAGATGTATAAACAAGTTTCCCATTTTCCATTGAGAAAGCCGAAACATACTGAAGATCCTTACCGTCCACCTGATAACCGGCTGCTGTCAGATTCTGCTGCGTTATCTCTCCATTCACAGTAGACGCATACGGGTTTATGTAAGGATCGTTACTCTCTCCTCCACCACAAGCAAAAAGTAGAACCGAACTTAAAAGCAGTCCTTTTGATAAAAACTTTTTACCCATCTCTTCCTCCTTCGGTTAATATATAAGCAAACAGTGTGCCAAAAATTAAAATTACCTTATTTTTCAATAATTTATAGATTAGACCTGGGATTTTCACAACTGAAGAAGCCGGTTTTTTTGTGCTGAATTGATACAGGTGTGTATCAATTAGATACACTAACCCTCTATTCCATACCTTTTAATCATCCTGTATATCTGGGCTCTTGTAATACCTGCTATCTTTGAAGCTTTTGATATATTGAAGTCGGTTTTCTCAAGGAGATTTTTAAGATAACTCTCCTCAAACTCCTTTTTAGCTTCCTTAAAAGGTTTAAGCTCCTGCGACAATATGTATCTTTTTGATACAGTTACTGGAATGTCCGTTATCTCCTCACCTTCTGTTGTTAAAACAGCTCTTTCTATAATGTTCTCAAGCTCTCTCACATTCCCCTTGTAATCGTAATTTAAGAGCTTCTCCCTCGCCTTTTCAGAAAGCCTTTTTTTAGGAATACCGTATCTGGAGCAGAACTTATTTATAAAGTACTGTGCAAGGGGGATTATATCCTCTTTTCTCTCCCTGAGAGGGGGTATATGTATAGGGATAACATTTATCCTGTAGTACAGATCTTCCCTGAATTTTCCTTCCTCAACCATCTTTTTGAGATCTCTGTTTGTTGCTGCTATAAATCTTACATCTATCTTTTTAGGTCTGTTGCTACCGATGGGCTTTATCTCATTTTCCTGCAGAACTCTTAAGAGTTTTACCTGAAGATCAAGTGGAAGCTCTCCTATCTCATCTAAGAATAATGTACCACCTTCAGCCTCCTCAATAAGACCTTTTTTGTCAGTATTTGCCCCTGTGAAAGCTCCTTTTTTATAACCGAAAAGCTCGCTCTCAAGTAGTTCAGAAGGTATAGCTCCACAGTTTATGGCTATGAAAGGTCTTTCTTTTCTCAGGCTGTTTTTGTGGATAAAGTTTGCTATCATCTCCTTTCCTGTTCCGCTTTCACCTGTTATTAGAACTGTTGTATCAAATGGAGCTATCTTTTTCGCCGTCTCAAGTACCTGTTTCATCTGGGGGCTTTCTGCAATGATGTCTGTGGAAAGAAGTGATTTAAGTTCGTTCAGCTCTTTTTTTAGGTCTGATACCTCTAAA
Organism: Persephonella marina EX-H1; assembly: GCF_000021565.1. Classification (NCBI taxonomy): domain Bacteria; kingdom Pseudomonadati; phylum Aquificota; class Aquificia; order Aquificales; family Hydrogenothermaceae; genus Persephonella; species Persephonella marina. The sequence continues at coordinate 1,433,171 of NC_012440.1, read as the reverse complement.
GCCTGATCTATTATTATCTTTAGCTCTTCAAAATTTATAGGTTTCGTAATATAGTGAAATGCTCCCTTTTTCATTGCGAGAACAGCATCTTCAAGACTCCCATAGGCTGTCATAAGGATCACAGGGGTTTTTATATCCCTCTCTTTCAGTCTGTCTATAAACTCAAGTCCGGAAAGTTCAGGCATAAGCTGATCAACAAGGATAAGATCAAAATGTTCATCTTTGATTCTGTTTAAAGCTTCAACAGGTGATGACTCGGTGAATATGGTGTACCCGTAATTTTTCAGTTTTAATTTCATCAGGTTAAGGATATCTCTATCATCATCAACTATAAGTATCCTCTTTACCATGTCAGAACTATCTCATCCTCTGTAATATCCACCTGTAATTTATTAAATAAAGGAGCTTTTTTTAAAAAATCAATAAAGAACTGTTCTATCTGGTTTTCAGGTACGAACTTTCCCTGGAAGATAACCTTGTTTTTTATCGGCTCAACAATAAGGGCAGGATTTTTATTCAGGATTTTGATTATACTCATAACAAGCTCAACTATTTTTGGATCACCGTTCACGGTAATATCCTCAATGGTTACCTTTTTCTTTTTTGGTATATAATCTCCCTTTTCCAGTCTCTCAAGTAATGTGAAACAGTCAAAGAAAAGTTTTATCAACTTTGTGTTATTCAGGATTATGTCAGATATCAGTTTTATCTCATCATGTGAAAGACCTTCAGGATCCTGTAATAACTGTGCTGATGCCTCCATTTTAAAAATAAAAGAGTTCAGGTCATGTTTGTATTTTCCAAGCTCCATAAAATCACCTAAATTACCACCTTTATATTCTGTGCTGCCTCTTTAGCTTTTTTTCTTGCCTCTTCTACACTGCTTCCTGTTGCTAGAGCCACACCCATTCTTCTTTTCGGTCTTGTTGTAGGTTTCCCAAATATTCTTATCTTTGTGTCAGGGATAGACAGGGCTTTTTCTACCCCCTCATAAACGGGAGCAACACCCCAGTCTGACGCATGGAAACAGTAAGAAGCTGATGGGGATAAAAGTTTTATATCTATTGGAAGTCCAAGTATAGCTCTCAGATGTATCTCAAACTCAGACATATTCTGCGAAACAAGTGTTACCATTCCCGTATCATGTGGGCGGGGCGAGATCTCATTAAACCATACCTGATCTCCTTTAACAAAAAGCTCACAGCCAAAGATACCATATCCTCCAAGTGCATCCGTTATCTTTGTTGCTATCTCTTTAGCTCTCTCAAGTGCTGTCTCAGACATAGGCTGGGGCTGCCAGCTCTCATGGTAATCACCTTCAACCTGGATATGACCTATAGGCTCACAGAAGAGCGTTCCCTGATTTTTTGTTCTGACGGTAAGCAGTGTTATCTCAAAATCAAAATCTATAAACTCCTCTATTATTACCTCTCCACCTTTTCCCCTTGCATTTTCCTGTGCGTAATACCACGCCTTATCTATCTGATCCTTTTCTCTCACTATACTCTGTCCCTTACCTGAAGAGCTCATAACAGGCTTTACAACAGCCGGAAGGCCTATCTCCTGTATAGCCTTTCTGTAAGTGTCTATATCAGAGGCAAACCTGTAGGCTGAGGTTTTAAGTCCGACCTCTTCAGCAGCAAGCCTTCTTATGCCTATTCTGTTCATAGTGTATTTCACAGCTTTTGCTGACGGAACTACCGTAAAACCTTCCTTCTCAAGCTCAAGCAGAACATCTGTATCTATAGCCTCTATCTCGGGAACTATGAAATCAGGCTTTTCCCTGTATACTATATTTCTTATCTGGTCAGGATTTTTCATGTCTATAACGTAGTATTTCTGGGCAACCTGTTGTGCAGGCGCAAACTGGTAGCTGTCAACAGCTATAACTTCAATACCAAGTCTGAGTGCCTCAATCACAAACTCCTTCCCAAGCTCACCGCTACCTAAAAGAAGCATCTTTGTACTGTTGTAAGATAAAGGTGTACCTATCTTCATATCTTTACCTCTTTGGAAAATTATCCCTAAAAAGATTATATCAGAGAAAATTTGAAGGTACGACTTACACTGTGATATTATTTAAACCGTATATAAAAGCACAGTTTGTGTTTCTCCCGGAGGTTTTTCAGTTATGAATAGGGAAAAGATGGAAAAGTTTAGAAAGATACTTCTTGAGAAGAAAAAGCAGATACTTGACAGGTATTTCAAACAGGAAGAGACGATGAAAAAACTCACAGATGAAGGTCTGACAATCCCTGAAGATCTTGAAGATTATGCAAGAATAGATTATACAGAAACGGTACTTGGTGAGCTTGAAGATATAGAGATAGAGATAATCAGAAAGATAGACGAATCTCTCCAGATGATGAGAGAAGGAAGATACGGTATATGTGAGGTTTGTGGTAAAGAGATAGAAGAGGACAGACTTGAAGCTGTCCCATGGACTACACTCTGTAAAGAGCATGCTGAGGAAGCAGAAAAAAATCTTGATCTAACGGATAGAAGATACTCTGAGTATTTTGACAGGATAACACCTAAAGAACCTCCTTCATCGCCTGAAGAACATGAACTTTAAGAGGTAAGGGAATGGAACTCTGGAAAAGATCCATAAAAGAGCTTAAAGAACTGATTGAAAAGAAAGAGGTAAAACCTTCAGAGGTAATAGAGAGTTTTGCACAGAGAACCAAAGATGTTGAGGTTAAGATAAAAAGCTATGTTACAGATCTCACAGAACAGGCTGTTGAAAGGGCAAAACAGCTTGATGAAAAGATCTCAGATCTTTCTGAAATACCTGAACTTTTTGGCATACCGATAGCCATCAAGGATAATATATCAACAGAAGGTATAAGAACCACATGCTCATCAAAGATTCTTGAGAACTACGTGCCACCATTTGACGCTACTGTTATCAAGAGATTAAAGGATAAAGAGTATGTAATTACTGGTAAAACAAACCTTGATGAGTTCGCTATGGGCTCATCAACGGAAAACTCTGCATTTTTCGTAACAAGAAATCCATGGGATTTAGATAGAGTGCCGGGAGGGTCATCGGGAGGTTCAGCAGCAGCAGTGTCGGCGGGGCTGGCTCCTGCCGCACTTGGATCTGATACAGGTGGATCTATAAGACAGCCTGCCGCTTTCTGTGGTGTGATAGGTCTGAAACCTACCTACGGCAGAGTATCAAGATACGGGCTTGTTGCCTTCGCCTCTTCGCTTGATCAGATAGGAACATTTACCAGGACTGTTGAGGATACAGCGATACTCCTAAATATTATCTCAGGTAAAGATCCTAAGGACTCAACATCTGCAGACAGGGAAGTTCCTGATTTTACAAAGTTTTTAGATAAAGACATAAAAGGGATAAAGATAGGTATCCCTGAAGAATTTTTTGTTGAAGGACTTGATTCACAGATAAAAGAGCTTGTTATGGAGTCTGCAAAGCTTCTTGAGAAGGAAGGAGCTGAGCTTGTAAGTATATCAATGCCTACAACAAAGTATGCTATAGAAGCATACTACATAATAGCTCCCTCTGAGGCTTCCTCAAACCTTGCAAGATATGATGGCGTAAGATATGGCTTTAGAGCTTCAGACTACAGCGATCTTGAAGAGATGTACTCAAAAACGAGGGATGAAGGATTTGGGGCTGAGGTAAAAAGAAGGATAATGCTCGGAACATACTCTCTGTCTTCAGGTTATTATGATGCTTACTACCTGAAGGCACAGAAGGTAAGAACACTGATATACCAGGACTTTATGAAGGCATTTGAAAGTGTAGATATCATACTGACACCAACAACACCTGACGTTGCATTCAGGATAGGTGAAAAGGTTGATGATCCGCTCCAGATGTATCTGTCAGATATATTCACAGTTTCTGTTAATATGGCAGGTGTACCAGGTATGAGTATACCTTGCGGATTTAAGGATGGTCTGCCTGTAGGTATGCAGCTTATAGGAAAACCTTTTGATGAAGGAACTATAATACAGGTGGCAGACAGATTTACAAAGTTAAAGGATTTTTCTAAGGACTTTCCTCAGCTTTAAACTTCTCAACCTCATGTTTTACCCTGTCTGCTATCTGTGAAAGATGTTGCATATGATCTGCAACATCCTTGTTTTTACTTGTGTTCTGCTCTGAGATTTTAGTTATATTCTCAATACTCTTTCTCATATTTATGATAGCCTCTGTCTGCTTCTGTATAGCTGATGCTATCTCATCCATAAGCTGTGCCATCTCGTTGTATGTAACAGACATCTCTTTGTAGCCTGAATGTGTTTTCTCAAGTATCTCAGATGTTGCATTTATCGTTGTAAGTATCTGGTTTACCATTATCTGTATATCCTTTGCAAGATTTGATGTATCCTCGGCAAGCTTTCTTACCTCATCAGCAACAACAGCAAAACCTTTTCCATGTTCCCCTGCCCTTGCAGCTTCTATCGCAGCATTTAAGGCTAAAAGATTTGTCTGGTCTGCTATTGATATGATACTTCTTGTAACAGAATGTATATTTTTCCCTGCTTCAGTCAGATTCTTCATAGCATTTTCCATCTCTGTAAGATCTTTCTCTCCTGCAAGTATGTCAGACTGAACCTGTCTGCTCATATCCTGTGCATTTTCTGTGTTTACAGATATCTTTTTGATACTTTCAGATATATGATCTATAGAGCTGTTTATATCTCTTATATTTATATTCTGTGTCTCCATATTCTCTGAGACGGATCTTATCTCGTCAGCTAATATCTTAAGTCTGTCAAGTATCTGGTTGAAACCTTTTATCGTTATTGAGAGGGTTCTTGATAGGGCATCTATACTTTTGTTTATATTATCCTTTAGAGATTTAAACTCCCCTTCCATATCCTTTGTTATTCTAACAGTCAGGTCTGCAGAGGCGAGTCCATCCATAACCTTTTTTATCTCACTGAAGTTCTGGTGTAGCTCTTCCATAAATCTGTTAAACTCTCTAACAGTATCACCTGCTTCATCCTTAAGATCTGTATCAATTCTTGAGGAAAAATCACCATGAATAGCCTTTTTCATCACTTTTTTAAGCTTTTCAAAAAGATTTACATACTTACCGACAAAAAGTGACATATAAATTCCTGAGAGAATAAGAACTACAACTGAGGCAATTAAAAGCAAGATTACAGTCTTTACAGCCATTATCTTTGATTCCGTTATATCAAGCTCTATACTAACAGCACCAAGAACATCACCCTCATTAACATTGTGACAGTTAAGACAGTTAATACTTCCATTTGAGCTTGCTATATAGGGAATTGTTATCCTGAAAAGCGTTCCTTCAGAAGAATCTATTATTTTTTTCTGGATCTTCCCTGTCTGTATAGCTTTTATATCAAGCTCATCCCTTGGCTTTTCCGAGTTTTTACCATTCCCAAACTGCCTGTTAACAGCGTCCCCTCTAACAACCCACAGATTACTTATCTCCTTTATACTCTCAACCTGTTTTAAAAAATGATCTCTCTGATCAATCGTTCCCGTTACCATCTGTGCCGTAAGACCATCTCTTACAAGTTCAGCAACTATTCTGCTCGTATTCTCAGCTGTTTTAAGACCGTATTTTCTGAAAGACAATGTTGATATCACAGCAATAAACAGTACAAGAACAATCAGTGTGATGGATAGCTTTATGATAAATTTTTTCCTTAAGGACAACTCATCCCCTCAAAGTTATTAGTCTATAAATAGATTTTCGGCTGATAGAAACAAATATTTATGTTCTTCTCAATGCAGAAACAGGATTTATACTTGACGCTTTAAATGCGGGATACATCCCCGCAGATATACCTATTATGATTGATGAGAAAAATGTGAATATAAGATAATGGTAGATAATAGTGTAAGGTATATTTATCAGGACTGATATGACGAAGGATACGGAAATTCCTGAAAGAACACCAAGAACAGACCCTGTAAAGGATATAAATCCAGATTCCGTTAAAAACTGGAATATTATGTCTTTTCTTGTAGCACCAACAGCCCTTCTTATGCCTATCTCCTCAATTCTCTCATTTACAATAAGTATCATTATGGAGAGAATACCTATACCACCTATCACAAAAGATATGACAGCAGAAATAGAGCCTAAAATAGTAAATATCCTTATAGCCTCATTCTGCATACGGAGGATATCATCAGCTGTTAAGACTGTAAAATCATTTCTCTCACCTGGTTTTATATGGTGGAGTTTCCTCAGAAGCGAGATAAGCTGGGACTTTACAAAAGGTATGTTCTCCTGCCTGTCAACCTCAATATATATCGTGTTTATATAATCCACATTTGCAAGTCTTCTCATAGCTGTTTTTAAAGGAGTATAAATAAGCAGATCCTGATCAACACCTGCAAGATCTACACCTTTCTCTTCAAGAACGCCTATAACCTTACAGGGAACCCTGAATATCAGTATATTTTTTCCTACAGGGTCTTCATTTCCAAAGAATTTTTCCGCTATCTTGCTACCTAAGACAACAACCTTTGCTGCAGATTTTTCCTCATTCCGGTTAAAGAATCTTCCCCTTTTTACAGTTAGATTTCTGTATTTCAGATACTCTATTTTTGTTCCGACTATTGTTGTGAAAACTGTTATCCCTTTATTTCTGACAGGATAATCTATCATATAGGCAGGTATCGCTTTTTTTATATAAGGAATCTGATGTTTTATTATCTGGACCTCTCTTAGCTTAAGTGTTGTTGATGTTGTGATTGCTCTCTGTCTTCCTCTTCTTACAAAAACCTTACCTGACTTTACAATCACAGGATTTTTACCAAATTTCTCAATCTCCCTTCTGTTTTTTTCCTTCATCCCTTCAGAAACGGAAATCATAGTTATCAGTGCGAAAGCACCAAAGGCTATTCCAAGAACAGACAGGGCTGATCTGAGTTTGTGCTCCCTGAATATTCTTAAGATAACCTTTATACCGTTGATAAACTTTCTCAACATTATCCTCTTATCGCCTCAATAGGATTTAGATTTGCAGCCTTCAACGCAGGATTTAATGAAGAAACAACACCTACGATGAAAGATACAACAAGGGCTATCAAAAATCCCTCAATGGAGAAATGAACAGGAAAGTCAACAATATTTTTCAGAAGTTTTGCACTTATAACACCCAGTCCAAATCCTATAAAAGCTCCGATGGATGTTATTATAACTGCCTCGGTTATAAACTGGAGCATGATATCTTTCTTCTTTGCTCCAAGGGCTTTTCTTATACCAATCTCCTTTTTTCTCTCAGAGACTGACAGGAGAAAAAGATTCGCAAGAACAAAGCCACCTATACTCAGTGATATAGTTGATGAAAAGCCTAAAAAAAGTATCAGCGTTCCTGTTAATGCAACAAGAAAGTTAAGTATCTCTGTAGGTGACAGAATAAAAAAGTCATCTTTTCTTGCGTGATGTTTCATTATTAGAAATCTTTCTGTTTCTTTTATTACACTGCTTAGATCAACACCGGGATAATATCTTATCCTTATTGAGGATATATAAACAGGGTCGTGGTTTATCTTGTACATAACCGTTGTGTAAGGCATTAAAACCCTGTTGTCCAGGTTCCTCCCTGTAGGTGTGGTCCCCCTCTCAGATAAAACACCTATAACCCTGCAGGGAAGTCTGTTCAGTATTATGCTTTTCCCTAAAGGATCCTCATTTTTAAAAAGTGTTTCCTTAATATACTTTCCTATAATACACAGATTCTCTTTCCTTTTAAGCTCCTGATCAGTAAACATCCTCCCCTCTAACAGATACCATGACCAGGCTTCCTCAAAGTTCGTATCAACACCGTAAAGCCTTGTTTCCTCAACATTTCCCCTGTAGTAAACCTTAGTTCTCACCCTTACTATAGGCATAATTATCTTTATCTCAGGAAAGGCTCTCTTCAGATCCTTTATATCGTATATGGTGAGCGTTTTCTGTCTGCTTCTTATACCCTTCTGTTCCTGGGATCCACCGAATATGAGAACGCTGTCAGGTCCAAAAGATTCAACAACCTCATAGGCCCTTTTGAAAGCACCCTCAACAGCAGCAACAATTATTGAAAGGGATGCTATACCGAAGGCAATACCTATAACGGAGAAGAAGGTTCTTAATTTAAACGATTTTACAGCTGTTAATGATTCTGAGAATATCCCTGTAAATTTTGCCATCAGGAGGTTGTTTTAAACCTTATTGTTGTTATGGCCCACTGGATCTCATTTTCATTTATCTCATTAAACTTCCAGCTCTGTACATAACTTTTTATTATCTGGTCTACTCTTTTATCCCCTGTTGTTCCAAGAAGTTCAACCTTATAAACAGTTCCATCTTTCCTGACCCAAAGCTTGACTCTCACAGGTGGTGGTGGAACAGGTGCTTTTATCTTTGGTGGATCAGGTTTGTAAACAAGCTTCCTTCCTGCAGCTGTTCCCCTTGCTGATGAGTCAAACTTAGAAAGCACAGTTCCAAATGATGGATTGAACTCCCCTTTTGTTATAGCTGTGAACTCCTTTATATCACCTGTCTCAGCAGGGATCTCAGAGAACTCTCCAAGATCTATCTCAGGATCAGGTAAGGCAACCTCCTTCTCCTCAAGATTAACAGTTTCAGGAAGGACAGGTGTTAATGCAGGGACTACAGTTCTGCTTGATACATTTTTTCCCGAAGAAGCTTTTGGAGCTACAACCTTTTTCTTAAGCTTCTCTATCTCTTTTTTCCCTTCTTCAGATCTTTTTGTGTACTGTTTTTTAAGAACTTTCTTTCTACTTTTCTTTTTCCTTACAGGTTCCTTCAATTTTACGTACCTTATCTTTGTCTCCCTTTCTATCTTTGCAGGTTCAATATGTGAGAGATAAAACTGAAAACCACCAAGTAGGACAAGGTTCAGGATGAAACCTACCAGTGATGATATAATTAATATACGCTTATTTAGGTACTGTTGTGGTTTTGATACTATTAAATCCATACTGATATTTTATGCTAATGTTAACTCTGTGACAAGAAAAAAACAGGTGACGTTATGGTGTTTGAAAAACTTACAGTTTTAGGAGCTGGAAGCTGGGGAACAGCTCTCGCTCAGGCTTTTTCCAAAAATTTCTCACAGATAACGTTATGGGGAAGGGATGAGAGAACCATAAATGAGATAAACAGTATAAAAAAAAACAGTAAATATCTGCCTGATATAACACTCTCAGAAAATATCAGAGGATGCACAGATATAAACGAAGCTGTAAAAGATTGCGACATACTTATAGTTGCTGTTCCCACACAGAGTGTAAGAGAAGTTCTGAAAAAGATAAAGTATGACATATCCATTCCTGTAATATCAGCATCAAAAGGGATAGAGATAAACACATTAAAGCTTATATCAGACATAATAAAGGAAGTTCTGGGTATACAGGATGATCTTATATTTGCCCTTTCAGGTCCATCATTTGCAAAAGAGGTGGCTTTAGGACTTCCAACAGCTGTAACACTTGCAGGGAACATAAAAATAGGGGAAAAACTACAGGAAAAACTTAATACAGAAACTTTCAGGCTTTATATAACGGAGGATATTATCGGCGCAGAGATAGGTGGTGCCGTAAAGAATGTTATAGCAATAGCAACAGGAGCAAGTGACGGACTTGGTCTTGGAAATAATGCAAGGGCAAGCCTCATAACAAGGGGTCTTTACGAGATGACAAAGGTGGCAAAGGCTTTTGGTGGAAAGCCGGAGACACTTTACGGACTTGCAGGTCTTGGAGATCTTGTCCTTACAGCAACAGGAGAGCTTTCAAGGAACAGAAGATTCGGGATACTTCTTGGAAAAGGATACTCGGTAGAAGAGGCTTTAAAAGAGGTTGGTCAGGTTGTTGAAGGTGTAAAAACTGTTGAGGCTCTCAAAAAGATACAGGAAAAGTTTGGTATTGAACTGCCAATATCAGAGGTTGTGTATCAGGTAGTTTATGAAGGTTTAAGTCCTAAGGAAGCTGTCAGAATACTGATGAGCAGACAGCCAAAAAAAGAGGGATTTTAAAAATAAAAGGGCGGTTTAACCGCCCTTCATTCATTATTTTTCAGGTTTCTCATCAACAGGAACTGCAGGTGGCATATCAAGTTTTACCGCTGTCTTTCCAACAATCATGTAGTAAAGAACAGGAACAACAACAAGTGTTATGAGTGTTGATGCTATAGTTCCAAATATAAGCGCTATAGCAAGACCGTTAAAGATAGGATCAAAGATAATAACAAAAGCACCTACCACTACAGCTGCGGCTGTTAAAAGGATCGGTCTTGTTCTGACTATACCTGCCTCGAGTAATGCTTCCTCAAGGGCGTAACCCTCTTGAAGTTTCTGCTGTGTAAACTCAACAAGAAGTATAGAGTTTCTCAGAATAATACCTGCAAGAGCAATAAATCCTATCATTGATGTTGCTGTAAAGAACGCACCCATAATGAAATGTCCAGGAACTATACCAACAAGTGTAAAAGGTATTGGAGACATTATAACCATAGGCATCTTAAATGATCCAAACCAGCCAACAAGGAGTATGTATAAAACTATCAGGGCTACCGCAAAGGCTATACCCATATCTCTGAATGTCTCGTATGTAACCTGCCACTCACCATCCCATTTTACATAGTATCTGTCCTCAAGATGTGGCTGATGTGTTAGAAGTATCTCAACACCCTTTCCATCTGGTGTTTTTATATTTCTTATCTTTTCAGAAAGATCAACTATAGGATAAACAGGTGATCCAACTGTATCATCAACATTTGCTATAACATAAACAACCTTCTGGAGATTTTTTCTGTATATATCATTCTTTGCAGAACCTTCCTTAACCGTTACAAGTGAACCAAGAGGAATAGCACCCTTTGGTGTAGGTATCTTCATAGATAGAATGTCATTGATAGATGTTCTGTACTTCTCATCCAGTCTCACAACTATATTTACAGGGTTAAGATCTTCAGCAGAGTGGATAAAGCCTACAGAGTATCCTGCAAGAGCTATCCTGACAGTTTTAACTATCATATCCTCATTAAAGCCGTATCTCTTTATCTTCTCCCTGTCAGGTTTCAGGATGTACTGTCTCTGTGGAAGGTTTGCGTATATACCAACATCTATAACACCTTCAGCTTTTTCAAAGATATTTTTTATCTCATCAGCTATCTTCAGCTGTGTTTTGTAATCAGGACCGTATACCTCTGCAACAATAGGTGATAAAACAGGTGGTCCAGGTGGTGGTTCAACAACGGCAACATACTTTGCCCCATGTTTCTTGGCTATTCTTTCTATATCTCCTCTTATTCTTTCGGCTATCTGGTGACTCTGTGCCTTTCTCTCATGTTTGCCTATAAGATTTATCTTTATCATCGCATAATGTGTTCCTTCTCTCATGTAGTAATGTCTTACAAGACCGTTAAAATCAAACGGTGCAGGTATACCGGCATATATAACGTAGTTCTCAACCTCATTCACATTTTTTGCATACTCTGCTATCTCCTTTGCAACCTTGTATGTTTTCTCAAGAGGTGTTCCTTCAGGCATGTCTAGTACTACGAAAAGCTCACTTTTGTTGTCATAAGGGAGCATCTTAACAAGAACAACCCTTTCAACAAAAAGCCATACAGATCCTACGAGCAATAATCCCATAAAGCCTAAGAAGATATATCTCTTAATCCTGCTTAAAAATAGAGGCATGTATATTCTTTCAAAAAGCTTTGCAAGGATTCCTGCCCTCGCTTCATCCTCCTTTTCTAACGCTTCAGGAGATTCATGTTCGTGGTCGTGCTTCAGCCATCTTAATGCAAGGTAAGGTGTAAGTATAAAAGCTATAAGCATTGAGAAGAACATAGCAACAGATGCATTTATAGGTATAGGTCTCATATAAGGACCCATAAGACCTGAAACAAAAGCCATTGGGAGAAGAGCAACAATAACAGCGAATGTTGCAAGTATTGTTGGGTTACCAACCTCATCTGTAGCAACAATAGCAGCTTTCTCATTTGGGAGTTTTCTCATTGAGAACCATCTGTGGATGTTCTCAAGAACAACGATAGAGTTATCAACAAGAATACCTATTGAGAAAATAAGGGCAAAAAGAGTAACCCTGTTAAGGGAGTACCCGTACATCTCACTTAAGAAAAGTGCTATAGCAAGTGTTACAGGTATTGTTACTGCAACTATTAGAGACTCTCTCCATCCAAGTGTTACAGCTATAAGAAGAACTATGGAGAATGTTGCTATAAGAAGGTGCTCAATAAGCTCGTTAGCTTTTTCTGTAGCTGTCTCACCGTAATTTCTTGTAACTTTCACATGGATATCAGCTGGTATTACTTTACCCTTTAAAGTCTCAAGCTTTTCAAGTATCTTTTCTGCTACTACAACAGCATTACTGCCTGTTTTTTTAGCTATAGCAAGTGTTACAGCATTGTAAAGTTTATTTTTATCTCCTTCTCCCCTTATTCCATAACCAAACTGGACTATATTTGTAACCTCTCCTTCTCCTATCTCAACCTTTGCAACATCCTTTATATATATAGGCTTGTTGTTGTAAACACCTATAACAACATTCTCAACATCCTTAACAGAGTTTAAGAACTGTCCTGTTCTCAGTTTGAATCTGTAGTTACCCTTATCAAACTCACCTGATGGCAGTGAGCTGTTTGCATACTGAAGGGCCTGAACTACCTGCGGTAGAAGTATATGGTAGGCGTTTAGCTTTGAAGGATCAAAATATATGTATATAGATTTTGGTTTTGACCCTAATATTGTTGTCTCAGAGATGTTGTAAAGCTGTTTCAGTTCATCCTCAACCTGCTCAACAACCCTTCTTATCTCGTAGGAGCTGTACTTATCACTGTAAAATGTCAGTGCAAGTATAGGGACATCATCTATAGATTTTGGTTTTACTATAGGTTCCATAGCCCCCTGGGGCATTCTGTAGTAGTTTGACATCAGTTTACTGTAAAGTCTGACAAGTGCATCTTCAGGATCCTCACCAACATAGAACCTGACAGTTGTTACACCAAATCCGTCACCTGCGTAGGAGTAAACATAATCAACCCCGGGAATCTCCCACATTATCTTTTCAAGAGGCTTTGTTATAAGTTTGTCAACCTCATCAGCCTCAGACCCGGGAAAAGGAACGATAATATCTATCATAGGGACTACTATCTGGGGTTCTTCATCCCTCGGTGTTGTAAGAACAGCAAAAAGCCCTAGCAGAAGAGATGCAAGAACCATAAGAGGTGTGAGAGGTGATTTTATGAAGGCTCTTGCTATCCTTCCTGCCAGTCCATAGGATCTATTTTTATCTTCCATTTTTTACCTCCACCTGATTATCTGATTTTACAGCCGTCACAAGCTTTTTCAGTATTTTCAACAACTATCTCTGTGCCAGCATCAATACCAGAAACAACCTCGTACTTACCGTTTATTCTGTCTCCAAGTTTCACAAATGTTAGATGTAATATGCCGTTCTTATCCACAGTATAAACAGCCTTAAGCTGTCCCCATTTAACAACTGCTGATTCAGGAATAAGTATCTTTTCCTCAGACTTAACAGGTATCTTTATCTTTCCGTACATTCCCGGTGTAACACCTTTTATGTAAGGTATTTTTATCTTAACTGTGAAACTTCTGTTCATAGGGTCTACTGACTTACTCTTTTCAACTACCGTTCCTTTAAGTTTCTTTCCTATAGTTTCTATATAAACATCTATCTCATCTCCTATGTGTATCTTGTCTATCAGCTTCTCATCTATCTGTGCTAAAAATCTGAGATCTTTATCCCCGATTATCACTATAGGCATTCCCGGGGCAGCCATATCACCTATATCATTCATCTTCTTTATAACAACACCATCAAATGGTGCTTTAACATAAGCATAACTCTGCATAATTCTTGCATACTTCAGTTTTGCCTTAACCTGCTTCTCCTTTGCATCTATCTGCTTAAGTTTTGCATCAATCATATCAAGCTGTGCTTTTGCACCTATCATCTTTGTTTCAATCTCTTCAAGCTGCTGTTTTGAGATGGCGTTATCTTTATAAAGGTTCATAAATCTCTCGTATGTTCTTTTAGCAAACTCATACCCGGCTTTAGCAGCCTCTCTTCCTGCGAGTGCTTCTTCCCTTGCCTTTGAGAGCTCCTCAAGGGCAGCTTTTGCCTCCCTTATGTTCTGTTTTATCTCACTGTCATCCAGAACAGCTATAAGCTGACCTTTTTTTACTGTGTCACCCTCTTTTACCTTTATATCAAGTATCTTTGCCATAAGCTTCGTTGAAACCTTTGCGTTGTTGTTTGATGTTACCGTTCCATCAACCTCATACTCAGATTTCATAACTGTAGGTTTTATGACCGCCGTTTTTATACCTGTAACAGCTTTTGCCTCAGTTTCAGCATAACCTGGCTCAACCCTTGGTGTAAGATAACCTCCCATCCAGAGGATAAGAACAAATACAGGTAGCAAGAAAAAGAGGGTAAATCTTATTAATCCTGCCATTATTTATCTCCTCCAATTTTTTCTTTGTTTAAAGCTCCAGACTGGAACTGAAGTTCTAAAAGGGCTATCTGCGCCTCATAAACAGCCTTTGCGAGATCAAAACTTATCTTGTCGTACATTGTCTGTGTATCTAAAAGATCTATCATTGATGCCATCTGGTTCTTGTATCTCTTCTCTGTTATTTTTAATACCTCTTCAGCCCATTTCAGGTTCTGTTTTGCCGTGGTAAGCTTCTCCTTTGCTGTTTGAAGCTCAGCGTAAGCTTTGTAAACGCTGAACTTAATATACTCTTCAAAACCTTTCTTCTGGTGTAGGTACTGTCTGTAAATCTCTTTAGCAGATTTATATTTATTTATGCTCTGGAAACCGTCAAAAACTTTCCAGTTCAGTGCCACACCTATAGTCCACCATCTGCCGTCTGTACCAAATGGTGTTTTTCTATCATTAAGCTCGTAAGAGCCAAATGCACCGATAGTTGGGAAAAGGTCAGACTTTGTAAAATCAGCCATTCTCTTGGCATTCTCAACCCTCTGTCTCAGAGCGATAAGATCAGGTCTGTTGTTCATAGCAAAGTTCTGCCAGTACTCTACAGTTCTGTCTGTGTCCTCAAACTTAAGCTCACCTACAACCTCAATCTGAGTAGGATCCACCTTATCCAGTCCCATAGCAAGTAAAAGACCTCTTTTTGCTACAAGGTACTGATTTTCTGCCTCTGTTATCTTGTTTTTAACATTCATAAGGTAAACTTTTGCTCTGAGAACATCTGCGTATATGGCAAGACCGTTGTCATACATGGATTTTGCTGTTTTATAATGCTTCTCAACAGATTTATATGCCTGCTTTGCAAGCTTTATAGCTCTTTTCGCAAGTAATGCACCGTAGTAAGCCTTTGATACATCATAGATAACCTTCTGTTTTGTTCTCTCAAGATCAAGCTTTGAGGCTTCATACTCCTCCTTCTGCATCTTTATTCCTGTGGATATCTTTCCACCCGTGTAGATAGGAAGCTGGAACTCTAACTTTGTCTGCCAGTTGTTTATCTCAGGATAGGTAGGCGGTGGGAAACCGAAGGATGTCATATTAACAAAGTTTGATGATGAGTTCATATCAAGCCTTTTCTGATTAAGAGTGTTCATCATTCCCCAGCCGGGATTGTTAGTTCTCATGAATATCTCGCTGAAAGTTAGTGAGGGCCATCTGAGACCTTTCGTTGCTTTAAGCTGGTACTCCTTTGACTTCAGCAGATTCTGGGACGCCTTTAACTGGTAGCTGTTCTCAAGTGCGGTCTCTATAGCCTTTTTGAGAGTAATCTCCTCTGCTGAACCAACACCTATAAAAGTTAGTAAAACCAAACTAACCAGTAGCTTTCTCATAAACCACTCCTCTAAAAATTGATTTAAATCAATTTTTTAATATATTAGAATATTATTATATTTATAATATATACTAAGAGAAAATAAAATTCAAGATCTTTTAAACAGATTGTCAGATTACGATATGAGCGTTTCCAGATATTCAGGATCCAGTATCTCTATTTTACCCCTTTCTGTGTTTATAAGCCCCTCTTTTTTCCATTTACTCATGATTCTTATGGCTGTTTCAACGGTCGTTCCTGTCATCTCAGCCAGATCCTGCCTGGTTATTGGGGCTTTTATAACAATCTTATCTCCCTGATCCTCACCTATCTTCTTGGAAAGCTCAAGGAGAAGACTTGCTATCCTTCCCTCCACCTTCTCAGCTGCGAGGCTTTTCAGTCTGTCGTAAGCTTCAAGAACCATCTTACTGGCTTCACATGTAATCCTTACAGCAAGAGCTGGATATTCTGTCATAAGTCTGAGGAAATCAGCGTTTGATATATAAAGAACTTTTGAGTCTATCAATGCCTGTGCTGTGTATGTGCTTGTTGGTTTAGACTCACCAAGAACAAGCCATCCAAAAACCTCTCCTGGTGTAACAAGTCTGAGGATCACCGTTTTACCTTCTGCCGTCTCTTTTGTTAATTTTATAATTCCATCTATAACAATGTATATACCAGGTTCCTCATCTCCTTCAAAAAAAACATACTCATTTTTGTGGAACTCTTTAAAATGAAAATATTTTGATATCTCCTTTATCTCCTCGTCTTTAAGACCGGAAAAAAGTCTCACTTTTCTTAAAAAAGCATCTTTATCCATTTTTGTCCTCATATTATTAAGGTTTTGGTACAGAACCTAAGATATATTTTAAATCATTGTCGTTAAACAGGAAACCTCCACCTATGAAAACACCCCTTACCCCATCATTCAGAAGATCCGATCCACCTAAATCTATAAAAATAGGTGAACTGCCGAATTTATACTGAAACACAATATCCAGCTGTGGATGGGCAGGTTCTCCTGATGCAAATCTTCTGTCAAAATTGTAAATATCTGATTTCAGCTTAAAGTTTTCAGAAAAATGGATATCAAAACCTCCTGCAGCTCCAGAATCCTTAAGACCAGCCCTTACCCATAATGATGGGTAATCTTCACCAAACAGCTTTCCAGCATACTGGACGTCAAAGAGTATTCCGTAATTCCTTGTAAGTCTAGTTGTTACAGTTGATCCTGTCTGGTACTCCTCTTCCTTTAAAACCTTACCATTCGTGTTTGATAATGCACCAAAGTATAAATACCTGTCTGGTCTGTGTGAGAATATAGCAGCTATACCGGCCTTTACATCCTCATTTCCCGTATGTGTTTCAGCATAAAGCTTTATATCAAGTTTTGATCTGTTTATCACTTTAAATGGTTTTGCGAAAGATTTAACTCCTTCATTCACATTGTTGTAAAGGTCATCCTCATTCACAAGCTTCCCTATTGTTCCTTTTCCTTCATCTATCTTTGCGAGAATCCTGTCAAGCTTTAAGGAGGCATCTTTTATCTTCTCAACAGCACTTCTTATATCCTCTCTGTTCTCACCGACTGTATCCCTGACCTGAAGTGCTGCCTGATCTATATCTTCAAGAACCTTAGGTGTTTTCTCCTTTAACGCAACAGATGTCTCCTTAAGATTTTTAACAAGCTCCCTTATATCATCCCTGTTATCACCTGTTATAGCCTCAAGATGTGTTGTTATCCTGTCAAGTTTAGCTATAAGTTCAGGCAGGTGGGTTCTCAGGTTATCTGTTATAACCCTCACATTTTCTATGGTTCTTCTAAGATCTCTCCTGTTTTCCTGTACAAGCTGATCTGTATGTTCTGCAAGTACTCTTATCCTTCTGATCAGTTCTGTAAGATTTCCTTCTTCTATAGCCTTGTTAAGATTATCAACAAGTATCTCAACCTTTTTTGCGACATCAGCGGCTGATGAAAAAGCCTCTTCAGCTGAGGTAAAAACCTGTCCCTTTCTGATTATTGCTTTCTCAGGTAGCTTTCCCGCATCTGGCGTCCCCGGATCTATATAAACATACTTATCCCCCATAAGGCCAAGTGTTCTTATGTATGCAACAGCATTCTTATAAAGGGGAACATCCTTTCTTATAGAAACCTTAACCTCAACTATGCTGTTTTTAAAAACGATATCCTCAACTCTACCTACCTTTACACCTTTTACCTGTACATCCGCTCCCTTTGAAAGTCCCTCAACCATATTGAAGTAAATATAGTAATCCTGTGTATCCTGACCAAAACCTCTGTCATTAAAAGCGATTGTTAAGTAGGCGAATATACCGGATATAATAAGGACAAATAAGCCTACCTTTAGTTGTGTGTTCATTTTATTTTTCCAGTATTGTTTCTTCTACTTTCATACCGAAATGTCTTCCAGCTTCCTCAACATATCCCAGTATCTCGTCACCCTCTTTAAGATCAACAACTGATATTAAAGAGCCGTCACCACCAACAACCCTTATAGTCTCAGCATTCTGAAGAACAGCACTCAGCTTTTTCCCGTTGTATTCAGCCTCTATCAAAAGCATAGGTCTTCTCTCAATCTTTGCCCTTCCTACGACAACAGCCCTTCCATTCCCGTCAATATCATAAGCCATAACTTCCTTACCAGCCTCAAGCTCGCAAAGATAAACAGTTTTTCCACCCGGAACCCTTGTGTACATATGAACAGCACCTGCATTTACCCTGAAAGGTCTTGAGGCAACATATGGTGATTCTTCTGTCTCAGCATGTACAAGTATCATGCCTGCAGATGAGTTTCCAACAAGCATTCCCTCTCCCCTTTTAAAGAGTGAGGTTGTGTCAACAGCAACCCTGTCCCCCATTCCTACAGGAATTATCGCTGTTACCTTTGCCCTGATAAGCTCAACTTTCTCAGTTGTTTCCTTTATAACAGATGCAACCCTTTTTATCTCGTTAAGATCTTCTGTCTCAAGAACAACACCTTTCACACCTTTTTCAAGAATACCTACAGCTATACTTGCCTCATCTGCGTTCTTGACCTCTGCGTAGATGTTTTCAGACTGGGCTATAAGGTTTTCAAGAGGGATTATTGTCCAGTCGGTTGTTCTGACTATGACCTTTTTTCCAGCTTTTGCTAACTGTGCTGCCTTTTCCTCATCCTGCTTGTTTTTTATTGTTACTATAACAAAATCATCAGTGAGATTCCCTTTCTTATCTGCGATTATAAAGTTAACCCTTCCAAGCTTTTTTGCCTCTTCCTCTTTATCCTCAGGTATTATGATGTAATCGGCACCACTTTCTATAGCTGTTGTTACGATCTTTTTGTCGTAATTGATAGCGTTTACTATAAATTCCTTCATCACACACCTCTTTTATATTTTGATATTTATTAAAACATTATAATATTATTTTATTTAACTTTCTGAAAAACGGCTATAATAACCATTCCAGCAAACTTTTTTGAGCTGTAAATTTTTCTGAAAGAAAAATCTTCCATAAATCTCTCAAGCTCTTCTTCGGATTTTGAGTTCTCTATGGACTCTATAAAGTAATCGTACTCTTCCTTTGTGAATATCCTTTCTCCAACAGGTCTGAATATCTTATCAGCAAAAAAATACATGGTTCTGTAGATATATCTGGAAGGTTTTGAGATATCAAGTATGGATATACAGCCTTTATCCTTCAAAACACGTCTGAACTCTGTTACAGCGTCTTCAGGATTAAGATGTCTGAAAACAAGAGAGAGGAGAACAGAATCAACAGTTTTATCCTTAAATGGTAAGTCATACGCCGATGCCTGTATAAAAAGATTTTTCTCACCTGTTTTTTCCCTAGCAACCTTCAGCATCTTAAATGAAACATCTATCCCCACAGCATCTGTCTCGGGATATATCTCATTGATCTTTTTTACTATCTCGCCTGTTCCTGTTCCAACATCAACAAACACTTCACCCTCAGGTGTATTCTCTATAAGTTCTCTCTGCCATCTGTTTATCCTGCTGAATGTGGCAAAGTTCAGGAATCTGTCGTATACGTTAACTATACTGTCAAATATCTTTGCCGCTAATCTTTCCTGAGCCATATCACTTTTTCTTCCATTTTGTTCCTACAGGTGTGTCCTCAATAACGATGCCAAGCTGTGAAAGTTTTTCCCTTATGTAGTCAGCTATCTCAAACTGCTTTTCCTTCCTGGCCTTATTTCTTACTTCTATCAGTGCCTCAACAAGCTGAGTATCTATCTTTTCCTCAGCCTTCTCTACCTTTATCTCCTCAACCTCAATACATGGCTGGAGGCTGTCAAAAAGACCAAATATCTCCTTACCTATGCTGTGTAAAACATCTGAGGCCTCCTTATAAGACTCAAGGGCTTTTTTTGAGATCCCTCCACTTTTAACAGCTTTATCTCTGAGAATGTTCATCTCTCTAACAAGAGTAAAAAGTGATGCTAAAGCTTCAGGCGTATTAAAATCGTCACTCATAGCAGCGTAAAATCCCTGCTCAGCTTTTGCTATCTCATCATAAAGATGCTCATCAAAATCAGGATTCTCCGGAAGTTTTTTGAGTATCTCGTACTCATCTATTGCACCTTTGAGCCTTTCATAAGCCTTTTTAGTTTCTTCCATCTTTTCCCAGCTGAAATCAAGTGGACTTCTGTAGTGAACTGAGAGGACAAGTAGTCTCAGGACATCAGGATCATACTTTGAGTATATCTCCTTAAGTGTTATATAGTTTCCAAGAGATTTTGACATCTTCTGACCGTTTACGGTAACAAGTCCATTGTGTATCCAGTATCTTGCGAAAGGTTTGTCTGATAAAGCCTCAGCCTGTGCAAGCTCATTCTCATGGTGAGGGAATGTAAGATCAAGACCACCACCGTGAATATCTATCGTCTCTCCAAGATGTTTAAATATCATCGCACAGCATTCTGTATGCCATCCAGGTCTTCCCTTTCCCCATGGTGAATCCCATGCAGGTTCTCCTGCCTTTGATGCCTTCCATAATGCAAAATCAAGAGGATCTCTTTTCTTCTCACCTGGCTCAACCCTCGCACCTGCTATAAGCTCATCAACACTTCTTTTTGAGAGCTTACCGTACTCCTTAAACTTTCTGACGGAGAAATAAACATCTCCCTCTACTTCGTAAGCGTAACCTTTATCAATAAGCCTCTGTATAAAATCTATAATATCCGGAATGTGCGTTGTAACCCTCGGCTCAACATCAGCAGGCTCTATACGGAAGTTTTCAGCATCCTGAAAGTACTCTTTTATATATCTGTCAGCTATAACTGTAAATGGGAGACACTCATTTTTTGCTCTGTTTATTATCTTGTCATCAACATCCGTGAAGTTTCTGACAAAGTAAACGTTGTATCCTAAATATCTGAGGTATCTTCTTATAACATCAAAAACGATAAGACTTCTCCCATGCCCTACATGGTTAACATCGTAAACTGTTACACCACAGGTGTATATCTTTACCTCACCCGGTTTTATAGGAACAAACTCCTCCTTTTTTCCTGTTAGAGTGTTGTAAACTTTAAGACTCATTTTCCCACCTCTTGAGTAAGGTTTTATTGATATAATTGTAACCTATTTTTATATTAATTAAGGCATAATAGTGCTAAGGAGGGTTCCGATGGGAAAGAGTATCAGAAAGGACAGACTGATAAAGGAGTACATTCACGATCCTTACTTTACAAAGGAGAAGTACCACGATCCATCTGTATGTAAAAAGTGTGGTGTTGTTTTTCACGACGGTATATTTGAATGGATTGAGCCAGTTCCGGAGAATGCTGAAAGTATAGTATGTCCGGCATGTAGAAGAATAGAGGACAGGTATGAAGGTGGGTATGTTGTTCTGGAAGGTGAGTTTCTTAAAGAACATAAAGACGAGATCATCAATCTTATAAAAAATACAGAAGAGGAGGAGATGGCTTACAGACCTCTGGAAAGAATTATTGAGATAAAAGAGGAAGACGGGAAGATTGTAGTGACAACAACCTATGAACATCTTGCAAGAAGAATAGGTGAGGCTGTTCACAGAGCTTATAAGGGAGATCTGATAATTCAGTATCCAGAAGGATGGAAGTACGCGAGGGTTCACTGGGTAAGAAATTAGAAAAGATGGTAGTGATCGGTGTAGATACAGGAGGAACATTTACCGATATCGTCTATAAAGAGGGAGATAGATGGGGTATATACAAACTGCTATCAACCCCATCAAACCCTGCAGAGGCCGTTTTAGAAGGAATAGAAAAGGTAGCAGGAGGAAAGAAAAGGTATATAATTCACGGCTCAACCGTTGCGACAAACGCAATACTTGAGAGGAAAGGTTCAAAAACCGCATTTGTAACAAATAAAGGCTTTGAAGATATCATCTTTATAGGAAGACAGAACAGAAAGGAGCTTTACAACCTACATTACAGAAGGAAGGAGTCTATAGTTCCGGAAGATCTAAGATTCGGTATAGACTGCCGTGTAAACTCAAAAGGGGAGATAGTAAAGGATATATCTGAGGAAGAGATAGATGAACTGATAAAAAAACTTAAGGAAAGTTCCGTCCAGTCTGTTGCTGTCTGCTTTTTATTCTCTTTTCTAAATCCAGAACATGAGAAAACACTGAAAGAAAAGCTGTCAGATCATTTCTATGTATCCATATCATCACAGATACTTCCAGAGTTCAGGGAGTATGAGAGATCATCAACGGTTGTTTTAAACAGCTACGTCATGCCTGTTATGGACAGGTATATATCACATCTTGAGGAGAATATATCAGAGGATGACAGACTTTTAATAATGCAGTCAAACGGTGGATCAATATCACCAAAAAAGGCAAAAGAAGAATCTGTAAGAACGATTCTTTCTGGACCTGCAGGAGGTGTTGTTGGTGCATTTCAGCTTGGAAAGATGGCAGGTTATGAAAAGATCATAACTTTTGATATGGGAGGAACATCTACAGATGTATCACTTTTAGATGGGAGCATACCATTTACAACAGATTATGAGATAACAGATCTTCCTGTTAAAGTTCCTGTTATAGACATACATACAGTTGGAGCGGGAGGAGGATCTATAGCTTACATAGATGAAGGTGGATCACTCAATGTAGGACCTGAAAGTGCAGGAGCAGATCCGGGACCTGTATGTTACGGAAAAGGGGAAAGGATCACAGTCACAGATGCAAATCTTTTCCTGAACAGACTTATTCCTGAGATGTTCTTAGGTGGGAATATGAGGATATACCCCGAAAGGGTGGAAGATCTCATGAAAAAACTGTCATCTGAAACAGGTCTTGATCCTTACGAGACAGCAGAAGGTATACTTACAGTTGCAAATATAAAGATGGAAGATGCTATAAGAAAGATATCAATAGAGAGAGGTTACGATCCAAAAGAGTTTTCCCTTTTCTCATTCGGTGGTGCTGGTGGACTGCACGCATCATTCCTTGCAAGATCACTTGGCATACCAGAGGTGATAATACCTGTTAATCCAGGTGTTCTTTCAGCATTTGGGATGTTAATGTCAGATGTTATAAAGGATTACTCCCTTACAGTGATGTCCATTTATTCTGAAAGCATCATCCCACATCTTGAGGAGGTTATAAAAACTTTAAAAGAAAAGGCTTTTAAGGATCTTATGGAAGAAGGGTTTGATAGTAAAGATATAATCACGGAAAGCCTGTTAGATATGAGATACAAAGGTCAGTCTTATGAGCTTATTGTTCCGTACGGGGATAGTATAGATAAAAGATTTCACGAGACACACAGAAAGTACTACGGGTACAGCAGGGAAGATACAGATATAGAGATAGTAAATGTAAGATTAAGAGCATACGGTATCACTGAAAAGCCTTCTCTGAAAAAGATAGAAAAAGGTGATAAAAGGATAGACAGAGAAGCCATCCTCGGTTACAGGGATGTTTACTTCAACGGAAAATATATAAGAACAGCTGTTATACAGAGGGAAAAACTGAAAGCCGGAAATATTATAGATACCCCTTCTATTATCGTTGAGTATTCATCAACGGTAGTAATACCGGAGTTTGCCTCAGGGTATGTGGATGATTTTGGGAATATAATTCTGAGTGTTGAGGGGTAGTATGGAGATAAACCCTGTAATGCTTGAAGTATTCAAGAATAAGCTTTCAGCTATAGCAGAGGAGATGGGGGTTATACTCCAGAAAACAGCATTCTCACCTAACATAAAGGAGAGAAAGGATTTCTCCTGTGCCATATTTGACAGAGAGGGTTGTCTTATATCACAGGCGGCTCATATCCCCGTCCATCTTGGGTCTATGTCAGCATCAGTTAAATCAGCTATAGAAAACTGCTCATTTGATGAAGGGGATATGGTTATACTGAATGATCCATATATGGGTGGAACACACCTTCCTGACATAACAGTGATAGCCCCTGTTTTTATAGATAAGAGTCTTAAATTTTTTGTCGCAAATAGAGCACACCATGCGGATATTGGGGGAGTCTCCGCCGGATCAATGCCTGTCTCAACCTCAATATTTCAGGAAGGTTTAGTTATACCACCTGTCAAGCTTGTTAAAAGGGGAGAGATAGATAAGGAAATAATTAATATTATAAAGGGTAATGTGAGAACACCTGAAGAGAGGGAAGGGGATTTTTATGCACAGATAATGGCTAATATAACAGGGATAAAAAGAATAGAAGAGCTGGTTAAAAGATACTCCCTATCCACTGTTGAGTTTTATATGGAAAAGCTCCTTGAGTACTCTGAAAAGATTATGAGAAAGAGAATAAAGGATATTCCTGACGGTATCTATACATTTGAGGATTATATGGAGGATGATGGGGTTGGAAACAGGGATATAAAGATCAGCCTTAAACTTGAGATAAATGATGATCAGGCTTTTCTTGATTTTTCCGATTCAGATCCTCAGGTGAACGGCAGTATAAACGCTGTCAGATCTATAACACTCTCATCTGTTTTTTATGTGTTCAGATCATTAATCAGGGAGAACATCCCGACAAATGACGGCTGTTTCAGGCCTATAAAGGTAATAACAAAAAAAGGGACTGTTGTTGATGCTACGCCACCCTCAGCTGTTTCAGCTGGAAATGTTGAAACATCACAGAGGATTGTGGATGTTGTCCTCGGTGCGTTATCAAAAGCATTGCCTGAATTCATACCTTCAGCAAGTCAGGGAAGTATGAACAATATAACCATAGGTGGGAAGGATCCAGACACGAACAAAGAGTTTACATACTACGAGACGATAGGTGGTGGAATGGGAGCCTTTGCAGGTGGTGATGGTGAAAGTGCGATCCAGTCACATATGACAAACACACTTAACACACCCATTGAAGCCCTTGAGTATGCTTATCCGTTCATGGTCACACAGTACTCTGTAAGGAAAAACTCAGGTGGAGAGGGGCTTTTCAGAGGTGGAGACGGTATCATAAGAGAGATAAAGCTATTAACAGATGCTGAAGTTACTGTAATATCAGAAAGAAGAAGAATACCGCCGTATGGACTTTTTGGCGGAAAGCCAGGAGAGGTAGGGAGAAATTATATAATCACAGAGAAAGGTAAGATACTGAAAGAAGGTAAGTTCTCAGTTAAAATGAAAAAAGGTGACAGGATAAGGATAGAGACCCCCGGTGGAGGGGGATACGGTAAACCTTAAGGCTTTTCTATCTTAACAGATTTTATAACTACAGGCTCAACAGGAACATCTCTGAAATAACCAACTGTGGTCGTTCTTACCATTGATATCTTATCAACAACATCCATTCCCTTTATAACCTTCCCGAAAACTGTGTATCCCCATTTCTGTGGTGTTCTTCCATAATCAAGAAACGTGTTGTCCTTAAGGTTTATATAAAACTGGGATGTTGCACTGTGTGGATCCTGTGTTCTGGCCATTGCGATAGTTCCCCTTAAGTTGGAAAGACCGTTGTCAGACTCATTAACAACAGGTTTATGTGTAGGTTCTTTATACTTCATTCCGGGATAAAATCCACCGCCCTGTATAACAAATCCAGGTATCACCCTGTGGAATATAAGCCCGTTGTAAAAACCTTCCTTTACATATCTTAAAAAGTTCTCAACAGTCTTAGGTGCCTTATCAGGATAGAGCTCAATATAGATATCGCCGTAGTTTGTCTCCATTTTAACAACAGGATTTTCACCTGCGTTAACTGAGAGAAAGGAAAAAAGTGTGAACAGAACAACAGCAAAAAATCTCATAACAGCCTCCTTTTGAATTTTTTTATTTTTCAATTAAAATGTATTGAAATTATATAACAGTAAGGTATGGAATGAACTTTAAGAAGTACATATACAGAAAGAAAATTAAGGATCTTCCGGAAGATCTTCTGCCAAGGGAAAAAGCTCTAAAGTACGGGATATCCTCACTTTCAGATATTGAACTTCTTGCATTATCCTTAGGACAGGGAACAAAGGATCTTAATGTTTTAGGTCTTGCTGATCTAATACTGAAGAACAGAAAGCTGAAGGATCTGAAAGATCTAAAAATAGAGGATCTCACAAAAATAAAGGGTATAGGTAAAGCAAAAGCATTACAGATACTGTCCATAGGGGAGATAATAAAAAGGGTTGAGGAGGATGAAGAGAGCATCATCTTTGAAAAACCTTCAGACGTTTTCAAACATATAAAATGGCTTTCAAAAGAAAAACAGGAAAAGATGTTAGTTCTGTACACAAACACGATGAACCAGCTCCTTGGTGAGGAAATTGTAGCTGTAGGATCTTTAAATATTGTTAATATAAAACCGAGGGATATCTTTATTCCTGCTTTAAGATACAACGCCTACGGGATAATACTCGTTCACAATCATCCAGAAGGATCCCCTGAGCCTTCTAAGGAAGATATAAAATTCACAGGACTTATAAAAGATCTATCAATAAAGATGGGTTTTGAACTTTTAGACCATATAATAGTAGGGAAGAAAGGTTATTTCTCTTTCAGCTCAGAAGGACTTATATGATCAGCTTTTTTTCAGGGCTGCCATAAGAACTGCTTCACACACAACGTTACCATCAACAGTTGCCACAGCTTTTATCTTCCCCATACTCTTCTTTATGTTCAGTCCTTCCACCTCAAATATGATCTGATCTCCCGGTACAACGGGCTTTCTGAACTTTGCGTTCTCTATACCTGCAAAAAGAACTGTAAAGTCTCCCTCTATACCTTCAGCCCTTGCCTTCTGTATCATAAGATATGCACCTGCCTGAGCCATTGCCTCTATAATGAGTACACCTGGCATAACGGGGAACTCAGGAAAATGCCCGTTAAAAAACTCCTCATTTACAGTTACATTTTTTAGAGCCTTTACCTTAAGGTTTTCAAGATCAAGCTCAAGTATCCTGTCTAAAAGTAAAAATGGGTATCTATGGGGTAGAATCTTTTTTATCTCCAAAACATCCGTGAAGTTAGCTGACATCCTTTTCCTCCACTTTTCTGTCTGTTGACCTTATTATATATGAAAAATTCACAGGTATATATCTGTAATTACAAAAACCATATAAAGAACACTTACATAACCGTTGACAGTAAAGAATGCCACATTTATCTTAGAAAGGTCATTCTCCTTTATAAGTGAGTGTTCGTATACTAGGAATCCTGTCAGGACTATAAGGCCGAAGAAATATACACTCCCAAGATCAGCATAAATCCCCGTTAGAACAAGGAAAACAAAAGTTAAGAAATGAAAAATCCTTGCAAAGATTATAGCTCTCTTTATTCCAAACCTTGCAGGGATTGAGTGAACACCAACCTTCCTATCAAACTCTACATCCTGTAGAGCATAAAAAATATCAAATCCTGCAACCCAAAAAGCCATACCAAGACCAAGAAAGATCATTGAGATCTCAACTGTTCCTTTAAGTGCAACTGAAACAGCAACAGGAATAATGAAATAAACAGCCCCAAGTATTAGGTGAACAAAGTTAGTAAACCTCTTGCCGAGGGGATAGATTATAAGAAGAAGTATCGCTATAGGAGAAAGATAAAAGGCGAGTTTATTAAGCTGGTATGCTGAGAAAACAAGAATACCAGATGATACGATCGCAAGGGCCAATATCTCTCCAGCCTTTACAGCACCTGTAACAGAGACCCAGTTTTTACTTCTCGGGTTCAATCTGTCAAAAGGAAGATCAAAAAATCTGTTAAATGCCATTCCTGCTGTTCTGCCTGCAATGGCTGCAACCAAAATCCAGAAGACCTTTTCAAGATCAGGAAGTCCCTTTTCAAGTATGAATACAGATGCAAGAACAAAAGGGATCGCAAATATCGTGTGCTCAAATTTTACTAAGTTTGCATAAAGTTTTAACTTCTGTATCAATCTGCTCCCATAAACTCCGTTATCTCTTTAAGAGAGTTAAATATATAATCAGGTTCAAAATCTTTGATATCCTCAACCCTGTATTTTCCTGTTGTTATAAAAATAGTTGTAAGTCCAATAGATCCGTAACCTTTCAGATCAACGAACAGATCATCACTTATTATACCAAGTTTCTCAACAGGTTTTCCCAGACTTCTGAATATAACATCATTGTAAAGATCGCTCATCTTTCCAAAATGCTCAAAATCTGTATTACACGCATATGCAAACATCTTTGCTACTGATCCCACACCGGGAAAGAGCATCCCATCATCATCCTGCGATATCAGATTTCTGTTGAGTGCATAAATCTTTGCGTTAAATCTTTTCACAGCTGTCGTAACCACCTTTAATTTATGAAAGTTCAGACTTTTATCCATACCAATAACAACAGCCTCAACATTCTCATCATCCTTAACATCAAAACCTTTTTCCTTAAAGTAATCCTTAAGCGTTTGAGCCCCAATTATGTATAAACTTTTAATCCCTTTTTCCTTAAGAACTTCTGGAGCTACAGACAGAGGGGAGACTATATCATCATCATTTATATCCAGCCCTTTTTCTCTCAGTATTGAGGCTATCTGTGAAGGTGGTCTCCTTGAGTTGTTAGTTGCTATCTTAAAAGGTATATTATTCTTATGAAGGAATTCTATAAACAAAGGAGCATCCTCAAAAATGTTAAGCTCACCGTCCTTTACAAGTACCCCATCAAGATCAACAAGAAGTCCCTCAATCAATGAACACTCCTTCACTAAAATTTCACATTACAGTTATATTATTAAAACAAAAAATACGGAGGAAATTAAATGTTAAAGAAACATCTAATCCTGATTTTTACATCCCTAATGATCTTTAACATATCTTTTGCTTCCACTCTTATGCGCCAGATAGAAGAGGAAAGGATAAAGTTAGTTGAGAATGTATCCCCTGGTGTTGCTACCGTTTTTACCATAAGAGAAGTAAAGATGGTAAATCCTTTTGCAGGAACACCTTTCGGTGATTTTTTCGGGTTTCCAGATGAGAGAGAGTTTACACAGAGACAGGAAGGACTTGGCTCAGCATTTATCGTAAAGATAGACAAAAAGAAGAAGCTTGTTTACCTTCTTACAAACAACCATGTTATAGAGAATGCCACAAACATTAAAGTCAGATTCAAGAACAACAAGGTTATAGAGGCTAAGGTTATAGGTAAGGACAAGCTGAGCGACCTTGCTGTTATAGCTGTTCCTTTCAAAAAAGGTATAGATAAGTACGCTGAGAAGCATATTCTCAAGCTTGGAGACTCTGATAAACTCAGGGTAGGTGCAACAGTTATCGCTATCGGAAGTCCACTTGGACTTTCCGGAACTGTAACTATGGGTATCGTCTCAGCCTTAGACAGAGCGATTGAGGGACATC
Source organism: Persephonella marina EX-H1 (assembly GCF_000021565.1). Lineage (NCBI taxonomy): Bacteria > Pseudomonadati > Aquificota > Aquificia > Aquificales > Hydrogenothermaceae > Persephonella > Persephonella marina. The sequence continues at coordinate 1,403,541 of NC_012440.1, read as the reverse complement.
CAGGTGAGGGCTTTATCCAGACGGATGCAGCGATAAATCCTGGAAACTCAGGCGGACCATTAATAAACCTTGAAGGTGAGGTTGTTGGTATAAATACAGCCATAATAGCAGGTGCACAGGGTCTTGGATTTGCTGTTCCTATAAACCAGGCAAAATGGGTTATGAACCAGATTCTTAAATATGGAAAAGTAAAAAGAAGTAAGATAGGCGTGATCATACAGCCTCTAACACCTGAACTTGCTGAACATTTTGGTGTTGATAAAGGTGTTTTAGTTTCCCAGGTGATGGAGGACGGTCCTGCTAAAAAAGCTGGTATAAAATCAGGTGATATTATTGTTGCTGTTAATGGAAAAGAGGTTGAGGATATAAACGATCTACAGAAGCTTATTATGAGAAACCCACCGGGAACTGAGGTTACCGTAACGGTTATAAGAAACGGAAGAAAAATTGATATAAAAGTTAAGACAGTTCCGTGGGAAGAGACAGTTTCTGTTGAAAATATGGAAGAGATGGAGGCAAAATACGGGCTGATCGTTCAGGATATAACACCTGAGATGGTTGAGAAATACAGAATTCCAAAAATCCCATACGGTGTTTTTGTCTACGGTGTCAAGTACGGTTCTGTAGCAGATGAGGCAGGTCTCAGAAGTGGAGATATCATCCTCTCAGTAAACAGAAAGCCTGTTAAATCAGCAAATGAGTTCTGGAATATTATCAAGAAGGCTGAAGCAGCAGATAAAGAGACTGTTCTTCTGTTTGTACAGAGAGGAAATTCCAAAATATACACAGTTCTACCTATACTGAAGGGTAAAGATTAAACAGATGATAGCCCTTTACGGTGGAAGTTTTGATCCTGTACATATAGGGCATCTAAGGATAGCTGAGGATATAAGGGAGTTCTTCTCCCTTTCTAAAATAATATTTATCCCGGCTTACCATTCCCCTTTGAAACCTGAATGCAGAGCCTCAGCAGAAGACAGAATAGAGATGCTGAGGCTTTCTTTAAGATATAACAGTTATTTTGAGATAGACGATCTTGAGATAAAGAGAAAGGGAAAGTCCTACACCATAGATACTGTAAAAGTCTACAGGGAAAAAACAGGATACTATCCATCATTTATTGTTGGAACTGATGCATTTTTAACACTTAAAAGATGGAAAGACCCTGAAAAACTACTTGAAAGCTGTAGTTTTATAGTTGTTGGGAGGGGAAAAGACACGAAGGATCAGGTAAACAGATTCTTAAAGGAAAACTTCCAGAAGACTATAACCGAAAGTCAGATTATAGAAAAAGAAAAGACAGCTGTTTATTTCTATGATACAAGAAGAATTGATATATCCTCAACAGAGATAAGACAGAGAGTCAAAGAGAACAGATCAATAAAGTATCTTGTACTTCCTGAGGTTGAGGAGTATATTTTTAAGAAAAAACTGTACAGAGGTTAGGTCTATGGGTATAGGTTTTGAGGTTGAAGTTGAAAAGGACGTTCAGACCTATATACCTGCAAAAGTTGTTGTTTACAATGACGACTGGCACACCTTTGAAGAGGTGATCTACCAGATAATGAAAGCTATAAAATGTGATCTTGAAACAGCCCAAAACCTTACCTGGGAGATTCACACAAAAGGAAAAGCCGTTGTTTATGAAGGTGATTTTGAGGAAGCGTTAAAGGTGGCAAATATACTGGAAGAGATAGACCTTTCTGTTGAGATAATTCTTTAAAAAAAGCCCCCTTGAGGGGGCCTTCAATCAGTGAGCTTTCTTAACTAACTTCCAGAACTGGAGTCCAAGTGCAATAAATCTGAAAGCCTGAACTATAAGATTTTTTCTTACTTTCCACATTTTATCCATAAGTTGCTGTTTATTCATCCTTCAAACCTCCATCAATTTTTAAGGTATAAGCTTCCATCCAGGCTTAGCCTGTAGTTTATAGAGGAATGCATGGTGGAGCATAGCTTTAAACCATGCACCTGCAAGACCTACCTCAGCTATACACAGATCAAGATCTCTTCCGTACTCTGGGTATTTAGCTCTGTTTCTTGCAACAGGGTATATAGCTATAGTTGCAGCCTCACCAGAAGTTGGATGGTTTTTCATAGAAGCTACGCATAAACCAGGTGTTTCAGCCATTGAAGCTGTGTGGGAAGGCTCTCTACCCTCAATAAGATCAACTATATTTAGAGCTGCTGCTCTTCCTGACAGCTCTGAAGTATAACCAGTTCTTGGTGGTGTAGGTCCGATCGGAGTTCCATCTGGTGCCTTCGCAGGTTTTGATAAAGGACCTGGAGGTGCAAATGCTATCCCTGCCGCAAACACGTTTTTGTAGATAGGGTTCTGGTATGTTTTAGGCCAGTCAGGACCATCAAGCTCCTCATAAGGTTTACCGTAGTTAGCATCAACCTTAACAAATCCAGCAGGGTTACACATCTTCTCTGTTATATCGTTTCCATCTTTATCTATCCATTTTATAGGCTGTGCTTTGAATGGAGGTATAAGCATAGCAAAATCAAAATCAAACTCCTTCTCTTCACCATCAAGATTTAATGTGTAAACCTTACCCTGCTCAACTTTTTTAACATGAGATTTAATCTCCCATTTAATACCGTACTGTTCAAATACATATCTGACCATATCTTCAGATGTAAAGATATTTCCTTTATACTTCATCTCTAAACCGTCAATACCAAAATCACCGAGAGCAGGTTCGTTTGATATCCAGAGAAGTTCAGCCTTATCCCTTAAACCTCTATCCACAAGATCGTTATGGATGTTACAGATATACTCAAAAGCTGCTCCCTGACATGTACACATACCGTGACCTGTTCCTACAATAATCTTTACCTTCTCACCTTTCTCCATTCTGCTGACAAGATCAAGATAAGCTGAAGCTGCCTGTGTTGCGTGAGGAGGTGTACAGATAGACTGTGTATACCCGTTTTCCGGACCTAACCCTTCAGTAGCAGCAAAATTTAAGTAAGGTCCTGTTGCGATAATAACATAATCATAGCTCACATTCTGTGTCTCACCGTTAGGGAGCTGAGCAACAACATACTGATCATCAGGATGTACCTCTGTAACCGTTCCATGAATGTAATTGATCCCCACTTTGTCGTAAACAGGTTTCAGGTCAAACTGTGTCTCTTCAGCTGTCATCTGCCCTATTCCTACCCAGACTAGAGAAGGAATGTAGGTAAACTTAGGAACACGACTGATGACAGTAATTTCATGATTGCCCTTTCCTTTCAGGGCATCCTGAAGAACAAGTGCGGCGTAATGGCCTGCAAATCCTGCCCCTACGATTACTACCTTCGCCATATTCTTTTCCTCCAAAAATGATTTTATAATATAAATATATAAGCAAAAATTAATTAGTGAATATTTACTAAATATTATGACAAATTAATAATAAGTCCAAACATACTCGGTTAACAAGCACTAACTTACTGTCTGGTCTGTAAATCTGATTCTGGACTTATATATAATGGATCGGAAAGAATATGTATCTGATTTAGCTTATTTTTTATGACACATCAGACATATATACCTGTCACCTGTATAATCGTTGTTGAAAAAGAATTTGTAGTTTGACCCATGGGGATTATGACAGCTTGAACATACCAGCTCTCTTCCAGGTCTGGATGGATCCGGTCTTCCTTTAGTTGGATGTGACTTTCCGTAAACAAAGCCGGCAACAACGTGAACACCCGATGCTTTCTCACTGTGGCAGGATGTACATAGATTCCATATAGGCTTTTTAACAAAAAACAGATTATCTGATGAGTGGGGGTTATGGCATATATTACACTGACCTGTTGATGTTGGGCCGTGAATATACTTTTTATTCCACCATACTTTCTTTCTAAACTCATGACAGGAAAAACATGTATCAGCTATAGGAAATGGTGTCTCATACCTTTCATAACTTTTACCTTCATCAATATGGCAGTAATTACAAACATAGTTTGCAGAAGGAGCATGCACTCTGGCTCTTGATGTTAAAACCTTATGACAGCTGTAACATGGTGAAGATTCAGGGGATGGTGGAATCACCTCAGGTTTCAGAGAACGCATATCATGACATTTTGAACATTTATTCTCATTCTCTTTTTGATGAAAAGCTACTTCCTCATAAATGTAAGGTGGTTCTTCAGCTTCTTTATATATCGGAGAATAGAGAAAGACGGATACCTCTTTCTCCCCCTCAATACCATCTGATGAATAATAGATCACCTTTATTTTGTTCTCTCCAGGTCTTATCTTCACAGATTTACAGAAAGTATCTCTGTCTTTACTTATCTTTATTTTGTACTCCCTCGCACCATTTACATTTATTAATATATGGGAACCTTTTTTTACCTCATCCTGTGAGAGTCTGACAGATACGGAGGCAAACTCCTCCTGATATATATCCTTATCTAAAGGCGATAAAATCTCAATCGCATTAGATGCTGAAAAAATCACAAATACCAGTAAAATAACTAAAAGTCTTGTCATCTTGTCTCCCCTGAAATTACTTCTTATGACACATATTACACAATGTTTTAAACTCTTTTACAAGCATATAGTTATTATCTGATGAATGCGGTTCATGACAGCTTATACAGGACAGTTCCCTCTCCTGTTTAGGATCAGAAGGATCCTTATATCCTTTTGTAGGGTGAGGTTTCCCAAGAAATGTAAATGCGATATGGCCTCTTAAAATTTTATCCTCATGGCATGTTGTACAGAGGTACCATACAGGTTTTCTCAAAAAGTACCTATAAGGTGAAGCATGTGGATTATGGCATTTGTCACACATACCGGCAACTACAGGATCGTGATGGAATTTCTTCTCATCCCACTCTTTAAGTTTTTTCTTATGACAAGTATAACACAGTTCACCCTGAGGTTCAGGATACACATACTTAGATTTTCCTTCAAGCCTTTTATTTAACCTTCCTGTTTTTCCTGTATGACAGGTTGTTGCACACAGCCAGTTTCTTGCAGGTGCATGTTTGTACTCATATTTCGTCATCAACTTTTTATGACAGGGATAACAGTTAGATTTTGTAACATCTTCAAAAGCAACACCTTTTATCTCATTAACTGTCATATCATGACACTCTACACATACTATCTCATTCTCATCCTTGTGGAAGAAGATCTCCTTATACTTGGGAGGTGGATATTTGTATGCTCTGAGAACAGGAGATGCAAGATATATCTCTACAACCTTCTTTACCTTTTTACCGTCTTTTGTATATCCGATAACCTGAATGAGATTTTTCCCATATCTGAGGTTTATACTTTTACAGTAAGTATCCCTGTCTTTCTTTATCTTTATATGATGTACCTCTTTTCTTTTTTTGTCTTTGTATAGAAGAGTTTCCTCAGCATCAAGTTTGAATATCTGGTATGTTGTTATAACCTCTATCTTCTTAACCCTTTTCTGATCAATCTTTATTACTATTGAGGCGGTATCCTCATAATGGATACTGTTGTCGTACGGCTGTATTATCTCTATAGGATCCTTACTTTCTGTCTTTAAATGTAATGGAATACGTATAACCTTATCCTCCTTACCGTATACGGTTAAGCTCGAAAAAAATAAAAGCAGTCCTATAAATCCAATTAATCTTCCCATTTCACTCAGTCCACAAGTATTATTTAAACTCCTGTCTTATAGCACCGATATTTTTAACAGGTTTTAACCTATCATATTTGAACTCATCATGACAGGCAGGAGCACATGAACCACCTGTTTTCGTTTTCTTATATCTTATAGGGAAAAGTATTCCGTTAAACTCTGTATACTTTCCTATAAGTGTAGGCCATTTTGAAGCATGTGGATCGTGACATGCTATACATGTTCTTCCTTTTTTACCCTGTGTATGGATAAAATGAAGATTCAGCTCACCATTTCTAAAGTTAGTTGCCTTAACGGTTATCCTTTCTGTAAATCTCTCTTTTTCCTTGTGACAGCTGAAGCACATCATATCTCCAAACTTTGAACCTTCAAGATAGAACTCTTTTGTGAAGAACTTCTTAAGTATGTATGGATACTTAGAACCGTGTGGGTTATGGCAGGCAGCACAGCCTCCTCTCTTCTCAACCTCTTTTATAGGTTTGTGCCAGTATTTATTTTCTCTAAGATGTTTTGCCATATTTATAAGAAGCTCTCCAGTTTCTTCCTTTTTAACTTCCTCATCGTGACATTCAAGACATACCTTAGGCTGGGGTTCTTTAAGCATTCCTTTATTATTTGATCCGTGAATATTGTGGCAGTTAGCACACTTATCCTCATCATAAACGGCGTTGTGTTGAACTTTAACAACTTTGAGGAAAGGAATAAGATCAATCTTTTTCTTAACTTTTGGATCTTTTACCTTTGAGTGACAGTCAAGACAGAAATCTTTTCTCCAGTCAAGTTTTGTAAGTAAGAGTTTTTTATAGTTTGAAGTGTGAGGGTCGTGACAGTTGAGACAGTTTTTATCAACAGGTTTATGTTTGTACTTAACCTTGATATTTACAACCTTCTTAATCTTTAACTTTTTGGCTTTTTTAGGATCGTGACATGAAACACATAACAGTGGAACTGTTGGGGCTTTAAGTAATCTTTTAGTATCGCTCTGGTGAGGATCATGACAGCTTAAACATTTCCCCTCTTTAACAGGTTTGTGGTCATACTTTTTTATATATCTCTCTTTATGACATGAGTAACAGAGATCCTCTATTGTCCTCTTTGTCAGAACATACTTTTTACCAACCTTTATAACCTTTCCATGTTCATCAACCTCGTGACATATAGCACAGGCTCCCATCTTAAAAGGTTTATGTAAGACCTTCTTTAGAGGGAGGAGTTCCTTAGGATATTCCTCAATAGGTAGAGGCTTCATTATCTTTTTAGGTTTTGGAGCTTTTGCAATCTTTACCTTTTTCTTTTCTAATTTTTTGAGTTCCTTTTCTATCTTTTCCTCTTCCTTTATTCTTTCCTTCTCCTCCTCTGGAAGTTCAAGTTCAGAGAGTTCTATCTCTTCACCATGCTCTTCTATATGAACCACACCATATATATCCCCTGGATGATGTTTTTCAAAAAATAGATTGTGAACTATATTTTTCAGAACCATAGCCGTTTTTTGAGGAATCCTCTTCTGCCACAGATAATATCCACCCCCTGCAAACACGATGATGGTTCCAAATAGAATGATACCTATTATTAATTTCTTTGACTTAAAAACTTTAGTTAGCATCCCTTTTAATTTTTCCATCTTGAGCCTCTCTAATGTTTACCGGAGTTATGCTTATTTTCTGATTTTTCTTCTTTTTCAAGCTCTTTTACTGATTCTTCTATAAGTTTTTCTGATTCTTCAATCAGTTTTTCTTCTGGTGGTGGCGGTGGTAAATATTTACCTAAATCTTTATGACCTACATGTTTATGACAGTCTACACAGTGGGCCTTATCCTTCTCATGACCTATCCTGACCACAAGTTTTCCAGAAAAGTATGCCTTATGCGCTATAAATGCTTTCTTCTTTTTCATTGTTGCAGCAAGAAGGTTCTCATGACAGTGAAGGCATCCTGAATCGTAAACAAAGTATCTTCTGTGTTCCCTTTTTTCATGCCAGTTTACCTTACTTGGATCACCAAAAACCATTACCTTAAAATCGTGTAGACCGACCTGAACCTTTCTTACAAGGTATCCGATTATACTGTCGTGAGGAAGATGACAGTCAGTACAGTGTGCCACAAACCCACTTCTTCCCCAACCACCATGCGTATCCTTTGAATAGGCTTTATACATAGGTTGCATTGGGTGACATGACTTACAGAACTGGGCACCACCTGTCAGTTTAACGGCATATACAACTATGTAGGCTATTACAAGCCCAATAACAACACCTGCAACAAGTAAAGAAACCCCGATTAAAAAACCTTTCTTTCCTGCCTTTTTCTCTCCACCTATCTCGTTCTCTTCGTGGGTTTCTTCCAGTCTGCCATCATCTTTCTTTTCATTCCCCATCCTTCCGTCCTCACATATATTATATAGGGGCATAAGCCCCTATTTATCCCTATCTCTTGTTGATTACAGGATTTTCTCTATCGTAATACCTCCTTGGGTGACACATAGGAGCACATGAACCACCTGTTTTAGTAGGTATGTATCTTAAAGGTGCTTTTATCTTTCCAAACTTCATATACTTTCTAATATGGTGAGGTGTATCTCTTGTTGCGTGCCAGTCATGGCAGGCTCTACATGTTCTACCCTTTTTCTGGTTAACATGAACATAATGGAGGTTTACCTCTCCATTTCTGAAGTTCGTTGCTGTTGTTGTGAGAACTTCAGTAAATCTTTCCGTTTCGTGACACATAAAACATATGTACTTGTTAATATTAAAGCTGGCATAGAATGTCTCAGGGAATGGAAGTTTTAGCATTCTGAAGTTGTCTGAACCGTGGGGGTTATGACACATTGCACAGTCACCCCACTGTATAGGCCCGTGCCAGTCAGGATTTTCATCAAGATGCTTTTTCATATTCATTAATGTAACCCCATCCTCTTCCCTCTTCAGCTCTTTGTTATGACATGTTAAACACACATCCATAGCCGTCGGTTTTCTGAGGAACTTCTCATTCTCAGATGAGTGTGGATCGTGACAGTTCAGACATCTATCTTTTATCTTTATAGCACCGTGTTTATTCTTTACCTTTTCAACCCATTCCTTTTTATCAGCATGACATGATACACATAGATCAAACCTTCTATCTGCAAACAGTCTGTACCTATGATTCTCCTGGTGAGGATCGTGACAGTTAATACACTGATCCTTAACAGGTGGATGCATATATGGTTTTGATAAAAACTGTTTTTTCTTATCTTCGTGACATGCGAAACAGAGATCATTAACAGAGTCTGCTTTCAGAAGTCTCATTGTATCTGACTGGTGAGGATCGTGACAGGCTGTACACATACCTGCAGCTATCGGCCCGTGAACTCTGGTTTTCGTATCCTTCCTTTCATGACACATATAACACAGATCAGGAGGTTCCTGGGAAAGAGCGTACTTATTACCGTCCTTCTCCACGTGACAGAGCGTACAATCACCGATCTCAAAAGGTGGGTGTAGAACTCTTTTTTCCGGCACGATAGGTGGTTTTTCCTCCTGAGTTTTTCCCTGCTCTGCTGCTGCGTAACCAAAAATAAAAAGGGCTAAAAAATAAAAAATGGTTTTCATCGTAGCCACCCCTTATTTCATATATTATTGTTTCTTAGTTTATAACTAAACATTGATATAGGTCAATAATTATTATATTGAATATTAGTATCATATAAAGTATATTTAATCATAGTAATGCTTGACTTTTCAAACTTTAAATGATATTAATTATTAGTATGTTTTTAGAATAGGAATCAAAATGGTAACTCTCACGATTTTTTCATGAAAATAGGATAGATTTAGTGGTGAAGAGTAGAGAGAGGAAAGGCGAGGCCATTTAAATTTAAGAATGAAGGGAGGTAGTAGAGATGAAAAAGCTTGTCTACGCAGGCATTGTAGCTGCGGTAGGGCTCTCAGTGAGCAGTTCAATGGCTCTTATCGCAGGATCAAAGCATGATCTGAGCAACACTGCGAACAAAATCCGTGCTGCAAACCCAGCAGATGTTAACAACGAGATCTGTGTGTTCTGTCATACTCCTCACGGATCTAACCAGTCATTCGTTGGTGCTCCACTCTGGAACAAAGCTATTGACACAACAGTAACTTACCAGGTTTACGGTGGAGGACAGACAACAGGTGGAACAACTGTAGGACAGCCAGGTGACGTTTCAAGAGCATGTCTCTCATGTCACGACGGTGTTAACGCTATCAACTCAATCATAAACCTGCCTGGTTCAGGTGGATGGAACTCAGCAGGTAACCTTATTGCATTCACAGTAGACAACGGAACTACTACAATACCAGCTGGAACAGCTGCTACAATGCCATCAGGTATTACGCAGATCGGAACTGACCTCAGAAACGACCACCCAGTAGGTGTTCTTTACAGAGGTGATGAGGCAAGCCCACCAGCTTCACTTGTTCCAACAACAACAGCACTTCCATCAGGATTTGTTATAGCTGGAGATAAGGACGGAAATCCAGGACCTACAGTTGGTGACCTTCTCAGAGCAGGAAAGATTGAGTGTGTATCATGTCACGATCCTCACCTTGGTGAGAACCCAACATTCCTCAGACTTGCGAATACTGGTAGCCAGCTCTGTTTAACATGTCACGCAAAATAAACTATAAGTACTTAATCTTACTGACGATTGGGCTGATTTTATACTCATGTGGGGCCGCGAAGAAACCTCAGAAGGTTGAGAAGATCTTCTGGCCCCTCCCCCCTGAAGAACCAAGAATACTCTATCTTGGTAGCTACCACGGGGAATCTGATTTCAAGGGTAAAAGTGCCCTTGATGTTCTGTTAGGTGAACCAGATAAGGATGTTCCCAGAAACCTAATAAAACCCTACGGTGTAGCAGGCAGGTTCGGTAAGATATTCGCAGGTGATACTGTGACCGCGGTAGTATTCGTTATTGATCCAAAAAACAAGAAAGTCTCTTTCATCGGCGACAAGCCGATGGGTAAACTCAGAATTCCTGTAGGAATTGATGTAGACAAAACCGGAAAAGTTTATGTTGCTGACGCAAAACAACAGAGGGTTTTTGTCTACGATATAAAAGGAAAACTGATCACAACGATTGGCGAGCCTGAAGGACCCGGTTTACTCCAGAGACCTGCAGGTATAGCTCTAAATGAAAAGTTAGGACGTATATATGTTGTTGATGTTCTTGATCACAGGGTTAAGGTTTACTCCCTAAAAGATGGAAGATTTCTTTTCTCCTTTGGAAAAAGAGGTAAAGAGGAAGGTCAGTTTAACTTCCCTACAAACATAGCAATAGATAGAAGAAACGGCAATATTGCTGTTGTTGATACTATGAATTTCAGAGTTCAGATCTTCACCCCTGAAGGTGAGTTTATAAGATCTTTCGGCAAACTGGGCGTTGTTCCAGGGACATTTGCCAGACCAAAAGGTGTTGGCATAGACAGTGAAGGTCATATTTATGTGGCAGATGCTGCGTTTAACAATATACAGATATTTGACGACAAAGGAAGATTATTACTGTTCATAGGAAAGTTTGGTTTTGGTCCTGGAGAGTTTAATCTCCCAGCAGGACTATACGTTGACAGGTCAGACAAACTTTATGTTGCAGACTCTATGAACAAAAGGATACAGGTATTCCAGTATCTAAGTGAAAGATGGAAGAAAAAATACCCTGAAAAATACAGAGAAATCAAAAGCTACAAACCTTCAAAAAAATTAAAGGCAGAAACCGAAACAAAATCTGAGAAAAAGTAGGAACTGCAATGTTCTTTTTTTATTTAATAGTTTTTTTGTCTTTTTCAGCTTCATTATATGCCGGTATTGAGGATACTAAACATAATCTTGCAGAGCACAACGGAAGACTTTTAAACCCAAATGTTGAAGGGTCACAGTTAGCCCTCTGTATATGGTGTCACACATTAAACATTAACACCTCCTTCGTGGAAGTAGAATTCAAATGGGATCCACAAAAACCTGTAGAAAACTTTACGATTTACGGTCAGTCTAAAAAGAAAAAGATTCTGAAAGAGATGCTACCTGCATCTTTAGCATGTCTAACATGTCACGATGGTGCAAATGCACCAAATATAACATTTGGAAGAGCATCAACAGGTGTCAGTGTACACAGTCATCCTGTATTTGTTGTTTACAGACCAGGTACATATTACTTAAAGCCATTTAACAGCCCATTAATTGGATGGGGAAAGAAAAACTTTGTAGGAGATCTTGTTAAAGATTACAACGGCAGGATACAGTGTGGAAGCTGTCACGATCCACACTCAACAAACAAACTTTTCCTGAGACACCCTAATAAAGGTAGTATGTTCTGTATGGGATGCCATGAATTATAAAAATATTTTTCTATGCTTATTTATAGGTCTGTTTATATTTGAGAGGGCGAAAGCCCAGACTTTATATTTTCCTGAGCCAAGACCTGGTGTTGAGGTAAGGATTAAATACTTAGGCCAGATTCCTGATATATCCAGAGAGAGTGAAAGTAACTTTCTGGATTTTCTTTTCGGCGAGAAAAAAGAACTGGAACTACCTGATTATCTTGGCAAACCTTACGGTGTTGTTGCTGTTGGGAGTACTGTATTTTTTACCGATACAGCCCATGCTCTTATTTACTCCTATAACTTAAAAACTAAGAAATTAAAAGATCTTCACTTTCCTATACCCTTTGAACTGCCTATGGGGATCACATTTTCAAAAAAGAAAAGAATTCTATACATCTCGGATGCGAAACTACAGAAAGTTTTTGGGTTTAATACGAAAGGACAGCTTGTGGTTGCGATAGGAAGGAAAGGTGAGTTTAAAAAACCTGTCGGTCTTGCGGTTGATGATGATCTGAACAGGCTGTATGTGGTTGATACCTTTGATCACAGAATAAAGGTTTATGATCTTGATGGAAACTACCTTTTCGGTTTTGGAAGAAGAGGGGACGGACCAGGTGAGTTTAACTACCCAACAAATATATTCGTAAACAAGAACAACAGCAACATATATATTACCGATACACAGCTTTTCAGAATTCAGGTTTTTACAAAAGATTTTGAGCATATTCTTACTATTGGCGGAATTGGAGATCTTCCTGGAAGATTTGCAAGACCTAAAGGAATAGCTGTTGATAGTGATGGTAATATATACGTAGTTGACGCTGCATTCAATAACTTTCAGATATTTTCATCTGAAGGAGATCTACTGTACTATATAGGAGGCCCTGGATTTGGACCTGCAGAATTCCTTTTACCTGCCGGAATTTATATTGATGAAAAAGACAGAATTTTTGTTGTTGATTCATTAAATAAAAGGATACAGATATTCAAGTATCTTAAAAAGGAGAAATAATGTTCAAGGTAATAATCTTTCTTTTAGGCTTAATAACATCCGTTTATGCATATGAAGGATTTGGATGGAATATAGATCCATCCACAAAAAATAAAGTTGTTGCAAAGGTAGGAGATGTTGAGATTACAGAGATGGAAGTTCAGAGAATGATGAAAATTCTTCTACCTATGAACTTTTATCACAGGAATATAACTGAGGAAAAACTTAAAGAGATAAGGGAAAAAGCAATCCAGAATCTCATATACAGGGAACTTCTATATTATGAAGCAAAGAAGAAAGGATTAAAAGTGACGGAAAAAGAGATCAATAATCTTATGGATCAGCTGATAAAGCAGTACAAATCAAAAGAGAATCTTGAAAAACTTTTAAAACAGACCGGTCTTACGATTGAGGGATTTAAAAAAGAGCTGGAAAAAAGGCTTTTAGTTGATAAACTCATCAAAAAGTATGCAATAGTATCTTTAACCGATAAAGACCTTAAAGAGTACTATGAAAAAAACAAAGATAAATTCAAAGAACCTGCCTCCGTAAAAGTAAGATACATATATATCAAGGTTGATCCCTCCGATCCGAAAGGAAGGGAGAAAGCCAGAGAAAAGGCAAAGAAAGCATATAAGGAGATAAAAGAAGGAAAAGATTTTGGTGATGTAGCTTACAGATACTCAGATGATCTGAGCAGGATAAAAGGTGGAGATATAGGTTACGTTCACAAGGGAAGATTTCCAAAACAGATTGAGGAAGAGATATATAAACTTGATGTTGGACAGGTCAGTAAAATAATTGAGACTGATACTGGGCTTCATATAGTGAAGATTGAGGATAAAAGACCTCCAAGACTTGTTCCTTATGAGGAAATAAAAGATAAGCTGAAAAAAGAACTTACAGAGGTAATGCAGGAAAGAAAGTTTAATGAACTTATAAAAGATGCCAAGAAAAACCTGAAGGTAGAGATCTACGAGGATAAAAAAGATTCCTGAGAGAAGAAAGATGAAAAGAAGGTATTTAATTACCGCTTTAGTATCGGTTGCGACCTTAGCAAGTATTGGTATTCTCTCTGAGTACAGTATAGATTTTGAAACATTTGAAGACTACAATGAGGCTAAAAAATATATTGAAAAACTACCACCTGTATTCAAGGATAATTTAGATCTTGTAAAACAGGAAGATGGTAAGTACTCTTTGAGATATTCAGTTTTTAAAGAAAACATACCTAAAGGATCTTTACCCCTTGGATTAAAAGTTGCATCAGCCCAGAGTGAAAGCCAGGTATTTCAGGCAAAAGAGGAGTATCTCTACTCACTTCAGTTGGCCTCTTTCAAAAGAGAGGAAAATGCAAGAAAATTCCTTGAGAAGTTACCTCCAGAAATAAAAGAAAATACCTTCATATACAAAACAAACAGTGGTTATTACACCGTAAGATACGGTCTTTTTGACAGCTATAAGTTAATCAAAGAGGTTCAGAAAACATTTCCTTACGAAAGTATACTTGTTAAATCTTTAATATCAAAGGTTTCAGACTACTTGAAAAAGGAAGAGAAAAAGGAAGAAAAGTTAGCTGAAAAACAGCCAGAAGAAAAAAAATCCGAAGAAAAGGTTGAAGCTGCAGTGCCCGTAGTTCCTCCACCTGTTTCTGAAAAACCTTCAGTAACTCCCCCAGCTGTTGCAAAAACTGAAGGAGAGATTGAGAAAGTACCAGAAGCTGCCCCTGAAAAACCAGTCGTAGAAGAAGAAAAACTTATAGAAGAGATCCAGCAGATACCAGAAGAGAAGGAAAAAGTTCAGCAGCCAGAACTGGTTTCTGAAAAAGAACTTGAAGACACATCTTCACTGGATATTACAGAGTTTGAAGAAGAGGAAGAACTCACACTTTTTGAGGAAGAAAAAGTAGAGATCCCTCTTTACAAAAAGATACTTGGCGGACTGCTGTTCATACCTGCGTATATGTGGACCCACAAACAGAGAGGATTCTGGGGAAAGATTGAGTTTACGTATAAGAAAGAAAATTATAAAGATCAGTACAGGAAAACAACAAGAGATTCCTTCAAACAGTATTATGAGCTCAATTATGATGGTTATGTTTACAGCCCAAGATTAGCCACATACAGGCTTGGTGTCAGCTTTATGAAAGAAGACTCAACACTAAAAACAGATGAGTACAAAAGTGACTCTACATCTAAACTTTGGGGATACAATATAGATATAAGCTTGCTCAAAAGCTCTCCATTTCCAGTAAACATATTTGCTAAAAGGACACAGTCTCCGCTATGGTACACATATTACGACAGAACTTCATACGTTGAAAGGAAAACGGACAGTTACGGTATATTTGGTAGCTTTAACTTTGTAAAATCGCGGATCAGTTACGGTTACAAAAACACAAAGGCTAACTCTGTTGGTATAGATTTTGAAGAGTACAGGAAAACAAAAGAGTATATGGTTTCATACGGAAAAACAAACACCAACAGCTCAATAAATATCACATTACAGAAAAATATTGATGACTATACCCAGAAATATCTGACCATAAACTCATTTAGAGATGTTTATCAGGATATAAACAATATCAAATTTGATTACAACCTCAGACCTTCAAAGACAGCGAACTTAAGAGCGTATGCCAGATACTACAGCAACAGCTATACAGACCTGAAAGATTATACAGGGAATATTAATTTTAACTGGATGCCTTCAGAAAAACTGTATTCCAGCGTTTCTTTAAACTTAAGCAGAAACGAGAGTATCTACTCAGATATAACATACCTGACATTTAATGAGAATATAAGCTACACAATAAATGAAAACTGGAATTTAACACACAACCTTCTCCTGTTTGTATCAAGAGGATCAGATGCAGATATAAATCTCCTCAACACAGGTGCAAATCTTAATTACAGCAAGCAGGTTTCAGAAACGTTAAATATCTTTGGAGGTGTGGGAGTAACAGGCCAGATTGAAACAAATAGAATAGAAAGATACGGTGGAACATTAAGTTTAAACGGAGGTCTCAGTAAAAAATTCTCGTTCCTTGATTCACAGTTTCTGATATCCGGTTCTGGATCAAAGTATAGATCAAGTAAGGATGATCGGAATGATACGTACTCAATAACCGAAAGGTTAACATCCCAATTAAGCAAAAATATGAAATTTGATCACTACACCACATACTACTATCAGGACAGCAGATACTACGTTAAGGATAAAGAATTTACTACCACATCTTACGAAAATATAGAAACCTCAAATGCGATAAGATACCACTCTAAACTTGGATGGAAGGGTGTTTTTGGCTCCGGTATTGGATTTAAATACTATAAAGGTAAAAACAGGAAGGAGAGATTTTATCCATTCGGAAACTTAAACCTTACCTACAAATTTACAAAGAGACTTCTATACAAATTCAGCATAGATGTTTACAGAGACACGTATTACAACAAAAATTACGCTGTAGCCAAAACAGGAATTGACTACAGAATAAGAAGTTTATACTTTAACTGGGATCTGCAGTACTTCTATGAAGACAGTGATTACTACGGAAAAAGAAGAAACTATGTAACTTACTTTAAAGTCTACAGACCCTTTTAACGGAGGAAGAGATGCGTTTTATCCTACTTTTAATGCTTATTATCCAGTTTAATATATATGCGAAGGAAAAGCTTGTATGGCCTCCGCCACCAGATAAACCAAAGATAGAATGGATAAAGTCTATCAAAAAAGTTGAAGATGTAGAAGGTGAAAGGGGTTTCTTTGGCAAGATCTTAGATGTGATAATAGGAAAAGAGAAAAAACAGATAATAAAACCGTTCGGTTCATACTTCATAGGGAATAGACTTTACTTTACAGATACGGGCGCTAAAACTCTATTTATATTTGATTTTAAAAACAAAAAAGTGGACTACATTGATAACATAGGTGATTACAAATTCTCATCCCCTATTGATGTTGTTGTTGATAAAAAAGGAAATATATACGTTTCTGACTCTGTTCTCGGAGCTGTTTTCGTATTTGACAATAATAAAAGATACAAAGGAAAAATCGGATCTGGTTTTCTTAAAAGACCTACAGGACTGACTATTAATCACAAGAAAGGCTGGCTGTACGTCTCAGATACGGTTGCTGGGAAGATATACATCTTTGATTTAAAAGGTAAGCTTATAAAACAGATAGGAAAGACAGGTAAAGGTGATGGTGAGTTTAATAAACCAACATTTATAACATTGGACAAAAAGGGAAATCTGTATGTCGTTGATACTATGAATGCCAGAGTACAGATATTTGATGAGAACGGGAAGTTTTTAAGAAAATTTGGAAAAAGAGGTACGGTAATTGGAACATTCGCAAATCCAAGAGGTATAGCTGTTGATAGTGATGGTAATATCTACGTTACAGATACACTACTTAGTGCAGTACAGATCTTTAACCAGAAAGGTCAGCTTCTTCTTGTAGTAGGTTATTACGGAACGAGAGATGGAGAGTTTGCATTTCCCGAAGATATCTCAATCTCAAGTAAAAATTATATTTTTGTTTCCGATTCTTACAATATGAGGATCCAGGTTCTAAGGTATCTGAAAGGAGGTGATTAATCATGTTTATTAGAAAAGCTACATTACTGTTCTTAAGTCTATCATTTTTTAGTTATGCAGGAATTGAGAATACACTGCACAATCTTTCCGTAACAGGACCTGGAAATATAAAAGCTGTTTCCGAGACAGAGATATGTGTCTTCTGTCATATACCTCACCATGAACAGGAAGGAACACCTCTGTGGAATAGAAAGATGCCTACCTCCGTTTATACTCTTTATGATAGCGAATTTATCCAGAGAATTAATTATCCAGCTCCTCAACAACTATCAGAATTTGAAGGATCTCCAGGAATAATATCCAGACAGTGTCTGAGCTGTCATGATGGAACTGTTGCTATAGGTGCTGTTTATATAGTAAGAGGTACTGAACTGGGGAATACAGTTATACAGATGCAAAACGTAAATCCAGACGGAACGTTACCTTCTACATTAAGAACATTTATAGGGACAGACCTGTCTGTACATCATCCCGTCGCTGTTGAGTATAACCCATCAATACAGGTTACATTTGCAGATGGTACAGTTAAAACCGTAGAACTTGCAGCCACACCATCACCACCTATAAAACTGTACAATTACTCCGGTAAAGACTACGTTGAGTGTACATCATGTCACGACCCTCACAAGCAAAATAAAAGATTTTTAAGGGTTGATGTTGGAAATCTTGCCCAGGATTTCAAGCAAACATGTATATCCTGTCACAACAAACCTGGATGGACAGGGAGTGCCCATGATACACAGACATTAACCTACTCAGATACAAATGTTACAACCGTTTACGGTGAAGGAGCTCCCGTTTCTGTGGCAGACTTCGGATGTGGAAACTGTCATACACCTCATAGATCACAGGGAAAACCTCTTCTCAGAAAAGTTGAGGAGGCTACATGTTTTACAGGAGCAGCATCAGCATCAAACGTTGCTCCATGTCACGGTGCAGGAGGTGCCAAGGATATAGAAAGCCTGCTGCCACCTAATAAAACTTACGGTCACCCTGTTATGGACGCACTGTACCAGAATATACATACCCCTCTTGATGTTTTATATGGTTCTGGCGTACCGAGAGTTCCTACCGGAAGTTTTGGTATAGAGTTTTCAGACTCAAAACATGCTGAGTGTATGGACTGTCACAATCCCCACAAAGCAAAACCTGGTAACCATGCTGCCACAGCTGATACATCAGGATGGTATCCTCAGAACCCATCAAACGCTGTCTCAAATGTTCTGGCAGGTGTTTACGGTGTTGAACCTGTATGGCCTCAAAGATGGACTCAACCTTCAACTTACAACACTACAGCTGAAGCTCAAAAAGAGTATCAGATATGTATGAAATGTCACTCTGGATGGGCATTGGGAGCGGTCACTACAGACTGTGTGACAACATTTACCTCATCACAGAGCGGTATACCTTTAACAGACCAGTCCTGTGAGTTTAACCCATATAACAGATCAGCACACCCTGTTGTAATGACGACAAATGAGATGGGAACACTCAGCGGATGGAATCAGGCAAATGGAAGGTATGCTCAACCTCTAACAAATACACAGGTTCTGCCTCCGTGGGATGCAAATGTGGGAAATCAGACTATGTACTGTACAGATTGTCACGGAACCGATAATGAAGCCCTTGGAGATCCAAGAGGACCTCATGGTTCTACACACCAGTTCATGCTTAAAGGACCAAACACAAACTGGCCTACAAAACCTGATGGGACACTTTACACAACAGGTGATGTTAAGGCAGGAACAACACAGGGATTATTCTGTACAAACTGTCATGATCTTACACAGGCTGCCGTTCATATGTTGACAAGACCAGGTGCGATGTATTCTATAGCATGTGTAAAATGTCACATAGCCGTCCCACATGGATCACCTGTATCAAGACTGCTTGGATACAGAACCATGCCGGAACCTTACAACTTTAACTACAACGGAACATTACAGTTAATGATGGACGGATTTAAATGGAACACTGTTCTGAACAACAGTGATGTTTATGCACCGGCCTGTGGTGGTGGAGGTAGATGTCACAACTGGAATGCTGGAGGTTATGACAGCTATCCGTAATCTCCTGATTGTACTTACAGCTTTTTTATACGTAGTACAGGCTAAGGCAGATGATATAAAGGATATAAAGGAGGTTATTAAGATATACAACCATACGGTTATACAGGCATCAAAAAGTAAAAATCTGCCTGATATTATCACATTCAAAAATATGATGTCCGACATAGCTGTCGGAAGAGTAGCTGAGAAGCTTTATATATGGATAATGTCATGGCATGAGAGTAATCTTTATATGGATGCAAAGCTGCTTGATATAAAGTTCACAAACATATCTGTAAACGGTGATACAGCTACAGCATTTACAGATGAAAAATGGACATACAGGTATATAGATATTTCCAGGGGAGTTGTCGCACATCCTGAAACAGAAGTAAGATATAAGATGAGGTATGACCTGGTAAAAAATAATGACAGATGGCTTATCAGAAAAATAAAGATAATTTCTCAGGATGAGAAAATACTTAAAAATAAGGAGGGTAAAAGATGAAGAAGTTCAGTGCAGCAGCAGCTATAATACTAACTGCCACAACAGCTTTCGCTGCTATTGACGGCAAAGAGCTGTTTAACAATAAAACAAACAGGTGTGCTATATGTCATAAGGAAACTAAAGATGCTATAGGACCTTCGCTTAAGACTATAGCTGAGTTTTACAAGAACAACCCCAATCAGCTAAAAGCATTCTTAAGAGGCGAAGCTGAACCTATAATTTGGCCCGATAGATTCAATATGATGAAGCCACAGATGGGAAAACTTAAAGCTATGACCGATGAAGAGATAGATGCTTTAGTTGAGTTTATCTTAAAACATTAGAATGAGACTTTTTAAGCCCCCGAAAATCGGGGGCTTTTTTATGATCTACTTTCCATGACATGTTAAACATACATTACTGTAAGCGTTACCATCACCAGATCTTAAGAATCTTGCTGCATTCAGATGCGGGTTGTGACAGCTTACACACTCAACTTTTCCATTTCTTAAAAGATCTCCTATAGTTGGTCCTGGGTTTCCATCTTTATCCCCAGATATATTCCATCCAGTAATATCCGTATTTGTTGGCTTTAAGCTTGCAGGTGGATTTGTCTCGTCTCCTCTATACACAACACCAACCGGATGGTCATCTCTAAGATCGTAGTTACCACCATTACCGTTTTTACCAACTGCGAAAGGCCATGGCATTTTCCAGGGCAGGTTAGAACCTCTGTAGTTGAGGTTTGATCCTGATGTATTCCATCCTCCTGATCCCGGAAGGTTAATTACAGTATTAACTCCGCTAACACCATCATGACAGGAAAGACAGGCTCGGGAAACATCACCAGGCTGACCTACTGTTGTTCCACCGATTGTTGTTCCTCCACCGTATACCTGGAATGTCACCGTTGTATCTATAGGCTTGTTCCAGAGAGGAGCTCCGGTAAATGCCTGATTAGATCCGTGAGGAGTGTGGCAGAACACACAGACCTCATCAGTGTCCGTTGAGTAGGTCGCTAAATTATGAACTGTGTTTCTTATATCTTCCACAGGAGCTGCAAATGAAGAAGCTGATATTATAAGGATCCCTCCGACTATCGCTCTTACCTTCATAACCCTTTCCTCTCTATTTGATTTAACCTAAATCTAAAATCTAAAAATGAGAAAATCATGAATGTAAGATCAATATTTTTATATACAAAATACATTAACTATCATAATTACTTTTTTATAGTAATAATAATTTTTCTAAAAGTCAATATCTTTTTTAGTTTTTAAAAAGATAATGATAACAGCAACTTTTTAATCTAAATAAGAATAAATCTCATTTTTTGTATAAATAAAAAAAGAGGGAGAAAATTCCCTCTCCTCAGCTTAACTTTCTATTTCTATAAGCAAGTATTATCAGTAAACCAAGGGATCCTACCGCCCAGTAAACCCATGTTGGTATAGGAACTGGATCTCCTGCTGCATAAGAGTGAAGACCTGAGAGGTAGTAGTTAACACCAAAGTATGTCATCAGTATTGCAAAGTATCCGAGTGTTGAGAACACAGCCATCTTATATACAGAGTACCATTCGGGAACATATCTGAGGTGAACTATAGCTGCGTAAACAAGGACAGATACCGCCGTCCAGGTCTCTTTTGGATCCCATCCCCAGTATCTTCCCCATGACTCATTAGCCCATATAGCACCAAGGAAGTTTCCTACTATTATAAGTGAGAGACCTATTATCAGAGAAAGCTCATTTATCTTTATTGCCTCTTTTATACCTTCCTCAATTCTTTTAACCCTTTCCTTACCAAGTAATTTCTCGCTTTTAATAGCAAAAAGTATGAGTATAAGAATTCCAAGAACGGCAGAAAGTCCTAAGAATCCGTAGCTCGCAGTCAGAACAGAAACGTGCAGTAAAAGCCAGTAAGATTTAAGTACTGGAACTATTGTTGTTATCTGAGGATCAAGCCATCCAAGATGAGCGGCAAAGAGGAAAACACCAGCAAATATACCTGTTGATGCAAGAACAAAAAGTGATTTTCTTGCAAAAACTATACCGGCAAGTGCAACAGCCCAAGATATGAAAAGCATTGATTCATAAGCATCAGTCCAGGGTGCATGATCGGCAACATACCATCTAAGACCAAGGCCAAATGTATGAACTAAAAATGCAAGGAAAAGTAAAACAACTATAACAAGACCTGCTTTCTGGAAGTTCTTTCTTGGATTGAATATCTGGGCAAATATAACACCAAGGGCTATAAAACCTATAAGGAAGTAAACAGGTATAAGTCTCTCAAAGATGATAAGCTTGTTGTACAGTATCTCAGCTTTAAGTCTTGTTTCTGAAGGTAAAACCGCTGAACCGTATTTTTTCTGAAACTGTTTTATATCATCTATAGCCATATTGGCCTTAGTCCAGTCTCCATTCTTTAAACCCTGCTGAACACCGTGTATATAATTTGAGAGTATTAACTGTATCTCCTCTTTCTGTTTTTGAGGGAATGTTGTTAATGCATCCCTCGGACCATACCATGTGTTATTTGGATCGTTCTCCTTCGGGAATATTCTCAGTATCTCCCCTGTAAAAACCAGATAGCATATGTACAGCCTTTCATCAAGTTTTAATATCTCCTTATCAAAAGTGTTCCTTTCAGCAGGATTTTTCCTCTGTGCCTGTTCAACAGCAGAGGCAAACTTGTACATCCCTTTCTCATCATAGGCATCTATAAATGCAAAATACTTTTCATCCTGAGGAATACCGAGAACCTTTTTAATGGCTGGATGTTTAACCTTTATCATCTTTATATACTGCCAGGGTCCCGGCATAAGGAACATTCCAAGGACAACCTGATTGTGATTCAGACCGAGTATGGTGTCTCCACCATGTATCTTATTTACAACCTCAAGTGACAATGTATCAAAAGGTTTTATCCTTCCATCACTGCTCTGTACAGGAACTGTTCCAAATTTATCGGCATGATCCCTGTCAATCTTTTTAACAGTGTTTATTATCTCGTTCATATCAACCTTTTTTGGAATAGATACATCTTCCTTCTTCTGATCTTCCTGCATACCAGGGTAAGCGTGGGAGATTCCTGTTGATACTGAAAAGAGAAGGAATAATAAAGCAAGTAAAGATCTCATACTGTCATTTCTATTAAGCATTCTTAAAGTCCTCCCGAACCTGCTCTTTGGATTAAACAGGTTAAGTAAAAGTCCAAGTGCTAAAAGTCCGTATCCTATGTAGGTAGGAAGAACCCCCGGATCATGATTTACCGAAAGAACTGTCCCCTTTTCATCGGGATCATAGGACATCTGGAAGAATTTATAACCACCGTAGTTAAGAGGATGGTTCATATAAATTCTGTAAGGCATTCTCAGACCATTTCTTTCATCTATAACAATAACATGACTCTCATAAGATGAAGCCTTATTTGAACCTGGATATTTTTCAAGAACAAAATCCTCAAGGTATATCTGGAATGGAAGTTTTATAACTGTTGCTCCCCAGACAAGAGAAACCTTAAGATCTCCTATCTGGATATCAGCAGGAATTCCAGGTGTACCACCACCTCTTCCAAGAAGTACAACTTCCTTTTTATTTCCATCATACTCAACATCAACAAAAAGAGCGGATAGAACAGAACTGTTTTGAAGAACCTTTCTGTCCCTTGGAAGAGGAACTACCTTTTCTTTTCCTTTAAGAAGAGCCTGTCTCACTACAAAGTTAAGACCGCTTACAGAGTATAATGTCCCTGTCTGGAGCTCAGCCTCTTTTCCTGCCTCTATACTTCCCTGTGACTGATCTGCCATTCTCAGCCATTTTACAGGCAGGTTTGATTTTAAGAAGAATTTACCGTCTTTAATATAGAAGAAAACAAAATCCTTACCTTCAAGCCTTCCTTTATACTCATCAGGATTTTCAAAAAGGAAGACAAAACTTCCAAAATCTTCTACAGTTCCTTCTTTCAGTGTAAGATCAACTGTGTCCATTCCTGATGATGCTTTCAATGTGATAATTGGCTTTCCTTCTGGATCTTCCTGGAGCTGGGTTTTGACACCTTTTATATAATTTTTATATCTTACTATCAGAGGTTTTCCATCAATATCAATCTTTTCCTCAAACCCATTAAAGCCAATGGCTGAAAGCATCATAGGTTCTTCTTTATGGTATTTTTTACCATCTTTTTCTGCTGTTATCTGAAGGAAAGGATCCCTTGAGTACATAGTGTCCTGATACTGTCCCTCCCTTATATGCATCATTCCTTCGTATCCTATATATCTCGTTATAGCAGCTCCAATAAAGATAAATACAAAGGAGAGATGGAATATAAAAACAGGAAGTTTTTTAGGCTGCCACATCTTATAAACAAATATGTTACCTATAAGATTTATTGTTAAAAGAACCATTACAAACTCAAGCCATTTAGAGCCATAAACAATAACGTAAGCTGTCTCTCTACCAAAATCATTTTCAATAAAAGTTGCTATACCAACAGCAGCACCAAATATTAACATCAGGATAATGGTGGTTTTCATTGAGAACAGCACATCAAGAACAGTTTTCATATAAACCTCCTTAAAATAAAAAGTACGATCTAAATATAATTAATATATATCAGATAAATTTTCCTGATATTTATCATAAATACCCTTAAAACGGGTAAGAAAACAAGCCCCTTAAAAGGGGCTTTAAACTATTTTTCCATAATCATTCTTGCATTTAAAGGCTGAACCGGTCTGTTTGTATCTCCACCCATAATCTTTCTGAACTTCTCAATCTGCTCCTTTGACATCTCCATCTCCTCTTCCATAACTATCCATCTTACACCTTCAGAACATGGTGGAGTAGTTAAAGAACCGCTGTATCTGTAGTAATCTCTATCCTTTGGCAGTAAATCTTCAGCATTTATCTTGTGTGCAAGTTTAACCTCTTCGCCTGCATTTTCAGGCATAACTTTCCATATCTTTTCTAAGATAGGATTTTCTCTTCCTTCTTTAAAGAAAACACCTATAACAGCAAGGTTACCATGCTTATCTGCATGAACAAAATGAGCCTCAAACGGGTAATGCTGTCCTTTTAATTTATGCTCACTTGGTGCGTGGAAATGAAACTGCTTCAGCTCAAATTTTATCCCATCAACAACTATATAACTTCCCGGTTCGTAAGAAACTTTTATTGTGTGTCCATTATTTAATACCTTTGTTGCACCTGCTCTGTATTCTATCTTTATAGGTTTTAATTTCGCATCAACTATTCTGTTTATATCTACCGGAGACTGATTTTTACCGATCTTACACATTATGTATTCATCTTTTAGATCGCCCCAATGTTCCGGTCCGTGTTCCCCGTGATAACTCCAGCCACCACCTGCAAATGAAGATGTTGCAAGTACAAGAGATGAAAGCCCGACTACAAATTTTTTCATACCTATACCTCCTTGAGAATAATTCTTATTTTTATTTCTAATATTTTACAGAAAAATTAGTAAAAAATCTGTGAAGTTTAAGGTCTGAGTCTCTCAAGAAGGGAATAGACTTTCTCTTCTCTGTTAATTAATCTTCCAACATCAAAAAGATTTTCTACATACTCCTCTTTTAATGGGTTCATAGTAACAGCTTTTGTTAAAAATCTGAAGGAGTTTTCATAATCCTTAAGAATGAAATGAACCACGCCTAAAATATTATAGACAGGTGCTCCCTCATAAACGCTCACAACATCATTTATGGAAGTAAGAACATCCTTTATCTTTCCTTCTTTAACAAGATCTTCAAGTCTGTCTATAAGTTTTTTGATATTCTCTATAAATGTTCTGTAATTTTTAACCTCCTCCTCTTCCAGTCCCTGTTCCTCAGTAAGATATAATGCCTTATCAAACTCCCCCATTGAGATAAAAGTATCTATAAGCTTTTTTAAAGAGTACTGGTTATGAAATGTCAGGATAGCTTTTCTGTAATACTCTGATGCGTTTAAAAGATCAAGGTACTTTTTCAGTTTATCCCCTATCGTTGTATAGGCTGTGGTTAAAGCAAGCTTCTCATTCTCATCCCATTTTAAAAGGGGAAATATCTCCCTTTTCCAGTCATAAAGATTTAAAGTATCACGTAAGGTTTTTGATCTGTAGGATGTGTCTATGAAGCTTTCTGTTATCCGGTTTGTTACAAAACTCTCCTCAGAATGCTTAAGCTTTATACCTTTAAGATTTAAAGCTAAAAGTCTGTAAAACTCATAATCCTCAAAATCCTCATCAAACAGACCTGTTTTTTCAAAAAGATCCCTTCTTGTGAGAACCCCCCACTGTGGGATATAACTTTCCAGGGTAAGTCCCTGTATAAGCTCAATCTCATTTCCATACCAGTCCTTGTAGTTCTTGATATTCTCTTCACCATTAAGGTCTACAACTATCTCATTTGGATATATGATATCTACATCTGGAAACTCTTTTAAAACCTGATCGTACTCTTCAAGTGTTGTATCTTCAAGCTGTGTTGTGTCAGAAAGCCATAGTATTAAATCGCCTGTAGCATTCTGGATACATTTATTTCTAAGAAAGGCTCTATTTTCAGAGTACTGGTTGAGATATTTTATATCAGGAATCTTCTGGTCTTCCCCTGTGTATATTATCTCTTTGATAAACTTTCCATTTCCTTCAAGGGATTCAACTGTCTCTTTCAGACTTTTTGGATCTTCCTGAATGATACATACAGAGATATAACCCATACCTTTCTCCAGACTTTTATAACACTTTCGGAAGAAAGGATGGGTTTAATTAGAAAAAGGGGGCTTAAAGCCCCTTATATCAGAATGTGTATAAAGCGTCAGCTACGAGAATATCAAGTTCCTCATCTGAGAGCTCATGGAAGTTCAGGAATTTGTAGATCTGATCTTCTTTTCCAGCTATCTTCTCTTCCATAAATTTGTGGTACTCCTCAACTGTTGGAAGTCTTCCAAGTATAGCACACATAGCAGATATCTCAGCAGATCCAAGGTAAACCTTAGCATCTTTACCCATTCTGTTGTCAAAGTTTCTTGTTGATGTTGACATGACTATAGCACCGTCCTTAACCCTTGCCTGGTTACCCATACAGAGTGAACATCCCGGAACCTCAGTTCTCGCACCTGCAACACCGTAAATGTTGTAGTAACCTTCCTCTATAAGCTGTCTCTCGTCCATCTTTGTAGGTGGAACTATCCACAGCCTTGTTGGTATCTGTCCTTCTCCTCTAAGTATCTCACCAACTGCTCTGAAGTGTCCGATATTTGTCATACATGATCCTACAAACACCTCATCTATATTCTTAGGTCTTCTCTCATCTGCTAAAACCTCTGAGAGTGTTGCAACATCATCAGGATCGTTTGGACATGCGAGTATAGGCTCTTTTATCTCATTGAGATCTATCTCTATAACAGCAGCGTACTCAGCATTCTCATCCGCCTCAAGAAGCTCAGGATTGTCAAGCCATGCCTTCATCTTGTCTATTCTTCTCTGGAGTGTTCTTGCATCCTGATAGCCAGCCTCTATCATCTTCTCAAGGAGTTTTATATTTGACTGTATGTACTCAATAACAGGCTCTTTGTTCAGTTTTACAGTACATGCAGCAGCACTTCTCTCTGCTGAAGCGTCAGAAAGCTCAAAAGCCTGCTCAACCTTGAGATTTTCAAGACCCTCTATCTCAAGTATTCTTCCTGCAAATATGTTCTTCTTACCTTTCTTCTCTACAGTTAAAAGTCCCTGTTTTATAGCATAGTAAGGAATTGCATTTACAAGATCTCTGACTGTAATTCCTGGCTGTATCTCACCTTTAAATCTGACAAGAACTGATTCTGGCATATTCAGAGGCATTGTTCCTGTAACTGCAGCAAATGCAACAAGTCCAGAACCCGCAGGGAATGATATACCTATTGGGAATCTTGTATGTGAGTCAGCACCTGTTCCAACAGTATCTGGGAGAACCATTCTGTTAAGCCATGAGTGTATAACACCATCTCCAGGTCTGAGAGATACACCGCCTCTCTTTATGATGAACTGTGGAAGTGTCATCTGGAGCTTAACATCTGCCGGCTTTGGATAAGCAGCTGTGTGACAGAATGACTGCATAACAAGGTCTGCTCCAAATGAGAGGGCAGCGAGCTCTTTTATCTCATCCCTTGTCATAGCTCCTGTTGTGTCCTGAGAACCAACAGTTAAGACCTGAGGCTCAACATACATTCCAGGTCTTACACCTTCCATTCCACATGCTCTACCTACCATCTTCTGGGCAAGTGTATAACCAACACCTTCCTTCTCAGGTGGCTGCTCTGGTCTTATAAATATCTGCTCTTCAGGCATTCCAAGTACTTCCCTTGCCTTTCTTGTAAGATTTCTTCCGATAATTAACGGGATTCTTCCGCCAGCTCTAACCTCGTCCGGAAGTGTGTTTGGCTTAAGCTCAAATGTGGCAACAACCTCACCATTTTTAACGATCTTTCCTTCGTAAGGGTATATATCAATAACATCTCCCGTCTCAAGCTTAGAAACATCAGCTATTATTGGAAGACCTCCTGAGTCCTCCCATGTGTTGAAGAATATCGGAGCTATAACACCACCTATTACAACTCCACCTCTTCTCTTATTTGGAACATAAGGTATATCTTCACCAATCCACCACATAAGAGAGTTTGTTGCAGACTTTCTTGAAGATCCAGTTCCAACAACGTCACCTACAAATGCAACCGGATGTCCTTTTTTCTTTAACTCCTGGATTGTTTTTATCGCATCAGGCATCTTTGCCTGGAGCATTGATAATGCGTGTAATGGAATATCACTTCTTGTTGATGCCTCCCTCGCAGGTGAGAGATCGTCAGTGTTAGTCTCACCTGGAACCTTGAAAACAGTTACAGTTATCTTCTCAGGAAGAGGATCTTTTGATGTGAACCATTCAGCATTTGCCCAGCTTTCAAGAACTTCCTGAGCATACTTATTTCCAGATTTTGCAAGCTCAACAACATCATTAAAGTAATCATAAACAAGGAGTATATTTTTAAGAGCTTTAGCAGCCTCCTTAGCTATCTCCTCATCTTTATGGGAAAGTGCCTTTACGAGCGGTTCTACGTTGTATCCCCCAAGCATTGTTCCAAGTATCTGAACTGCGTGAACAGGAGTGATAGCCGGAGAAGATTTCTCACCTTCAATTATATCAGCCAGGAATTTAGCTTTAACAAATGCAGCATCATCAACACCTGGTGGAACTCTGTTAAGGAAAAGATCCATCAGGTACTCTTCCTCAACGATAGGAACCTGCTGAAGAAGTTTTATCAGCTCTTCAACCTGTTTAGCATTTAAAGGAAGTGGCGGTATTCCGAGCTTAGCCCTTTCCTCAACATGCTTTCTGTATTCCTCTAAAAAGCCCATTTTACACCTCTCCAAATTAGTTTTTATTAGACTGATTATTATATAATCCTTCCGTTGGAAAAATCAAACAGTGTTTGAAAAAACGATCACCTTTAAAAGATATTTTTAAATGGAACCGCAAAAAATCTGTCACCAAATGAAAAAACTCTATCCCCTTTATACAGAACAATCCCATATTTTAGCAGGCTGTAAATATCCTTCATTGGTAAGAAATCCTTTTCTGAAACAGTTGATGAAGTTTTCAGTTCAACAGCAATATACTCTCCTCTGTATTTCAGTATAAAATCTATCTCCTTTTTGTCTGTAGTTCTGTAAAAGAAAATCTCCACTGGATATTGAGAACAGGCTGAATGTTTTAAAAACTCATTAAACATAAATGTTTCTACAATATTGCCAAAGTAGATATGTTTTTTTAGCTCGTTGATAGAAGTAATTCCAAGCAGATAACATAGAAGTCCTGTATCATTAAAATAGATCTTTGGAGTTTTGATAAATCTTTTTTTAACGTTCTGACTGAAGGGTCTCAGGAATTTTATCTGGTATATAAGCTGAAGTAAATTAAGATAATAATCTAACGTTTTATTATCAATACCAGCAAACTGGGAAATCTTTGATTTGTTTATTAAATTCCCTGAATAGGAAGAGATAATATTCAAAAGAGTTAAAAATTTATCTATATTTCTGATCTCTCCCAGCTCCAGAACATCCTTTTCTATATAAGTGCTGACATAAGAGCTAAACCATATGTATCTCATCTTTTCTGATTCTATCTTATGTATCTCTGGAAAACCGCCCTTTAATATAAAGCCAAGCAGGTCATCAAAGGATAAGTTACTTCTACTTTCTTCTAAAAATTTTCCTGAAAAGATTTTTTCAATCAGATTCTCTTTTTTATTAAAAACCTCAAAGATAGATAAAGGATAAAGCTCAAATATAGCCAATCTACCTGCTAAACTCTCTTTTACTTTTCTAAACCTGAGAATATTTACAGAACCAGTTAGAATAAACTCATTAGGTTTTCTGTTTGTATCTATTCTTTTCTTAATAGCCTCAAAAACTTCTGGTACTTTCTGGACTTCATCTAAAACTACAGGAGTTTTTATCTGCATAATGAAGTTAACCGGATCATTTTTAGCTGAAAGGTATGCATTTATATCGTCAAAAGTTATATAATTACTGCAAAGTTCTATGGATAATGTGGATTTACCGGTCTGCCTTGCTCCTGAGATGAAAATAGCAGGAAAGGTTTTTACCGCATCTTTTAAGATATCTTCCAAATGCCTCTTAAATTTCAGGATCATACTCCTATATTTTTTGGGACTATATTCCTAATATATAGGAGCAAAATATTAATATGTCAAGCTGGATACTAAAAAAGTGAGCAGACATTTAGATCTTCTTTAACATTGAGTGTCATTTCTCTCTGAATAGATGATATACAAAAAGGGGCTTAAAGCCCCCGTGTTTTATGTTGTTGATCCTTCTTCGTCTAAGTAAAGCTCCCTGAAGACCTCATCTTTTATCTGGATATTTTCACCTTTGAATCCTGGCATTGCCTCTATTCTGTACCATGCTGATCTGTACCATATATCTGATGGTCCTTTATTTACCGGAGCAACTTTCTGAGCTCTTGTTTCACTGTGGTACTCCCAGTTCATATATGCGTTAAAGTCCTGAACGATATCTGTTATTACCATTCCGTAATCATTTATGAGTGCTTTCTGGAATTTCTGCCATCTGTTTAAAGAAGAATCTCTGAGAGTGAGTCCAAAGTATCCTGCAGAACCTTCCCCTTTAAGTGATGCTATACCTCTTGCTATAAACGCTTTAAAAGCTTTAACTGTTTCCGGTGGATCAGTTATAAAAACATCAAAAGCTCCTAT
Organism: Persephonella marina EX-H1; assembly: GCF_000021565.1. NCBI lineage: Bacteria > Pseudomonadati > Aquificota > Aquificia > Aquificales > Hydrogenothermaceae > Persephonella > Persephonella marina. The sequence goes on along the minus strand of NC_012440.1, from coordinate 1,372,181 downwards.
CCATTCTTCTGGGAATGGATTTCTAAGATCAAATCTTATAGCCTCTGCGTTGTCTATTCCAAGCTCCTTGAATATTCTGTTATCAAAATCAATAGCTCTCTCATCTATATCAAGTATTAGAACCCTTCTTGGAAGACCTGTTAATGCAACAGCAAGTCCTGTCAGATCATCCTCAGCACCCATAACAAGTATATCCCTGTTTCTAAGGTCTTCCCTTGAGTCAAGGAATAAAACTCTTGAAACTGTTGTCTCTGGAGTAACAGACCCCTGATCATACTCCTGTATAGCCTTCGGTCTGTCTTTAGCAAGCTCAACAAACGTTCTGTACCATTCTTTATTTGCATAAAATGGTATTCCTCTTCCCTCACAAGCCTGACATGTATAATCAACATATGGTGGTATATTTAACTCTTTAACAAGGTTTAACCCTTTTTCTGTAAGAAAGAGCTCATCATTCTCTACCTTTACAAACCCTTCCTCAATAAGACCTTTTGATATCTCAGATGCTGCTGGAACAGGCAGATCAGAATAATCAACAACCTTCCAGAAATCCGATGTTACCTGAAGTGCCGCCAGTATTCTCTCAACATTCCTTGGAATCAGCCTGATATTTGTTTTCTCCGTTGCTCTCTCAGCGATCTTCTTTAAAACTTCTGCCAATTGTTTACCTCCTTTTAAGATTTTTTCAAAATGTCCTGAACAAATCTGGGCAGTGAAAAAAGACAAGCATATATACTATCACAGAAATACTTTGTTTTCAATTCCTTAACCTTTTCAATATTACGTGTTGTATCTGTTATATCTATAAAATCAGATGCTATTGTAAAACTCCACATACCTGATGGATACGTAGGTATATAAGCAAGATAAACACCAACATTTCTGAAAACCTTTCTTATCTCCCTGTAAGCTTTTGAAAAGTACTCTTCCTGAAGGACAGGTGACTCCGTCTGTGCAACCATTATTCCATCGTGTCTGAGGGAGCTTTTTACCTTTCTGTAAAACTCTTCCCTGAACAGAACCTCAGATGCTCCTACAGGATCTGAAGAGTCCATTATTATCACATCGTAGTAGTTCTGCCTCTCCTGCAGAAACTCATTACCATCCTCTATAAATATCTTTACCTTAGGATCCCTTAATTTCTCAGAGATACTGGGAAAGTACTTTTCTGATATCAGAATAACCTCCTCATCTATCTCACAAAGGTGAACCTCTTTAACAGAGCTATGTTTAAGAACTTCCCTTACAGTTCCACCATCTCCGCCACCTATGACAAGGACTCTCTCAGGGTTGGGATGCATTAAAAGTGCTGGATGTGCGAGCATCTCATGGTATATAAACTCATCCTTTTCTGTTGTCTGGACAAGACCGTCAAGTATCAGCATCTTTCCAAACTGGGGAGTATCAAGAACAAGTATCTCCTGGTATTTTGATCTTATCTTTTTAACCTGATCTGCTTTTACTGTAAGCCCTACATTTTCAGTCCAGTACTCTGTAAACCAGATCAATTTAAACCTCCTATGGTCTTACTATAACGCATATATTTCCTTCAGGAATGTATCTTTTCCATGTTTCTGTTATGTCAGATTTTGTCACCTTATTTATATACTCCGGATATTTCTGATCCATCTCGTAACCTAAGCCTATAGTCTCAAACCAGCCTAAATACCACGACTGTTTTGCCCTTGTCTGATGCTCTAAAAGAAAATTCCCGATTATCTTTTCCTTAGCTGTCTTTAGCTCCTCATCTGTAACACCTTTTCCAATACCTTTTAAAACCTCCCTTATACCTTTAAGGGATTCTTCAGTTTTCTCCGGAGCTGTTCCTATATAGGCTATCAGCCTTCCCATATTTACCCTTGTTGGAAAGAAAGAGCCTACAGCGTAGGCAAGTCCTCTTTTTTCTCTAAGTTCCTGAAATAACCTTGATGTAAAACCACTTCCAGCTATCCCATTGAGAACCTTCATACTGAAGTAATATCTGTCTGTAGCCTGAGGAGCATTGTAAGCAACAAGTATCGTTGTCTGAGCTCCTTCCCTTTTTAATGTTTTACATCTCTCACCTGTTATGTAGTAACTGTAAACAGGATACTGGTACTCCTGACCTCTATCTATTTTCTCAAAAAGATCTTTTATATCATTCTCAACCTCACTGTAAGTTATATCACCAACAAAAGAAACAACCCATCTGCTACCGTTTAAAAGCTGATCCCATCTCTCTTTCAGGTCTTCTCTTGTTATCTTTTCAATATCATCTATCTCACCAAGAGGTGAGTACTGGTAAGGGGTTCCTTTATAGATCTGCTTTCTCAGCTCATCAAAACCGTATGAGAAACCTTCCTCTTTTTTCGCCTTTATCTGTGCGATAACATTACCCTTTTCTATTTTCAGCTTATCCTCAGGGAAAACAGGATTAAATATTATATCCTTCAGTATTTTCAGCCCTTTTTTCAGATCCTCAGTTCTCATCGCAAACTCAATTGTTGAAAACTCCTCACCAACAGATGTTGATATATATCCACCGCTATCTTCAAAAACCTTGTTTATATCGTATGATGAGTAGTTTTTTGATCCCTTTATAAGCATTTTAACTGTAAGGTTCGTCAAACCTTTCTTTCCTTCAGGATCCTCAAAGCTTCCACCTTTTATGAATAAAGTTCCTGCTATTATCCCTTCCCCTTTAGTCTCTTTAAAAAGTATTGTTACTCTATTTGGAAGTATATTTTTTATCACTTTTTCACCTCCGTAAACTGTGGAAGAAAGAAAGATTAAGAACGAAAAAAACAGATTTATTATATTTCTCATTTTTTCTCCATAGAATAAGAGATACTTTTTCCATAAATCAATTATATCAGAAGGAAAGAAAGCTGTTACAAAGATCTTTTTACCATACCGTCTCTAACTGTGAGTAGTTGATCACCTCTTTTTCTTTATTCACTTCAGGTTCAACTATTCCCCTCTCTTCAATTATCTTAATGATCTCTTCAGGTGGAACTGTTGTTGAAGATAAAGCTTCCATAACAACATCAAGTTTTCTACCACCGTAAAGGGTTTTGTTAAACACGATCCATTCAGGAACAGGCTGGGACAGATCAAACATCCATCTATCAGATTTTGAATCAACAACAAATATCTCTTTATCAAGCTTCATTCTGATTGGGGTATCTCCTTCATAATTTATATATTCAGCTTCAATGAATGTGTTTCCATCTGCTGAGATATGAGGATCATCAACTCCTGTAACACTGCCTCTCTTAACATTTATACTGATCTGTCCTTTATCTGCAGTAATACCTGTAAATCTCAGATCTCCATCAAAAAGATTTATGTTTATATCCCCATTTCCAGCCGTAATCGTTTCAGCGTAGGAATCTCCGTAAAGATCGATATAAACCCCACCATTCTGTGAATCAGCCTTTATTTTTTCTGTTCTTATTCTGATAGGATTAGACGGAGAACCTATACCGTTAAATCCGTAAAGTTCTGTATTTACAGCCTCAATATCAAGATCATCAATCTCCCTTGGTCCTCCAACTCTGACTATCCTGTCATCTGCTGAGATTTCAGCTAAACCTTTTAATGCTTTAACCCCTGAATAAAGCTCAACATTCTTTCCTGATTTAAGGATTAGATTGTCCTCAGTTATGACACCGAGACCTTTAACTGATATACTATCAGAGGTTACACTGATCTCAGAAGAGGATAGGATACCACCATTTATCTCTGTAAACCCTCCAGAACTGATCAGCACAGAGTTTTCTTTTTGATCTGATATATTATCCCTGTAATTCTTTATAAACTGCTTTCCTTTTTCAACAACTGCAGATCCATCTCCGTCTGTAATTCTGAACAGCTCATCTATATCTGTAGCCTGATCATCATTAGAAACTATATAGCCGTTAACTGTAAGATTTGAACCGGAGTTTATCTCTATATTACTGTCACTTCCAAGATATCCACCAATCAGTATATCCCCATCTGAGATTATCTTCTGATCTTTTGATTCGTAAATAACAGATTTGGAACCTGATACAAATATCTGAGGCGATCTTATATCTAAATCGTATCCTCCTACAATACCTGTTATAAACGTTCCTTTTCCTTCCAGATACAGTCTGTCTGAGGATAAAACAGTTCCTGAGACTACAGTGTTACCTCCGTTAGAGACAACACTAACATTTCCTCTGTCCTTAAATGAGTAAGTTGCATCTGTTTTTTTAACTCTTCTGTAAAGATCTCCTGGATCTGTATTTTCAGTGAACAGTTCGTCTCCGAACTCAAATTCTGGATAAACAGCTAAATAACCTTTCAGATTTATATCTTTTCCTGCTGTTATCTCTATCCTATCCTTACTACCTGCAAAACCTTTATAAACCAAATCCTTATCTGCAGTTAGAGAGATAGAGTTTCTACCAAAGATAGCTGTTTTTTCACCTGTTATCAGCTTTCCACCTGAATTTATAGAAACATCTGTAAATCCAAATACAGCCCCGTTTAATGAGATATCTGAACCTGATGTTATGATCACATCCTTCTCTGTAGATTTAACAACAGAGTTGATATTTACAGTATCGCCAGCTTTAAGATCTGCACCGTTTACAGTAACAACCCCTATTCCATCAACATTGAGGAAAGATCCAGCATCAATATTCACCCTTGCATTGGAAACTATTCCACCTGTAATATCAACGTAACCTTTTGCGTTCACATCAACGGTATTTATATCGTTACCTGTAAGATTGTAAGCATCATCTTTAAGTTCATTGAACAGACTATCTGGCGTCATATCTAAAGCCTGTTTTATGTAATCGCTCAGGTTGATAGGAAGTTTATCATTTGAAAGCACCTTACCTGATATAAACACATTGTTTCCGTTTATTGATGCTGATCCATTTGTAGCGACAGTTCCACCTACCTGAACATCTGAAGGTGTGTTTATATTTACAAAATCGTAGGATGCTATGATCGTGTTATCTTTTACAGGAATATCATTGGGACTTTCAAGTGTAACAGAGTTGCCTAAAACAACATGATCTATATTCAGTCTGTCCTCAGCCTTTAATGTAACATCTGCCATTGTAAGTATGTATCCTGTTACATCAATCTTTCCTTTTGCGTAAATATCTATTGTGTTGTTATTAAGAGCATTAAACTCTCCTTCAAAATTCCTGACCTTTTCGTAAGGAAGATCAACATTTCTACTTCCTACAACCCTTACAAGATCATCTATGGTGAATGGAACATTTCCTACAGAGAGTATATATCCTGATACTGTAACATCTTTATCTGAGCTTATTTTTACCTCTCCTGTTCCTGAAAGATATCCACCTATCTTTACATAACCTTCAACATCTATGATCTGTTTTCCAAGGTTATAAACGATAGATCTTTCCTCAGTTATGAAATCACCAGGAACTTCAGCAACAAAGTTCTTTGCTCCAGCAGTTCCTGATATGTAAACGTTGTTTGTTGTGAATTTCGCTGTAGCTGTGGATACAAAATTTCCTGAGATTGTGATATCTCCGTCAGGTGCATTAAGGAATACACCGTTAGAATCTGATGGGTTGTAAGTTCCTGCAAAATCAACGATAGCTGAATAAACATCTCCAGCGGTAAGCTTTCCTGCAGCGTCTATGATCGTTTCCAGATCAAGTGGGAGATCAGCTATTGAGACAGCAGAACCTTTTATCAGAACATCTCCACCTGAGTTCAGTGTAACTATACCGTTGTTACCTAAGAACCCATCTATACTAAGATCTCCACCTGCATCAATATCTATCGTCGTAACACCGTAAACAACTGAATCACTTCCTATTGTTATACTACTTGGTGAGGTTATAGATACGTAATTACCAGCTGTTACTGAGGTCATTGATATATCTTTACTTGATATATCAACCCCACCTGTTGAAACGATAGCACCTTTGAAGTTTATGGACTCTCCACCTGCAATATTTATTGATGCATCAACTGAAGGATTCATATCAAGGGTGTTAAGTATGTAATCAAGATTTAAAACCGGATCAAGATAGTCTGTTATCTGCTTGATAGTTGGGTTTACATTGTTAAATGCGTAAATAAATCCTTCAATATCAATAACTGGGGCGGATATGTTCATCTCACCATTTGTTGCTATAGCCACTTTTGAACCTTTTATTCTTTCAGGAGAGCTGATATCTGTACTGAACACTCCATGAAGGAGTGTATGTTCTCCAATCTCTATACCTTTTCCAGCATCTATACTGAGATACTTACCCCCTGCAAGACCTTTTATATAAATGCTCTGCCCTGTTATATCAACATTTCCTGTTGAGAGTATAGCCGTGTCAATATTTATATCATTAACAGCTGAGATATTTACACTGTCAGTATCAGAAGGAGTAACAATAACTGAAGGTGGTGTGTACGATACATTCTGAACAGGGTTGTTTATAACAAGCCTTGAACCTATCTGACCATCGGCAGGCACACCGGATAGTGTCGTTGTTGGATCTTGATTATTAAACAGAAAGCTTTTAACCTGTGCGTATATACCAAGATCTGAACCCATTAAATTCAGGAAGTCTGTATGATTTATATAAATATCCTCAGATCTCTGTAAGGTCTGTCCAAGATCAAACCCGCTTTCTAAGTACTGGGCTATAGTGGATCTGTTGTTGTTTATCAGGTCAACAAGATTGTTAAGATCAAGCTCTAAATTAAACTCCGGTTCAATAAAGTCTATATCTTCAACAGACTGGACAGTATCTGTTATGGTTATATTTTTCCCTGTAATATTTATCTCTCCCCTTGATGTTGTTTTCATACCGAGGAATATATCATCAACAGCAGATATATTAACAGAGCTTATACTTGAGATATACAGATCACTCTCTGCTGTAAAACTTCCTCCAGATGTTATATCTATATTGTCTCCTATTAAAAAGCCTGTAAGATTCATATCATTTCCTGATCTTAATGTGAGGTCACCTTTTGCAGACAGTCCGTTTTTTGCTGTGAAGTAGTTTCCTGCGTTAATATTGAGATATGAGTATCCTCTTATATACCCATTAATATCTGCGGTAAAATCTACGTTTGTGTTTATGTCTATTGTGTTTCCTGATATAGGACTGTTTGTGTAAAAGCTTTCTCCTGCATTAATTGTGACTTCTGGTGCAAAATATCCACCTTTAGAGTTTAGATTTATATTCTTTCCAGCTTCCATAAACAGAGAAACTCCAGATCCAGCTCCACCATCTCCATCAAATATGATATCACCTGGTGTTTTCAGGAGCATAGCCCCTGATGAGTAAATCCTTCCCGAACTGTGAATACCTTTATCTGATATTAAGGATATATATCCATTACTGCTGAGAGATGAGTTTATATCAATACTTCCGCTGTTTGATTTAAATATCAGACCTGTTACAGTTGCTATACCTGTATTCTCATTTACTGTAATACTGCCAGGAATGTCTATCTGTATGCTGTTGGCAGCGACTTTACCTGTGAATGTTATATCACCGAATGTTTTAGGTGTCAGATCGCCACCTATATTTATATCACCAAACAGTATGGAGTTTTCCTTGTATATATTGAAACTACCATATCCGTATAAACTGATCTTACCGTTTTCATCTGTAAGGTTAATATCAAGTGCGTTATCGTAGCTTCCCGGAAGACCGCCGTACATACCGGCTGTAAGTGTGACTGATTTTGCTGTGATATCTTCTGTACTATCACTGTAAAAATCAATTATTGAGCCGTTAGGAACAGCGAGATTAACATCTCCCCTGCTGTAGATATAGTCTATATTAAGATCACCATAAGGTACCAAGAGATTAATATCCCCCGAAGCCCTTGCGGTTATTGTTGCATCCTGTCCTACTGAAACAGATACAGGGTTTATTTCTGTTCCTATAGGTCCGTTTGAAGCTTCTATAATCAGTCCTTCAGGTGCATCAACATTTAGTCCCGGTGATGTTGAGTAAATTCCTTCTCCTGTTTTTATTCTTACCCAGTTATCTCTGCTGTATATATTTGAGATATTTACATTAAGCTCTGAACCTATGTAAACAGATCCGCCAGCTATTGCCTGGATGGAACCCAGTGCCTCAACATCAATATCATCCCTCTGCTTGATAATGATAACCTCATTATCCCTGTCTATCTCTATATCCTGTCTTTCTGCTGCAACAAGAGCTCTTTTAATCTCATCAAGCTCTGCCTGTGTGTACCTTCCTGTGTCGTTGTAGTAGAAAACGATATTCTCCTTCTTATCCTTTCCTATTGATCCCGAAGCTATAATAGTTACGTTATTTCCGATTATATTTGGATCTTCAATTTTGTACTCTGTATCGGTTATATTCTTGTTAAATAGTGATGCTGGCAGAGTGTTGTTCAACTGATCATCCGTCCATTCGTTTGCTGTAAGTTTATCAAGCTCGCTCTGTGTTGGTATGTAACTGAAGTTAGGATCGTAATCTGACTGTCCCCATGTGTTGTATTTGTTTGTTAAATCCTGTTCATAATCTGATATCATCTGGTCTGTCCAGCCCTGAGCCTTCAGTGCAGCCACTTCCTCAGGACTGAACTTAAACTCCACAGGTTCATAAGGTGTGTATGAGTATGTTCCGTCAGGATTAAGTTTAAGATCTCTGTACTCACGCCAGTATTTATCGTACTCTATCTCCATACTCTGTTTGTAAGCATCTATCTGCTGATCCCTTAACTGCTGTGCTGACAATCCCTGAAGACCAAGATCGTTATAAAGAAGCTCAAGCTCTAAAGCTGTTCTCTTATCAACATTCTCATTTGGATTTCCATCAACAAGAGATCCTGAAGGTACCTGTATAAACACATTTCCAAGTGTGCTAACTGTATTAACAGATAGATCTCCTGTTACCTCTCTAACATAAATATTTCCATAGGTTGCTGTCATATAAAGTTTACCGCCGTTGTCTATATCTGTGTCTATATTTATGTACGGATCTGATGGATTTCCTGAAGTTATCTGTCCATCTACCGCCTCTAAATGTATGTTCTTACCTTTCAGTAGTCCAACAATTGTCATTCCTTTATCAGATCTTATTCTAAGATCTCCTGCAGTGTTTATTCCTGTTGAGACCAGGATATTACTTGATACAGCGTCAATATAAACACCATTTAGATTTGCACCGACGGAAACTGCAGGATCTCCACTTACTCTTATAGGGTTATCAACAGTTCCAACGGAATCCGGTGCATTGATATTTATTACACTTGCATTAATAGGAGCAAGGCTTTCTGTGTACAGGCTTCCTCCTGTATTTATATTTACAGCTCCTCCTTTATTTGTTATTCCTCCTTTCAGAATTACATCTGTTGTACTGTTTATATTTACTTCACCTACATCCTCACCTGTAAATACAATCTCTATAGGATAATCAGCTTTAACGGAAGAGTATAATTTGGTTGTTGTTCCTGTATAATTGTGAGTGATCCTTCTTATCCATGTTTTCTTAGTTAAGAAATCCCATTTAGTGCCTGAAAAGTTTTCAGTAAATGTGAAGTCATAATCCGTTGTTGTTATTTTGTCAAAGTTATACTCTGGGGGATTGGCTATTATATTTCCGTTAGAATCTCTCATAAATCCCTGGACAAATCCACTGTCAATCTCCGAACTTCCAAGATTTCTTGTGACCTGACTGACTATATCATTATTAGTGAAATTCCTTTCTGATACAGGAATAAAGCCAAGGAATTTATTAAACTCTTTATAGTACTCTGTCAGGGTATAGGTAGAGGTTGTGTAACCTTCCATCCAGTAGTATCTCAGGCCTGAAAGCGGGTTGTAAGATGTTGTCCTGCCTGTAGCAGTTGCCGTTAATACTGTTGCCTGGTTTGAGTCAACACCCTGATTTGTGTAAACCCTTATCTCATTACCAATTCTTCTTATCTCTGTTACAAGATACTTTCCAGTTCCGTTATCTTTAAGCTTGTCTACAATGGTAACCTTTCCTTCTATATTTCCTGTATCTACAGAATCAAGTACAAGTTCGTAACTGCTCTGGTTGTTTATATTTATTTTTCCAAATCCATCCAGTACATTTATCTTTCCACCACCTGTATTTGCTATCTTTCCTGATAGAAATACAGTTCCACCTGTTATATCAAGACCTGAGACATAAACCTTTTTCTCATCAGGGTTTATCGTTACATTGTACTTACCTACAAAAAGATCTCTCCCCGGATCGTACTGTTCCTCTCCGTTAAACAGAGTGTAATTTCCTGATGCTATAGCATTGTTTATCATATCATCTGTGATCGTTATATCTTTATAAGGGATACCGCTCTGGATAAGGCCGTTAACATTTATAATTTCAGCATTTATAAATATATTGTTCCCCGCAAGGAGATATTTATTTGAGTGGTTATACGTTCCAGCAATAAGGCTGTCGTAACTGTTCTGTAAATTAGTGTCGCTATCAGACGAAACATTACCGTCATTCTGTGAAGAAAGCTGTCCTTTTGCATAATCATGGAGTGAAGAAAAGTACGATTCTGGAGAGTAAGCCACATTAAAAACAAGTTTTGGATTGTTGAAAACAAAGTTTCCACCTGCTGATATTGTGATGGTGTTCGCAAATATATCCTCTGTCACAAAAACACTACCGTTATTATTTCTGATAGTTACAGAACCTGCAAAGTTTGATATAGCCTTGTTACCTGTAGGAGAGTCCCCACTTACAGATACGCTGTCATCATCTGCAGATATGGCATTGACAGGTCCAACAAGTATGGGTGGTGGATATTTGTAGAAAACCTTTCCGTTACTGTCCGTTCCAGCGTATTTTTTGCTGTATGTGGACTCTATAAGAATAGATGGTGATTCGCTGTTCTGTGCATCCTGAAGAGAAAGGTTAACCGGAAGTAGCTTATTATCATTTATAAGTAAAACATCTGATGTCTGGGATACCTTTTTACCGTTAAACTCTATATTGCCACCGTAATCCTTAGGGATCTCTATCTGACCTACTTCAATAGGAAGAGGAGAGTTGTTTTTTATCTCTATCTTAACATCGCCGGGAGCTTTTAAACTTCCAAAACCATACAGGTTGTCAGCTCTAACGCTTATATTACCAGAAGATGCCACTATATCTTTAAGTTTTATGATATGTGTTGTCTGATTTGTTGCCGGATCTGTTTTCTGGCCTTCAAGTGTTGCTATTGTTGCATCTATATCCTGCGAAAGTTCAGGATAAAGGCTTTTAAGTTTTTTAAGCTCTTCTATCTGTTTATCAAGTGATGTTGCGATCCTGATATCTTTCAGTATCTCCCAGTCTACACCTATCTCACTCTGCTCAGATGGGGTTAAAGTTTTTACAAAATTACCATCCCTGTCGTAAACATTCCATTTTCCGTTTTCATACTCAACTCTATTTGGAACAAGATTTGATACGAGATTTTGAGCAGAATCATATTCTTCCTCAACATAAAAACCAGGATCCATTCCATTTCCAAAGGTTATATAAACATGTCTGTAAAGGCCTGTTTCCACAAGTCCATTTATCTCCACATTACCAGAACCTGCTTTTACACTGCTTCCTGCGATTGTATCAAGGGAGACTTCATCACCACCAAATGTCTCTGAGATTGTTGAAACTATAGATTCTATAGCCTCTCTGGATGCATCGGTTGCCTTTCCATACCCATAAGCGGAAAGATAACCTTTCTCCGCAGACAGATTTATATCCCTTCCTGTTTTAAGTGATGATCCAGATCCCACAGATATGAACGCATTTTTTACCGATGTTGCGTCAGCATCAGGAGACCCACTATAAGCAAAGGCGGTTTTATTGTAAACATCTGTATTTGCGTATGTCTCTATATATCCACTTCCACCAGAACTTTTGCCTGCTACAAGGGTTGCATCCCCGAAAACTCTTATATCTGAGCCGGAGTTTATCTTTATACTGTCGTTAACAGCCAGGCTTGCTTTTGACTTTCCCTGACCTGCAGCGGCAAGACCGTAAGTGTTTGTTTTTGCCTTTGCACTGGCCTTTCCTGATGTTGATGCAGCTATTGTGAGATTTCCGTTAATCTGCATCTGAACATTATTTCCGATATTTACAGCAGAACCTATACCTTCATCCGCCTCCACCTTTACATCAGATTTAGCACCTACTATAGTTCCACCTGCTGAAAGCTTTGCATTAGCGTCAAGATCTATATTTCCATATGCCTCTATAAGCATACTCTCAAGATTGTAAAAGTTTGTAGGATTTCCAAGTAATTTCAGATTAGCACCGTCATTTATATTTATCTGAGCGTTTATATTCTTTAATCTTACAGATGTTAGAGAAGCCGCACCAGAATATACACCTCCCGATCCTGCTTCAGAGTTATTTTTTCCGCCAAACCAGCCTGAAGCTTTTTTAGAATGTCTGTTCTTCGCTTTTACAGATAAAGAGTAGGATTCAAGAGATGATCCACTACCTATATCTACTTTAGAATGTGAATCATGTATATAATCCTCTGAATAAGCACCGCTCATACCAAGTACAGATGCGTTTTTACTGTCTGCAAAACTGTTAAACTCAATATCTCTTTCAGATTTTATACTTCCTGTTTTTCCTTTCAGTCTTGAACCGCTATCTATATAAACCCTGTTAGTTCCTGTTATATCATTTTTTGCAACAGATGCATTTCCGGCCACTACTCCACCAGATCCTGCAACAGACTCAGCCTTTGAGCCGTAAAGGGAGTATGCGTTAAGAGCAAAACTTCCATTATCCGAGTAAATATTACTGTCTGATCTTAAACCTGTACTCACATTTATCTGTGAGCTGTTCTCCGTAACACTTGCACCAATACCAACAAATCCCACCCCAATTCCTGTAGCATAACTGTACGTTCTTCCTTTCAGATAGCTTTCAAGGGAAAGGCTGTTTCCGTATCTGATATCTGAACCTGTTCCTATGTAAGTTTCAATGTTCGTTGTGTTATTTACCGTTGAGACGGAAGCGTTCGCACCTAAAAGTGTTCCACCTGAGGATGCTGAAGATTTAGCCTCAGCATATGCCGAACCATCTGCAGATGTGTTTGATGGATCTTCCACCTTTGAGTAGATACTTATATCTTCTGCATCTATACTGTTTCCACCTGACAGATATGACTTAAGATCAGGTGATATATCTATCGTTGTTACTGAAGCACCGGCGGTAGCACCTCCTAAATTAACACCTGTTGTAGAGCCGTAAATCTCGTACGCTGCTTTAGATCCAACCTCAAGGAGTCCTGATATGAACACCTGATTTCCTGAACCAGTATAAGATCTGACATTGGTTTTATATGAGATATCAACAACAGCAGCCTGTGCAGACACAGCTCCAACATTAACAGGAACAGCAGAAGCTCTTACCGTTGTGTCTGTATCAGAGATTATTGATACATTCTTTACCCTGTTCTTATCTTCAGAACTTCCGATCTTTACACCACTTCCTGTATACGAGTGAACATTACTTTCTAAGACAACCTTTGATGCAGCACCACCTGCAACAGCTACACCTGCATGTGTTCCGTAAGCTCTTACCTCTGCACTGTTAACTTCCTGTGACTTCAGGCTGAGTTTTGGCGTATCCGTAACCTGAGTATTATCTCCTAAGAAGGAGTATATATCACCACCGAGATACAGGTAAGAAACAGCTGCTCCAAGTGTTACACCACCACCTTCACCTGCATAGGTATTTATCCCTGCACTTACAGTTCTGTAAGAATCTAATGTTATATCTCCCGTTGAGGATAAAACCGAACCTGAGTCGGCGTACGAGAAAAGATTTGAGTAATTCTTCTGAACAGAGACAGAACCGCTGACACCAACAGCTCCACCTGCTATAGCTCCAACAACAGAACTTATAGCTGTTGATTCAGTTGCATTTATTCTTATACCACCAGATCCAGAGGAAACATTTGAATTTTTCCCAACAAATGCTGCTGTCACACTCTCAAAATTCGCACCAGGATCAACACTATCTGAGACTGTAAGTCCTGCTTTTGCATCAGTTAAATCATTGTTTATACTCTGATCTCCAGAATCTAAATCTGTGTATCTGTTTATACTTCCGTCAATACTTCCGCCTATATCTCCTGTAGCCTCATCCTGATCTGCATCAAACGCTTTACCTATATTAGCAATAGACACAGAACCTGCCACACCACCAAGACCACCACCAAAGGCTATAACTGTAGAGTCAACCTTGTTTTCTGTGTAGGCTGTTACGCCTACGGAGTAATCAGCTTTTACAGTTGTATTTTCACCGATATAGGCACGGTTCTTAACATTTATTATCGCAACATCTACAGCTCCACCTGCTGCTATTAACTTAGATACTTCACCACTTCCCACACCACCTTTGTAATCTGTTTTATCTGTAGAGCTCACATTTACAGTCTGACTTCCACCTCTGAATGAACTGTTAATATCAGAACCATTTCCAGAATCGTCAGAACCTATGAAAGCCTTTGTATCTGACGATACCAACAGAACATTTACAGAACCACCTATTCCTGCTGTTGCAGAAGCAGCAACATTTGCAGCATACATGGAAAAAAGCTTATCTGAGTTTGCTGAAACTGTAGTTGTTAAAGCTGAATCAGTGGTTGAGCTGATTATATACGAATACGTTTTATTCTTAACATTCACAACATTTACAGAACCACCTACACCAACTGTTGTCCCTCCAACTGATACACTACCGGCTACAGCACCAGCATCATAATTTCCGTTCTGATCCTTATCACCGACTTTTACAGTATCTTCCGCGATAACATCAATGTTTCCTTCAGTTTTGACTGTTGATGAATGTATGTATGAGCTGTTTGAACTGTCTAAATAGATTACATTACCTGATCCTGCAAATGATATATTTTTTGATATAGATCCTGCAACTGATACTGTGAGAATATCCTCAAGAGTTCTGGATGTTACCTGAACTCCACCATCTTTACTGTTCACATCGGAGTTATTAATATATGATGATGTTCTGTTCTGGATCTTCACAACACCTGCAGAGAGACCCACCCCTGCATTTGAACCAAAGTTAAGTCCTCCGTTTCCTGTATCAACAACAACACCTGAGTAAGCCTTAACTTTTACAGACTGGACAGGATTATCAGCTGAGTTATCCTGATTTATATTAGAACTGTTTATATAGGCATTTGTGCTATTTTTGAAAAGATCAACACTCAAAGATCCATCTAAAGCCAGAGCCCCACTGGCATTAACAGTAGCTGTAGCTGTTCCAGCTTTTTCTGTTTCTCTCGCATCTGCAACAACAACAACACCTGATGAGACCTCATCAGCTTTATTCTGGTCTGCATTACTGTGTGTTATCCCTTTATTTCCTCTGCCTGAGATATCTGATGAGTCTATATACGCATCTGTTGTGTTTTCGTATATATTAACAACACCTGAACCTCCAAGTCCGAATCCGCCACTTCCACCCTGAACAACACCACCGTAAACCTCATTACTTCCCGTGTATGTTGAAAGAACACCAACAGATCCGAAAACATCAACTGACGAGCCTGTTATGTATGATCTTGTAAAGTTGCTAAAATTATTTACAGCCAGATTTACACCAATATTCAGTTTTGAAAGCTGTGTATTTACAGAAACTGTTAAACTATCTATACTCTGAGTTGCGGACACAGTTAGATTTCCAGCTGAAGAGCTTACAGAGCTACCTTCTATGTAAGAATCAACCTCATTATTAACATTGTTGTAAGAAGCTGATCCACCTATACCAAGACCTGAGAACGTTTTATCTACAGCCGCCGAACCTGAGATAATGGTTATGGTATGGGTTGATGAAGACCTTACCGTTATATCATTTAAAGCTGATATACCTGATGATCTCTTACCTCTGATATAACTTCTGTTATTAACTGAAATATCATTTATAGAGACCGAAGCTGCCGCAGCGAGCTTATCTAAGGATGCTGAGGCTGAAACACTAATATCTTTTACCGATACGTTACTCTCAGATTTTACAGAAACACTGTCCGCAGATATATCGGAACTTTCTATATAAGCTTTCTCCTCCCCTGAAACAGTATTCAATGCGATAGCTGCCCCAGCAGCATAACCTGATACAGAAACATCACCGGCAGCTGAAATGATATCTGATGTGTCGGCAACATCTGTAGAAACTGATCCAGAAGAGTCAACCGATGAGCTGTAAATATAGGAAAGAATGTTCTTTGTTATGCTGTTTTTGGAAACAGCACCTGCCAGAGATGTGGATATCTTACTCTCACTGTTAATGGCAACTGCACCACCAGCCCCAACACCCATAATAACAGTGCTGTCTTCAGACTTTAAACTGAGAAAGGAGATATCAAGATCGGATGAAGATAGATAACTCTGTATATCAGTGGTGATATAATTTCCGAAAAATCCACCGGCAAGACCTGCAGAACTTCCTGACATTTTTGCTACAGCAACAGTTCCACCTGTAGCATAAATTCCAGATTTATCAAGAGCATTTACATCTACGCTGCCAGAGGAGATACCACCGCCTGAAATTATCGCACTATCTATATATGCCTTTGTTGTGCTATCAACTATGTTTACAGAGCTTGTTCCGGCAATAGCGATACCGGACTGTGGTTTTGAAGCATCCTGTTTCTCTTCACCAAAAAGGTTTGGAAGACTGACTCCATCCAGAGGATCATCCTCTTCTATACCTTTAAAACGGTTTGGAGATGTGTACGATCCTGCTAAAGATCCAGCAGAGATCCATCCTTCCGTTTTTGAACTTACTCCTATATTACCTTCTGTGTATACAGTTCCAGAAAGATATGCTTCAGTATTTCTTGTTATATTATTTATTGATACAGAAGCTCCTATTCCTACACTGTGGGACTTTACTATTCCTCCTGAAACATTCAGGATTCTATTTCTGGAAACAGCGTTTACGACAAGGCTCTCTGTCTCATCTGGATCTAAAATACCGTTGTTATTTAGATCAACAGGTGTCACACCTATATTTAGAACAGATCCATTTCCAACAAAAGATCTTGTTGTTTCATTAAGTGAGACATAATTGAATACACCGTTTATCCCGTACTCATCTGCAAAACCACCTGCAACACCTGCGTTTGCAAGGAAAAGATCTGTATAGGCGTTAACAAGAAGATTTTCAGCTCTGAGAGAAACGTTATCATTTATGTAAGCCTGTGTATCCATTGTAAGATCCACACCAAGGTAAGATCCACCTACAGCTGTCTTATCCTGACCTGAAAAATCTCCACCTATATCGCCACCGTAGTTGAAGTACTCAAAATGGTTTTCAGCTTTAACTGAGACCTTTCCTGGATTTGTCACAAAAGTTTCATCCTGGTTTACAGATGCGTTAGAATCTATATAAGCATAAGACTTTTCATTAAATACAGCGATATTAACCGTTCCTGCCGCACCGACCACATCACCACCTGAGGTACTGAGGGTCAGGGTGTTTGGGGTAACTTCTGCGATATAACTTCTCACCTCATCAAAGAAATCTCCCATTCCTATGTCATAAAGGATTCCATCTTTATAAGCAGGAGTGTAACCATGGGGTATATATATATTTGAGTAAACGGAAAGATCTCCAAGGAGATTTAAGACCGCGTTACTCCCAACATAGGCTTTTACATTTTCATCAGCCTTTACAACATTTATTACTCCAGCTACTGAGTATTCCTTCTTGTTCTCATCGTTGTTATTAACTGAAGCAGAAGCCCCTGACAGAATACCGTTATCCTTATATTTCAGTTCTGACTTTATATCTATGTTCAGATTTGATCTTATATCTCCACCTGAGCCAACATACGAAAGAACATCAGACTTTGTGTCAAGATATGTAAACGTTATAGAAAAACTGAATTTTGTCTTCCCGCTTCCCTCTTCACCAAGGGGAACATACTTGTCTATAAATTTGTTGACACCTTTAACCTCTAAAAATGTTGCCGTATCAGTGACAGGAGTTAAAAGTCCAGTTCCTGAGGCTGCATTAGTTTTAGTTTCTGTTTTTGTTACATCAAGTGTTGAGGTTATACCAACATTACCGGTTAACGATCTCACTTTTCCGTTTACGGAAGTCTCAACAGTATCACTTAAGAAAGCTACAGCCACAGCTCCACTTAGTGTTCCATCCTCATAAGCAGCACCTTTTGCCTTTATAGAAACATTTTTAGTTCCGGTTGAACTTATACTTACCGTTCCACCTTCTATATCCGCTGTTGATCCAACTGTGACCTTAGATATAAGGTCTCCCTTTCCATAGGCAACACTTATAAAGATATCCTCACCGGTGACCCTCTGACCTGCATTTACAGCTGTTGCGTGTGATATCAGATTTTCTGTGGATGTTGCTTTTATATCAATCGTTCCAGAGGATTTTATAATACCGTCTATATTTACCTCTGCCTGAGATTTAACCTTTGCATATGTTACAAGAGTCTGGTTAAGATGAACCTCTGATGATACAGTTCCTGTTGAAGAGGCTGTAACAGTTACACTGCTACCCTCTAAGGTTGCCTGGTCTTTAATGTCTACTTTAGATATCGCCTCAGCATTTACTTTACTGCCAGGTGCGTAGTACTCAGTAAAAGGATCAAGAAAATCAATAATAACAGTGTCAGCTTCATCACTAACCGGATCAAAACTGTCCTCATTACTAGATGTTGCTGATACTGTTATATCACCACCTTTCAGTACAGCTCCAGAATTGATTGTTATATTTGTATTACTCCCAGTGGCTGTTAACTTTAGATAACCGGATGTATATCCAGAATCTGCAAATGTTAGAAGTTTTGCTCCAGATTCTATTGTTATGTTAGGTGCTTTAAGCTCTAAATTTCCAGAATTTCCAACAGAAGGGGATGTGAGCTGATCATTTGGAGCTCCACCGTTAGCCGTCGGAGTTCCTGTATTTCTCGTTGATACTGTTACATTCTGATTAACTGTGATACTGTTTGTAGCTTCAAAAAGGTAATCACCACCTGCAGAGTAGTAATCTGTATCTATAATAAGGTTCTCAGGATCAATAAGAACTTTTCCTGCCTTTCCTTTTTCCGAGTAAACATAGATCTGCCCACCTAACTTAACCTCTTTCTCCGAGCTTACCTCAATAAAACCACCATCTGAGTCTTTACCTTTTCCAACAGTCTGAATTAAAGAGTTCTGATCTAACTCCGTCAGCTTTTCTGAGTATATATAGATCTCTCCAGCATCAGCATTATCATTTCCATCAGCTTTTATAACACCGCTGTTTATGATAGTATCCCCTGTTATTGAGATACTCCCCTCTTTACCGTCTTTTTTTGCAGATACATCTATAACACCTGAATTTTTAACAGTTCCTGAGTTTCCTTCAATAATAATCCTTCCATCTTTTATAGAAAGTGAGTTTGCCTCTATAACGCCCTCATTGTTTACTATTGAAGAAAACACCTGCTGGACAGCATCTCCTGTAAGTAAAACCGTACCACCATCATTTTTTATAACACCTCTGTTTGAGACAGCTGTGTCTACAGATCTTCCTTCTAAATCAAGAACCTTCTCACCAACAGGTGCTTCCACAGAGTATGTAACAAGCCCATCTCCTGTAAAATCAAAGCTAAACTGAGTTCCTGAACCTAAAACAACAGTACCTAATTTTGCGTAAATAAGTCCTTCATTTGAAACAGATGGTGCAGAAAGAACTACAAACCCTCCCTCCGAAACCTTTATCTCACCTTTATTAACAATCTGACTTAATTCCTTGTCATCCATCTGAGAAAATTTATAGTTTCCAGACAGAAAATCCTTATCGGATATATTAAGTGTGGTTACCACTAAACCTGCAACATCTACAACAGCAGACCTGCCAAAGATTATACCGTTTGGATTTACAAGGAATACCTTTCCGTTTGCTATCAGCTGACCTAAGATCAGAGTTGGATCCTGACCTGTTACCCTGTTTAAAATTACAGAGTTAACACCCGGCTGATTAAACCTGACAAGTTCTCCCCTGTCTATACTGAAGGAGATCCAGTTCAGTATCGCCTTATCTGTAGCCTGATTTATGATCATCCTTGAAGGATCTGTACTTATAGAAACATTCCCAGAAACGACGGTAGCTCCCTTGGGAAGACCGTACGATGAGGACAGAAGTATCAGTGTTGATGCAGAACCTCCTGCGATTATCCTGAACAGACCTGATCTTTCCCTTTCAGGAGATCTATACTTTCCCTTTAAAATATCTCTTCTTAAAACAGCCTTTTCAAACAGATCCCATCTTTTCTTCCTTAAAAGATTTGTCTTCCCCATGGCTGAAAACCTCAAACAATTTTAAAGTTTTCACCTCACAATTCTCGCAAAGTTATTAAGTGATATAAGATGGGCATATATCCAGCCTAAAAAACCAGATCTGAAAAGATCAAGAACTTCCTTATCCTCAAGTTCTCTAAGCTTTTTCTCATCTACAGCAAGGAGATTTTTCATAACAAATGTTCTGTTGTCTGGAGTTTTTATTGTTGCCTCTATTGTCTGGAATAGATCAAGCTCTTCAAGTTTTTTAGCAAATCTCATTGTCAGATTGTAATCAAGATCATAAGCCCGTAAGAAGTCAATCATTCTGTTCAGATAATCTGTGTTTTTTCCATCTTCGTTAAACAGCTTCTCTCCATTCTCTGCGTTGTATCCTTCATATGATTTATCAACAGCAACAAAAAGCTTTCTGTCCTCCTCTTTCTCTCCTTTTTCTTCCACGAGGATGTAGGGGTATCTTCTTACAAAAGCTGGAATGTAATAGCCTTCCTTCCATTTGCCATCTTCATCAACAAAAAAGTTCTGATCAAAACCGAGAATGATGACAGGCGTCACTCCTTCTTTAGCTGTTTTTATAAAGACTATAGGATAAAACTTTGATGCCTCTGCAAACTCACCACCGAGAACGATACAGGAGTTTAGATTTTTAAATCTTCTAAAATCCTTCAGAGGAGATATCCTTAGATCTTTATGGATATCTGAGTTTATTATCTCTATCTGTTTGTAAAGTGGTTCTGTTGCTTCAGTCATAGCATCCTCCTGTTTAAAACGTTTTTATTAATTGAATATAAAAGTTGTACTCCCTGTCATCACCATCCACCTCAGGATCTAAAGGAAATGCCAAATCAGCTGTCAGATCTATCCCCCACCACAGTCTTGATCTTATCCCAAATCCTGCTCCTGTAAGTGTTTTATCCTTGTACTGTCCTATGGAAGTTTTATTTAAAAATACCTGACCTGTTTCAGCAAACAGTGCAAGCTGCAATCTATCCTTTCTTTCCAGAGGCATAAATCTAACTTCTCCAGATAAAGCGTATCCAGAATCTCCTCCGTACTGACTTAAAAGATAACCTTTTATTGATGCTGGACCACCGATATAAAAGTTCTGAGATGAAAGTAAGGTATCGTCAGAATACTGTCCCCTCAATCTTAAGATCAGCATAAATCTGTCCGATACCAACTGATTCCTTACTGCAGAGAACTCAAGTTTTGAGAAGCCCTTATCCGCACCACTTCTTGTGTTGTAAGAGCTGCTTCCAAATATATCATCTAACGTTTCCCCCAATCCCTGTACAAACTTGATATCCAAACTTGTACGGGATCTGTATCCTGATTTTATGTATCCAATACCAAGATCTATATACCTGTATTTATCTTTCGTTGTGGTCTGATTCAGTATGGACTGTTTATAGTTTGTAACATTAAATGATCCTTTTAATGAAAGATCCTTTATAAAAGATTTAAAAACAGGATAGCTGAAATAAACTGAGTAATACTCTGAGTAACTTTTTATATTTAAAACAGCAAGCTCCTTTCCTATATTACTGTTACCTACAGAAACCAAGAAACCTGTCAGTAAACCTGAAGGACCTAAAGGAAACTGGTAGGAGAGACTTCCTGTATGTAACTTGTTATAGCTGTCACCTACTATTCCTGTTAAAGAAAGACTTGATCCTTCTATTAAAAGATTTCCGAAGTTTAGATTGATCCCGTATCTGTTTCTACTTGTGTACTCTGATCCATAGTTGTCATAAAACACAGCCCCAGAAAATGGATATCTATCACTTGTGACTTTGATCTCTAAATCTGTAGTTCCAAGTTCTGATCCTTTCTTAACGTTAACCTTTACTGAAAGATCACTGTAGCTGTTTAGAACAAGGAGAACCTTTTCAAGATGGAATCTGTTAAAAGCCTTGTCCTCTTTTAGAGGTATAAAGTACCTGTTTACAAACTCTTTACTGTAATGGTCAAACTCTCCATCTGTTCTGATCTCACCGATTTTCCCTTCAAAAATCCTGATGATTATAATCCCATCACTTACATTTTGAGGTGGTATATAGGCTTTAGATGTTATGTAACCCTTTTCTATATATTTTTTTGTAATACTGTCTGTTAGATCTTTCAGATCTTTCAGGGATAGATATCTGTTTCTGTAAGGTTTAACTATACTGTAAATCTCATCCCAGTTTAAAGCTCTATTACCAACTATAAGAAAGTTTTTCACGTATATCTTATCTGATGAATAGGATGTTCCTGAAAGTAATAGAAGTAAACTTAAGATAAAAAGTAATAATCTGCTTCTAATTACAACAGTCATTACATCCCCTATTTAAAAACAAAGAGATAAAGAAATTCTTATACTTTTAAATAATAAGCTAATAACTTAGCATCCTGAAGTCAATATTATTTTAATTCAAGATTAAGATTTTCAATTGTCACAGATCAAATAATTAAAATAATGATGATAAAAACAGATATTGAAAAATTATACAAAGATACTATTATTATGCTTTTCAGATGTGTGATAATATAAAAATAAAAATATTCCAAAGAGGGTAACCGATGTTTGAGTTATTAACTGAAAGATTTAGCGGTATAGTTGAGAAGCTAAAAAGAGTAAAAAGATTAGATGAAAAAACTGTTGAGGAAGCTCTCAAGGATATAAGAAGGGCTCTAATTGAAGCTGATGTTAATATTGAGGTTATAAAGAGTTTTCTTGACGATCTAAAACAGAAACTTGTAGGTCAGGAAGTAATAAAGGGTCTGAACGCAGGTGAGACCGTTATAAAACTGATCTATGATGAAGTTCTGAATATCTTAGGTGAGGAAGCTCCCCTCCAGAGATCAGAAAAGCCACCTACAGTTATAATGCTTGTCGGTCTTCAGGGAACAGGTAAGACAACAACAGCAGGTAAACTTGCAAAATGGCTTAAATCAAAAGGATACAAAGTTGGTCTCGTATCAACAGACGTTAGAAGACCGGCAGCTGGAAAACAGCTCTGTACACTCGCCAAGACAATTGATGTTCCATGTTTTATAGATGAGGAAGAGAAAGATGCTGTAAGGCTTACAGAAAAGGTTATACAGAAGGCTAAAGAGGCCGGTCTTTCTCATATCATACTTGATACAGCAGGACGTCTCCATATAGATCAGGAACTTATGGATGAGCTTGTCCATATAAAAGAGAAGGTAAACCCTTCAGAGATACTCTATGTTGCTGACGCAATGCAGGGTCAGGATGCTATAAGCACAGCGGAAGAGTTCCACAACAGAGTTGGTCTGACAGGTGTGATTCTCACAAAGTTAGATGGTGATGCAAAAGGTGGTATAGCTCTTTCTGTAAGAAAGGTTATCGGTGTTCCTATAAAGTTCATAGGTGTTGGTGAGAAGATAGAAGACTTCCAGCAGTTCCATCCTGACAGGATAGCACAGAGGATATTAGGGCTTGGTGATATACAGACACTCCTTGAAAAGATGCAGACAGCTATAGATGAGAAGAAAGCCGAAGAGATGGCTAAAAGGGTGATGAACGCTGAGTTCACACTTGATGATCTTAAACAGCAGCTCCAGATGATAAGGAATTTAGGACCCCTTGAGAATGTACTTAAGATGATACCGGGCTTGGGAAGTAAGATTAAAGACTTAAAAGTTGATGAAAAACAGTTTATAAGAATAGAGGCTATAATAAACTCAATGACACCTGAAGAGAGAGCAAACCCACATATTATAAACGGCAGCAGGAAGAGAAGAATCGCAAGGGGAAGTGGAACAACGATAATGGATGTGAACAGAGTCTTAAAACAGTACAAAGAGATGAAAAAGATGATGAAAAAAATGAAAAAATCTGGTAAAATGAAACTTCCTTTTAATATGCCTAATTTACCATTTTAATAACAGGAGGTAGTGGAAACTTGGTAAGAATTAGACTTTCAAGAGCCGGGAGAAAGAAGCATCCAGTTTACAGAATGGTTGTTATGGACAGCAGAGCTCCCAGGGAATCAAAGTATATAGACTATATAGGAACATACGACCCTATATTAAAAACAGGAAATATAAATGTTGAAAAAGCAAAAGAATGGATTGCTAAAGGTGCACAGCCAACAGAAAGAGCTTTAAAAATCCTGAAACAATTTGGATACGAAGAACAAAAGGCATAGTCCTGAAGCTGAAAAAACTAACGGAGGGAAGTTAGATGAGTAAACTTCAAGAATTGGTTGAATTTGTTGCAAAATCTCTCGTTGATCATCCGGACAAAGTTGAAGTTAAAGAGATTGAAGGAGAAAAAACCACTGTTATAGAGCTTAAAGTTGCTCCTGAAGATCTTGGTAAAGTTATAGGAAGACAGGGAAGAACGGCAAGAGCGATAAGAACACTTTTAGCAGCTGTTGCTAGAAAACAGAATAAGAGAGCTGTTTTAGAGATATTAGAATAAATCATCGGGGCTTTAAGCCCCTTTTATATACATTCAGCTATATAATCAGCACCTTTCAGATAAACGGTTATCTCCCTTTCATCATAATCTTTTATTTCAAAACTCAAAACTATCTGTGGGATATCTATTTCCTCAAAACGATCCTCAGGCCACTCAACTATAACAATACCTTTTCCAAGAATATCTGAAAGATCAAAGCTTTTAACCCTGTAAAGATCTATATGATATATCCTGAACTTTTCAGTATCATACTCATTCATAACAGAAAATGTAGGTGAGTTCACATACTCCCCTGCTTCCCTATCAATTGCGGAAACTAAAAATCTTGTAAATGTTGTTTTCCCAGAACCAAGATCTCCCTTTAGAAGAATAAGCTCATCACCTTTTAAACATTTAGACAGAGCAGTGGCAAAGGACTCAAGCTCATCCAGATTCCTAACTTTGA
Source organism: Persephonella marina EX-H1 (assembly GCF_000021565.1). Classification (NCBI taxonomy): domain Bacteria; kingdom Pseudomonadati; phylum Aquificota; class Aquificia; order Aquificales; family Hydrogenothermaceae; genus Persephonella; species Persephonella marina. The sequence continues at coordinate 1,346,990 of NC_012440.1, read as the reverse complement.
TTTTTTTGTAAAATCCCATAACACTCCTTTTTTATCTCATTTTAACAAAAAAATCCCCCTGAAAAGGGGGAAAGGTTTAGGAGAGAAAAGAATAATCAGTCAGCTTTGGGCTTTGGGGTGTCCTTGCTTGAGGGAGGTAGTACAGGGACAGTCCTTGCAGACTCAGGAATCTCACCTGTAAGGCTATCAAGGAAAGCAACTATTTTATCTATTTCTTCCTGTGTCAGTTTTATTCCAAGCTGTGTTTCACCCATTATTCTTACAGCTTCCCTTATATCCCACACAGCTCCATCATGGAAGTAAGGGTATGTTTTGGTAATATTTCTGAGGGATGGAACTTTAAATACAAATTTGTCTTCCTCTTTCTTTGTTACCTTAAATCTTCCAAGGTCAGCTGTAGGATAAGGCTTTACAACACCAAACTTTGCAAACATTCCACCACCTACAGCTACACCGTTATGACAGCTTGCACATCCTTTGTCTATGAAAAGTTTAAGACCTTCCTTCTCTTTTTCTGTTAATGCGTTTGTATCTCCTTTCAGGAACTGATCAAATCTTGATGGTGTTACAAGTGTTCTCTCAAATGCAGCTATAGCTTTTGCAACATTGTCGTATGTTAAAGGATCAGGATCGTTTTTAAACACCTTTTTGAACTCCTCAACATAACCTGGGATTGTTTTTAGTTTTAAAACAACAAAATCAGGGTTTGGCATTGCCATCTCAACATGGGCAAGAATAGGACCTTTTGCCTGGTCTTCAAGTGTTTTGGCTCTTCCATCCCAGAACTGTGCTATATGAAAACCTGCATTAAGAACTGTTGGAGAGTTTCTTCCACCTGTTAAAAATCTGTGTCCGAGAGCTGTTTCAACATTATCAACACCAAATGTTGCAAGGTTGTGACATGTGTTACAGCTTATAACTCCGCTGAGCGACAGTCTTGGATCGTAGTAAAGTTTTTTACCAAGCTCTACCTTCTCAGGTGTTGTGGGGTTTGTTTTAGGGGCAGGTATCTCAGCTGGTAATGGCTTAAAAAGCTCTCTCGCCTTTTCAAGTAATGCTGTATCTGATGCAAATACTGTCGACGAAACCACAGCAACAGCACCAAACATTAATGATACTTTTTTAAACATTTTTTTCCTCCTTTAAGGTTGTTTTATTATTTTTATTGATAACTATTACTAATAATATAACAGCAGAAAATCCCCCAGTCAAATGATTTTTATCAGATTTACTGCTGTTCTTCTTCTAACTCAAACTCTATTTCTCTTTTAGGAATGACTGTTGTTATTGCATGTTTATATACTAAAACCTGTCTTGGTCCCTCTTTTAAAAGAATTGTGAAAGGATCAAAGTACCTTATCTTTCCTTCCAGCTTAACACCGTTCACAAGATACACATTAACCCTTACCTTTTCCTTTCTTATAGCGTTCAAAAACTGTTCCTGCAACCTTCCCTTCTTCTTTGCCATCTAACGCTATCCCTCCTCTAATGTTGTGCTACTGTGTACAGCTTATCTGCAAGTTTAACAATCTCTCTATAGTTTTTCAATGATACCTTCCATCTAGATGGGATACTTTCCTCAGAGTTATAAGCACCTGCAAAAGCACCTGCTATAAGTCCTATTGAATCAGTATCTCCACCGTAATTACCGTAAGAGTTTACAGCATGTATTATAACATTCTCCGTATTTTCTGGGGTTTTCAGGAATATGAATAATGCCTGCGAAAGAGCCTCTAAAGCATAGGAACCATTACCAAGTTCATTAACAGCCTCTTCATAGGAAGCATCCCTTTTTATGAGAGCCTCAACCCTGTCAAGATAAAACTTTGTCTCATCTTTCTGGACAAATGTTTTTAAAAGTTTTATAAAGTAAGGATACTCATCCTCAAGGTAAAACTTTCCCTGTAAAAGCTCACCAATAGCAACAGCTATAACTGATGCAGCATCTATAACGATCTCATTTCTGTGTGTCAGCATAACAACAGCCTTTGTTCCCTCCACAGCAAGTACAGGATTTGTGTAATGGTACATACCAAGTGGGATTGCCGGCAGAGCCCCTTCAATTGAGCTTCCACCTCTCTCTATCTCCCTTCCATTTTTAAGAGCATCAATAGCAAGAAGAAAGTAGGGATCTACATAGCTGTGCAGTTCTTCTTTCTCCTCCCACTGTATATATCTCTCTATAATATCCTTTATATCAAGGATCTTCTTCTCAGATAGTGACTGGGCAACTATCTTAACTATCTCAAACTCGCTTGATGTCTCTCCTGCCTTTAGATAAGAAGCTGGAGATGCTGGATGTGGCTCACATATATTTGTTATCTTATCTCCATAATGTAGTATAACCTCATCAAAAGGGATCTCCTCAACACACATTCCCATTGAATCACCAACGGCAGCACCAACAAGTGCACCTCTAAACCTATTTTTCAATTAAATCTTTCCTCCGACAGTTATATAAGATTAAATATAGAAAAGTTTAAAATCCTTGTCATAAATCAATCTTTCTCAGGTCTTAATGTTGGGAATAGTATAACTTCCCTTATTGATGGGCTGTCTGTTAGCATCATAACAAGTCTATCTATCCCTATACCCTCACCTCCTGTTGGAGGAAGACCGTACTCAAGGGCTGTAAGGAAGTTCTCATCAATATCCATAGCTTCTTCATCACCTGCGGCCTTTTCTTTGAGCTGCTGTAAGAACCTTTCCCTCTGATCCTCAGGATCGTTAAGCTCGGTATAGGCGTTTGCTATCTCCTGCTTGTTAACAATAAGCTCAAACCTCTCAACAAGATCAGGATCATCCCTGTGTGTTTTTGCAAGAGGTGAGAGTATCTTTGGAAAATCTATAACAAATGTAGGCTGAACAAGGTCTTCTTCTATAAAATGTTCAAATAGTTTGTCCAGTATCTTCAGATGTGTTAATGTTTCAGCTTTAGGTATCCCCACCTCTTTTGCAAACTCTCTCGCCTTTCCTTCATCAAGGAAAAACTCCTTATCTTTACCTGTCTTCTCCTTCAGTGCATCAAAAAATCTAAGTCTTCTGAACGGCTTTGAAAAATCAAGCTCCTGACCTTCCCAGGTTATCTTCAGCTTTCCTACTGTGTCCATAAGTATCTTTCTCATAAGTCTCTCAGTAAGATCCATAAGATCGTTGTAGTCCATGTAGGCAGCGTAAAACTCAACCATTGTAAACTCAGGATTGTGTGTTGTGTCTATACCCTCATTTCTGAAGTTTCTCCCGAGCTCGTAAACCCTGTTAAATCCTCCAACTATAAGCATCTTGAGATAAAGTTCAGGGGCTATTCTCAGGTACATATCAATATCAAGTGCGTTGTGGTGTGTTATAAAAGGTCTTGCCATAGCACCTGATGCAACAGACTGGAGTATTGGAGTCTCAACCTCCATAAAACCTTCACTCTCAAGGAACTCTCTCAAACTTTTTATAGCTTTATACCTTATCTTGAATATCTCCCTAGCCTTTGGATTTGCTATAAGATCAACATACCTTCTTCTGTATCTCAGTTCCACATCCTTCAGTCCATGCCATTTCTCAGGTAAAGCCCTTAATGATTTTGTTAAGAGCTTAAAATCCTTAACCTCAACAGTTAACTCACCTGTCATAGTTCTGAAAAGCTCTCCTTCAACACCAACAATATCTCCTATATCAAGTATCTCCATAGCCTCGTTGTACTTTTCATCACCAAGTGTGTCCCTTCTGAAGTATATCTGGATCTTACCGTCAGCATCCTGAATATGACCGAACGCTGCCTTCCCCTGATCCCTGAAAGATACGATCCTTCCAGCTACGCTGACCTTCTCCCTTCCAGGATCAAGATCGTAAACCCTTTTAACCTCACTTACAGCTGTTCCCTCTTCTCCTTCAAGAACCTCTTCAGCCACAAGTGTTAACTTCCCATCTATACGATCTAGATATCCCTTAAAGGAGCATACAGTGTTTGGAGATACTTTTCCCTTATCTATCGGAAAGATAACCTGTATCTCCACAGGCTCAGTCAGATCAGCAAATCTTATGATATATCTGTCTTCCCTTTTAGATACCCTTTTTATCCTTCCTTTAAGGATATACTCTTTATCCCTCTCAACAGGAAGTTCATACTTTTTTCTTATCTGATCAAGTTTTGCTGTCACACTGAATTTATGTGGATATGGGTTTATCCCTTTCTCTTTTAATCTTTTTACAAGATCCCTTCTGCTCTCAATTATCTCTTCAGACATTCTTGCCTCCAGATAAGAAATTTTGTGAAATAATTATTATATATCAATAATATTGAGAATTTCTCAGCTTTCGGAGTCTTCTCTGTACTTTGAAAGCCTATACCTGAACTCCCTGAATGTAAGTCTGAGTATATCAGCAGCTTTTGATTTTTTACCTTCAGCCTTTTCAAGAGCTTTAAATATTAAAGCCTTCTCTATCCTTGAAAGAACCTCTTTCAGATCAACCCCCTCTTCTGGAAATGATTTAACTGTAAACTCATCCTCGGGGTTGTCTATATAAAGAGAGTTGAACTTTTCAGGAAATGCAGGTATGAAGTTCAGCTCTTCCCCATCAGAAAGGATAACAGCCTTCTCAAGAAGATTTTTAAGCTCTCTTATATTTCCTTTATAATCGTAGGAGATAAGATATTTCATAAAATCAGGTGATATCCTTTTTATATTCTTGTTGTACTTCATCTTTATCTCTTTAAGTATCTGCTCAACAAGTAAAGGTATATCCTCTTTTCTCTCCCTTAAAGAGGGCATCTTTATTATTATTGTTGCAAGTCTGTAGTAAAGATCCTCCCTGAAATTACCTTTTTTTATCTCCTCCTCTAGATTTCTGTTTGTTGCTGATATTATTCTCACATCAACCTTTATCTCCTTTGTTGAACCCAGAGGCCTTATAATCTGCTCCTCAAGAAATCTTAGAAGCTTTGCCTGAAGGGGCATAGGCATCTCCCCTATCTCATCAAGAAATAATGTTCCGCCGTTAGCCTCCTCTATAAGACCTTTCTTATCCGATACAGCACCTGTGAATGCACCTTTTTTGTAACCGAAAAGCTCAGACTCAAGAAGTTCAGCCGGAAGGGAAGCACAGTTTATAGCAACGAAAGGTTTATTTTTTCTACTGCTGAGTCTGTGTATCATCTTTGCTGCGACCTCTTTCCCTGTTCCGCTTTCCCCTACGATAAGAACGTTTATATCGTAAGGTGCTATCTTTTTTATAGTATCCTTAACATTCTGTATAGCCTGAGACTTTCCTGCCAGACCCTCTAACCTCTCCTCTTCCTCAACACATATCCTTCTTTCAAGATCTATCTTCTCCTTAACATTTCTTATTATCAGCCTCAGATCGTTAATATTGAAAGGCTTTGATATATAGTCATAAGCACCTAACTTTATAGCCTCAACAGCTGTTTCAGATGAAGCAAAAGCTGTTATTATAACAACCTCAGTTTTTGGGTTTTTCTCCTTAATCTGTTTAAGGATATCAATACCTGATCCGTCAGGAAGCCTGAGATCAAGAAGAGCCAGATCGTAGTACTTTTCCTGAATAAAAGATCTCGCCTCACTGTAAGTTGAGGCTATATCTGACTCTATACCGTACTCACTTAAAAGAATACTCAGAAGCTCTGAGATATTTTTCTCATCATCAACAACTATAGCTCTCATCTTTCCCTCACCAATGGTATCTGTATAAGAAATTTTGCCCCTCCAAGATCACTTTCCTCAACGGTAATATTACCACCATTCTCAACAAAAACCCTCTTAGCTATAGCAAGTCCAAGACCTGTCCCTGATTTTCTTTTTGTGTAAAAAGGCTCAAATATCTTCTCCCTGTCTTCCTCCTTAATACCTTCCCCATCATCCTCTATCTCAATAATAAGATTGCCATCCTTTTCGTAAGCCTTTAATATAACAGTACTTTTTGCCCACTCAATAGCATTCTTTATTATATTTGATATTCCTGAATGTAGCTCCCTCTCATCAATGTATATAACAGGATTTCCATAAACCCTGAGCTCTATCTTTTTGTCTTCACTTCCATAAAGACTTACAAGCTGTTTCAAAAACTCTCTTATATTTATTGATCTTTCCTGTATCTCCCTCGGCTTTGATAAAAGCAGAAACTCCTTTAAAAGCTGATCAAGCCTTTCAGACTCTTTTTTTATCATACCGAGAAGTCTTTCATTAATATTTCCCTCACTTAAAAGCTGTGCAGCACCATGTATTGAAGCAAGGGGATTCCTTATCTCATGTGCAAGCTCAGCCCCGATCCTGTAAAGCTTTTTGTAAAGTTCAGCCTGCTGTTTCTCCCTCTCAAGAGACCTTATATACTCCTCCTGAAACTGTATCTTCTCTCTAACCTTTGTCCCCGCATAAACTATGATCCCAAAAGCTGATCCATTCAGAAGAAGATTTATAAGACCTGCATCCTTAAAATTCCAGTTAAGGAAAAAGAGTAAACCGTAAATAAGCAGTGCTAGAAATCCTATAAAATAAGCATAAAAAGGCTTCAGAATAAAACCTGCGAAGAAAAGAACTATAAGGTAAAGAACCGAAAAGTATTTCATAGCATTGAAATCTGTAAATATCAGTGCTGAAAGAAATGTAACATCTAGGAGAAAGTCAAGAAAGTTAATCCTTTTTATATAAAGTGAGAAAAAGGCTGTCAGTGTGTATGAAAAAAGTATTACAGCAGCGTAAGGAAATGTATCATAGTTTGATCTGAATGTTCCTGCAAAAACTGAGAATGCGAATAAAAGTGCAAAGGAGAAGAAAAACCTTCCTAATTTGTAATTAAAAAATATCTTTTCTAAATACACATATACTACTACTCCTTCCTGAGTATAACGGCTCTTCCTTTTGCTATCTCATTTATTGATATTACAGTCTTCTTTAAAGGGATTCCCTCTTCAGTTACGTAGCTCTCCGCTCCAGTTTCATACAGATCCTTGGCAAGTTTTGCTGCGGCGTGAACAAGCTCATACCTGTTGTTAACCCTTTTTAATGCCTGTTCTATCAAAGGTCTTTTATTCAATTACAGAACCTCCTCACATAGTATGAATAGAATAATATATCACTCTTTGTTTTTTAATTCCAGATAAACAAACTCAAATAAAAAGTAACTGAAAAGTCCACAGAGAACTCCAAAGGTGTCAGCAACAAAATCTCCGTACTCACCAGATCTGTAAGGAAGGAAGTACTGAACAGTCTCTATAAAAAAGCCGTAAAAAGATCCATAGAAGAAAGTACTCCAGTATCCTGTGTTCAATGAAAATCTCATTAAAACGGCAAGAATAAAATAAGCTAAAAAATGTGTAAGTTTGTCATCTGCTGGTAACTCTTTAACAGGATATACAGAGGCTAAAAATATAGAAAGGAGATAAAGATAAAAAAGTATCTTTGAGATCCTATCCATCTTTCATTAATTCCCTTAATCTGCTGTCAAGTATTTTATTCAGATCAAACCTTGATGTTTTATATCTGTTTGAGAGAATTATATGTTTTACAGCCTCTTTGGCTTCTAAAAGTATATCATTTATAACTATATAATCGTACTCCTTCCATGCTGGAAACTCCTTCATAGCTGTCTGAAGTCTTCTTTGTATCTCCTGGTCACTATCTCCCCTTCTTCTCATCCTGTTTACAAGCTCATCTATTGAAGGGGGTATCATAAATATCGTTATAACATTATCCATATTTGATTTTATCTGCCTCATCCCCTGAACATCTATAACAAGAAGAACATCATTACCATTGTCTATCTGTGAAAAAACCTGATCCTTAGGTGTTCCGTAATAATTCCCGTGAACCACAGCATACTCTAAAAACTCTCCTTTTTTTATCTTTTCTTCAAACTGTTCTTTTGTCAGGAATATATAATCAATACCGTTTTTTTCTCCGGGACGGGGTTTTCTTGTTGTGCATGTGACTATCTTTTTCAGGTTAGGTATCTCTTTTAAAAGAAGATTAGAAAGGGTTGTTTTGCCCCCTCCAGCCGGAGAAGACAAAACATAGACCTCCCCTCTCATTTATCTACCAATACCTGCTATAAGTAATGAGCTTAATGTTGTTGATATTCCCCAGAAAACTGTAGGATATATTCCGAGTATAAGAACAAAAACAGCCATAAATGCCACAGTAAACATCTCTGTCATAGCAAAGTTAAGTCTTGCCTTTGATACAGGTTCATACATGTACATGTATATAACAACCCTCAGATAGTAACCTGCAGACACTATACTCATAACAACAAGTGTAACAGCAAGCCACCATATATCTGAACCGATAAGAGCGAGGAACACTCCTAACTTACCCATAAATCCCACTGTAGGCGGTATACCAAGCATTGAGAACATAAATATAAGCATAAAGAGAGCCATCATAGGACTTCTTTTAGCGAGTCCTTTAAAATCATCTATATGGTTAGACCAGTTGTGGTTCTTCTCTAAAGCAGAGAGGAGTATAAATCCACCTATTCCCATGAATATGTATATCAGAGAGTAAAAGATAAGTGCTGAAAATCCCATTCCTGTAGGAGCAGCGATAGCAGCAAGGATATAACCTGTGTGTGCAACTGATGAGTAAGCAAGCATCCTTTTAACATTTTCCTGTCTCAGAGCTATGATATTACCTATTATCATTGAAGCTGCTGCAAGTATAGCCCATGCAAAGCTCCACTCCTTTGATATAAATGGGAAAGCCTCAACCATAACCCTCAGTATAACAGCAAATGTTGCTATCTTGGCAGCAACCGCCATAAAAGCTGTTATAGGTGTTGGAGCTCCTTCGTAAGCGTCAGGTGTCCAGAAATGGAAAGGAACAGCAGCAGCCTTAAGAGCAAGACCTATTATAAGAAGAATTAAAGCTCCTGAAATTCCAACATCAATATTGTTACTGTTTATAAGTGATGCTATTGTATAGAAATCAAATGATCCTGTTCTTCCGTATATGAGAGCTATAGCATAACTTATTATAGCCGTCCCCATACCACCCATTATCAGATACTTAAATGCACCTTCCTTTGATCTGTAATCCTTTCTGAATGTACCTGCAAGTATGTATATGGAAACAGCAGAAAGCTCAAGTCCTATATAGAATGTTACAAGGTTTGGTGAAGAGACCATTATCATCATACCTATAAGGGCAAAAAGAATAATATAGTAGTACTCACCGTAGTATGATTTTTTAGAATCAAGATAAGGTTTCAGATTTATAACAACAAAAAGTGTTGTAAGTATCAGGAAAAGTTTGAATATAAGTGAGAACATATCAACAACATAAAGTCCGTAAAATGTAACATCTCCCTTCTTTATTAAAAATACAGAAGCTGCAGCTAAGATAAGACCTGTAACTGTTATTGCTGATATAACAACCCTGCTTCTTATCAGCAGTTCAACAACGAGTAGTATAAAAGCTGTTATAAGTATGATAATCTCCGGAAGTATAACTCCAAAGTTAGGAACACCAATTCCTGAAACTAATTGCTGTAATATTGACATCCCTTAGCCTCCTATTATCTTTGAGAGAATAGCTGCAGAAGTAGTTTCTATTAATTTTATCCACCATGCAGGGTATATACCGAGAACAAACATCATTATCACAAGGGGAACAAAAGATGCAAGCTCAAAACTGTTCATATCTTTGAGTTTCTCCCATCTATGTATCTTCTCAGGTGTTAAAAGGCTCTCCTTAAACATAGATTTATGGTAAAGCCAGAGTGTGTAACCGGCACCAACAATCAGACTGAGACCAGCTAAAACGGCTGTTAACACACTTGCCTTGAATGTTCCAACCAGTGATAGAAACTCACCAACGAATCCTGAAAGACCTGGCAGTCCTGCTGATGCCATAGCTGATATCATAAAAAGTGTTGCGAAGACAGGCATAAACTTGGCAAGACCTCCAAGATCTTTAAGTTCGTAAGAATGAACCCTGTCGTATATATAACCTGCCGCAAGGAATAATGCAGCTGATGTAAACCCGTGTGAGATCATAGTTATTATCGCACCGTTCATACCTTCCATATTAAGTGCAAACGTACCGATTGTAACAAACCCCATATGGGAGACAGATGAGTAAGCTATTATTCTCTTTATATGAGTCTGTGATAATGCCATCATAGCTGTGTATATAATAGCTATAACACCAAGTGTGAACATTACGGGAACAAAGTATTTTGAAGCCTCAGGGAACCATGGTAGAGAGAATCTTACAAAACCGTAAGTTCCCATCTTAAGCAATACCGCTGCAAGTATAACAGAACCTGCCGTTGGAGCCTGAACGTGAGCAGCTGGAAGCCACGTATGGAAAGGCCACATAGGAACCTTGATAGCAAAACCAAGTGCAAGTAAGAGGAAGAATATTATCTCAAGATTAAACGGAAGGTTAAGGTTTACAAGATCAAAATAGCTTGTTGAAAGCACATCCTTATTGAAATACTGGTATATGTACATTCCTATAACACCGATAAGAAGGAAAAGGGAACCGAAGAATGTATAAATAAAGAACTTTGTAGCTGCGTATATTCTCTCAGCATATCCCCATATACCTATAATGAGGAACATAGGAATGAGCATCGCTTCCCAGAATATATAAAACCATACAAGATCCCATGAAACAAAAACACCTATACAGGCAGCTTCAAGTATAAGAAATGATATGAAGTACTCCTTTATCCTTTTCTGTATATTTGTACTCCAGATGAAAGACACGAGGAAAGCAAGAGCTGTCAGCCATACCATTGTTAAACTGAGAGCATCCACACCAACCTCATAACTTACACCAAGCTGTGGTATCCATGTATACTTCTCATAAAACTGGATCTTATATGAGCTGTAATCGTATGCAAAAAGCATAAATGTTGAGATCAGAAAAACTATAGCTGATGTTATTATACTTACAGGTTTTGCAAGCTCTTCTTTCAACACAAACAGCAGTGCTGCCGCAACTACAGGAATCACTATACTTAAAGTAATCAGCGGAAATCCAGCCGATACAAACTCTACATTCATTCTACAGCCCCCTACTTAAAGAGTAAGAATATTCCAAGGAATATCATTATTCCTACAGCCATCTGCATCACATATGCACTTATCCTTCCAGTCTGTATAAGTCTCACACCACCACCTGTTGCGAGAGAGACCTTTCCAGTTCCATCAACGATTCCATCAATTATGAACTTATCACCTATCCACCAGAGTATCTTTGAGAATCTGTAGTAACCGTAAACGAATATCGCATAGTATATGAAATCAAAGTACCATCTGTTGTAAAGAAGCAGGTATAGAGGTTTGAAATCCCTTGCAACCTTTGAAGGACTGATAAGTCTGATCTGATACATAACCCAGGCGAAGAATATACCACCAATTGCTGTAAACAGCAGAAGAAGTCCTAAAGGTGAGGATAGTGAGTGTGTCATAAAATGCCATGCATCTTCAGCCATATGAACATGGTGAGCCCTTGAAAGACCTTCTTCAACAAAGATTCTCACATCTTCTTTTAAAAATGTCATATGTTGTGGATCAAGTGAAGGTTTGAGGAAGTTTCCAAAGAAATCCTTGAAAAATCCAAGGAAAACAGCACCTGTTGCAAGAACAACAAGTGGAACAGTCATAGTCCACGGAGACTCTTTAACATGTTCCTTTATATGAGGATCAAGTCTGTCCCCATTCTCAAATGCAAGGAAGTAAAGTCTGAATATATAAAATGCCGTTAAAGCTGCACCAAACCAGAGGAAGAACCATGCAAGCTTTGATATCTCGTATGCACCTTCAATAATAGGATCCTTTGAGAAGAAACCTGCAAAAGGTGGTATCCCTGCAAGTGCAAGAGCACCTATAAGGAATGTAACAGCCGTTATAGGCATATACTTTCTTAGCTGTCCCATCTTCTGGACATTAAGTATATGGTGAATACCTATTAAAACACTACCTGCTGCAAGGAATAGGAGAGCTTTAAAAACAGCGTGGGAAGCAAGATGGAACATCCCTTCACTGAAAAGACCTAAACCTTCAGCAGCAAACATATATCCAAGCTGTGACATCGTTGAGTAAGCGATAATTCTCTTAATATCGTTCTGAACAAGTCCCATAGTTGCAGCTATAAACGCTGATGCAACCCCAACAAAAAGAACTGTATCAAGTGCTATATCAGAAGCGGAGAATATAGGCATAAGTCTTGATACCATATACACACCTGCTGCAACCATTGTAGCAGCGTGGATCAAAGCTGAAACAGGTGTTGGACCTTCCATAGCGTTAGGCAACCATATATGGAGCCCTATCTGAGCTGATTTACCAACAGCACCACCGAAAAGTAGAAGTGCTATTATCGTTATGGTCCAGTACCCAACCTCAGGTAACTGGTTGAAGATATCTATATAATCAAGTGTTCCAAATGTTACAAATGCAAGTATAAGACCTGTTAAGAACAGCCAGTCACCAACCCTGTTTGTTATAAATGACTCAAAGGCAGCATCTGCCGCTGAGTTTTTGTGGTGGTAAAAACCGATAAGGAGGTATGAAGCAAGACCAACACCTTCCCATCCAAAGAAGAGCTGAACAAGGTTATCTGAAAGTGTTAACATCAGCATGAAAAATACGAATAAAGATAGATAAGCAAAGAACCTTGGGTATGAAGGCTCATTTCTCATATAACCTACAGCGAAAAGGAATATAAATGTTGATATCACCGTCACGACACATGTCATTAACGCAGAAAGAGGATCCCAGAGAATACTTACGGAGATCTCATAATCCCCCAGTGGCATCCATGTAAAAAGTTTCAAAACATGGTGTTCACCTGTTGAGGCAACATTAATAAAACCTATAACAGAGACAACAGCAGATAAAGCAACGGCCCCAACAGCTATAATACCGGCTAAAGGTTCTCTGAAAAACTTATATCCAAAAAGACCAAGTATTATAAATGCTATCAGTGGAGAAAAAGGTATAATCCATAAATACTCCATCTCGCTCCTCTTCCTATAGTTTTAGTTCTGTGAGTGTGTTAACATCAACATCTTTTCTAAGTCTGTAAATAGCCATAATAAGACCAAGACCAACAGCAGCTTCGGCTGCAGCTATTGTAAGAATGAAGAAAACAAAAACCTGACCTGAAACATCGTAAAGTTTCATATCAAAGGCAACGAAGGCAATATTTACAGCGTTAAGCATAAGCTCTGTGGATAAAAGCATAGCTATAAGATTTTTCCTGATTATGATACCTATAAGCCCGAGAACCATTAGAAGACCACTTAAAACAACATAATACTCGTAAGGAACCATTACCCTTCAGCCTCCTCATCTATTACATGATCTTTTCTACCTATAAGGATTGCCCCTATCATAGCAACAAGGAGAATAAGTGACGCAACCTCAAATGGGAAGAGATACTTTGTGAAAAGCATTGTTGCAACAGCCTTAACATTACCTACCTCATTAACAACCTCAGGTGTGAAAATACCTTTATTAGCTTCCCATGCTCCGTAAAGGGATACATAGGCAAGCTCAATAAATATGAGAAATCCAACAGGAATAGACGTGAGCATATACTTTGGATCTACAGATCTTCCCTTAAACTCCGGGACTGTTGATATAACAAGAACATAAAATACAACAATGGCAACGGCATATATGAGTATCTGCAGACCTCCTATAAGCTCTGCTCCCATTGTGAAGAAGAGACCTGAAACCATTATTAATGTTGATATGAGAGAGAGAACCGCATAGATAATGTTCTTAAAAAATACAACACCTACAGCTGATAAAATAGCAAGTGTTGAAAAGGTATAAAAAGCTACCGTGTTTAACTCCATTTAATCTGCCCCCATAACTTAGATCTTTGATCGTCATCTATCCAGATTCTATCAGGTTCATCATACCTTCTTCTATCAAAATCAATACCTCTTTTCGCCATATCATCTATATGTAAAACACAGGAAGCCCTGTGGTAAGATGCTGTCTCATATATGTCAGTCATGATAAGACAGTCAACGGGACATGCTTCCGTACAGAGCCCACAGTACATGCAGTTTAAAAGGTTCATATCAAATCTTACAACCTTCTTTCTTCCGTCTGGAAGCTGGACAGCCTCTATGTTAAATAGAAATGGAACAGGACATGCCTGCATACACATATAGCACGCAACACATCTGCTCTCACCGGTATCTATATCCATAAATTTCTCAATAACCTTAAAAGATGGTGGTTCCTTTCCATTTTTAACTCTGTGGGCGTGTGTTCCTCTGAATCTTTTTGGAGGAGTTAATTTTTCAAAAGGAAATGCTGTTGTAACAGTCTTCCTCAAAAGATTTCTGAATGTTACTCTCATACCCTTTATAAAATCAACAAAAAATATCCTTTCCCTATTTGTAAGCTCAGGTCTTTCCACGTACTTTATCTTTACCATCCTATCCTATGAAGATTATCCAGAGTGCTACAACAAGTATATTTGCAAGAGCTAAAGGAAGCATAACCTTCCATGCAAGCTCTGTTATCTGATCAACCCTGTATCTTGGCAGTGTCCAGTGAACCCAGAGGAAGAACATAAACAGAAGGAATACTTTTATAAAGAACCAGATAATATCAGGTATTGGAAGCCATCCCATTAAAGGTAAAGGCTGCCATCCACCAAAGAAGAGTATAACAGCAATAGCACTAAGTACAAATGTTGCTATATACCACTCGGCAAGAGGGAAAAGACCAAACTTCATTCCTGTGTACTCAGTAACATAACCACCAACAAGTTCAGCTTCAGCCTCCTGAACATCAAAAGGTGTTCTTCCAGTTTCAGCAAGTATCGCGAATATGATTACAACAAAAGCGAGTATATTTGGGATTATAAACCACATACCGGACTGGGCTTCAACGATCTCCCTTAATGAAAAACTTCCAGCCTGCATAATAGGACCAACCATAGCAAAACCGAGTGCAACCTCATAACCTATAAGAACAGCAGCTTTCCTGAGACCCCCTATCATAGGGTATTTTGAGTTAGAAGCCCATCCTGCAAATATAACACCGTATATTGATAAACTACCAAATGCGAGTGCTAATAAGATAGCTATATTCAAATCTGTAACATAAGGTTTGATCTCAAGTCCAAAAATTGTAAAAGGCTCTCCAAAAGGAACAACTGCAAGTATCATTATTGCAGGTACAAATGCAAGAAGAGATGCCATATAGAAAAGAACCTTATCAACACTATCAGGAACAAGATCCTCCTTTGTAAGAACCTTTAAAGCATCAGCTATAGGCTGTAGAAAACCGTGTGGCCCAACATGAAGTGGACCTGGTCTCTGTTGGACATGACCTGCAAATTTTCTTTCAAGTAATGTTAGATAAGCTGCAGCGAGGAACATAACGATTATAAATATCAGAGATTTCACAGTAACGCCGATAACCGTCCCGAGTAGTTCCATCCTAACCTCGTCATTACTAATTTATTTAAAACATCTTAACATATCTCAATTAAAAATCAAACAGTGTTTGTTTTACAATTATCTGTCGGTCTCTCCAACAACTGGATCAAGGCTCCCAAGTAAAGCAACAGCATCAGCAACAGTTCTTCCTTTTATAAGTTCAGGGAATATCTGGAGATTATAGAAAGCACCTGATCTTATCTTTATCCTGTAAGGTTTTCCATCCCCTTTGCTCACAATATAAAATCCAAGCTCTCCCCTTGGATTTTCACCTGACATATATATCTCACCTTCAGGTGCCTGTTCTCCATAAATCCTGAGGTTAAAATCCTTGACCATAGACTCAATAGAGTTAAAGACCTCATCAAGTGTTGGAAGAACATAGGGGTTTTCCGTTGATATATGCTTATCATCTTTAAGTTTTTCTATCTTTTCAACACACTGCTCTATTATTCTAAGGCTCTGCCTCATCTCCTCCATTCTTATCAGATACCTGTCATAACAGTCACCGACCCTTCCAAGTGGAATATCAAAATCAACCTTATCATAAGCATCTGTAGGCTGTAACATTCTTATATCGTAAGGAACACCTGCAGACCTTGCCACAACACCTGTAAGTCCGTACTGGTAAACCTGTTCTTTATTGACAATACCTATATTAAGATTTCTCCTGAGCCATATCCTGTTTTTCGTGAGTATAGTTTCATACTCATCAAGTTTTTCAGGAAAGTCCTGAAGAAAATGTTTTATAACATCTAAAGCACCTTCGGGCAGATCCTTAGACAGACCTCCTATCCTTATGTAAGTAGAGTTTAGCCTTATACCGGCAATTCCCTCTATTATGTCCATAATTTTTTCCCTTTCCCTGAAGGCATACAGAAATATCGTAAGAGCTCCAAGATCAAGTGCGTATGTCCCAAGCCAGAGGAGATGAGAGTTTATCCTCTGTAGCTCACACATCATAGTTCTTATCCATTTCGCCTTTTCAGGAGGTTCAACACCTAAAAGCTTTTCAACGGTATTTACATATGCCACCTGACTGCACAGAGCTGATATGTAATCCATTCTGTCTGTGTATGGGATTATCTGTGTATAGGTCAGATCCTCTGCAAGCTTCTCAATTCCCCTGTGGAGCTGTCCAAGTATGATCTCACAGTTCTTTATAGTCTCCCCTTCCATATCAAAAAGAAACCATATAGTTCCGTGAGTTCCGGGATGTAGAGGACCCCAGTTAAGAACTATCTGTGACCGCTTTTCCATCCTGCTTTTCTGTGTTTTCTCAAGCTCTTCCATAGTTGGAACATATGTATGGTAGGGACTGTAGTTGTGAGCAGGTATCTCCTCAGGTCTAAGATTTAGAGATGGGAGATAGACCTCCTGTATACCTTCTTTCGGGAAGTCCTTTCTTAAAGGATGGTATTTATAACCTTCCCACAGAAACATTCTGACAAGATTGTTATGCCCTTCAAACTTTATACCAAAAAGATCATAAACCTCTCTTTCAGCCCATTTAGCACCTTTCCAGAGAGATATAACAGACGGAACCGAATCATTTTCAGCCCAGCATTTTACAGCTATCCTTTTCTTCTTATCAGGTGAGAAAAGTATATAAACGCAGAGAAATCTTGGTTCCTGCGGGTAGTAATCAACAGCTGTAAGATCAATAAACATCTTATAGCCTAAGTCTTCCTTTAAAAATCCAAGAGCATTTAAAAGATCTTCTTTTTTAACCGTGATTGAGGTAAAGTTTTCTGTCTTTTCTATCTGAATATCAGAAAATTTCCCCTCAAGAAGTTTAAGCTCTTCCAAATCAGCCCATAAATGCAAAATAATACCCCTTAAATCCCGGTATATGAAAGGGGAAAATGCTCCCAAAAATGGGAGCTTCTATTAAAATCCAAGAGGTGATTTCTCTTTAATAGGTATTGGCTGAGAAGCTGTAGGCACTTCTCTGACAGGTATCTCTTCCCAAACCTTACCTTCTTTTTTAGCCTTTATCTTTTTCTGGAGCTCAAGTATTCCCCAGAGGAGTGCCTGTGGCGTTGGAGGACATCCTGGAACATAAACATCAACGGGTATTATTCTGTCAACACCCTGGAGTGTTGCGTATGTTGGGAACGGTCCACCTGCAGATGAGCAACCTCCCATAGCTATAACCCATTTAGGGTCTGGCATCTGATCGTATATAAGCTTTAACATAGGTGCAACCTTGTTAACAACAGTTCCAGCAACTATGAGAACATCTGACTGTCTTGGAGAACCTCTGAATATTATACCGAGCCTGTCAGTATCAAATCTTGATGCTGCTGTATGCATCATCTCTATAGCACAGCATGCAAGACCTACAGATGCAGGCCATAAAGAGTTCCTTCTACCCCAGCTAAGAACTTCCTCAACTGTAGTAAGTATTATCCCATTATTATGTTTTACTGCCATCTTAACGCTCCTTTTTTCCAGGCATATATATATCCAAGTATCAGTATGAAAAGGAATATAAACATCTCAATAAATATCAGCCATGGGTTTATCTCAGCTATAGCTTTAAAGACAGCACCCCACGGCAGAACAAATGCTGCCTCAAGGTCAAACAGAACGAGAAGTAAGCCGAGTAGATAGTATTTCTGCTCTAAGGAGAGATGTGATGTTTTATCGTACAGAGGAACACCACACTCATATGTATAACCTTCCATAGGATCAGGGATTTTAGGAGCTACCAGTCTGTTTATTATAAGCATTGCAGCTCCAATAACTGTAGCAATAACGAAGAATATCAGCAGTGCTAAGTAACCTGTCATAACCCTACCTCGCTACGATAGTCAAACGCCGTTTTATTAGAATAACCGATAATTTTTTCAAAATCAAATCGTATAATATTAAATGATAATAAATAATGCAGGTTTTAGAAAGTTGGAAAGGATGGATCTTTCACTTTACGTTATAACAGATGAAAAACTCCTTGAGGGAAAGGATATTTACAGCTGTATAGAACAGGCTATATCCGGTGGTGCAACCGTTATACAGTACAGAGCAAAAAATAAAAGCTCAAAAAAGATGTATGAGGAGGCTGTTGTTATAAAAAAGGTATGCAGGAAATACGACATCCCTTTTATTGTAAATGACAGGATTGATATAGCCATTGCTGTAGATGCAGATGGTGTTCATCTTGGACAGGATGATCTTGATGTTGAGGTTGCAAGAAGGATACTTGGCTTTGAAAAAATCATAGGACTTTCAACAAAAAAGATTGAGGATGTGATAAAGGCAAACAGCCTTCCTGTTGATTATATAGGCTTTGGATCAGTTTTCCCCACGTCAACAAAGGAAGATGCTGTGTATGCAGGTCTGGAAAAACTTAAAGAGGTTATGAAAATATCGGTCCAGCCTGTTGTTGCTATAGGTGGAATAAATGAGAAAAACCTGACTGATCTTCTGAAAACGGGCTGTAGAAATGTTGCTGTGGTGTCAGCTGTTTTTAAGGATGATAATATAAAAGAGAACACAGAGAGATTAAAAAATATAATGGAAAATTTCACATGACAGACATATATTTTTGAAAAAATTTCCGGGAAGGAAAATTGGAAGGATTAGGAAAAACTATAATACTTATAGGCGTTTTACTTGTGATTATAGGAGTTCTTATAACATTTTTTGAGAAGCTCCCATTTGGGCTTGGAAGACTTCCTGGAGATATCTATATAAAAAGAGATAACTTCACTTTTTACTTCCCTTTAGCAACATCAATTGTACTGAGTATAGTCCTATCATTAATATTCATAATAATCTCAAGGTTCACAAAGTAAGATGCACAGACTGTCAGATTATGACTACAGACTTCCTAAGGAGCTTATAGCAAAGTATCCTGTTGAACCGAGGGACAGCTGTAGACTTATGGTTTTGAACAGAAAAGAAAGAACCATAGAACATAGAATATTCAGGGATATAGGAGATTATCTTAAAGAGGGAGATCTCCTTGTTTTAAACGACACAAAGGTTATCCCTGCAAGACTTATAGGAAGAAAGGAAACAGGTGCAAAGATAGAGATATTTCTTCTAAAACCTGTAACTGAGAATGTCTGGGAAGCTCTTATAAAGAATATTAAAAGACTAAAAGAAGGACAGGTCGTAATAATATCTGAGGATTTCAGGGTAAAACTTTTAGAAAAACTGGATGAAGGAAAGGCTGTTGTCCAGCTTGTAGGCGAAGATATTAAATATCTCATAGAAAAATACGGTCATATACCTCTTCCCCCTTACATTGAGAGGGAAGATGAGGATAAAGACAGAGATTACTACCAGACTGTTTTCGCAAAAAAGGAAGGTGCTGTAGCATCACCAACAGCAGGGCTGCATTTCACAGAGGAACTTTTAGAAAAACTTAAGGAAAAAGGGATAAAAACAGCCTTTGTAACACTACATGTTGGTCTTGGAACATTCAGACCTATAACTGTTGAGGATATAACAAAACACAAGATGCATGAAGAGTTTTACCAGATACCTGAGGAAACACTTGATCTTATAAGGGAAACAAAAGAAAGAGGAAGATCAGTTGTGGCTGTTGGAACAACAGTTGTGAGAACACTTGAGACATACGCACAGACAGGAAAAAAGGAAGGATTCAGCGATATATTTATATACCCACCGTATGATTTCAAAATTGTTGACAGTATGATAACAAACTTCCATCTTCCAAAATCAACACTTCTCCTTTTGGTCTCCGCCTTTGCAGGAAGGGATTTTATACTTGAAGCATACAGGGAAGCTGTTGAAAAAAGATATAGATTTTTCTCATATGGTGATGCAATGTTAATACTATGAAAGGATCTGTGATAAAACTCCTGTCAGGTATCTCTGTTTTTTTAGTATCCTTTCCTCTTATATTCTTTCTGACAGCTTTTATTCAGGACATAACAGGAATATCTACAGGATTTTCATCAATATTTACGCATATCCTGATTTTTACTGTTATATACGGTTTTTTTCAACATATTTTCAAGTTGAACAGAAAGGAATGTATAAAATACACAGTTCTTAGTATTATTACAGGTTATATGGTATTACTTGCCAGCTGTTATTATTTATTCTCAAATGCACCTGACTACTGGTAGCTTAATCTATGATCTCAAATATCTTCTCCCTTGATTTTTCACCTTTTTTAAGTTTTATCCTTGATTTTGGGATCTTAAGGTGTTTTGAGAGAAGCTCTATAACCCTGCTGTTCGCCTTTCCCTTCTCAGGTGGAACTGTAACCCTTATCTCAAAATAATCCTTCTGTATCTCCCTGATCTCTTCTTTTTTTGCGTTTGGTTTTACCTTTACCTTTACAATCAATTAACACTCCCCAAAAGTGTTAAAATTAAATATTAACATGGAAATATTAAAAAAAGCAGTGATCTTTTTCTCAGGGGTTATCGTATATCTTTTCATTTTTTCCGTAACAGACTACCTTATTCCCGGAACATTTTTGTCTGAACATTACAGTTTAACTGTTGCTCTCGTTATCATCTCAGGTTTCTGTTCAAACATTCTTATAAACAGATTCCTTTACAGACTGTGTATAATCAGATCTATCCTTTACTCTTTTTACAGCCTTTTACTTCTTACAGGAACAGCATTTGTTCTATCTTTAAAAGAGGGAGTCTGATGAGAAATATATACCTTGTTGGTTTTATGGGAAGTGGAAAATCAACAGTCGGAAAACTTCTCGCCGAAAAATTAGGATTCAGGTTTGTAGATATAGATCAGGAGATAGAAAAGGAGGAAGGAAAAAAGATAAAGGATATATTCAGGGAAAAAGGTGAAAGCTACTTCAGAGATCTTGAAAAGAGAATGATTGAGAGATTTCTGGGATCTAAAAATCTTGTTGTCTCAACAGGTGGCGGTCTTGGTGCGGACAGTGAAAATATGAGAAAGATGAAAGAAAACGGGACTGTTATCTGGCTTGATACACCGCTTGAAACAGTTTTTGAAAGATGTAAAGGTGATGATGAAAGACCTCTGCTGAAAAAAAACAGGAAAGAGATAAAGGAACTTTTTGAAAAAAGAAAAAAAATTTATGCACAGGCTGATATAAGAATCAGTACAGAAGGAAAATCTCCATACCAGATTGTAAATGAGATTTTAGGAAGGATCAGATGAGATTATATACAGGTATTGATATCGTTGAGAACAAAAGGATAGAGAATGCTTTAAAGAGATATGGAGATACATTTTTGAGAAAGATATTTACAGAAAGGGAGATAGGGTATTGCAAAAATAAAAAAATGATGATAGAATGTTTTTCTGCAAGGTTTGCCGCAAAAGAGGCGTTTATAAAAGCCTACTACCAGGCTTTTGGAAAAAAATTAAAATATAAAGATATCGAGATAACAGGAAAGCAGGGAGAACCTGCAGAAATTTTACTGCACCCCAGTTTCCAGGACAGAGAATCCTCTCTAAACCCTGAAAATATTAGTCTTTCAATATCCCATGAGAAAAATTATTCCGTTGCTATTGTGATCATTTACCTCTAAAAATGCATACTTTTGACTGCATTTTAATATCCCTCTCTACGAATTATTAACTATTAACAACACTTCTCAGTTTGGCATTTATCTTGCTTTATATATTCACAGCGGAGGAGATTAAGATGAAAATGAAGATCTTTCAAGTTGACAATCTTCAAGAGGGATGGGTTAAGATAAGGGAGGATCTTGGAGATAACGCAATAATCCTTTCAATAAAAGAGATTGATGGAAGATTTGAGATCCTCGCAGCATCACCTGAAAAAAAGGAAACAAAACTTAAGAAAAACATACATAAGATAGATCATAAGTTTAACCCCCTATCAAGACTTCTCTCAATCCTTGATAAAGGACTGATACCGGGTAAGCTTGAAGAGAGTCTGTTAGACGAGATAAAAGGTATCTACCTTAAAATAGCTGAGAACATAGAGGGAATAGATATACAGGAAAAGATTGAGAAAGACCCTTTCAAAAAGAAGTATATAACCGTTCTGGGTAATATATCCTCTGGAAAAAGCACAACAGTGGCAAAGATAGGAGCTATCCTGAAATTCAATAAAAACAGAAAGATAGCCATAGCATCATTTGATTTTTACAAGATAGGGGGATCGGAAAGTCTTAAAAAGTTCTGTGAGATAATGCAGATACCATTCTTCCTTATTAAAAATGAGAAGGATCTTATCCTTTACAAAGATGCATTTGAGGAGTTTGATCATATACTCTTTGACACACCGGGTAATATAAAACAGCTTCCTGAGGTTGAAAAGATAGTATCTTTCATAACAAACAGCAGTCAGTCTGAAAATATTCTCACAGTTCCTTTAACAAGGAAGGAAAATATAGTTGAGAAGGATATAAACTACTTCTCAAAATTCAATATAGATCATCTGATACTGACAAAATACGATGAGATACAGAACAGTATTCCTCTTATTTTCATAATTCTAAACTGGAATTACAAGATCAGCTATATAACCGATGGAATGGATGTACCAAAGGATATTAAAGAAGCATCTGAAATTCTTACACAGCTTGTAGAGGTTTACAGATGATGAGAGATCAGGCTGAAAGCTTAAGAAATATGGTAAAGAAAAACAGATCTGTTGACTTTCAGGTTATATCTATAACATCTGGTAAAGGTGGTGTTGGTAAAACAAGCTTCACTGTAAATCTGGCATACATACTACAGAAAATGGGTAAGAACGTTCTCATACTTGATGCTGATCTAGCACTTGCAAATGTTGATATAGTTCTGAACGAAAAACCTAAATACAACCTTCTCCATCTCCTTACAGGGGAGAAAAATATAAATGAGATAATCTGGTCTTCAAAATATGGGATAAAGTTTATACCAGCAGCATCAGGTTTTGAGGAGCTTGCAAACCTCCCGAAAGAACAGCAGATGTTCATACTCAACTCACTTCAGGATATATACTACTCATTTGACATAATGCTTATAGACACATCAGCAGGTATATCAGAAAGTGTTATTAACTTCTGCCTTGCCGCTGATAAAACTGTTGTTGTAACAACACCTGATCCTACAGCTGTAGCAGACTCTTACGCTATATGCAGGATAATATCAAACTACAACACAGGAAACATGGAACTTGGTCTTGTTGTAAATATGACGGATAACGAAAAGGAAGCAGAAAGGATATACAACGCAACAAATAACGTTATAAGGAAGTTCTCAGGAAAAACGATAAAATACTACGGCTGTATAAGAAAAGATGAGAAACTTTCAAAATCAATCAGGGAGAGGTTCGTTTTAACATCAAGATATCCAAACTCAAAGTACAGTCAGGATTTAGAAATTGTTGCAAAGGCCATTTTAGAGGGTAACCTTCCAGAAAAAAAGGAAAATTTCTGGAGAAGAATCTTAAATAACTGGATAAATCTTAAGTTTGATTAAGGAGGAGGAAAAGATGAAGATTTCAAACAGAGAGAGAAACGAGATTATCATGGAGTTTTTACCAAAGATCAACTATATCGTCCAGAGCCTGAAGCAGGAGAATCTTCCTCCAACTGTAACTGAGGAGGATCTGATAAACACAGGTGTTCTTGGTCTGATTGATGCGATCAACAAATACGATCCATCAAAAGGTGTTAAACTATCAACATATGCTGAGATCAGAATAAGAGGTCAGATAATAGACTCTCTCAGAAAACTTGACTGGGTTCCAAGAAACGTGAGACAGAAAGCAAGACATATTGAGGCTGCTATCTTAGAGGTTGAACAAAAACTGGGAAGGGAGGCTACACCTGAGGAGATCGCAGAGTATTTAGGTATGGATGTTGAGGAGTACATGAAGTATGCTGAGAAGATATCAAACAGCGGTCTTATATCTATAGATACAACTGTTGGATCTGATGAGGACGCAAATACGAAACTGTGGCAGATCATATCAATAAATGACGATACACCTGACAAGTATGTTGAAGAGGAAGAATTGAAAAAAATCATTTCTGATATAATTTCTAAGCTTAATGAAAGAGAAAGACTTGTTATAACACTTTACTACTATGAAGAGCTGTCTATGAAGGAGATAGGTGAGGTTTTAGGACTTACAGAATCAAGAATATCTCAGATACACACAAAAACTATGATGAAGATTAAGAGTATGATCAAAAAATACATAAGTAAAGAGTAATGGGAAAGAATAATCTTTATGTTGAGTACCTTTTAGGTGATTTAGAGAGCTACATAATAAGCCAGAAGGCAGAGATAAACTCAATAATAAATGAGAAAAAGGAGCTTACACTAAAGGATAGTGCGTTTATTTTTGATAGATTTTCAAAAAGTCTGAAAAAAACCACCGATCTTATAAAGCATATAAATGAGGTGGAGGATGCTCACCTGCTGAAACATATATCCATCATTACATCTGAGACCCTTGCCTGGATACTCTTTACACTGCCTATGATAGAGACAAATATCCCCATATTCATGGAAGATCTTTTTGTAAAGAACAGACATATAGTTGATGCCATAGGAGAGCTTCTTATACAGTTTGAGGAAACGATAGATCAACCTTCAAAGATAAAAGAGATAGAAAAGGAACTTCTCACTCAGATAAATGATATATCTATGACTATAAGTTCCCTTTCAGAGATGATACAGAAAGGGTCGCTCCCAAATTAACGACCCCTCACAAGTGAAAGTCCACCATCAACAATTATTGTCTGACCCTGTATCCATTTAGCATCTTCTGTACATAGAAATCCAACAACACCTGCTATATCTTCAGGAACACCCATTCTTCCAAGTGGTGTAAGCTTTATAGTTCCTTCCTTAACCTCTTCGTAGTTAGGGAAGAGCTGTATAGCCTCAGTATCTATAGGACCACCTGAAACTGTATTAACATTAATTCCCTTCTCACCAAACTCAACAGCAGCGTATCTAACGAGAGCCTCAAGTGCAGACTTTGCAGCTCCATGTATAGCATAGTTAGGCATATAATCCCTTGTTCCTGTTGATGATATGGCAATTATCTTTCCTTCTCTCCCTTCCATAAGTGGAACAGCTTTCTGAACAGACCATATAAAGCCCATAACTGTTATATCAAATATTCTTCTTGTTCCTCTCTCTTTAAGCCTTAAAAATGGAGCAAATCCACCAACAACCTCTCTTCCAGATGCAACAGCATTACTTACGAATATATCAAGATATCCAAAATCTTCCTTTATCTGGTTGAAAACCCTGTCTATATCATCTTTATTTCCAAAATCACCCTGAATGGCATATCCTTTAACACCTTTACTCTCTATCTCCTTCACAACCTCTTCAGCTTTCTCTTTATTTTTGTAGTAGTTTATGATCACATCAGATCCCATCTCAGCAAGCTTAAGTGCTATAGCTCTTCCAATCCCTCTGCTCCCACCTGTTATAAATGCGAGCTTA
This sequence comes from Persephonella marina EX-H1, assembly GCF_000021565.1. Classification (NCBI taxonomy): domain Bacteria; kingdom Pseudomonadati; phylum Aquificota; class Aquificia; order Aquificales; family Hydrogenothermaceae; genus Persephonella; species Persephonella marina. The sequence continues at coordinate 1,321,160 of NC_012440.1, read as the reverse complement.
CCTTCTAACTCCCTGCAGGCCATTAATATCCTCCTTTAATGATGTTCTTTAAACTGTCTTGAGAACTCTAAAAACTTTCTTATAAGGAAGTCTCCTCTGTAACCTTCCTCCACAAGATACATAAAGTACTTCTGCTCCTCATCATTAAGTTCTCTGTGAATGGTATCAACGATCTTTTTATAGGCAAAAAGGGTATCGTTATCCCAGCCTTCACCTGCATAAAATTCCTCAATCTTAACAGGATCCTCAACCTTGTGTCTGTAAGCCTCCTTATAACCAAGCCAGAACATAATAATCATAAGGATAAAAAATGCTCCTGCTATAAATCCAGAAAGTACCAGTTCCACCTTTAACCTCCTTTAGAGTATTCTCTTAATTTTTCCAGAATCTCATAGGCTTTTTTAGAATAAATGGTTTCTTTCGCAAGTTCAATACCTTCTTTGACTGAATCAACAACTCCTACAGCATGGAATGCAAAACCGGCATTAAGTGAGACAAAATCAGTTTTCCTGCTTCTATCTTTTCCTTCAAGAATATCAAGTGCTATCTGTAGATTAAAATCAAGATCTCCACCTCTTATATCATCTAAAGAGGCTCTTTCAATACCAAAATCTTCAGGTTTTACGCTGTAAACGGATATATCACCACCGTCAACCTCAGCAACCATAGTATCTGTTGTTATTGAAACCTCATCAAGACCTTCCATCCCGTGAACAACATAAGCCCTTTCAATACCTAAAAGCGATAGAACTCTTGCAACAGGCTCCACAAGATCTTTATCATAGACACCTAAAAGCTGGTATTTAGCCCCAGCTGGATTTGAAAGTGGGCCTAGTATATTGAATATCGTTCTTACACCTATCTCCCTTCTCTGTCTTATAACATTTTTCATAGCCGGATGGTAAACAGGTGCAAAAAGGAATCCAAGCCCTATCCTGTCTATAGCCTCAGCAGCCTGCTCAGGAGACAGATCTATCTTTACTCCAAGAGCTTCCATAATATCCGCACTTCCACATTTTGAAGAGACAGACCTGTTTCCATGTTTTGCAACCTTAACTCCCGCACCTGCTATAACAAAAGCCGTTATCGTTGAGACATTGAATGTATCAACCTTGTCACCACCTGTTCCACAGGTGTCTATCAGCCTGGATCTATCCTTCACAGGAACCTTTACGGCCTTTTCTCTCATTATCTGGGCAGCAGATGATATCTCTTCTACAGACTCACCTTTCATCTTGAGACCTATAAGAACAGCACCTATCTGGGCATCTGTTGCCTGTCCTTCCATAAGGATATTAAAAAGATCCTTCATCTCATCAGCTGATAGATCCTTACCTTCAGTAATCTTCCTTATATACTCCTTAATCATCTCCTATCCCTCAAGAGATTTATCAATATACTCTACCACAGCATTTTCTTTAAGTTTTTTTAGATAAAGCTCAACCTCTTTCTGTAATTTCTTATTAACCTCTTCTCCAGTTGGCTCCTGATGAACTATCTTTTTCTCTTCAGACTCTATCTTTATAAAATAGACACCTTTATCTGTATCTATCTCAAAGATATCCCCTACTTTATGTTCCCATATTGGTTTATCAAGCGTCTTAACAAGATCTCCCTTTTTAACCTCTCCCAAAAGCCCACCTTTCTCAGCTGTTACAGGATCATCAGAGTACTCTTTTGCAAGTTTATCAAACGGCTCTTTATTTACAAGCTTTTTAAGTATCTCGTACTTCTCATTAAATCCCGGTTTACTTTTATCAAGGTATATAAGTCTTATCTTCCTTAGATCTACAGCTTTACCTTCCTCAATCCCCTCAAAAAGATTTCTCTTAAGGTATATATGAACAAACTTTGATATAACTATCTCCCTTTTTATAAGATCCTTAAAGAGTGAAAAGACAAGACCTCTCTCTTCAAGTCTTTTTTTGAATTCATTAACACTTCCCAGCCTGTTCATCCTCGCAAGTCTCAAAATAGCATTATCAACCTCTGTAGGCGTTGCATGTATTCCAACCTTTTCAGCAGCCTGAGCGAGAATTATCTGATCTATAAGCTTTTTCGCCGCCTCCTTATCACTTTTTACACCATACCACTCTTTAGCAAGCTCAATCTCAGATTTTAAAACAGGTTTTCCATTAACAACGAGAACTATTTTGTCAAGCAGTTTCTCCTCAGATATAGCTGATGATACTACCATCATTACCAGAAGAATCAGTGAAAGAAGCACCCTCATTCATCAGCTCCCTTCTTCTTTTTCCTAATTTCCGCATAGTTTGGGATTATCTTCTGGGCTGATCTTTCAACTGCAAGAGCTTTATCAGGTACATCCTTGGTTATAACAGAGCCTGATCCTGTTATAGCCTCCTCTCCAACCGTCACAGGAGCAACAAGCATAGTATCACTTCCAATAAATGCCTTATCTTTTATAACAGTTTTATGTTTCTTGAAACCGTCGTAATTACACGTTATCGTTCCAGCACCTATATTAACATCATTTCCAACCTCAGCATCACCTATATAACTTAGATGTCTTACGTTTGTCCTGTCGCCTATCTTTGAGTTTTTAACTTCAACAAAGTTACCTATAACAGCTTCAGATCCTACAACGGTATTATTTCTTATCCTTGAAAATGGACCAACAACAGCATTGTCCTGTATAACACTGTCCTCAATAACTGTATTCGCAAGAATTTTTACATTCTTACCTATCCTGCTATTCTTTATGATACAGTTTGACTCTATAACAGTTCCCTCGCCGATCTGTGTACTTCCCCTCAGCATAACATTAGGAAATATCTCAACATCCTTAGAAAGATCAACATCAAACTCTATCCATACAGTCTCAGGACTGTGTATTGTAGCTCCGTTTAACGCCCAGAAGCTCAGGTACTGCATTTTCATAATGTTCTCAGCCCTGGCAAGATCCCATCTGTTATTTATTCCTATAGCCTCCGTAGGATCAGGAATGATAAGTGAGTGTACCTCTTTACCTTTCTTTCTTAAAAGTCTTATCACATCAGTTATGTAGTACTCATTCTGGGCATTATCGTTCTCAAGCTGATCAATAACCTCTGCAAGATAAGGAGCGTAAAATATGTATATCCCTGTATTAACCTCTTTTATTGATCTTTCCTGTGGAGAAGCATCTTTCTCCTCCACTATCCTTAAAACCCTGTGTTGACTGTCCTTAATAACCCTTCCATATCCTGTCGGATCCTGCATATATGCTGTAAGAACAACACCAGCTATATTTTCATTTCTGTAACCTGCCATATCTCCAAGATTAGCCCCTTCGTACCTGACAAGGGCATCCATAAAGCTTATAGCATTTTTCAACGTTTCACCTTTTATAAGGGGCATATCACCGTTCATTATAAGAACATAGCCGTCATAATCCTTGAAATAATCCTTTGCAGCAGCAACCGCATGCCCCGTCCCTAGCTGCTGATCCTGTTCCACATAAACACATCTATCACAGTTTATTGCCTTTTTAACCTCTTCCTTTTTATGTCCTACAACGTATATGATCTGTTCAGGATTTATCCATCTTGCAGAGAGAGATACATAAAAGATCATAGGTTTTCCAAGTATCTCATGTAAAACCTTTGGCTTTTCAGATCTAAACCTTGTTCCTTTACCAGCTGCGAGTATTATAACCTTTGTTTTTTCACCAGAATGGATATGCTCCATCTCACTCTCCTTTATCCAGGAATTTGTGCAGTTTTTCAATTATTGGAAAAAGTTTCTCTTTTCTTGTTTTATAGCTTATCCTGTTCACTATAAGCTTTGCTGAGGACTGTCTTATATGTTCAATAACAACAAGTCCGTTCTCCCTTAATGTTCTACCTGTCTCAACGATGTCCACTATGTAATCAGAAAGACCTACAAGAGGTGCAAGCTCCACAGATCCATAAAGCTCAATAATATGAACTTTAACACCCTTTTTCCCAAAAAACTGTTTGGTCACTTTAGGATATTTTGTTGAGACCTTTATTGATGTAGGATTTGAAAAGTATTTCTCCTTACTTTCAGGAAGTCCTGCAACAACTATACTGCAGACACCTATATTTAGATCAACAGGTCTGTAAACATCCGGATCGCTTTCTATAAGAACATCATCACCTGCCACACCTATATCTGCGATACCATTTTCAACGTATGTTGGAACATCTTTAGCCCTTACAAGAAGAAAATAAAAGTCACCACTTTCAATAATAAGCTTCCTTGATGAGCTGTTGATCTCCTCTTTTAAAATGCCGGCTTTTCTGAAAATGTCTATCGTCTGATCAAATAGTCTTCCTTTAGGAAGGGCTACAGTCAGTTTATTACTATTTAGCTTTCTTATCATCTACTTCCACTTTCCTTTGCAAATGGAATACTTATCCAGAGTTCATATACATTATTCTCATTTTTTATCTCAACTTCAATTTTATTTGGATCAAACTGTGGATACTTTGAGAAAACATCTATAAGATCCTTCTGTAGAAGCTCGGCGAAGTTAGTAGGAAGACCTTTCCTCTCATAGGAAAGAACCATCATAAGCCTTTCTTTAGCAACTTCAGAAGATTTTTTCTTTCTAAAAAAATCTAAAATAGACATAATTACCTCCCGAATAATCTACTTAAGAACCCCTTCTTAACCTCAAGCTCATCAAATGGAACATCAAAACCTTCCAGTCTTCTTGCTATATTTATAAGCGCTCTTCCAGCCGGTGAGTTTTCAGCATAAAGTACTATAGGCTCCCCTTTATTTGTGAAATCAACCATCTTTTCCTCATCTGGGACTATTCCAACTTTCGGTATGTGGAGTATCTCCTCTATATCTTCTACAGATAACATCTCTCCCTTTTTAACCTGGTGTACTCTTATTCTATTTACTATAAGTCTTATATTCTCCTTCTCCATAGACTCTAAAAGACCTATTATCCTGTCAGCATCCCTGACAGAAGAAACCTCTGGATTTGTGACTACCAGTGCTTCATCTGCAGGAGCTGCAGCTGTCTTGAAACCTCCCTCTATACCTGCAGGAGAGTCTATAAATATATAATCAAACTGTTCCCTTACTGCCTCTATTATCTCAACAAGCTGTTCAGGTTTCACCGCTTCCTTATCCTTTGTCTGTGCAGCAGGGAGAAGATAGAGAGAGAGTCCTCTTTTATCCTTAACAAAAGCTTTTTCAGGTGAAACTCTACCCTCAACAACATCAACAATGTCATAAACGATCCTGTTCTCAAGTCCAAGTATCATATCAAGATTTCTAAGTCCTATATCAGCATCAATTGTAAGAACCTTTTTGCCCATCTTTGCAAGGGAGGTAGCCACATTGGCTGTTACAGTTGTCTTTCCTACTCCCCCTTTACCTGAGGTTACTACAAAAACCCTTGCGTTTTTACCGTTTTTTCTCTCTTCCATCATTTTTTACCTCAAAGGTATTTCAAATTTTATCAATATAAATCTGATTATCTTCAATATATGCCTTTTCTGGATATTCCGGTTCTTCCATCTCATCAGGTGATCTTGTGAGATAACTTGCTATCCTTAGCTGTTGTGGTTTTAACTTTAAGGCCATTATAACAGCTGTCTCATCACCATTTGCTCCTGCATGAACGATACCTCTAAGTGTTCCCATTACTATAATATTCCCAGAAGCTATAACATAAGCATCCGGATTAACATCCCCTATAATAAGGATATCACCATCATACTCAACTCTCTGCCCGCTTCTGAGAGTTTTATTTATTATCTTCAGAGATTTTTTTTCAGAAACATTACTGATAGACCTTTTCTCAGATCTTTTGTCTGATGTTCTATAACCTAAAACCTTGGAATTGTACTTTTTGAGGATGCTTTCTATCTTTTCCTTCTGATCCTCAGAAAGTTCCATATCTGAAAGATCAACTACAGAAACAGAACCCTGGAAAAAAGCTGATGAGAGTTTTTTTTCAAGTTCCTCAAGATTTTCCTCAAAAGATCTGCTTTTGTCCAGCTTTATCATCAAAGCTGGAATAGTTACACCTTTAATTTCCAATCCCAAAGTTCTACTCTCTTGTGAAAACTCGTAGTATTATTTATCATATATATTTTAAACCAAGTTTAATCTGGAGGCAAAAGATTTAGATGGAAGAAGGATTTAGTAGGTATTTCTATTACAGAGAAAATCAGCTTTTTTGTGAAAACATTCCTATTAAGGAGATAGCCTCAAAGGTTGGAACACCTTTCTACCTATACAGCAAGCAGGCTATATTAGACAGAATAGATCAGTACAAAAAAGCTTTTGAAGAATACAACACATTAATATGCTACGCAGCAAAAGCAAACTCCAATCTTTCCATACTTAAGATCTTTGAAGAAAACGATCTTGGACTTGATATAGTTTCAGGTGGAGAGCTTTATAAGGCAAAAAAAGCAGGATTTCCATCAAACAAGATAGTTTATGCAGGTGTTGGAAAAACAGACTTTGAGCTTGAGTATGCTATAAGGGAGAACATTCTCTCATTTAATGTTGAAAGCGAGATGGAGATAGATGTTCTTGATGAGCTTGCTGAAAAACTGAACAAAACTGTCAGGATATCAATAAGGGTAAATCCTGATGTAGATCCAAAAACACATCCGTACATATCAACCGGGCTCAGAAAAAGCAAATTCGGTATTGATATTGACGAGGCTCTTAATGTTTACAGAAAAGCTGTAAAGAAAAAAAATATTGATGTTATAGGTATACACTGCCATATAGGATCGCAGATAATGGAGATCTCTCCTTATGTTGAAGCTGTTGAAAAAACAGCGGAGCTTGTTTTCAGACTAAAAAAAGAAGGTATTGAGCTACAGCATTTTGATATAGGTGGAGGTATAGGGATAAGATACAGACCTGAGGATAATCCACCTACACCTGAGGATCTTGCAAAAGCCGTTATACCTATAGTAAGAACAACAGGACTCAGACTTATAATAGAACCGGGTAGATCGCTAATAGGGGAGGCAGGAGCTTTAATAACACAGGTCGTTTTTCTGAAAAATAAAGGTGATAAACATTTTATAATCGTTGACTCAGGTATGAACGATCTTCTAAGACCTGCTATGTACAACGCTTACCATCATATACTCTCAGTTGAGAAAAAGGAAAGAAAGGTTGTAGCTGATATTGTTGGTCCGATATGCGAGACAGGTGATTTCTTCGCCCTTGACAGGGAGATTGATGATGTCCAGAGAAAAGACTATCTTGCTGTTATGAGTGCTGGTGCTTATGGTTCTTCTATGTCTTCAAACTACAATGTCAGACCAAGGGCTGCTGAGGTTCTCGTTTCTGACAACAGCTTTTACCTGATCAAAGAAAGGGAAGACTACAGCTACATAACAAAGCTTGAAGAAGATGCTATGGCTTCTTTAATAACAGAATAACAAAAGAGAATACAGGAGAGGTGTAGATGAAGGTTTTAGTAGTAGGAAACGGTGGTAGAGAACATGCTCTTGCCTGGAAGATAAAACAGAGTCCACTTGTAAAAGAGCTTTACTGTGCAAAAGGTAATGCCGGGATATGGCAGATAGCCAGAAAGGTAGATATATCACCTACAGATATTAAAAATCTTGTGAAGTTTGCCAAAGAAGAAAAGATAGACCTCACTGTAGTTGGTCCTGAGCAACCTCTTTCAGAAGGTATTGTTGACGCCTTTGAGGAGGCAGGACTGAAAATATTTGGCCACAGGAGATCCTCTGCGATTCTTGAAGCAAGTAAGGTTTTTGCAAAAAACTTTATGAAAAAGTACGGGATACCAACCGCATTCTATGAGACATTTGATAACGAAAATGAGGCCGTTGAGTTTGTTAAAAAGATGGGTACTCCTATCGTTATCAAGGCTGACGGTCTCGCAGCAGGCAAAGGTGTAGTTATAGCAAACTCAGAGGAAGAGGCAGTAAACACAATAAAGGATATGTTTGGCGGCAGGTTTGGAGAGGCAAGTAAGAGAATAGTTATAGAAGAGTTCCTCACAGGAGAAGAAGCATCATACATAGCGATGGTAAAAGGTGACAAGCTCGTTCCCATGGCAACATCACAGGATCATAAAAGGGTTTTTGATAACGATAAAGGACCTAACACAGGTGGAATGGGTGCATACTCCCCAGCCCCTCTTGTAACACCTGAGATAGAAAAGGAGATACTTGAAAAGATAATGTATCCAACATTAAGGGGAATGCAGTCCGAAGGAAGGGAGCTGTGTGGATTTCTATATGCAGGACTTATGATTGGAGAAAAAGGGATAAACGTTCTTGAGTTTAATGTAAGGATGGGTGATCCTGAAACACAGCCTATAATGAGAAGACTAAAAAGCGATCTTGTAGAGCATATAATGGATATACTTGAAGGAAGAATAGAAAGTGTAAAACCTGAGTGGAGCGAGGATTATTCAATAGGCGTTGTTATGGCATCTGCAGGATATCCAGGAAAGTATGAGAAAGGCAAAGTTATAACAGGAATTGAGGATGCTGAAAAAGATCCTGATATAGTTGTCTTCCACGCTGGAACAGATATAAAAGACGGAAATCTGGTAACTTCTGGTGGAAGGGTTCTTACAGTAACAGCAACAGGGAAAACATTGACAGAAGCAAAAGAAAAGGTTTACAGAGCTGTAGAAAAGATACATTTTGAGGGTGCACACTACAGAAGAGATATAGGAGATAAAGGGATAAAAAGGTTAAAACAGCTTGGAATAGAATGAGTTTCACATGATAATTAATCTCAATTATAGAAAATATTTTTTTGTTGATTTATAATTAAAACAAAACTTTTAGTTTTTATGTAAGGAGGGTTCTTATGCTTAAGTATGATGTTTTGATTGTAGGTGCTGGTGGTGCAGGACTGATGGCAGCCCTTGAAGCAAGTAAAGCAAAAGATGTAAAGGTTGGTGTAGTAACGAAAGTATATCCCACAAGATCCCATACAGGTGCAGCACAGGGAGGAATAAACGCTGCCCTTGCTAACGTTGACGCCTCAGACAGCCCTGAAGTTCATACCTTTGATACTGTTAAGGGAAGTGACTATCTGGGAGATCAGGATGCGATAGAATATATGTGTCAGGAAGCTCCTAAGAGAATTTATGAACTTGAGCATTTAGGTGTTCCATTCTCAAGACTTCCTGATGGAAGAATAGCACAGAGACCTTTCGGTGGTGCAGGTTTCCCAAGAACATGTTACGCTGCTGACAAAACCGGTCACGTTATACTGCATACACTTTATGAACAGTGTCTCAGAAATGATGTTGAGTTTCTGAATGAGTGGTTTGTAAAAGAGCTTATCGTTGACAATGGTGAAGTAAAAGGTGTTATAGCTATAGATATAAGAAATGGTGAAGTTCATGCAATCCAGACAAAAGCTGTCATATTCGCTACAGGTGGTTATGCAAGGGTTTACTGGGTAAGAAACACAAACGCTATCGGTTCTACAGGTGACGGAATGGCTATCTGTTACAGAGCAGGAATTCCTCTAAAGGATATGGAGTTTGTCCAGTTCCACCCAACAGGTTTAAGATCAACTGGAATACTTGTTACTGAAGGAGCTAGAGGTGAAGGTGGATATCTTATAAACAACAAAGGCGAGAGATTTATGGAAAAGTATGCTCCTGAGAAGATGGAGCTCGCCCCAAGGGATATGGTTGCAAGAGCTATGGAAACTGAGATCATTGAAGGTAGAGGATGGGGCGAAGGAATGATGGCTTACGTCCATCTTGACCTTAGACATCTCGGTGCTAAAAAGATAAAAGAGAGACTGCCTCAGATCAGGATGCTTGCCATTGATTTTGAAGGTGTTGATCCGATAGAAGAACCTATCCCTGTCAGACCAACAGCTCACTACTCAATGGGTGGGATACATGTAGAGGACTACAAAACTTCTATGACACCTGTTAAAGGTGTTTACGCTGTTGGTGAGTGTGCCTGTGTTTCTGTTCACGGTGCTAACAGACTTGGCGGAAACTCACTTCTTGATCTTGTTGTCTTTGGAAAACCAGCAGGAGCAGCAGCTGTTGAGTATGCAAGAAATAAACCTGAAGATACAACATTTAACCTGAAAGCTGAAGAGGAAAGGGCAAGAAAAGAGATAGAGGAACTTCTGAAGAAAGAGAGTAAAGAAAATATAAACGATATAAGAATAGAGATGGCCCAGACAATGTGGGACAAAGTAGGTATATTCAGGGAAGAAAAGCCTATGCTTGAGGCTATAGAGAAGATAAAAGAGCTTAAAGAGAGATACAAAAATCTCGCACCTGGTGATAGCGGAAAACTTTTCAATACAGCACTTATAAACTACCTTGAGCTTGGATTCCTTCTTGATCTTGCGGAAGCAATAGCGATAACAGCTGAGATGAGAAAAGAGTCAAGAGGAGCTCACGCAAGAAGAGATTATCCAAAGAGAGATGACGAGAACTTCCTGAAACACTCTCTCTCATACTACACAGAAGATGGCCCAAAAGTAGAGTACATAGATGTTAGAATAACCAAGTACGAACCTCAGGAAAGAAAGTACTAATATAAAAGGGGACCGTAGTCCCCTTCCCTTTCAAAATTCATCCAGACTTACCATTCCAAAAGTGTTATAAAATATTATTCACAAACAATCCCAGGAGAAAACAGTTGATATATGACAGAAAATACAAGATAGTTGAGAACAGGTATATTTCAGGTATAACATGGCTCCTAAGAGTAAAAGCTCCAGAACTTAAAGATGCACCTGCAGGATCATTTGTAATGGTAAGATCATCTGAGGATTATCTTTATGATCCAATGATGAGAAGGGCTTTTGCTATAGCTGATATACAGGGAGATGATATTCTCATATTTTATGATGTTTACGGAAAGGGAACCAGAGCTCTTACAGAAAAAAAGGAAGGTGAAGAGATAAACATTCTCGCTCCACTTGGTAGGAACTTCTTTCCTGAGAACTTTGATCATTACATACTCGTAGGTGGTGGTATCGGGTTTGCAGGCCTTTCTCTTTTCATGAGAAGGCTGAAAGAAAAAGGAAGATCATTTAAAGCCATATACGGTGTAAGAAGAAAAGAACAGCTTTCAATGCTTGAATGGATAGAAGAAAACGGGTTTAAGGATGATGTTATCGTATATACGGAAGATGGAAGTTACGGTATAAAAGGCCTTGTAACAAAGGATCTTGAAGACCTGATAAAAGAGAAGGAAAACACAGCACTTATGGTCTGCGGTCCAAAGGGAATGATGAAAGCTGTTATGGAAGTGGCAAAAAAGACAGAAACACCTGCGTATCTTTCACTGGAAAGTAAGATGGCATGCGGTTTTGGTATCTGTATAGGATGTGTTGTTAAAGATACTGAAAGTAACAGCTATGTGAGAGTATGTTATGAAGGTCCTGTTTTTGATGGACATAAAATACAGTTTTAGGGGATAATCCGATGAGATATGAGATAACAAAAAGATTTAAATTTGAGGCAGGACACAGGGTATGGAAGCAGAATCTCTCTTCTGGTAAAGGTGCAAAACTTATGGCTGATGAGATACCACCTAACCCGTGTATCAACATTCACGGTCACAGTTATAAAGTTGAAGTAACTGTAGGATCTGATAAATTAAATGAGCAGGAGATGGTAATAGATTTTTACCATATAAAATCAGCCCTAAAAGATCTTATAGACAACCAGCTTGATCACTCATTTATAATAGACAAAAATGATCCTCTATTTCCAAAATTCAAGGAAAACTTTGGTTTTTTAAAACTAACAGTAGTTGATTTCTGTCCAACAGCAGAAGCACTTGCAAAATACATATATGACTTTTTAGAAGATAAACTGAGAGAAGCTGGCCTTCTTGATGAGATAAAGGTTGTATCTGTAACAATATGGGAAACAGAAACCGGAAAAGCTGTTTACAAGGGAAAGTAGATGGAGTTCCTGTATATAGGCATAGTTGCACTTATCATGATATCCATAACAGCCCTTTACTTTATTGTTGGTTATAAATTCATAAAAAAACATAAAGAGGAAGGAAATGGCGATAATTAAGCCTTATAAAGGTAAGTATCCCAAAATCCACCCCTCTGCATTTATAGCTGAAAATGCCGTGATCATAGGTGATGTTGAGATTGGAGAGGACTGCTCAATATGGTATAACGTTGTTATAAGAGGAGATGTTAACTATATAAGAATTGGCGACAGAACAAACATACAGGATGGGACAATAATTCACGTAGACCATAAAAAATATCCAACAATCATTGGAAAAGAAGTTACTGTTGGACATAACGTTATGCTCCACGCCTGCACAATAGAAGACAGATGTTTGATAGGCATGTCTGCAACAGTTATGGATGGTGTAGTAGTTGGAAGGGAAAGCATCATAGGTGCTGGCGCACTTGTAACACCAAACAAAAAGATAGAACCCCAATCATTATGGACAGGATCACCTGCAAAATTCAAAAGAAAACTGACAGAAGAGGAGATACAGTGGCTTGAAAAGTCATATCAGAACTATATCAGGTATAAAAATTCCTATCTCAATCAGTTATAATATTATAAATTTTTAAAAAACATTTATCGGAGCGAAGGATATGACAAAAGCAGAAATTGTTGAATGGATACTGAAAAATAAAAATCCGGAAGTATCAAAAAAGGATGTATCAGACGTTGTCAATGCAATCTTTGAAAAAATCATACAGGAGCTTGTTACAGGTGAAGACGGACATAAAGTCCAGATCTCAGGATTTGGAACATTTATAGTCAAGAAAAGAGCTCCTAAAATAGGAAGAAACCCAAAAACAAAAGAAGAAAAATTGATTCCAGAAAGATTCGGTATATCTTTTAAAGCTGGGAAGCATCTAAAAGAGTCTTTATCAAAATAGTTCGGAGCGTAGCTCAGGCGGTAGAGCACTGGCATGGGGGGCCAGAGGTCGGCGGTTCGAGTCCGCTCGCTCCGACTTTTAAATAGATTATTTTCCACGAATCAAATATAATAATCAGCTGAAAACAGAATGGGGATAAAAATTTTATGGAAAAGTACAGAGTACTACTTGTTAATGATGACGGTTATCAATCGGAAGGTCTTCTCTCTCTCAGGAAAAAACTTCTGAATGAAAACTTTGAAGTTATAACCGTAACCCCTGACAGGAATATGTCAGGAACAAGCCATTCGCTTACATTCACACGACCTTTAAAAATAGAAAAACTTGAGGAAAACTTTTACTACATAGTTGATGGAACACCTGCAGACTGTGTTCATCTCGGGTATCATATCATTCTCAATGGAGAAAAACCTGATATCCTGATCTCAGGAATAAACACAGGACCAAATCTTGGAAATGATATCTTTTACTCAGGAACTGTAGGTGCAGCGAGAGAAGGAACTATGTTCGGTATTCCCTCTGTAGCATTTTCACCTGCATCATCAAAAAATCCAGACTTTGAAGGGATGGCTGATCTTGCTATTAAGATAGTAAAACAGATTCTTCATAAAGGTCTTCCTGAAAAAGTTTTCCTGAATGTAACATTTCCAAATATCAAGATAGATCAGATAAAAGGATTTCTCTTAACAAGACAGGGAAGAGGAGCATACAGAGAGGAGATAAAAAAATATATATCTCCATCAAAGGAGGTTTATTACTGGATAGGCGGCGAAGAGGCACTTGAAGAGGAATGTGAGAGAGGAACAGATTATACGGCTGTCAGGGAAGGTTATGTTTCCATAACGCCGATAAGACTTGATCTAACAGATTACAGGGGAATAGAGATATTAGAAAAATTGAGCTTTCTAAGTATTGAGTAGTCTGTCTTCTTATTAATTTTAATCGAGTCTAATGCTGGAATTTTTGATAACAGCCCCGTTTCTAAATATTCCTGCCAATATTCCAGATATAATGTGTTAAATAATTCATTCTAGCTATGATTGAAATTTTCTTATTTTTTCTCATAATTATTAATGGGAGTGCTGGTAGGTGGAGACCCTGCCTCCAGTGAACTACCGGCACCAGACCCGCTGCGAGCAGGGAAGCGGGCGGGCGTCTATTTTTTACACCGATTTTCTATCATCCTAATCAAACGTAAAGAATACTAATTTTCTATCCCGCTTAGTTCAAAAGAAACACAAGTGTTAAATGATATTATCTTTCTTGATAAAGCCTTTCTATCCCGCTTAGTTCAAAGTAAACGTAAACAAGACCAGTATTCCACTGAACGAGTCCTTACAGCAGGTTGGGACATATATAATTTCTGATAATGGAAGTTTAATTGCATCATACAATAGAGGTTTGCAGTTAAATATTACAAACATTAGGGAAGAGGATCTTGCAAATCGTGTAGTCAGGTCAAGGGATCTGTTTAGAGATAATATTCTTCCTAATTTTAACATCTCTTTTTCTGAAGGGGATGTGCTATATATAATTAGAGGGGAAGCTAAAGCCACAGGTGATATTTTCTTCTCAAAATATCAGGCAGATCTTGAGATTGGCTATAACCATTCAAGTGTTCTTGATATATTTACATATGATTCAAAAGATAATGCAGTAATTCTTGAGAGAGTTCCACTTTATTTTGTTAGAGAGACATCGAACAAAAATAAGTATTATCTAATTCCACCTAAAACTCCTTCCTGTTCAGAAAGCTATGCTTATGACGATAGTGGGGACCCCTATATATCTTCTTTGTCTGTAAATTACACTTACAACTATTCTACAGGTTATTTTTATAACTATGCTTCAACCTGTGACCCATCTTCTTATGGTCTGTATTCCTTTCTATATGGAGTAAGTAAGGACCCTCAAACAACATGCGATAAAGTTGGAATGTATGGATCTGGGTGTAAATCTCTTGGGTATAAGTATTATGATGAAGATACCGGCACCTACTACTTGGAGAATCCATCGAACTGGACAGAATCAGCAAAAGGGTTTGAATTTGGATTTAAACTTGAGGGGTACATAAGGTTTTTTGACGAGTATACACAGGAAGAAAGAGATGTGGGTGAGGTCTTTTATAAAGAAAAAGACGGTGTTGGTTTCGTTCTTCTTAGAATGACAGTTGCTGGCGAAACGGTTGATTATCTTTTAAGGTTAGATAGTGGAACAATCCTTGCTAAGAGGTTCTATATAAAAGACAGATCCGTAATAATGAGATATGTAAATGGACCTGCAATCCAGAAGATCAAGGATGCTATGTTAACAAATTAGCTTTTGATTAGAAGAAAGTTGCATTATTTTTTTAGTGCAAAAAAATAGCTTGCAAATTTAATGAATCTGTTTTAAGTTTTAACATAAATTAGGTACAGTCTATAAAAGTTGAGGTGGAGTAAATGAGTGACAGATGGCTGGATCAGGAAGGGGTTAATGAAGGGGTGTTAAGTGAATATTATTATAGAATGTTGCCTAAGCCTAAAAATGGAAAAATAGACGAGGAAAGGTACAAGACTATCTTTTGGAATTTCATCTATAAAGATGAAGAAGGCATAGAATCAAGAGACTATTCAATTTATCCCCTTGAGGAAGTGAAGCAGGAATTGGAAGAACTTGCACGAGGAATTGGAAATATACTAGAAAAAAGTGTAACAAGTGGTTTAAAAATAGATGAGATGTACACGAGTGCAGGACACCATGCAGTACATCTCTTGATTATGCAGGGCAGATATGCTTTTGCAATGGGATTTTTGCATTTACTTGATGTTAATATAAAAGAGAAATCAATGGGATTGACCCCCTTGCATACAGTTTTTATGTCAAGAAGATATATAGGAAGGTTGATTAAAACGAAAAGTGTTGGAACTGATGTTATTAGGACGGTTGGTGGATCTATGAATATAGAACAAAGCTTAGAAGAAGATAGATATAAAAGAATGCAGACTCAAGAAGAGAGTGTAAAAAGGTTTTTGTCCTCTGAATTTTTTCGTACAAACCCAGACATAATAGAGGAAAAATTAATCAATGGCAAAAAGGCACTAATTACATGGCTTCTGGAGAGAGGTGCAGATCCTCTAGAAACAGATTACTTCGGTAGAGATGTAATAGACTGGGCAAGGTTCTATAGTCTGGAAATGGATGATAATAGTCTACTTGAATATATGCTTAAAGAAATAGACAGGCTTGCCATTGAACTGCCGAAGCAGAACAAAGAAGAGATTGAAATGAGAGAAAAGATAGCCAGACAGATCCAAGTAATACAGCAGTTCAAGAAACGAAAACAGATTATGGCAAGCAAAGTTTATGAAGACAATCCAGACTTCAAAGGGAAAAAGATCCCTAAAAAAGTTAGCCAGCAGTGAAATAAGAAAAATTGATATAAGGAGATAAAGATGGAAAAGGTAATATCTGAAACTTTAGAAAACTTAAGATGTGAAGATTTTTTACCTTCTGATGATATTTTAGAAAACAGATTGCTTTTTGGTGCTATACATCGGCTTTATTCAAAGAAAGAGTTGAGAATAGCCAAGGACGAACTAAGTGCTGCCTATAGACAGTACTACACTCTATACCCTGATATGATCAAAGAACAACTGAGAATAATAGAGAATTCAAATGGTAATGGTATGGCAGATATAAGGTTTATTGATGTAGTATTCGAACCTGCCAATGTGTCTATGAATGAGATTGGTAAAAGATACGGTGTTTATAATAGAAAAAGTTTCAACCTCAATTAATCAAAAAGGGTGTTAAAAATGGATAAGCCAGAGAATTTTGGACAGTTAATTCTGTCTACTAATAGTACAGAAAAATTTGCTGATTATGTGTGGACCAGTGCTTCGTTAGGTACGGTAATGGCAAATAAAGTCCTAATGCATATAAATTCAGATTACAGGAGAAAAAAAGAGGAGATTTTATCTGCTTTAAAAAAGGAAAAAAGTTTATTGGAGGGTCAGGGAGGTGATAATCTAGAAAAGGCAGAGAAGATAGAGTCTATAGAAAATGATGTACTTCTTGGTGTGGTAGCAAACTTAAAAAGAGATGAGAGTGATGTTGCAGATTTTGGAAGTCTGTCCAAAGGGAAATTTATAATAGATACTTCGACTGGAAAGACCACATTATTTGGAATAAGAAGTGTTATCAAGAGTAAAAAAGCACTGGAGAGACTTCCTGAAAGCAATTATGAGAATTATCTCAATGTAAAAAAAGCTCTTGAGTTTTCAGTGGCTAATTATTCATACCTTGTCCTATCTGATGTCTTTGATAGGATTTCAAACTTAATGGTAAATGATATATCAAGTGAGGGAAGAGAAAAAGCAGAACAGTTTTTAATTGATAACAGAAAGTATAGATACGGCTTAAATATGATTGAATCTATAATGGATCTTTCCAGTAAGTATGGAAATGATCCTGATATAACAAAAGCATTACTTGCCGTTTATTTGTCGGAAGAGGAAGATGGACAATTAGAAGAAATTAAAGAAAAACTTTATACCGTAAAAGGTGTGAAAAAGAAGAAGGGCGATACAGAAAAAGATAATGGTGAGGGAAACAAAGAGCCAGATTCATATGAGTATAAGATTCTTCAGGAATTAGAGAAGATAAAGGAAAGCGTTAATAATGCTTTGGAAAGTGGATCTGGTTATGAGTTTACGGATGCAGAAGAGGAAACTTTAAAGGGAAGTATTGGGATTGACAAGATTGATGAGAATACTAGCCTTCAGGAAGTCAATAATTTAATTGAGAAAAAAATCAAAGAGATAAGAGAAAAACAGGAGAAAACAGAGAAGAGAATAGAGGAATTTATCAATGAATTAGAGGAAAAGCTAAAGAATGAAACCCCTGAAGAAAAAGCTGTAAAAAGACAGATTGTTAGAGAGATCCTTGATTCTCTAAATATAAAAGAAGTCTCTGATCCTGTATCATTAATTGATGAGGAAGCCAACTTCCATTCTTTCTATTCCACTTAGTTCAAAGAAAACTTTCTTGTGTGTTTGCGTATGTGCAAACACACGCTCACTTTCTATCCCACTTAGTTCAAAGAAAACTGTAGAGTACAAAAAAGGAGAACAGGTATACATACACTTTCTATCCCACTTGGTTCAAAGAAAACATTTTTGGAGCAATACAGAAAATACTTGAACCTGTTGCTGCTTTCTATCCCACTTGGTTCAAAGAAAACAAATGTTAATAAAACTGTTATCCCTGCTAAAACAGACTTTCTATCCCACTTGGTTCAAAGAAAACCACATCAGTAGCAAAGCCTATTTGGGTAGCTATGAAAAACTTTCTATCCCACTTGGTTCAAAGAAAACAATTTCGCAGGATGTTGTTGAAACAGAATCAGGAAGTCTTTCTATCCCACTTGGTTCAAAGAAAACACTTTGCATTCATAGATTCCAGAGCTTTAAGAACTGCCTTTCTATCCCACTTGGTTCAAAGAAAACAGCCCAGAACCTTGCAAGTCTTTCGTCATCACTGGTCTTTCTATCCCACTTGGTTCAAAGAAAACCATTCCAGAATGAGCGATAACACCACCGGAGTGAAACTTTCTATCCCACTTGGTTCAAAGAAAACTGATGAAGTTTCAAAGCCTAAAAATGTTATACTTCCAACTTTCTATCCCACTTGGTTCAAAGAAAACTTCACCAGTGGACTAATTAAAATTTAAACCTTTCCACCTTTCTATCCCACTTGGTTCAAAGAAAACATCCCGCAATTTCGTTACACCACAAGATACACGCTTCTTTCTATCCCACTTGGTTCAAAGAAAACTGGTAAAACTATATCTTATATAGAAGCAGAAGAAGATACCTTTCTATCCCACTTGGTTCAAAGAAAACTACAGATGTAACTGCAGTAACAGCAACAGATGTTGTTAACTTTCTATCCCACTTGGTTCAAAGAAAACCCACTATTCTATCGATATAAAAAAATAAGCCATTTAGCAAGTTATAAAGCCATTTAGAGAAAGATCATTCCGCTTCTATACATCTTTGCAAAAATAAGTAATCTGCATTAAACCTGTAGTAATGCAATTATACTTATTAGCATTATCTTATAAATGTTGATTATCAAGGATTAAAAATCTTAGTCTTTCTTACTCAAAATGCATCATAATAGCATATTCAGTTGCCATGAATCCGTTTAACTGGCATGTTTAATAGTAATAATCCTTCTTTTAAAAATCAAGATTCTTAAAAATTTATTCGTAGTATATTGACAAATTATTAATCTGATATGAAATTAAAAATATGGGGGAGGGAGTAATGAAAGAGATAACCCTTATCCTTCACGGTTGGAGCGACTGTTCAGAAAGCTTCAAAGATGTAAAAGCATTCCTGATTAAAAATGGTATCGGATCTGTTGATACCATATACTACGCTGATTATGAATCAAGAGAGGACAATGTAACCTACGAAGATGTTATAGATGGACTATACGACAGATTCAGAGAAAAAGGCTTCATAGATAAAGAGGGAAATAAACTTGTTGATCTCAATGTTATAGTCCATTCAACAGGTGGTTTAGTGATCAGACATTTTATAGCAGAGTACTACAGACACCGTATAGATAAATGTCCTGTTAAAAAGATAATAATGCTCGCCCCTGCTAACTTTGGATCTCCTTTAGCTCATTATGGAAAATCGCTTTTAGGTATGGTTTTTAAAGGCAGGTACAAATTTGGAGATATGTTTGAGGTAGGAAGAAGACTTTTAAATGGTCTTGAGCTTGCAAGTCCTTACCAGTGGAAGCTTGCCCATATGGATCTACTTAAGGAAAGACCTTATTACAACAGGAATCAGATACAGACATTTATATTTGTCGGTAACAAAGGATACGGCGGTCTTAGAAAACTCGTTAACAAAAAAGGAACAGATGGAACGGTTGTTGTCTGCGGAACAAATCTCAATCCAGTAAAGTTTATACTTGACTTCTCAAGGGAAGGCAAAGCTGTAGATGTTTATGTAAAGGATTACAGATTTGATACAGCTTTTGCCGTTTTAAGAAATTATGATCATGGATCAATAGTTGATGATATAAAACCTGGCAGGAAATCACAGATCGCAGATCTGGTTTTGAGAGCTATCAAAATAAAAAAGCCTGAGGAGTACGCAGAATTTAAAAAAGAGCTGGAAGAGATTACAGAAAAAACATTCAAAAATAGGGAGATTTACCAGCAGTTCATAGTTAGAGCGGTTGATGACCATAATAAACCTATAAAAGATTACACCATAGAGTTCTTCGTTTATAAGTACAACGGAAGGTACATAAGAAATGGAGAATTTACAAAAAAGAAGATCTCTGCTGAAGAAGAGTACTGGAGCAGAAGATTTCATGAGCTTATAACAGATGAGTTTCATAATAACTCAACTGATCCAAGTTTCAGAAGGTTTATAGTTGGTATTAAAAAGTTAAAAAATGAGATAAAAGAATGTTGTAAATCTTTAGGTTCGGATATCGTTTTAAGCATGAAAATATACGTTCCCCGCGTTGACGAGGGAATATACTATGAGACTGAAAAACTAAAAAATATAATTCTCCTCAGGACTGAAAATGGACAGATAGTTGATGAAAAACCATCTCTCTTTTATCCAAATACCACAACACTTATAGAGATGAAGATAAACAGATCAACAAAATATGTCACTGTTGATATAAAGCCGAGAAAACATTAGGTTTTTACAAACTTCAGGGTAAAAACTTTTTTATAGTCATCTTTAAGGAAGAATCTTATATTTCTTGAGTAATAAAAACCTGAGTAGTTCAGATTTACCCCTTCGGGAATTACGAAACTTCCTCTATTTCCATAGACGGATTCAAATCTTATCCTGCTCCCTGCAGGAACCTTTATTGTTTTAGATGAGTTAATGATCTCTGTTCTACCATTTATATTTAACCTGACAGAGTACACTCTTTTTCTGTTTATAAAGGAACTCAGGTTGGAAAGAACGTGATCTATACCGGGATCAAGCTCAACATTAAAGATCTCAAGAAACTCTTTTATCATCATAAGATGCATTTTTGTTTTTGTTTCAAGATCTGGTAGCTGTTTTGAAGCCTCTATACAGAATGCAGGAATATTACACTTGGAAAGTACATAGTATGTTAAGGATTTCCTCTGTTCTTTATACTTTGTGTATCTATTAAACGTGTCTGTATTGTGGATAGGTATCTTCCAGTGCTTCTTAGTTATTTTTTTATTGACCCTATCTGCAACGTATTTTGCTGTGCTGTAAAGGGGATATCCTTTATAGCTAACAGCATCAATAACTATACACTGCCCCCAGTGTTTTTTATTCTTTATATGGAAGCCGTAACCGTCGTGAAGTGAAAGAACCACATCAGGTCTGAAATCATCTATAAAATCTTTAATGAATGATACATATCTGTAGTCAGGATCTTTCCTGGATATTCTGTGAAACTTTCTGTTCATATCTCCGTTGTATCCTCTCACATTTGCAAGAACAGAAACGAAATTAGTTCTTGGTAGAACAGCAACAGTTCCCTTTTTAACATCAAGATCCATAAGAATATCTGCAGCTTTGTATGCCCCCGGTTCATTTCCGTGAATTCCACCTATTATAAGAACTCTCCCACCTTTCTCTTTACCCTCTTTTATGTAGTACTGGAGAGGCTTAGGTGGAAGTTTGAAATGGAGTTTGCTGTTATGTTTTGCAAAAACTTCATCAGGATTTAAAGATAGCAGTAATAAAGATGATCCAGCCAGTCTTATAAAGTTTCTTCTGCTAAGATCTTCCATTTCCCATCTTCCCTGATGATATACAGTATTTTCTTACCTTTAAAGTTGTAGTTATTTGATCTGTAATTCATATCAAATGTTGCAACGTATATATTACCAAAATCAAGCATTCTTCCGTCTTTAAGTATTGATAGATTTTTTATATCTATCTTTATCCAGTCCTTCAGCTTTGATATTCTTCTTTTATATCTCATCCACTGCTCTTTGTTGCCCTTTTTTGAGACAAACCTTTCTGAGTAAAGGAAGAAATAGTTGTCAAGATTTCCTTTCGCTGTTTCTTCCCAGGCCCTTTTCCATTGATAAACGAAGTATATAAGTGCCATCTGTTTTTCTTTAAATGATCCGGCATCTGTATACTCAAAATCCTCAACGATAACCACAGGTGTTTCCTTAAGTTTTATAAATCTTTTTAATTTGTTGAAATCTTCATTATTCAGAACAACACATCCATTTGAGCTAAAGTAAGGTCTGTCAGGCTTATCAGAAGCATGGATCCATATACCATTTCCTGTTTTGTTTAAAAACTTCCTGTCAAGTATATTTGGATAGTTCAATGGAAAAGCACCTACACCGTACATCGGCGCAAGCTTTGTCAGGTATTTAACAGGAAAATAAACACCGTTGGGAGTTCTCTGATCTCCTTCCTTCAACTTGTCTCCCGGTCTTTTCCCTGTTATTGATCTTAGCTCAAGAACCTCAACAGGAAGATCATTTACAAACTTTATAACTTTAAGTCTCTGTCTACTTTTACTTACAACAATCGCATAACTGCCTTCAGGTATGTATATAACATTTTCTAAAACACCTTTGTTTTTCTCTGATATCTTTGAAAAGAGTTTCTGGGCCTCAGCTTTTCTCCCTTCCTGAAGTAATAGAATGATATTAAGCTTTATTCTTTCCTCATATGGAAGCTGTCTTGCAAGCTCCTCAGCTTTATCAATATTTTTTGCCTCAAGTTGCTTGAGAACTTCCTCTATAGTAGGTTGTGAAGCATAACTGAAAGAACCTAAAACCACCGCAGCTATTAATGTTATTACTACCCTCAGATATCTCACTTAATCCTCCTGATCGTTCTTTCTTCTTTTATACAGTACTTTCCATTACTTTTTATAATAATCAGCTTTTTCAAGGTGACATCATCTATTTTATCTGAAAAGTATTCCTGTTTGAATATAACCTCCCATCTGTTCTCTTTGATTTTTCTGATCTTTATATCGCTTATGTATATCTTTATAAATTTTTTGTTGAGTATCGTCTTCCTTTTGTATTTTTCCCATTTTTCAATTCCTCCACCGGCCCATCTAAAATCTTTACAGTAATAAGAGATGTATCTTAAAAAGTCCTGTGTTTCCCATGAGTTTTTCCATCTCTTAATAAACTCCTTTATCTGTTCTTCAGGTTTCAGCGGTGGATGTACTTTTTTCTTTTCCCCTCTGGTTTCAGCTTTTAGATGCTGGGTATGCTGTGTTTTGGTCATATTCTTGTACTGAGCAGGCTCAGAATTTATCTTTTTCTCACCGGTTGCTATAGCGTACAGGAACCAGGAGAACGTTCCTGTAAGTCCAAGTAAAATGGCTAGAATTACAGATGCAAGGGCGAGATATTTTAATTTTTTCTTTTCCTTGGCTTCCTCATAAAAACCAAGGGTTTTTAATGCCTCTTTTAGATGTTTGTATTTGATCTTTTTACTCTCATCAACATATGCGGCCATTAATGTTCTTCTCATTATGAGATTAATCTTTCTGAAATTACCCTGAGAGTACTTGAATATGAGCCTGTATATATACCATGGTATATGGATCTTAGGGTTTCCAGCCTTTTCAAGTTTGTACTTTATATAATCAACCGTCTCATTAAAATCAAGATTTCTAAGTTTTGCTACAACTGTTATCCTCTCTTTTAACTGCCTGAGCTCAGGCATATTTATCTTTTTCTCAAGTTCCGTCTGTCCTGTAAGAACTATCTGGAGTAGTTTTTCCCTGTTAGTCTCAAGATTCGACAGTATCCTTAGCTCCTCCATAGTTTCTATAGGGAGATTCTGTGCTTCATCAACGATTATAAAAACTTTATGACCTTCTTCCTTTTTCTTTATCAGAAATTCCTTTAATTTGGCAAAAAGATCACTTTCTGCCTCTTCAGGTGAGGTCTTAACGCCAAACTCTCTCAGTATAGCCCTAAGCATCTCCAGTGGGTAGAAGCTGGGGAAGATAATATATGCGTACAGTATCTCATAGGGATGGTTTGCTAAGAACTTTTTAACGGTTGTTGTCTTACCTGTCCCGGGTTCTCCTATGATGACAGCAAACCCTTCACCTGTATGATAAAGATACTCAAGGGCATCTAAAACATCTTTATGAGCCTGAGACATATAGAAGTACTCAATATCAGGTGTGACCCTGAAAGGATCGTCTTTCAGTCCAAAAAATTTAAAGAAATTTTCCATACTTATCTCCCAAATATACAGTTACCAAAGAAAAAAACAGTAACTATACTATTAAAAATCAACGCCCTGACCATTGATTTTTTCAGATTTTCTTTAAATCTCCTTTTAAAATATATCGTAATTATTATAAAATTAGTTAAGAATACAAATAGGATACTATTATTGATAATAATCTTTGAGTTTTTTGAGAAAACTATTCTGAAGTACTCTCTGCTCCAGTCAAAAGGAACGCTGTTTATAAAAAATCCTACAGCTATAACAATAAGAAACCATATAAAAAAACCATAAAGGTAGGTTCTGAAATAAAACATACTAAAATTCAAACGGGTTTCTGATCTTTCCAAGTAGCTCTTTAACTCCTCTGTATTTTCCTGAACATACATTGTCCTTCTGAAGCATATAGTACTGATCTTCAGTCATTGGAGGCTCTGGCAGAAGTTTGAAAAATGGCAGCATAAACCTGAAAAAGATCTTAGGCATCTGTATGACAGGTCTTCTATAACCAGCATATTTCAGTGCAAACTCAAAAAGCTCCTTGAATGTTACTACCCTATCACCGCACAGTTCAAATATCTCATCCTCTTCGTCCAGTGATTTTAAGAAACAGTCCCTGACATCAAGTATATGAACAGGCTGAACTCTCCCTTCAGGTGCTAAAAATAAAGGCATAATTTTTCCAAACTTTTTCATGTCCTGAAATAGTTTCTGTTCTCTCCCCATAATTATTGATGGTCTGTGGATTATGTAATTTATATTTGATGATCTTATATACTCCTCAGCAACACCTTTTGTTCTCTGATACCTGCTTTTACTTGAAGGATCTGCACCAAGGGCAGACATCTGGACAAATAGTTTAATGCCAATATCAGAAGCGGCATCAACAAGCTTTTTTGTGTACTCAAAATGAACCTTCTCAAATGTTATCCCCTTTTTTCTGTTCTCGTAAAGAATTCCGAGAAGATTTATTATCACTTCAGGTCTGTACTTCCTGACGGTGTGGTCAAGGTCTTCCTGAAAATGGATGATCTTTATATTATCCAGATTACCTCTCCCAGAAAACAGAAGCTCCGCTTTTTTTATATCCCTTGTAGGAAGAACTAACTGATGTTCTTTTGAAAGCTCCTCAACTAAATATCTTCCTACAAATCCCGTCCCACCAGTAACAAGAATTTTCATTTTACAGCCCTAAATATTTCATACTGTTTTTTATAAGTAGTACTCCAAAGATAATAAAAAGAAAACCTATAAATTTCAACAGATAATCATAGTATCTGCTCTCTATAAATCTCTTTATCTTCTCAACGAAGAAAGCTATAAGTATCATACTTCCTGTTATACCTATAAAGAAAGAGATAACAAAAGCCGCTGAATTTACAAACCCTTTATCCGATATATAAGGAGCACCTATAAAGAACCAGAAAAGGTATGTGTAAGGATTAAGTATATTGATAACAACCCCTTTAACAAAAGAGCCATGCATATCTGTTGATATCTCGGAATGTTTAGCAAAGATATTCTTTATCCCAAGATAAAAGAGGAGTACTCCACCTGTTGCAGATATTATTCCAACAAGAGATGTGAAATTCTCTATCTTTTTCAGTATGTATATTGAAACAAACAGTATAGGCAGATCTGTAACAATAGGGGAGACTGAAACGAGAATACCATTTTTTATATTTCCCCTCAGTGTTTCAGATATAAGAAGTGCAAGAAGTGCACCAGGTGATATAGCTGCAGCTATTCCTAAGAAAAGTCCGAAGGATATATCCTCAATTATTCCCATCATTCTGTATTGAATGCCCTGTCTCCGGCATCACCTATTCCTGGAATTATGTAGCCTTTATCATTAAGTCTCTCATCAATCTGAGCTATATAGACTTTAATCTCAGGATGTTTTTCTGCTATCCTTTTCAGCCCTTCGGGAGCTCCAATTATATTGAGTGATATTATCTTCTCAGGATTTTTTTTCTTTATTACTTTTACCGCATAATCAAGTGATCCCCCTGTTGCCACCATAGGATCAAGTATGACAGCGTTTTTCCCTTCAAGAGGTGGGACCCTGTCGTAATACAACACACTTTCAAGTGTTTCCTCATTCCTTTTTATAGCCAAAAAACCTGCCTTAGCATTTTTCAGTACCTCAAAAACACCATCAAGCATAGGAAGTCCGGCCCTCATTATAGGTATAAAAACGTATCTTTCCTCTTCTATCTCTGGGAATCTGTACTCACCAACCCATATCTTTACCTTTTTCTCAACGGTTTTTTCATCCTTTAATGCTTCCAGAAGTAGTATTCTTCCGGCTTCTGATATATATTTTCTAAATAGATAGCTGTCTGTATTTATATCCCTCAGCTTTGTTACTATATTTGTTAATGCAGGATTTTTCACATTGATTATATTTTCCATTTCCCACCTTTTACATATATTATAGAGATTTGAATATTTTATCATTAAGGGAGGTCTGTATGGAAAAAACGGAATGTAGAGAAGAGGGTAGAAGATTTCAGGAAGTTGTTGATATTGTTAAAAGGCTGAGAAGGGAATGTCCATGGGACAGGGAACAGACAAACCAGTCCATAAAGAACAATCTTATAGAGGAGGCTTATGAGCTTTTTGAGGCTATAGAGTCTGATGATGATAAGGCTATGGTTGAGGAGCTTGGTGATCTTTTACTACAGGTTGTTTTCCATTCACAGATAAAAAAGGATGAAGGAAGCTTTGATATAAATGATGTTCTTGAAAATCTGAAGGAAAAGCTTATAAGAAGACATCCACATGTATTCGGGGATGTGGAGTACTCACAGCTTGAAGGTGAGGATCATCTAAAAAAATGGGAGGCTATAAAGGAAAAGGAAAAGGAAAGAGAGTCCATACTTGAGGGGATACCTAAGAGAATGCCCGCATTGATGAGAGCTGTTAAGGTACAGAAAAGAATGGCAAAGGTTGGTTTTGACTGGGAAAACCCTGAGGATGTATGGGAAAAGGTTATGGAAGAACTTAATGAACTTAAAAATGCAAAAACGGATAAGGAAAGAGAGCATGAGATAGGTGATCTTCTGATAGCGGTTACAAATCTTGCAAGGGTGTATGGGATAGATCCTGAACAGGCTTTACACCACTCTATAGACAGAACAGTCAACAGATTTCAGTATATTGAGAAAAAAGCAAAAGAGAAAAACAAAGAGTTAAAGGAGATGAAACTGGATGATATGGAACAACTTTGGCAGGAAGCAAAAAGCAAAGGATTATAAATTACACAGGAACTTTATACTTGACGAGAACTCCCTTCTTTACAGGGAGATAAGATACGCTATAGCACACGGTTACGACTTTATAGCGAACTTAGGCCATTCAACATTTCTTATATCTTACAAAGGGATAAGATTTTTGACGGATCCTTTTTTGAGTCCCCATATATTCGGAATAAGGAGGCAGAAGCCAGCATTAAGACCTGATCTTATACCATCAGTTGATTTTATTCTTATATCCCACGCACATTACGATCACCTTGATATGAGAACACTGAGGAGACTTAAAAGGGATACAACACTTATTATCCCAGAAAATACAAAACCTGTTTTAGGTAGAACATACTTTAAAAAGATCATAGAGCTGAAAAGATACGAGATATTTAATAACGGAAGTGTGACGATAACAGCCCTTCCGGTAAAACATAACAAAGGAAGATCCCTTCTATTTCCAAACACGGATACAGTGAGCTACATGATAAAGATTGAAGACAGAACATACTATTTTGCAGGAGATACAGCATACTTTGATGGATTTAAAGAGTACGGCAGGGTTTTTGATATTCATACAGCACTTCTTCCGATAGGAGGATACGAGCCGACACTTCTCCTTCACAAGATCCATATGAATCCCTGGGAGGCAATACAGGCTTTTATTGATCTTAAAGCTGAGTTTATAGTTCCCATTCATTATGGAACTTTCCACACAATCCCGAAATTCGTAAAGGTTGAGGCACCATTGAGACATTTTACTGATGAGATAAAGAACAGGAAGTTACAGCATAGAGCAATCATAGTTGAGCCAAATGCGATTGACTTATGTATAACAGAAAAAGTAAATTAATGGGATAATCAAGAAGAGGGGTGGTAAATTTGAAAAAGTGGTTCCTATTATTACTATCCGTTGTAATACTAAGCTGTTCTTCCGTTTACAATGTCCAGAAAAAAAATATAAACAGAGATGAAAGTATTGTTATACTTCCCTTTGAGAATTTCACAGAGGTTCCACTTGCAGGCCAGAAAGCATCAGGTATTGCTGAAGGTGTATTTGTATCAAAAGGGTTCAATATATCCGAAAGATTTTATAACAACAAGTATGAAGATTATTCAGATCAGGAGATAAAAGATCTTTTAAAGAAAGCATCCTCAAAAAATATAAAGTATGCGGTAACCGGTTATGTTAATGAATGGAGGTACAAGACAGGTATTGATGGTGAACCTGCTGTAAGTATAACACTCAAGATTATAGAGACAGAAACGGGAAAAACAGTCTGGACAGCAGTGGGATCAAAAACAGGATGGGGTTACGAATCTGTAGGAACTGTTGCACAGAAGCTTATAAATGAGATGATAGATGGACTGAGAAAAAATAAATAGATGGAAAGAAAAAGATTTAAGATACTCGTTGAAAGCTTAACACTCTCAATCCTTTTTGTTCTTTTTGGTTTTGTGTGGAATAATGATGACCCTCTTTTCTTAAATATCGGGGGAAATATAACCTACTACATATTTGTGATCATTCTTTTAACCCTTTACTACGGTCTTTTATCAGGTATAGTATCTATGTTCGTTTTTGGAATATCAGCATTTTTTCTGTATGAGCAGTTTCCCTACGAGACATTTTTCTGGTATCTACTTATAACATTTGTTTTAGGAGAGTTTTTCCAGTACTGGAACAGGAGAAAAGAGAGGCTTGAGGAAGAGAACAGCTTTCTTAAGGAAAAGATTGAGGAGCTGGGAAGAAATTTTTTTATGCTGAAAATATCACATGACCAGATAGAGAAGAATTATGTTCTGAAACCTCTCAGTATAAGATCCGTTTTAAGGGATATAAGGATGATGATACTGAATAAGGAGGTGGATCTTTTTAAAAATTTTTTAATGCTTATATCAAGATTTACCAATATTGATGGAGGAGCCCTATATATAAATGAAGACAACGGATTCAAAAAGGTAGCCCAGATAGGGAAAGGAGCAGAGCTTAACAGAGATGATCCACTTGTTAAACAGGCATTTATTGATAAAACATCAACATATCTGGCTGTAAACAGACTGGAAGGGGATGTAAAATCCGAGTATCTGGCTGTTGTTCCAGCTGTTGATATAAATGGAAATATTAACGGACTCCTTCTCATAACCGATATGCCTTTTTTAAGCCTTAATAAGGACAATCTTCTCACGATAAACGTTTTTCTCACATATCTTTTTGATGAGTACAATCTCGCAAAAGGTCTTGAAGAAACAGTTGTTAAATTCCCAAATATACATCTTTCATTTATAAAGGAGCTGAGAAAGCTTATACATCTAAAGAGCAAGTTTGGTATTGAGAGCAGTATAGTTGTTTTCTTTATGTTAAAACAGGACTTTCTTGATGCAGCATTTACAGAGATAGAGAGAGGCTTAAGAGGATTTGATATCTCAACAAGATGCAGTGAGGTTGAGAAGGAAAAGCTTATAATTCTTCTCCCTTTTACAGGTGATGTTGCAGCTGTTGAGTTTGTTAACAGGATAAAGGAAAAGATAGAGGATATATTCGGTGAAGAGGTAGAAGGTAAAATAAAAAGCAGAATACTTACCGTTGAAAATGATCTTGAGCAGACACTTACAAAAGTTAAAGAGCTGTGATCATGGAAGGAAAAATTACGCCTGTTTCAATCCTGCTTGAGCTTTTGGCTGTAGGATTTTTAATGCTCGGTAATACATATAACATCTTTCTTTTCCTTATCTTTCATACTGTAGCATCAGTACTGTTATCGGTTGTGGTATGGACATTTTTCCCAAAAAGGTATAAAAAACCTTTCCCGTTAAGTATCATAGTGATATTCATTATTATGTTTTCAACGCCTGTTCTAAGCTATATTGCCGTTCTATTCTCACTTATTATCTTCAGAAAACAGAAGAAACTGCCAGTTCTTCCCCTTGAGACCGTTCCTGTTTTCCAGCTTATAGAAGAAAAGATACAGGTAAGAAAAAGAAAGTTTGGAGAGTCTTCAGTGAGAGAGTTTGTCCTCAGAAAAAATCTCCCTTCATCCTTGAGATTAAAAGCATTTTTATTTCTCACAGAGGTGAAATCACCTGAAAGTGTCAGGCTTTTAAGGTATGGACTTTCAGATGAGAATGATGAGATAAGACTTTTATCCTTCAGTGTTCTTGATAAGATAGAGAAAAGACTGAGCGAACAGATACACAACAACCTTGAAAAGCTGAAAAAAGCAAAGGATGAAAAGGAAAAGGGGATCATATACAGAGAGCTTTCAAAGCTTTACTGGGAGATAATATATATTGGTATGGCTGATAAGGAGATAACAGACTTTTATCTGAATGAGTCAGAAAGATACGCATTAAAAGCAAAAGATATAATAAAAAATGATCCTTATATTGATCTTCTCCTTGGAAGGATATATCTCCTTAAAGGAAGACTTGATGACTCATATATATACCTTACTAAAGCTCTTGACTCAAACATTCCGGAGTTTAAAGTTGCCCCCTACCTTGCGGAGATATTTTTCAGAAACAGGGAGTACAGCAGGATAAAAGAGTTTATAAAAAAACATCCCTACCTGAAGTACGACCCATCATTCTATCCTGTAGCGGTTTTATGGGAGGAAGGCTGATGGGTTTTTATCTGAAAAAGTCCGATGATGTGGAGATCTTGATACTTGCTGAGGGAACGTTTCCCTATGTGAAAGGTGGTGTTTCAACATGGATATACCAGCTTATAACAGGTCTTCCTGAGA
Organism: Persephonella marina EX-H1; assembly: GCF_000021565.1. NCBI lineage: Bacteria > Pseudomonadati > Aquificota > Aquificia > Aquificales > Hydrogenothermaceae > Persephonella > Persephonella marina. The sequence goes on along the minus strand of NC_012440.1, from coordinate 1,290,068 downwards.
TAAGCTTCGGTGTTGTTTTTTTAGGGAGCAGACCTGAGGATTACGGAGATATAAAGTATGATCTCCCCGACAATCTAAAACATTTAGAGGTTCACTACCTTTTTGGGAGTGATGAAAAACCTTCTGTGAAGAAAACAAGGATAAAAAAGGAGGATTTTTTATACATAAAAAAGCTTCACAGATGGTTCAAAAGCAGATCTCAAACGGATCTTCCTGAGTACATAAAGGATCTTGATTTTTATACAGAAAAGGTAACGATAGAAAAATTCCTTTACAGTGAGGAAGCGTGGAGATTTATACTGAGCAAGTACTACAGATTTTCACCTGATCAGTCATTTATAGACTACTTCTGGACTATAAGAAATATACACACTCCTATCTGGGTTGTTGCGAGACTTGCTAAAAGGATAAAAAATTACAGGGTTATACACTCACCTTCAACAGGATACGCAGGCTTTTTAGGAGCCTTAATGCATTTTGATACAGGAAAACCTTTTATACTTACTGAACACGGGATATACACAAGGGAGAGGAAGATAGACCTTTTAAATGCTGACTGGATAGAGGATAAAAGAACGATTCTACAGAAGGAGATAGGTGAGATAGACTACCTCAGAAAGGTATGGGTCAGCTTTTTTGAGGGTCTTGGTAAGATGATATACACAGCATCAGATCCTATAATATCTCTTTTTGATAGAGCAAGGGATATACAGATATCTTATGGAGCCCCACCTGAAAAAACAAAGATCATACCTAACGGTGTTGACATTCATAGACTCGGCGATCTGGTGAAGAAAAGATCAGAGGATATACCACCTGTTATAACACTTATAGGAAGGGTTGTTCCCATTAAAGATATAAAAACATTTATAAAGGCTATCCGTATAGTTGCAAACCACATACCAGATATAGAGGGATGGATAGTAGGTCCTGAGGATGAGGATCCGGACTATGCAAGGGAATGCCGTTTTCTTGTGGAAACACTCGGTTTAAAAAATAATATAAAGTTTTTAGGATTTCAGAAGATAGATGATATCCTGCCTAAAACAGGTATAGTTACACTCACATCTATAAGTGAGGGTATGCCCCTTGTTGTGATAGAAGGTTTTGCTGCAGGAGTTCCTGCTGTTACAACGGATGTAGGTTCATGCAGACAGCTCATATACGGAGGGATAGATGAGGAGGACAAAAAACTTGGAAAGGCAGGTGAGGTTGTCCCAATAGCAAACCCATCTAAACTGGCAGAAGCCTACATCAGTATACTCTCAGATAAAAAAATCTGGTATCAGTACCAAAGGACAGCTCTGGAAAGGGTTAAAAGATACTACTCTATGGAAAAGTTTTTAAACAGCTACAGGAATACTTATATGGAGGCTCTCTCAAAGTGGCAGGAATCGGTTTTGAGCTGAGAAAGATCCTGGAAAAAGGGGACATTCTATCCCTTCTAAAAGCATACGGATACTCTGCTGTGATCAGCTCAGGACCATGGATAATATCCATCATAAGTATCGTTGTTTCAGGATATATAAGCTATCCCTTCATAAAAAATAAACATGACCTTATGGCTTTTATGGTAAGTATCACATACCTTCTTGCACTCAGTCTTATATTTACAGGATTTTTCCAGTTTTACTTTTCAAGGTATATCGCTGACAGGCTTTTTGAAAAAAGGTTTGAAAAGGTTCTTCCAAACATTATGGGTATGCTTTTACTCGTCCTCACCACAGCATTTTTATTTATATCCCCAGCCTTCTTTATATTTAAAGATCAGGGAGCCCTTTACAGCGTTACATTTGTTTTTACATTCCTCGTACTATCTGGAGTCTGGATACTGAATATAGTTCTTACAGCTTTAAAGAACTACAGATTTATAGTTTTTTCATTTTTTATCGCCTATACATTTACAATAAGCTCAGTACTTGTTCTGAGTATAGCAGGATCAGGTCTTGACGGTCTCCTCATATCATTTATGGGTGGACAGATAATACTGTTTTTCCTCTTACTTGGACTTATCATATACAGCTTTGAGTCTGACAAACTTGTTGAGTTTGATTTTTTAGACAGAAAAAAGATATACCCGTCCCTTATCTTTACAGGATTTTTCTACAACCTCGGCATATGGGTAGACAAGTTTATATTCTGGTTTCATCCTGACACAGGAGAGAAGGTTATAGGTGTGCTGAGAAACTCAATACTTTACGATCTGCCTATATTCCTTGCATATCTTGCTATCGTTCCGGGAATGGCGGTTTTTCTCCTCAGACTTGAGACGGAGTTTGCAGAGAAGTACGACAGCTATTATGATGCCGTTAGAGGTGGTGCAACATTTGATGCTATAAAGAAAAGACATATTGAGATGATTGATACAGCGAGAACATCCCTTTTTGAGGTTTTCAGGATTCAGACGATAGTCATTCTTATCATCTTTCTTTTCAGTGAGCCTATTTTCAGAATTTTAAATTTCCCCGTTTTTTATATACCTCTATTTCATATAGATCTTGTGGGAACAGGTCTCCAGCTTTTCTTCATGTCATTACTTGCTATATCCTTCTATCTTGATAAAAGGAAAGCTGTTCTTATGCTGACATTCCTTTTCTTTGTTCTAAATATGGTCTTTACATTTATATCCATTGAGATGGGAATAATGTTTTTCGGGTATGGCTTTGCCCTTTCATTACTTGTCTCCTCTGTTGTTGCTCTCTATATGCTCAGAAAAGATTTTGAGAGGTTGAATTATGAGACATTCATGCTTCAGTAAGATACTTCTGATACTTGTTTTATTTATAAATGCTTTTGGGAATGAAAAAACAGCTGTATGTTTTTACTACGATCACAGCCCACCTGAGGAGATGTTCTATCTGTGTGATTATCTTGTTGTTGACCCATCCCACAACATAGAGAAAAAAGGTCACTCAAAACTTTTAGCCTACGTATCACTGGAAGAAGGTGAAAGCTACAGGGATTACTTTAAGGACATTAAAGATGAGTGGGTAATAGGGAAAAACATACACTGGAAAACTGTTATACTGGATCTCAGGAATGAAGAATACCAGAAATTCCTTATAAAAAGGGTTTTCAACAGACTAAAGGATTACGACGGTTTCTTCCTTGATACACTGGACTCATACCAGATCGCTTTAAAGGATAAAAGATCAAAGGCTGAGTATCAGGATGCTCTTGTAGGTTTCATCAAGAGGCTAAAAAATCTATACCCTGACAAAGAGATAATAATAAACAGAGGCTTTGAGATAGTAAAAAGGGTTGAGGATACAGTTGATGCTGTTGCTGTTGAATCTCTTTTTTATGGACTTGATCCTGGGAGTATGGATTACAGACCTGTCCCTGAAAAAGACAGGAGATGGATTCTGGAAAAGCTCAGCTCAATCAAACTCCCTGTTATTGTTATAGATTACCTTCCACCGAAGGAGAAGAAAAAAGCTCTTGAGATCTCAAAAAAAATACAGGAGAAAGGGTTTATACCCTGGATAATAGACAAGGATCTGAAAACATTTGGAACATCATACTTCCAGTTTATACCGAGAAAGGTACTGATACTTTACGACGGAAAAGCTGTAAAAAAGGAGTACTCAGCAGCCCACAGACTCGGTTCTCTTGTTTTTGAGTATCTCGGTTATATCCCTGTTCTGTGGGATATAAACAGGGGACTTCCTGATGGATATACAGTTGACAGGTATGCGGGGATTGTTGTGTGGCTACAGTCCCAGACCGTTGAAAACTATCAGGATTTTTACAGATGGGTAAGGAAAAAGATAGATGAGGGAAACAGACTTGTTTTTGTTGAGAGTTTTGGTTTTCCACTTGAAGAAAAGTATCTCAGACCTTTAGGGATAGATATTTTCAAAAACAGATCAGGTATGTTTGATAACGAAAAGATCATATATAAGGAAGACATCTTTGATTTTGAGGCAGAACTCTCCTTAGAGTACTCTGATCTGCTTTTATATCCTGAGAAAGGAAGACCTTTAATAAAAGTAGAAAACAGTAAAGGTCAGATTTACTCCCCAGCATCAATCACACCGTGGGGAGGTTATATATTAAACGGTGCATTTTTGAAAACAGATATAGAAGACCTCTGGGTTGTAAACCCATTTAAATTCTTTAAGAAAGCTTTAAGACTGAGAGATATACCTGCACCTGACACAACTACTGAGAACGGCAGAAGGATCCTTTTTGTTCATATTGACGGCGATGGCTTTATGGAAAGAACAGAGTGGGAAAGGGAAAAATTTGCATCTGAGATCATAAAGGAAAAGATAATAAAAATCTTCAGGATACCCCACACAGTATCAGTTATAGAAGGGGAGATAGCACCTTACGGACTTTATCCTGATCTATCCCATAAACTTGAAGATATAGCAAGACAGATTTTCAGGCTTGATAATGTTGAGGCTGCAAGTCATTCCTTTTCCCATCCATTTAAATGGGAAAAACTTTACGATGGTAAACAGAACAGAGACTACTCATTGCCTATAAAAAACTACACATTTGATCTAAAAAGGGAGATCATCGGATCTGTTGATTATATAAACAGGAGACTTCTCCCTGAAAACAAAAAAGTAAAGGTGTTCCAGTGGACGGGAGACTGTATGCCACCTGCTGAAGCTGTCAGATTAACCTATGAAGCAGGTCTTCTGAATATAAACGGAGGAGATACAAAAGCTACAAAAAAAGAACCATACCTTGTTTATGTATCTCCAATGGGAATTGATAAGGATGGTTACTTTCAGGTCTATTCTGCCATGCAGAATGAAAATATATACACAGATGAGTGGAAAGGTCCATTTTACGGATACCAGAATGTTATACAGACATTTGAGCTGACTGAAAAACCAAGGAGACTCAAACCTATAAATATCTATTACCATTTTTATTCAGGATCAAAGATAGCATCATTAAAAGCCTTACAGAAGGTTTACAGGTATGCTCTTTCACAGGAGGTCACACCTTTATACACATCTGAATGGATAAAAAGAGTTCTTGATTTCAGGAAGATAGCTTTAGGTTTTGATGGTAAAAACTGGATAGTTTCAGGGGATGGTGATCTGAGAACATTAAGATTTGACAGACCTGTTGATATAAACATAAAAGAAAGCTCAGGTGTTGTTGGATACAGGAAGGAAAAAAACAGAACATACATCCATCTTGATGGATCCGGAAGGTATCTTATATCGGAAGGAAAGCCTGAATTTCCGTACATAAGGGATTTTAACGGGATAGTAAAAGGTTTCATAAAAGATAAGAAAAAAATGAAGATAACACTTAAGAGCTATATACCTGCAGAGCTTACAGTTTACAAACCGGAAAGCTGTGATCTCAGAATAAAAAACAGAGATGATTACATTGTTGAGAGAGATGGTTATTTCAGATACATATTCACAGAAAAGGGAGAGATAATAATTGAGGGAGACTGTAGATAAAAGATTTAGAAATAAAAGACTGATCTCTGATTTAGAGCTTGCAGGACTTTTTGTAACAGTTCTGACAGTTCTGTTCCTTCTCTTTCCTAAGGAGAAACTGATGCAGTATGCAAAACCGGAAAACTACAACCTTCTATCAAAGGAAAATATATTCCTGAGTATAAAATATCTGGAAGAGATAATAAAAAACTATCCTGAGTATGCTGATCTGAAGATGCTACTGATAAAAAAGTATATACAGGTAGGAGATCTTAAAAAAGCTGATATTCTGCTTAGTGATTATATAAAACAGAAGGGATACAGCCAGACTGTTGTCATCCTGAAGTTTGATATAATGAAGTTTGAGGCTTTCTCCTATCCTGAAAATTCAACAGAACGTAAAAGAAAACTTGAGGAATTAAGGAAATTTCTGAGGGAAAATATCAAGTTCATAAAGAACAGATCATACCTTGAGTATCTCTTCAGGGAAGCTGTAGCTCTTAATGATCCAGTATCTGCAAGGGAGATAGCTTATATGCTGTCTGTCTCTAAGGTGAAGGATCAGTCATTTTACCTTGAAAAACTTTTACAGCTCTCCATAGCAACAGAGGATTACAGAAAGGCTGTTCTCGCATTAAAAAAGCTTATAAGTATAAAACCTGAAAAGTCAGCCTATTATATGGAAAAACTTGCAGAGATAGAGTTTCATATAGGCAGATACTTAGATGCTTTAAAACATTACGAGATACTCATAAGAGTAGAGAAAAACTACAGGAAAAAGCTTGATTACGTGGAGAAGGCAGCCAGAATATCCATCTTCATGAAAAGATACAGGAAGGCATCATACCTTTATCTGAAAGGTATGAAAATAGCAAAAACATACAGAGAAAAAAATATATACTTCAGAAAAGCATTAAAAACTCTCCAGTCAGGGAATATGGTAAAAGAGGCGACAAAACTGATAAGAAGATACGGATTCAGGTTTATAAAGGATAAGAAAACCGCAAAACTGATGATAAAGATAGCCCTTCAGGCAGATGATGCTGAGCTTGCAAGAAAGCTCTCACTATCCGTATTAGAGGAAATGAGATGAGAAGGTATATCTGTTTTTTACTCTCAGGACTGCTAACATCTGCATACAGCTATGATCTGGAAACACTGTACAGAAAATATATGGAAACAAAGGATGAGATCTTTTACAGGGAGTTTATGAAAAAGGCAGAAACAGTTTTTGGAGGTAAGAAAACTGAAAAATACAGAGACAAAATATCCTATCTCGGCTACTTACTGGAGAGATACAGGGAAACGGGAGATGACAGATACTACAGAGAGTTTATCTCATTTTTCCATAAAAATTTAGAGCTTTCGGAGAAAAAAGAGAGATTTGTTTACAGAGGGGAGGATAAGGAACTTTTAAAGCTTATACTGGAAACATTCTTAGCAACAAACGATCTTGAGAACGGATACATAGCCTCAAAGATAGGAAAAGAGAGATTTCCAGAAGATATATTCTTCTTAAAAAGCTACGCAGATATATCACTCTGGCTTGGAAGATACGATGATGCTGTTAAAGGATACTCTGAACTTTATCTGCTTACAGGAAAGGATGAGTACAGGGATAAAGCTTTAAAACTTTCTTTAGCTTTTAAAAAGTACGATACAGCACTGAAAATACTTGAGGATGATATAAGGAATGGGGATTACACACACTGGAGAGAGATAGTATCCATCTATGAAAATCTTGGAGAACCGGAAAAGGCTAAAGATGTTCTAAATACCGTTTACAGTCTGACAGGAAACAGAGAGGCATTAAAAAAACTTATATACCTTGATATAGAGACAGGTGATATCAGATCTGCAGTTGAAAGGATAGAAAGACTTGATCAGATATCAGTTTCAGATGCCATTGAGTTCTCAAGGGTATTTTACGCTGTTAGAGAGTACAGAAAAAGTCTTGAGATACTGAAAAAGGTTATAGGCAAGGCTGATTTTAATAATAAAGAGTACTGGGAGACACTTTCAGATCTTGCATGGGGGATGAAGGATTATGAAACAGGATTTTTCGCCTCATCGGTTCTTTACTACACAAGAAAAGCCCGTAAGATAGATTATGAGAGAATGATCTTACACACACTTTACAGAAAAAGATTTAAGGATCTTGCTGATATATCTTACTCAGGATGGTTAAGATACAGACAGACCCAGTTTTATTACTACTACCTTTATGCCCTTGATAATCTTAAGGATTACAGCAGAATACTTATATCCATCAGATATCTCTCACCTTACGAGCTTAACACACTTAAGAAAGAGGAGTTTTTCTGGTTTTACTATATAAAGGCTGTTCTGAAAAAAGGTGATAAAAAAAGAGCTGTTGAGGTATACAGAGAAGCTCTCACCTATATTCCGGATTCAGAGAGCCTTATAGCTGGATACCTCTGGTTTTTAATTGATCTTAAAAAATATAAAGAACTAAAAAAGGCTTTAAAAAAATGGAAGAATATCTCTTTCAGCTCTGAAGATCTGATGCTTGTTTACGCATCCGGATACAGTTTACTTCAGAACTCATCAAAAGCACTGCCTTACATCAGAAAGCTCTACAAAAAAAACAAAAACAACCCGGAAATCCTCTCAGCTTATGCTGACATACTTGAGATATCAGGAAAAACAGAAGAAGCCCAACACTACAGGTATAGAGCATGGAAGCTGTTAAAGAAAAAATCCAGAGATCTTAATAGTAAAGCTTTCAGAACGTATCTATATCTTTCCCTTTATTTTGAGCCTGCAGAGAAGATCTCATATCTCCTGAAAAAAGCGGAAGGTATCCTCTCTTACGATGAGATAAAAGAGATAAGGATAATTTACCACCTTATGAGAAGAAACTACAAAACAGCGGAATACCTATTAAGAAGATACAGAGATCCAGAACCGTGGATGAGGCTGAGCATAGCTCTGAACAGTTATGATCTTTACAGACAGAAGGAGATAACTGAAAGATACGAAGAAAGCCTACCTGTAAGGGATCTTGTTGAGGCACTGAAGAATACGGGAAGTATTGATCTTTCTGAGAGCTATGCCTTTGAGAATCTTAGAAAAAACCCTGATGATAACTACCTTTACAGACAGTTGAGGGATCTTGTTCAGGAGTATGAAGATCTGCTCAGTATATCAACAGAGTACTCTATCAGAAGGGATATATCTCAGCTTGGTGTTTTAAACAGTCTCAGGCTAAAGATTGATAAAGGCTACAGTCTGTACGCCGGTTTCAATTACTACAATCTTCTGAAAAATAATTCAGAGGACATTATAAATCTACCTTCATCTTTTTATTCAGTGTATGCAGGTATTGGGAGAAAAAAGTCAAGGTACAGCTATAAATTAATACTTTCACAGATTAAAAAACTTAAAGAGTTCACAGGTTTTCTTTTTGAGTATAGAACCTACCTGAAAGACAGGTTTTCTCTAAAGTTTACAGCTGAAAAAAATCAGACAGGTCAGGAAACGTTATACCTCTACTACGGAGGGATGAAAGACAGCATAAGATCAACGATCTATTACAACCTCACATCAAGAATATCATCTGATATCTCTGCTGAGTTTAGCAGGTACAGATCACAGGACGGTAAAAATCTCGGTAAAGGATATATCTTCTCATTTGAAGGTTTCAGAAAGATCAGAGCAGGATATCCGGATTACACAGTATACACATTCCTGAGGAAAGGGAATTTCTCAGAAAAAGATGAAAAGGGAATCATAAAAAGTATATCCGTTTACGAAAATCCTCTGGTTCTTCCTGAAAGCTACATTGAGGCAGGAGCAGGCTTTTCATTTGGACTTGAACATAAAAATATATACACAGGCGTATGGAGACCTTACTTTGATACAGCATTTTTCCTGAACAGCGTTACAGGAACAGGTTTCAGTTTTGAGGCTGGAGCAGGTGGAAGTTTGATAAATCAGGATCATCTATCAGTAGGTATATCTTTTTATAAAGGCGTTCAGGGAACAACTGACAGTATTCTAAGAATGAATATTAACTACTTTTTACTTTTTTAGGTCTTAACCCCTTCAGAAAAAAGCAGTTTTTCAAGACCTTCCTTAAGTGAGTATTCGGGACTGAATCCCAATGACTTTATCTTTGATATATCAGCCTGAGAATGCTTAATATCTCCCTTTCTTTCTTTCTCAAATCTTACAGGAGGCAGATCTCCCACAATCTCTTTAAGAATATCAAGTATCTCCAGTAGGGATATTGAGCTTCCTGTTCCTAAATTAAAAACCTCTCCAGAGGAGTCTCTACTTTCAGAGAGTAATATTAACGCTTTCACAACATCCTTTACATAGATAAAATCCCTTGTCTGCTTTCCATCTCCATATATTACAATCTCAGTATCCTCACCATTTTTATACCTTTTTATCCTGTCAATAAATATTGATATAACACCTGAGTAAGGAGACGAAGGATCCTGCCTCTCTCCAAAAACATTAAAAAATCTGACTGCTGTAGAATCAAGCCCGTAAAGTCTGAAAGCGTTTACAACATACCTTTCAGATGCATACTTATCAACAGCATAAGGTGTGAGAGGTTTTACAGGCATATCCTCTCTTTTTGGGAGCTCTAGAAGATCACCGTAAACAGCAGCAGATGAGGCGAAGACAAACCTGTTTACCTTACCAATTGAACTCTCTAAAAGATAAAGGGTGGCATCAAAGTTTGTCCTGTGTGTTTCCTCTGGAAGTTCAACAGATTTTGCAACTGAGGCAACAGCAGCAAGGTGAAAGACCTTATCAAAACTGTAAAAACTGAAAAGCTCTTTAACAAAACCTTTTTCAGATATATCACCTTCTATGAATATAACCTTATCACTGCACGGCAGATTCTCAATCTTTCCTGTTGATAGATTATCAACAACAATAACAGTCTGGTCTTTTTTTATAAGCTCCTCAACAAGATGTGAACCGATAAAACCTGCACCACCTGTAACAAGAACAGCCAATCAGATCCCCTTTTCACTGTTTTAAAGAGATATTCTAACAGACTAAACGGCTGTTTTGTACTTTGAGAAAAGATCCCTTCCTGTGATAAGCTTTCTTCCCAGTCTTCTCACCATCTCTTCATCCTTTCCAGGTGCTCTTCCAGCCCTTGTGAGATAACCACCTGCCATAACACAGTTTGCTATCTCCATCGCTGTGTCATGGTACTCCCTGAGATTTATCTCCCTTCCACCACAGAGCCTCAGCTCAGCCTGAGGATTGAATAACTTGAAAAGGGATATGATCTTAAGACATCTTTGAGGTGTAAGCTGTTTATTCCCTTCAAGAGGTGTTCCGGGAATTGGTATAAGAAAGTTCATAGGTATTGAGTTAACGTTAAGCTCTCTGTATACAGAGGCGAGATCAACTATATCCTCATCTGTCTCACCTATACCGAATATACCACCTGTACATGTTGAAAGACCAACCTTCTGAACAGTTTTTATTGTTTCAAGCCTCTCTTTATAACTGTGAGTTGTAACAATATTTTTAAAATGTCTCTCTGATGTCTCAAGGTTGTGATTTACCCTGTCAACACCTGAATCTTTTAAAAGCTTAAGGTCTTCCTCATCCACAGTTCCTATTGATACACATACCCTTACAGGAAGGTTCTCTGTTATCTCTCTAACAGCATCAGCTATCTGCTCAACTTCTTCCTTTGTTGCCCTTTTTCCACTTGTCACAATACAGTATCTGTTCGCCTTTATAGATACAGCCTTTTGAGCTCCCTCAACAAGCTCTTTCTTTGGAACAAGTCCGTATGCATTTATAGGAGTTGGATACTTTGAAGACTGAGCACAGAATGAACAGTCCTCACTACAGGCACCATTTTTTGCATTTATAAGTGAGCAGAACTCAACCTCATCTCCAAAAACAGCCTCTCTTACCTTTGATGCTTCCTGTACGAGAAGATCAAGATACTCATCAGGTATGGAAAGTATCTTCAATCCATCCTCTTTTGATAACTTCTCTCCTTCTAAGACTCTTTCAGCCAGACCTTTTATAAAATCTTCCATAACAACCTCGTTAACCTGTTGATTTTTTATAGTTTACCATAATTTGTATTGTATAATTAAATCAAAAAGGTGTATGTGATTGAAAAAAGCGTTTATCAGCGTTGGAGAGATATCAGGGGATAACTACGCCTCACAGCTTGTAAAAGCCCTTCCTGATTTCATGTGGGTTGGCATAACAGGTCCAAAGATGAGGGAGGCAGGTGTAGAAACTGTTGAAAAGCTGGAAAATATATCTGTTGTCGGTCTTATGGAAGCTCTCCCTAAGTACTTCAAGATAAAAGAGACATTCAAAAGATCTGTTGAGATACTTGATAAAGGTATTGATCTTCTTGTTGTTGTTGATTTCCCCGGATTTAATCTAAAACTGTTAAAGGAAGCAAAAAAAAGAGGGATAAAAACGGTTTATTTTATAGCCCCACAGGTGTGGGCGTGGGGAAAGGGAAGAATACCAAAGATAGCCCAGTACACAGATCTTCTTATAGCTATATGGCCTTTTGAAAAGGAGATTTATACAGATTATATCTCAGATAGCTTTAGGGTTGAGTATGTAGGACATCCGATACTTGATATTATAAAAACAGAGGAAACAGAAGAGAGCTTTAAAGAGAAGATAGGAATAGAGAAAGATAAAAAGATATTCGGACTTCTCCCGGGAAGCCGTGAGAGTGAGGTAAAAACACTCCTTCCAATTCTACTATCATCAGCGGAGATCATATACAGAAAAAGAGAAGATCTCCATTTTGTTATCCCATCAACACCTAATATGGAAGAAAATGTAAAACAGATCGCAGGAAGTAAGAAAGTACCTCTATCGGTGATAACAGTTAAAGATTTTAGACACCCTTCATATGAGGTTATGAAACATTCTGTATTTTTAAATGTGGCATCAGGGACGGCAACACTTGAGACGGCAATATTTGGAAATCCGTTTCTACTCGTTTACAAGGTCTCCCCAGTAACATTTTTTATAGGGAAGATGCTTGTTTCCATAGATTACCTTGGACTTCCAAATATTATTGCCGGAAGGGAGATAATCAAAGAGCTTCTACAGAAGGAGTGTAACCCTGAAAGTATAGCCAGATGGAGTCTGAGATATCTGGAAGATCCTGAAGTTTACGAAAGAACAAAAAATGATCTTGAAAAAGTAAAAAAGGCTCTTGGAGAAAAAGGTGCAATAAAAAGATCAGCAGACCTGATAAAAGAGCTTTCCCTATCATAGCTGTTATAATATCTGTTATAAATCTGATTTTATTAACATACCGGAGTAAGTAATTGGAATATAAATTTTTACTCTCATATATTCTTGTTTTAGCCGCCCTTTTCTACCTTTACAAAGAGAAGTTAGATATAGAAAAAACATTACTGATAAACTCAATAAGAGCCTTTATCCAGCTTTTGATCTTAGGTTATCTCCTCTCATACATATTCAAGCTTGAAAGCCCTTTAGAGCTTTTAGGAATCCTCACATTCATGATACTTTTTGCAGCATTTACAGGTCAGAGAAGAGTAAAACTGGCAGATAAGGGTTATATCGTTGCATTTCTATCAATATTCTGTGCATCTTTTATAGTTCTCTTCTCTTTAATCGCACTTAATCTTATAACATTCAAACCAAACGAGATAATACCTGTTGGAGGGATGATAATAGGTAACTCCCTGAATGTTTACACTATCGCCGTTGATAGAATGAAAGGTGAGGTAAAAAATACGATAGATATTATAGAGAATATAATAGCCCTTGGTGGAAGCCTAAAGGATGCTTTTTATTTTGTTAATAGAGCATCAATAAAGGCAGCTATGATACCTATACTGAACAGCCTTCAGACAGTTGGAGTTATACATATTCCCGGCATAACCGTAGGTATGCTTATAGCAGGAGCCCATCCCCTTGAGGCTGTATCCTTCCAGCTTGTTATAATGTATATGATCGTTGCCGTTGCACTTTTTACAGGGATATTCTCTGTAAATTTTGCCTATAAAAAAATAATCAGGACGGTTTTTAACTGATGGTAGCTGTTTATAACTTTTTGTACACGCTTCTTGTATTTTTATACCTTCCTGTCTTTGTTCTGACAAACAGAAAAAAAGGGTATAGATCAGACATTAGAGAAAGATTTGTATTATACAGTGACAGCTCTAAAGAGAATACATTATGGTTTCACTGTGCAAGCATAGGTGAGCTTAATGTTGCCTATCCGGTAATAGAGAGATTAAAAGAAAAACACAACATACTCATAACTGTAAGTTCACCAAGGGGAAAAGATTTTGCATTAAAAAAGTATCCTTACGCTACAGTAAGATCTGTTCCTCTTGATCTGCCATTTTTGATAAAAAGATTTGTAGATATTTACAGACCTTCTGCACTGATAATAACGGAAGGTGAGTTCTGGCTGAATCTTGTTGTGAAAACTTCTGAAAGAATACCTGTACTATCAATAAACACAAGAGTCTCGCCTTCCTCTTTCAGTTTTTACAGAAGATTTACCCCAATCTACAGAAAAATTCTTAACAGCTTCTCAAGGTTTCTTGTAAGATCTGAAAAAGATCTGAAGTATCTTTCGTTCTTTGTTCCTGAGGATAAGCTTGTCCTTTGTGGTGACCTTAAATTTGTCTCTTCCTCTCAGAAAAAGGATCTATTTCTTGATAAAAAAGGAAAAAAGGTTATCGTTGCTGGAAGCACACACGATCCTGAGGAAAAAGTACTGATAACAATATACAAAAATCTGAGGCTTAAATATCCAGATCTCAGGCTTATAATAGCTCCAAGACATCTTGAGAGACTGGATCAGATAAAAAAATTACTGGAAGAGGAAAGACTGTCTTTCTCTCTCAGAACAGAAACGGACAGGCTTGATTCTGATGTTTACATAATAGATACAATAGGCGAGCTCTCAGGGATCTATAGATATGCTGATGTAGTTTTTGTTGGTGGGACTATAGCTCCGGTAGGAGGTCACAACATACTTGAACCTGCAGTTGAAGGAAAACCTGTTGTAATAGGCAACCATTATGAAAAGATTGAGGATCTATACAGATTTTTAAAAAAATTTAATGCTGTTTTTTCCGTAAATGATGGTAAGGAGATGGAGAAGCTTATAGACAGACTCCTTGAAGAAGGATTTAAACCAGAACTGGATATTTCAAAATATCAGGAAAAAATATTAAACTGCTACATAAAAAATATTGAGGAGTATTTAGTTTGAGGCAGATTGTAGAGTATGCAAAGGAGTTTTATAAAGACGAGATAAATGATTTTGTTACCTACAGCTATCTGTCTGAGAAAGCAAAAGATCCGGAGCTGAAAAAAATACTGAAAGAGATCGCAGAAATAGAAAAATCTCACGCCCAGTTCTGGAAAGACTTTTTACAGAAAAGAGGTGAAAAAATACCTGAAACAGCTCACTCAAAAATAAGACTTTTCCTTCTGTCTGTACTTTCAAAGATAATAAATCCTGTTTTTGTAGTTTCTTTTCTTGAACTTGGAGAGTCAGGAGCGGTCAAAAAGTATTACGACTTTCTGAAAAAAGAGTCCATAGATGAAGAAGAAAAAGAGAAGATAAAAAAGATAATCGTTGATGAGCTTGAGCATGAGACAACATTTTCTAAAGAAACACAGAAACTTGGAGTGTCAAACATAAGAGATTTCGTTCTTGGGATGAATGACGGACTTGTTGAGATACTTGGAGTTGTTACAGGACTTTCAGCTGTATACCTGAACAATCCCTTTATGGTAGCGATCTCAGGTCTGATTGTTGGTATTGCAGGAGCTTTATCTATGGGAATAGGAGCTTTCATATCTGTAAGATCTCAGAGGCAGGTAAATGAAGGAATTAAGGAAAAGCTTGAGATAATATTTGATATCCGCCCTGAGAAAGCTGTTGATGAGTTTAAAGAAAAACTTGTAGAAACTGGAATACCTGAAAAGCTCGCAGAGGAGATAAGCTCAAAACTTGGAAAAGAAAAAAACTCACTTAAAAAACTCCTTGTAGAAGAAGTTACAGAAAATGAGATAGTGTCTGGTCTGTTTACAGGTTTTGCCTATCTGATAGGTGTTTTATTCCCTGTACTGCCGTACTTTTTCAGTCCAACTTCCATAACAGCCCTTCCTTTTGCTGTTTTATTTGCCGGTCTTGCTCTAACAGTTGTGGCAACAGTTATATCTGTTTTATCAGGGATAAATGTGAAGAAAAAGATCTTAGAGATGGTTCTGACAGCATTTTTAGCTGCAGGTCTTTCTTATGGGTTTGGATCGTTAATGCAGTCAATTTTTGGAATTAATATAGATTAAGGAGGATATTATGCCGTACAGTATGACAGGATTTGCCTATGTTTCACAGGAGTTTGATGAGTACGATATATCTGTAAGAATAAAATCTCTGAATGGGAAAGGTATTGATATATCTGTCAAAGGACATAGAGACCTTATAGCCTTTGTAGAACTTGATGTCAGGAATATAATCAGATCTTTCTTTGATAGAGGGAGCTTTCAGGTTTTTATAGATCTAAAATATAGGAAACCAAAGCTTTTTATGAATATTGACAACCTGAAAGAAGCTGTTGAGACAGTTAAAACTGTTATGGAAGAGATACAGCTTTCCCCCTCAGACGACAAAATATACGATCTTGCATCAGGTATAGCCGGTGAAATGGAAGAGAATCTTATAGATGAGGAACTGAAATCAAACACACTTGATGTTGTTAAAAAAGCCTGTGAAATACTGAAGGAGGAAAGGAAAAGAGAGGGAGATAATCTGATAAAGGATATTAAAAACAGGCTTATAATACTGGAAAATATCGCAGAAAAGATAGACAGACAGAAAGAAGAGATCATATCTAAGGCGAAAGAGAGAGCTGTTGAGAAAATAAGGGAGCTATTAGGTGAGGAGTTTTCTGAAAGAGCATTTATAGAAGCCACAATAATAGCAGACAAGATGGATATAACTGAGGAGATCGTAAGACTGAAGACACATATAAAAAGATTTAAAGAGCTCTTAGAACTTGATCAGCCTGTTGGAAGAAAAATGGATTTTCTATGTCAGGAGATGCACAGGGAGATAAACACAATGGGTAATAAAATGCCAGATTTCTCAGAATATACTGTGGAGATGAAAGCACAGCTTGAGAAGATAAGACAGCAGGTTCAGAATATTGAGTGATTAAAGCTTTTCTGCAGATATAACAATAAAAGAGCCTTCACCGTAACCTTCTTTGACAGGCTCAACAGATTTTATATCGTCAAGTTTTTTGAAAACCGTCTGGAGATATCTGAAATTTCCAAAACCTTTCTGGGAAAGGATCTGTGTAAGTTCCTCTGTGGAGTAAAATGTTGCGTATCTGTAGAAGGGACTTTTTTCCTTTATTTTTTCATAAAAAACACCTAAAGGGGAGTTTTTATCTATAAAGCCTATAACTATCTTTCCTTCTTTCCTCAGTATTCTGTAAGCCTCTTTAATTGATTTATCAATATCATCAACAAAACAGATAGTTGTAACAAATAGACAGAAATCAAAGGAGTTGTTCTTAAAAGGTAGATATTCAGCTACAGCCCGAATAACAAAAATTCCCTTTTTCTTTGAGATCTTAGCCATTTTCAATGAAGGTTCAACACCGTACTTTATGTTTAGAGGAACAGCAAATCTACCGGATCCAACGCCAATCTCAACACCTTTTCCCTCAGGAATCAGTTTCTTAACAGCATTCAGCTCCGACAGATAAGCATATCTGTTTTTCTCAAACCATTCTTCATATCTTTCCGTAAATTCCTCAAAAGGTTCAACTTTTGCCAATATAAACCACCAGAATCTAAAAATTAATCAATCATTATAATAATAAAAAACCTCTTTTATTGCGTAACAAGATAGAAATTCAAGAAAAGACTGTCATCTACTAAACAACAGACTGGATGAAAAAACACACCTCAACTTTTCTGCAAACAGTAGGAGTTTTTCTTGGAATAACAGCATTTATAGGATACTTAGTTCTTCTTGAGGCTGTTCCTGCAGATATTCCTTTTGCAGGGGTGATAAAACTTTTAAGTATATTGTCTCAAGGAACTCTTATAATAAGTCACTTTTGGGCAGAAAAATCAAACTGGGAGTTAGGAACATGAACTATCATCATTCGTTTAAGGAGAAATTTAAAAAGAGTTTAAAAGATGTAAATTTATTTATGATTTAACTATGACAGGAATATTTCTATTCTTTAAATATACAGTAAGATTTTAAGCTAAAAAATCTAAGTAAATATTAAAAAGGAGGGAGGAAGCACTATGAGAAAGTTAGTTCTTCTATCAGCTTTTATTACTTTTTTAACATTTACTACAACTCAGGCAGAAACTTCTGCGAATAACTCTAAAGGTCTAAGTCAAAAAGAGTTAGACTGTTATTATTCGCTATACGATAAACTTGAAAAACTAAACTACTACTCTGGAAAGAGAGCTGGAGCTATGAACACTTTAGTTCTACTTCTGAAAATGGAAGGACTAACAAGCTGCGAAATACTTAAGTATTTCAAAGAAATCACCAATGAATAAAATTAGGAGCCAAAATCATGATATTCGGATATGAACTCATAGCAACTGATATGTACACTGTTCCCGCCTATCAGCACGTTACAGAACCTGAAAAACAATCCAAAAGCGGTAGTGTCCTGCGGTGACTGGAGCCTTAAATATCATTTAGAAAAGTTGTATGAAAAAACAAAAAATAAAAAACTTGAGAAGCTTGTAAAACATACGGGGGGTTAGCCATGAAAAAATGGATGCCTATCTTTCTTTTAACCTCATTTTTCATATCTTCCTGTGGAACGTCAACCAAGCAAGCCAGTGTAGAGCAGATCCAGAAATTCCAGCAGTCTTCAGCTGTTGCACAACTACTTTATAAACTGAACAACATAAAGAAAGTACCTACATACCTGCCCAAGGATGCCCATTCAGGTTATCTGTGGTCTGATGGATACACTTTCTGGATTAACCGAAAGAGGACAGATCACTGGATAGAGATGTTGACTCTTTATTTGAAAAAAGCGTGTGAAAAGGACGGGGGAAAACTGATTAGGAAAGTAAAGGCAGCTGACGGATTTACAGCTACTGTGGAGGTTGAGAATAAGGTAATTGCTGGCGACGTCTGTATGAGAGGAGATGAAAAGTTATTTATGATCGGAGGTTTCCATGAAGGAGCTGGATATTTCTCATCTGCAAATAACGAGGTTAGATGGTTTCCGGTAGTAATTTATATCTGGCACAAGGATACTATAAAAGGAGTAAGACCCTACAGCCAGCTTATAGCACCAGATCCAGATTACAAAGGCAAAAAAGCAACAGAGGTATTCGGACCTGACAAAATATCAGCATTCATTATGAAGATGAAAGATATTAAATACGATTACGGTAATTTTGTGGTCGGCTCAGGATCTATCCGTGATAAAGGAGCAGCTTTAAGAAAGTTTAAGATAATAAATGAAATGGTCTCCTTCTGTAATGCCAATGGTGGACAGCTTTACAAAGACGGTATTCCTATAGATGAGTTTATGATAAAAGTGGTTATAGAGAAGAATAAACTTCACTTCGGTAATGGAGCTGTTTTTGAAGGAAAGTATATATGTAAATCACCTATAAGAGGATTTACAATAAAGCTATCGCAGGTGAACCAAAAAACCACTTATATAAGTCCCTATGCCCACGATTTTTCCTATAGACTTCTTATTAAAGATGAAATAGAACAGATCCAGATGGCATCGTCAGAACCTCTACCAGAACAGATAAAAGAAAAAGATTCAGCTGAAGCATCGGATATAGCATTAGAAACAGCTAAAAATAAATCAGGCGTAATTAAGCAGATAGGGGGTATAGCATACTTAAGTAAATATAACGGGAAAGACAAAGAAGGCTGTGATCTTGTTTCAATAATAAAGACTATAACAGCATTCTCTAAAAAGGAGATATTGAATTTTAAAGTTTGCAATGGAAATGCAATACCCCTTGGAAACACTCCACCCGAAAGCATAGCCAAGAAGGTTATTCTAAAGGCAAAAATACTTGCGAAATCCTGTAAGCTGTACAACATCAGATCAATGGATGTGGACAACTACCAACTTAGATGTTTTCCTTTGAATGACTATGAAAAATGTTTGTATGAGATAAGATATTTTAGAGACGGAAGGCTGATAAAAACAGAGCAAATCAATGCTTGCCGGTTATAGCATTGACGATCTTATTATAAGACTTACATTAAAATTAAATCCTTATTAGGGGTTTTTTGTTATGGACACATTACTAATTATTACTGTAATAGCGGTATCAATTGGAGTTTTAATGGTAATAGCAGGGTTCACATATTTTATGTTTATTGTAATTTATAGTATAATTTATGGCTTTTTTGGATCAAACGAGAATGTAAAAGAAAAAGAGGAAAGTATAGAAAAAACAGAAGAAGAAAAAGAAGAGGAGTTTATTGAAGACATATCTGACCTGACTTTCTTTGGTGAAAACTTCTTCCCTCGTCTTTACAAATATGATATTCCAGCAGTTGATAAAAGAAAATTTGATGATTAAATTTTAAACAGCCCTTTGTAGAGGGGCTGTTTCTTTTGATAGATCTTAATTTTTATTTATTGGTAATCTTTATATAATATCTTAGTATCATTTCTCAAATATCGGCTTGCCAGTTGTCTTATCAACTGCCGACGGATCATTACCAAATAAACCACCATCCTTAACTTCCGGGGTTGCAATTGAGTTTTCTCTCCCCCTTTTAAGGAAATTATACATATTCCACACAAGAGTATTATTTGCCGCCTCATCATATTTATTCTTTAACTCTGTTAAGTCTTTATACTGTTGCTTGAAGTTATTGTAGAGTTTATTTCGTTGTTCGCTTTCAAGATATCCCGGAATTTGTTCCATTTTTGTTATTTCTTTCTTCAATGCTTCCAACGTTTTATCAACTTTTCCATTCCTAAAATCTTCTAATGTGTACTGATAATATGATCCGCTTTTAGAGTTGTAATTATCAAGCATAGTTAAAAACTCATCCCATGTCTGTTCAACTTCTTTATCATTAAGTCCCTTTTCCTTAACCTCTTTTTCAAGCTGAGATAAACTTTTATCGGGTAGTTCAAATTTTGTAAAACTTTACTATACAATTTCCATTATAAAACTTTCTATCCCACTTAGTTTAAAACAAACAAGACGCAGTGATGGTCAATATACAACCAACAACAACATTTATACCCCACTTAGTTCAAAGAAAACTGCATCGTCCCAGTTCCTTATTACATGTATCTTCCACTTTATACCCCACTTGGTTCAGAAAAAACGTAGGGAGTTTTAGATATAAGTTTTATGATCTTCAATTTATACCCCACTTGGTTCAGAAAAAACTCATTTATCGTCTGATCAATTTTCAAGCAAAGAAGGAATTTATACCCCACTTGGTTCAGAAAAAACTACACAGGAAAAACAATATATGTAGAGCAGAAAGAATTTATACCCCACTTGGTTCAGAAAAAACCCTCAATTTTTCTTATAGATATTTCCAGCTCATAAAATTTATACCCCACTTGGTTCAGAAAAAACCCATCTGCCTAAAAGTATAAAAAAATAAATAGTTTAGCAAGTTATAAAGCCGTTTAGAGAAAGATCATTCTGCTTTTATACATCTTTTCAAAAATAAGTAATCTGCATTAAACCTGTAGTAATGCAATTATATTTATTTGCATAAACTTATTAGCGTTGATTATCAATGATTAAAAATTTGAGTTTTCTCCACTCAGAATGCATTTTATTTTGAGATAAATCCTATGTTAAACATATTCTGTTTCCATGTATCCTTTATAAAACTATTATTATTCTAGTGCAATATTTAAAAAATTTTACAAAAAATTATCCATATAACTTTTTTTTATCCCTAAGACTTTCTTTTTTATATTTCTGGGATTTTTCACCTCATAAACATAAATGCTGTCTTCATTGCGATCAATAACATCATTTATCTCAGACATACACTGTGCAAGCTTACCTTCAGATATTTCACCCTCAAATGTAGATAGCTGACTCCAGTAAAGATATTTCTTTAATATCTTCCTTACTTTATTTAATCTTCTGTCCTCGGAAATATCATAAGTCACTATAACAAACATCTTACCACCACGCTTTAAATGGTTTATAATCCTCATCACTTATCAGATGTTTTATCAACTTATAACATTCAAGCCTAATTAACTGTCTGTAAGAGACTTTTCTCTTTAACTTCCGGTGTTTAATTGTTTTAGAAAGCCTTTCTTCGTAAGCTTTTAAGAACTTTTTTCGTCCATTTTCATTCAGATAGGCATAGTTCAGATCTTTATCAAAATCTTTTATGGTTATCTGTCTGTTATTAATTAGACTGAAAATAAGTGGGTCAATAATAAAAGGCTTAAAGATCTCGGCTAAATCAAGAGATAATGAAAATCTCTTTTCCTGTGGCGTGTGAAGGTAACTTATAGTAGGATCAAGCTGAGTCCTGTATATCTCCGTGAGAACAGTATTGTACATAATAGAATTTCCAAAACTTATTAAAGCATTTATCGGGTTGTCTGGTGGCCGCTTTTCTCTTTTTTCCATAAAAAAATCTTCGTTATTTATTATTTTGTTAAAAAGCTGGTAATATCTTTCCCTGATATTACCTTCTAATGCCATAAGTTCTTCAGTATTTCTGGTTTCAAAGATCTTAGGAAAAAGATCTTTTTCTATCTCTTCAAAATCTTCAGAATTTATATTCTGCTTTCTTAGATTTCTTAGAATATGATAGGCCGCTCCTTCAACAAAAGATACCGCAAGATACTGCCTTTTCTTATTATCTATATAATGCCTTACCTGCTCTACTAACAGACTCCCTGAAACATTCTTTTTTCTCGGCAAAAAGCTTCCAGAATAAAATCCATAGTAATTGTAGAAATGAATAGGGATATCGTATCCAGACAGGTAATTCAGAGCTTTTGTGTTTATATCAAGCTCGCCAAAAACATAGATTACATCTATATCATTTATCGGAAGAGCTTTTTTGACTATCTCCCCATTCTGCTCTGTTTCAAAATAAAGGGTGTTCTCTTTTCTTCTAAGCCTTCCGTTAGAGTTAATATAAAACCTACGAGACATTTTTTCCCCTTTGTTTTTATATTTAAATATATAGTGTTGAAAAATTCAGAAAAGGACTTGCAAATTTTGATCATAGAAAGCAATAGTATTAATTTAAAAGAAATTGGCATTAGACATAACGATATTAAATTTCTAAAATATTTAGAGGAATCTGAAAAAGTAAGAATAGAAGATGATATTTTATATGTAGAAAATTTCTGCGGATACTTGACAGATAATATACTTGTGATACCGTCCAAAATAAAAAAATCCTTAGAAAGTTTTAAAAAAGAAAGCGATTTTCAAACTTTCTTTAACTTTTTCTTTGAAAAATTTTTAAATTACATTATCAGAGAACTATCAAAAGAGAATATTATTTACTCAATTGCTTTAGCAAACTTCCCTGTAGATGAAAGCAAACCAGTGGAAAGTAAAATCTTTAAACTTTTACTACTCTTAGAAAAGAAAGATGAGTTGATAAACTCTGTTCATTTCGTTCTCTCTAATCCTCATAAAGAGTTAATCGAAAATGAAGAATACAAGAACTTAGGAGAGGTATACGTAGTTAATGAAGATGTTTTGACTGACATTATATCTAATCCTCAGTTCTTATACAAAACGGAAAATGGAATTATCGAAGACAGATATTCGCCTATAAAGGTTTTACAGTATGTGACAGAAGAAACATTTGATACTCTTGAAAATAGGTTTATTAAGTATTTTTTAAAAGAGATTGAAACAGTTCTGTCTGAAGAACTAGAAGAATTCCTATATCTAAAGGAGCTAAGAGAAATAAAAGAGGAAGTTGAATACGCCTTGCAAACAGATATTTTTGTGGAAGTCGGAAATCTAAGTTATTTTCCTTCGAACTCTCAGGTATTGATGAAAAAAGCAGGTTATAGAGAAATATTCAATATATATAGATTGTTCCATTCTTCATTCATACCACAGATTTTTAAAAATCTTGATATTGCGCTTTCTTTAAAAGATATGGCTACTTTATGGGAATACTACGTATTAATAGAAATACTAAAATCACTCAAAAAGATTTACGGAAATTATGAAACAAAGATTAACTTTGAAGAAAGAACTAAACAAGGGACTATATACGATTATGCGGTGTTTGAGTTTGAAGATGGATTAAAACTATATTTTCAAAAGAGCTTATACTCTTATTCCAGGTTAGAATTTAGACCTGATTTTATTATGGAAATGAATAATAAAAAATATATTTTTGATGCAAAATTTAGAATTTTTGAAGATAATAGAAAGGATATTCTCTTAAATATGCATTATTATAAAGATGGATTAGATGCTGAATTTGCTGTTGCAGTATGTTATGGAAATAATACATTGGGAAATTTTTATTTTAAAGATAAAGGGATTTATGAAATAGAATTTGATAAAAAATTTTTGAACCAAGAGTATTTTGAAGGTATAGGGTTTTTAAATTTAGATTTAAAAAAAATCCTGATTAATGATTAAAAAATAAAGAGGTTCATATATTATGGAGAACAAAAGGCATAAAGATATATTAATCGAAGTGTTGCAAAATTTAGGAGGAGAAGCTCATCTTAACAAGATATATGAAGAATTTAAAAAATTAGCTCGGAAATATAATGTCCAGATTTCAAAATCTTATAAAGCCACCATAAGAGGAACACTTGAAAGATATTCTTCAGATTCAAACAATTTCGTAGGTAAAGAGGATATTTTTTATCTAAAAGAAAAAGGAACAGGAATTTGGGGACTAAGAGATATTAAGGAAAAAACAATAAATTCTGATTTAAAAGGCAGCTATAACCAAAAGAAAATAGCTCTTGCTGGTTCAATAGGCAAAGATGATCTAAAGAGTCTATTATCCGATATTGAAACTAAATTGAAAAATAAAGATAAAGTATCCCTTTGGTGGAGCTATCCGATAAAACATTGTAAAGAAGACTACGAAAAAGAAAAACCTTTCTGGTTTTATTTTTATCAAGATGGTAAGTTAAAAGCGAGATGCAAAGTTGTAGACTTCATAACTCACGAAGGTGATGACGGAATAGAATGTCCAGAGAACTGGGAAGATTTTATTCTGGATGAAGGATGGAAAGGAAAGAAAAAACTTTCAGAAAGGAAAAATGAAATATTCAAAACATGGCTATTGATTGATAAAATTGAAGAATTAAACGAGTACATTCCATTGAAAGATCTGAAAAGCTTCTGTAATCGTAAAATAAATCCTATAGCTTTAAAAAATGGATTTTTGTACGTTTACGATCCAATAATTAATTCAAAAAAATTTTTAGAAAATCTAAAGCTTGAAAATCATCAGATAGCATCTTTCTATAATGCCTTAAAAACAAAAGGTTTTGTTATCTTGGCAGGACTTTCAGGCACAGGAAAAACAAAAATTTTTGAGGATTTCGTTAAATATTTTCCCAACTCAAAAAGTATCAAAAAGGAAAAATGGATTGTTACAGAAGACACAGAGGAAAAATTGGTTCCCATTAAAAAAGAGCAAATACAGTTTGGTAATGGAAGATTAAAAATTCAAGATTTTATTGAATCTATAAATGAGAAGTTGATGTCTACGACTAATAGAAAAGTTTTTTTGAAAATAAACAAATACTATACAGAACTTATACCTGTAGTAGAAGAATTAAAAAACAGAACAGATTTAATCAATGCATCAGAGATAACAAATCACTTGGCGGTGTATATCGGAAGTTTATTTGGATTTGAAATAATTGAAAAAGAAGATATTAAGAAGTTAGGCTTAAAAAAATTAGATAAAAAACTTAAAATAAAAAAATTTGAACAGAATTTAGATAACAATTTATTCTTCCCCGTTCGACCCGATTTTAAAGACAGTAAATCACTACTTGGATTTTATAACCCTTTAAAAAGGGAATACCATACAACTCCTTTATTGGACTTTGTATTAGAAGCTTCTAAAAACTATTTGGAAAATGGAAAAGATTCAGACCCCTTTTTCGTCCTATTTGATGAGATGAATTTAGCAAGAGTTGAATATTACTTTGCAGACTTTTTATCTGTACTGGAAGCAAAAAAATTTCAAAACTTAAGCGAAGCTATTGGAAGTTGTAGTTTTATAGAGTTTATTAAAAATCTTGGAAAAGAACTGAATGAAGGAAATTATAAATTTACTTCCCAAAGCATAAAACTTCACAATGAAGAAAGTTCAAATGTACCAAAGGAGCTATTTTTACCTCCGAACCTTTACTTCATCGGAACTGTAAATATTGATGAAACTACCCATATGTTTTCTCCCAAAGTTCTAGATAGAGCTTTTACCATTGAGTTTGATGTTGGATGTTTTGATGAGTACCTTAATTTTTTAAAAAATAGTTCAAACGGTATTGAAAATAAAGGCAAATTCACGGAAGATTTAAAAAAAGACTTTACAAATAATGGCAATTTTGCTTCCATAAACAAAGGAAAGATTTTAGAGTTTTTAGAAAAAAATAAGAAATATAAAGATAAACTTGAAGAAATAAATCAGATCTTAAAACCTTTTAACCTTCACTTTGGATACAGAGTTTTTGATGAGATAGTTATGTTCTTATACAACTGTCAAAACTCATTAATAAAATTTGAAAATTTAGATGAAGCTTTTGATCTGGCGTTAAAGATGAAAGTGCTACCGAAGTTTCATGGAACAAGACAAAAACTGAAAAAACCTATTTTAAGATTTCTAAACTTCTGTGAAATTAAAAGTCCAGAAGAACTCATAAAAGAAGGCATCCCAGATTTAAACTCAATTGATAGTGATTATAAACATACTGCCCATAAACTTTTAGAGATGCTTTATAAGCTCCAAACACAAGGTTTTACAAGCTTTATGTAAAAATCACCCAAAGCAAAACTCAAAATAAGCACATTTTTTGCAATATGGGACATCTATCACAGGTGGTGGTTTTTCCTGCTTTAGTATTCTATCTATTTCCATTAAAGCCTGCTCTATCTTCCTTTCATCTTCTGGTGTAAGCTCTACAAATTCTCTTCTCTTTTGCTTGGGATAGTTTATTATCCCTTTTTTGCTTATTCCAAGCTTTTTTAGATAATACAGATAGTATAGAATTTGCATTCTATCAGCTTCTGCCATTCTATCAGAGTATTTAACTTCTCTGATGTTTAAGTTATCCAGGATATCAATTGAGATAATATTATCAATCAGAACTTCTTTAGTTTTATCTCTTTTGTAACTGGTTTCGTGAAGTAACGCCCCCATAAGAACCCTGTCAGACTTTTCTTCCATCGTGATCTTTCTATCAAAAAGCCATAACTTTCTGGGACAAATAAAGTAATAATTGATTTTAATCCCATTAACCTTAAGCTCTTCAAAGTTTATTTCGGGTTGCATATTTCAGTATCATATTTGAAAATCATTCTTCTTAATAGGAAGTTATAGCCGTAAACTTCAGGAAGATTTGTCCTAAAATCAAACTCTTTCAAAAATTTCTCATAATAATCTATATTTTTTTCTATAAACTCATTCAATATTTTAATTTTTGGTCTAAGATCCAGTTCTTTTGTATTCTTTTTTTCTTTTAGTAGTTTTAAGATTTCAAGTTTAACTTTATCTGAAATATGGACTCCGTTCAAAAGAATCTCAAATTCTATTGGTGGAATTCTTTTTTTATCTTGGATCCAATTTAATGCAAATATAGGTCTTAACACATAGAAGTATTTTTTTACCTTTACTAAATCTCCCTTTAGATATTCTCTGTAGTTTGATTTTGCCATGTGGAAGTAGTGGTACATCAGGGATTTTGGGTTGAAGGACTTTTCCATGAGTTTTTTGATTTTTTTATAAAATTCTTCATCTTTCAGGTAAACTCTAGGAGAGTTTAACCACTCAATGAGGGAAGGATTTGATTTCCTGAGCAGAAACAGAGCTTTTTTAAGCTCCCATCCGACAAAGTCAAGTTCTCCGTCGATTATTTCAATGGTATCCCTTTTTTGCTCTATTGACAGGTAGTAATCCAGTTTTTCTACATATATAAATCTGATGTCATAATCACTGTCAGGAGATTCAAATCCCCACGCTCTGCTTCCAGACTCACAGGCATAGAGGATTTTTATGTTGTGATTTTTTTCAATATTTTTAAGTTTTTGTCTTATTAAATCTTGCATTTTACAAATATAACAGAAAATTTCTGTAAACTAAATTCTGTATAAAAATTTTTCTGTCCATTTCTATTCAAAATCAACTTTTTATATAAAATAATTTGTAGTTTTAAAAAAAAATGAGTTAAAAGATTTTATAAAATTTCACCAAGTTGCTGACTTTCAATAATTAATCCGAGTTCGCTATTATAATCAAAATTTACGGAAAATATTTTGTTCCTCATTTTAGGTGGTGTTATGTCTGTTGGGATCTGGTCTTTTATTCTGAAGATTGGAAGACCTAAAGTGAAAGAGTTTAATTTATGAATGCTCTTTAATCTCTCTGGATATGGTATTGACTTGTCCAAAATCTGGTTAATCAGATTATCTATCTGTGTATAATTTTCATTAAGTATCTTTTCGGGAATTACATTTATATTTAGGACCTCTCTAAATAATTTTTGAGCTTCTCCTTTGGTATCTGCCTGATAACCGTATTCCAATAATTCTAAGTTCTTCTCAAACTTTTCATAAAACTTTGTGCTTTTTATTTTTTCTTCATTATAAACTTCTTCCATTAATGACTGTTTTATCTCTTCTGTCAGTATTTCTCCTTCATAGTTTTTTAAAGCTTCCTTCGTTAACTCTACAATATTTTTATTGTATATTTTTCCCTGATCTGATGGGTTGTTCAAGGCAATAAATATATTTGGAGAACTGTTTTCATCAATTGTTCTGCCTTTCCTTCTGTTTACTCTTCCCATTCTCTGTATTAATGCATCAAGAGTAGCTATTTCAGTAAATAAGACGTCATAATCTATATCCAGAGATGCCTCTACAAGTTGAGTTGTTATCCAGATGACTGGTTGTTCTGTCTTGAAATTCTCTTTTATCTGATCTTCTTTTTCTTTTCTGTCCCTGTTTATAAATAGTGAGTGAAGAAGTTTTACATTGGTTTTATCATCTTTAAGTAATTTGTATATCTCCTGTGATTTTTTTACGGTGTTCAGGATCACTAAGACTTTTTTGCCTTTTTTATACAGATCTTTTATTTTTTCTGTTGTTTCTTCTAAAGAGTTATCCAGTAAGGTAATTTTATGCTTTTTTTCTGTATTAAAAACGGCGTCTAATATACGACAGTAATCCTTTAATCTTTCCCTTATGAACGGATGTATGGTAGCACTCATAAAGCAAAACTTCCCACCAAGTTCAGATATTTCCTGAAGACCTTTGATTATTATTGCTAATGTATCAGGAGAATAGCTTTGTGGCTCATCTAAAACTATTTTGGAGTATGCAAGTGTAGCATATACCTTTTCATATCCCGGATATTTAAATGTAGCTGTAAATAACTGGTCAGCAGTGGTTATTGTTATCGGCATAGCAAACTGTCTTGTTGCCTGAGTTCTAATTATATGCTCTTCTATTGATAGGTTGTCCTCAAACTTTTCGTATTTATCAAATCCATAAAAAACAGCATCGCTGTGAAGAAGTCCTATTTTATCTTTACCGAAATAGTTAACAAACCTATCATACATTGCGTTAACAGATACCCTGACAGGCAAAGTATAAAATGCTTTACTTTCACCTATCCAGTTTATAGCAAACTCTGTTTTTCCCATTCCTGTTGAAGCGGTTAAAAGTATGTTTTCATTCTCATAATCTTTTGCTTTTTCCTGAAATGGTTTTAGTCCTGTAAAATTTTCTTTTTTAGAAAGTTTTTGTATTAGTTTTTCCCTTGGATTTTTTATTCTTTCTTCTTCCACATTTACTTTTGCAGATGCTGAGTGGTCAAGACGGTGAAGTAATCCCTTTAGTAGTATGAAGTATTTAGACCTTTTAACTTCTTTTGTTTTTTCATGTTCACTATATTTAAATTCTTTTATTTTCTTAAAAAGAATCCCTGATCTGTCTGGGTCAACACGGTCTATAACTATTGAATACTTTTCCAGCCAGTTTAGTAAATCAGCTTTTTTTGAAATATCCTTTTCCACAACTTCCTTAAGATAATTACTATCAAAATTGATCTCTCTATCGTGGTGAAAAACTACAGCATAAAAAATATAATCAAAAAACTCTCTTGGTATTAATTTTCTTATTGATTTTGAATATAAAAATATTCCAGACAGAAAATTATGAGGTATTTCTTTATCCACTCCCCTGGGGATTTTTTCACCTACAATTCTCTTCAACTTACTTTGAAAATTATCAGATACTTTTCCTAAATCATGAAATAAACAGGCAAATTTTAAATTTTCCCAAAAATCTTCATTAATTACTATATCTCTGCCGTATATATTTTTTAGCTTTTCAAGCTCTATCAGAAGATTTTCCGTATGTTCCTCTAAAGTTTCTGGAACTGGTTTTCCGTCTTTGTAATAGATTTTTGCATAAATTTTCCTCATAACTATTAATCTTGATTTTTAATCCCCTACTAAATCTATTACCCTGTTTTCTTCTTTATCAAATAAGATTTCTCCTTCTCCCAATACAGCATTATCAACATATACTATATCTTTCCTCTCAAAGTATCTTAGTCCTGTTTTATTAAGCAGGTCACCATCATACTTAAAGTTCATTCTGTAGTTTATTCCCCTAAGTCCAAAATAGTCGGCAGTTTTTTTGTTAATGTAAATCCCGTAGTATATATCGTGAGGCTCTTCATAGAGATCTATAGGTTCTGGCTCTATTATCTTTAACTCATCAATTCTAACTAAATCTTCGTATCTTCCAATTGATGGATACTCTAATTTGAAAACATTTTCAATAAATCTGTGCAGAAAGTGTTCTTCTGCTTTTATGTATATATGTAGGTTTATATCAAAAATATTTGTTACATAAGTCGGAGATTTTGAGAAAGCTTTGTTAAAGCCTTCTATTACGATTTCTCCTTTTGTGTTCCTTTTTCTATCAAACTTTATAAGTGTCTGTAAATCCTGAATTACAGAAGAGAACTTTCCCTGAATACTCATAGAGATAGGAATATAATGCCTGTTTTCATCTTTGTTTCCGTTCCAGACTACGTAGTGAAACCAACCTCTAATAGTTGAAAGAGGCGGTAGTGGATAGCTATCCCAGTAGTTGTAACTCATTGGTTTTCTGTAATTCGCAAAAAGTTGATAGGCTTTAATTCTTAAAATCTTCATAAACATTTTCCCCCACTTATCCTTTATATATCTCATCATGGGAACCTATATCTATCAATACGATTTCATTCTCAACGACAGCAAATGTAATAATAATGCGGTAATTCATTGTTATAGAGACAGAATACTTATCTTTAAATTTCCCCTTTAGTTTGTGTAACCTTAATGAAGGATGATACGGATTTATTTCTAGCAATCTTAAAACTTTCTTGTATCGTGGGATCAAGTCCTTGTGTTTTTTTAAGAAATCCTTTTCCCTTCTTAAATATGTTTCAGTAAAGACAAGCTGATACATTTATATTCCCAATCTTTTTATATGTTCCTCTGCAGTTTCTTTTATAATCCTACCTGCTTTATAATCCTCTTCTGCTTCTTTTATAATTTTTTCAAGTTCCGCTTCTTTCAGTTTTTCATATTCTTCAATTGGTAATATGACAAACTTAGGCTTCCCTCTAACAGAGATATATGCTTCCCTGTATTTTTTTAGAATTTTCTCAACAAAGGAAATTCCTTTTGTTTTCAGTTCATTTGCCGTTATAATCATAACTATAGACCTCTTAATAATACTCTTAGTAATACTATATAAAATTCTATTCAGATTACAAGTTTCATAATTAATTTTTTATCCCATAATAATCGTTAACCTTTTTCTTTAGCTCCTCAAAGAAATCATTTATATTGTGAACCTGATTATCTGGCAGTAGTTCTTTAATGTCGGATTCGTTTTCCCAGTATCCTTCTATAATACCTATATGGGTATTATCTTTAACTTTTTCTCCATTGAAACTTATATCTAAAATAGAGGCTATTATAGGAGTTTTAACAGAATATTTCCTGTTCTCTTTATTGTAACTAACTTTTAGTCTGCCGAGGAAAAATGGATTTTTTACATTGTAAACTCCGCCAATGGCAAAAAGTGGATTCAGACTTTCCATTCTTCCTTTGATATTTCTGTTTAATATTTTTAATACATCAAGGAGCATATTAATTCTTCTTGCCTTTTCTTCTGGTTCTATATCAATTTCGTCGTTTTCGTCTTTACCTACTTTATCAAGTTCTATGGTTATGGTGTACGAGTAAAGGGAAGAATGGTGTTCAAACTGGAAAGGATTAGGATTTGTTCCTGCTCTTTGAGCAAAATTTAGATTTGTTCCAAACTCCACATCTAAATTCATAGGTTCTAAAGATATTGCTGGATTTATTCTAACTACTGCAGGCCTTGTTAAAGCCCCTTTATCTTTTTCTGTTTTCATATAACCAAATAAATCAGCTTCAATATAATCTTTTACATTAGCTTCAGGTTTAAATTGAACAACATCATTGTCCCCTGTTAGAGGTTCTTCTTTATCACTATCTATCCCAAAAATTTCTTTTAGTAATCGGTATGTATCAAACCTTATTGCCTGTCTTGATTCATAAGAGTAAAGCTCGCCAGACCTTGATAATTTTTTTAGTTCAGAAATATTTCCAACTCCTTCTCCATAGTTTAAACTCATCGCATCAAAGATTATTGATATTGTTAATCCTTTTGGTTGTAAGTTACTCATTATTTGAAACCTCCTTTGGTTTTTCTTTGCCGAGTAATCCATTTAAAAAGCTATAGCCTAAAGGATAAAATGTATTTTTATCAGATATGGCTTTCACAAAAGTGGAAGGAATTTCTTCTCCATAAGCCATATATGTTCTGATCAGGACATCCATAAACTGATTTGTATCTCCTATCCTGAGAGCATTAAGAAGTTTGTAAGCAATTGATTGGATCTTATTTTCAGCATTAGATTCTCTTAGTTTTTTTGCAAGGTCTATACCCTGGTAGTAAATGCTCCAGAGATTATTTTCATCAATACCCATATCAGTTCCTCCTAAAATTACTTTTTGTAAAAATTCCTTTGTTAAAAGATTTAATAACTGAAGCTGATAGCTGGTTATATTTGTGGCGTAATAGCTTGAGTCATTGGCGTTTTTTAAATGTAATTTTATCAATCTGTTTAAATACTTAAAGTTCAAACTGTTGTTTAACGTTTTTTCTATAACTTCCGGTAATACTGAAAAGCTGTCATTCTTTATCTTGTAAAATACTTTTGATAATTTTTGGAAGTTTTCTTTGTTGTTTACTAAAAATTCTGCTTTTTCCCTTGAAATATTAAAACTGTAAATCTTTGGCATCGTTTCATTGTTTAAGTCCAATTCTATAATAACTGTGTTTTGTAATGTATATCTTGCTCTTTCTTCTTCAGACATCAAAACAAGTTCTGTGAAAAATTCAATAAATGGATTTTCAGAAATCTCTTTTGTAAGTTTTCTTTCAAGTAAAAGATTTTCTTTTAACAGACTTTCTAATGAAGTGTCGGAATTAACATAATAGAAAACAGTTTTTCCATTCTTATTCACGGGGATTAATCCAGCAAAATAAGAGAAATAAATAATTTCACAGATTTCACAGAGGGGAAGTTTTGGTTTAAAGTTCCAGACAAAGTTCACACTATCTGGATTTAATCCATAAAATTTAGAAATTCCTGTATCAAAAATAGTATCTTTTTTGGCTTGCCTGTCTATGCAGTTTATGCATTTATAAGTTTTGTCACGTTTAACACTGCTTTCAATTAAAGGTTTTTCAAAATCTTTATAAAATTTTTCAAATCTATCTTTATTAACACTAAGGTTTAAAAAGCTTTTCTGTCCGTAGATATTTCTTAGATATATCTGAACATCACTTTCCCAAAATTCTTCTCTTTCAGATTCCATTATTGAGATAGCTTCATTTAAAACATCAATTAGTAAATTTTTATCTTTTTTTATATCATTTTTTGAAGGTATCTTATTCAACTTTTTCTTCAAAAGAGTAAATCCCTGTAAAATCCTTTTAAATCTATCAAATATTTCAACTGGTAAAAGAGTTGGTAGGTTCTCTATTTTTATATCTTTATTTTTAAAATATTTCTTTGCTAATTTTTCAAAATTTTCCTCATCATCCAAATTTTGTAAATCTTCTATGTATTCTTTAAAAAGATTTAATAAATTTTCATACCTACCATACTGGTGAAAAGCATAATCAAAAAACCTCTCAGAGAAACCTTCAAATATCTTCCTGTCAAACTCTAAATAGTTATCTCCGAACTTTAACAGACTTTCATCCTGAGATATCAGTTTTTCTCTTTCTATTTTCCATAGATGATGATTTATCTTCAAAAACCCTATAATTCCTGCATTACAAAGCCAGTCTCCAAGATAAACCCTTTCCATTATCCCACTACCTCCACCATGCCGAAGCCCTGGCCGGTTCTGTTGCCAATGCCGATCTTGTAGAGAATCTCAAGATCCTTCGGATGTCCAGACAGCTCAAAAATTCCGTAATTTCCTGTGAGATACATGATAGGTTTTCCTGTTTTCTCTCTGAACTTTTTTAATGTGTGCTTTATAACTTTTTTGTTCATTTTTAGAGGTTTGAACTTTAATGGTTTTTCAAGTCCTCTGCCTTTAATATGTTCAGATCTGAGTATTCTGTCTGTTATTTCATTTAGTTCTTTTTCAAAATTTTTGTCTGAAAACAGAACTGGTTTGTCATTTATATCTTCTACTAATATGGGTGAATTTGTTTTAAAAATGATCCTATCAGATCTAATAGGTCTCTCGTTAAGGTAAATAACCTTTTTTATACCCCAAGATATCTTTTTGCCGTTTATCAGCATATTTGTATCTGAGCTAAAATCAAAAGCTCCCATTCTTTTGATTCCATTAAATAGGCTTATTAAGAACCGATAATCAGAAGCAGATACATATAGGGAAAGATAGGATCCGTTCAATGAATAAACAGTATCTTCTATTATGAAGTTTTCATCTATCTGTATTTCTTCTTTTTGTGAAGGAACATTTTTAGGAGAAGGAATGTTAAAGCAGAAAGGTTTGGTTATCTTGCCTCTGTAAAGATATTCTTTGTAGTCTATATCAGCTTTTTTTAAAGCTTCTTTAATGAATGAAACTGCCCTATGTCTGTATATAATAGGGTGTTTCTCTGCTTCGATTATGATTTTTATTCTCATATCTCCCTTCCTGAAGTTTATTCCCCCAGTAAAAAGCGATTTTCTGTTTTAATAAAGTTTTGTCTTCTATTTTTTTAGAATTATAGCAGATATTTTCTTACCTTATAATAAGTATAAAATGGTTACATGGTATGAGAATAGGGTCAGATTAAATGCATTTTGAGTGAGAAAGACTAAGATTTTTAATCCTTGATAATCAACGTTTATAAGATAATGATAATAAGTATAATTGCATTACTACAGCTTTGATGCAGATTACTTATTTTTGCAAAGATGTATAAAAGTAGAATGATCCTTCTCTAAATAGCTTTATAGCTTGCCAAATCACTATATTTTTTTATATCGTTAGAATGATGGGTTTTCTTTGAACTAAGTGGGATAGAAAGTATCAACGAAAACAGCTATCAGCATATTTGCCTGCTCAGTTTTCTTTGAACTAAGTGGGATAGAAAGCGATCAAACAAAAAAGGAGGAAAAGAAAATGGAGGTTTTCTTTGAACTAAGTGGGATAGAAAGCAAAAAAATAAGAAAAAAGACAGGTAACCAGTCCTGTTTTCTTTGAACTAAGTGGGATAGAAAGCCTCTAAGAACCAGAGGAACATTCCCTGTAACTTGTTTTCTTTGAACTAAGTGGGATAGAAAGAAAAATAGACGAACTGAAAGCTAAAGGTGTTGAGGGGTTTTCTTTGAACTAAGTGGGATAGAAAGCCGTATTTGTCATTCCAAATAGAAAGCAATGTTGAAGTTTTCTTTGAACTAAGTGGGATAGAAAGTACCTATTGACAAATCTCTTGAATGTTAATACAATGGTTTTCTTTGAACTAAGTGGGATAGAAAGCCAGCTGAGATGAAATATCTAACTCCTTCTTTGTCTTCGTTTTCTTTGAACTAAGTGGGATAGAAAGAAGAGTCTCTGTTTTTTCTTTGCTCCCCATAGATGAAGTTTTCTTTGAACTAAGTGGGATAGAAAGCCTTTAAGGTAAAGGTGAAGTTGCTATAGACTGATTGTTTTCTTTGAACTAAGTGGGATAGAAAGCTGCAAGTCCTTAGGAACATCAGGACGAAGAACAAAGCCAGTTTTCTTTGAACTAAGTGGAAGATAAAAAAAATTACCTTTATGAAAGATTTATATGTATTTTATCTTCAAATAAATACAGAATCTTTTTAAAACCTTCTAAACGCTCGTTAATCTCTCATCCTGAAGATACTTTTTCAGGAACTGTCCTGTATACGAGTTTGGATTTTCCATTATCTCCTCAGGTGTTCCTACAGCTACAATCTGTCCTCCTCTGTCTCCTCCCTCTGGACCAAGATCTATAATCCAGTCTGCATTTTTGATTATATCAAGATTATGTTCAATAACTACCACTGTATTTCCTTTATCCACAAGTTTATTAAGAACCCTTATAAGCTTTTCCACATCATGTGAGTGAAGTCCTGTAGTTGGCTCATCAAGAAAATAAAGAGTTTTTCCTGTATCTCTTTTTGAGAGCTCCCTTGTCAGTTTTATCCTCTGAGCTTCTCCGCCTGAGAGTGTTGTTGCAGGCTGTCCAAGTTTTATATAATCAAGTCCTACATCATTTAAAACCTTAAGTTTATTTCTGATAGAAGGCACATTCTCAAAAAACTCAAGTGCTTCTGCTACAGTCATATCAAGAATATCAGATATATTCTTTCCCTTGTATAAAACAGATAAAGTCTCCCTGTTGTACCTTTTCCCCTGACATACCTCACATGTTACATAAACATCAGGTAAGAAGTGCATCTCTATTTTTACAACACCATCTCCTTTACATGCTTCACATCTTCCACCTTTCACATTAAATGAGAATCTACCAGGTGTGTATCCTCTTATTTTTGCCTCTGGTGTTGCTGCAAAAAGTGCTCTTATCTGATCAAAAACCTTTGTGTAAGTTGCAGGGTTTGATCTTGGCGTTCTTCCAATTGGAGACTGGTCAACATTTATTACCTTGTCTATATGTTCCCACCCTTCTATAGTATCATGATCTCCAACATAATCATTTCTGTGGTGAAATCTGTTTTTTGCTGCCTGCCAGAGAATATCGTATATAAGCGTTGATTTTCCACTTCCTGAAACCCCTGTAACAGCGACAAAAAGTCCAAGTGGGATCTCTACATCTATATTTTTCAGGTTGTGTTCCTTAGCACCTTTTATAACAAGCTTTCTATCTGGATCAGGCTTTCTTCTTTCCTTAGGAACCGGTATCTTCAGTTTTCCGCTCAGATACTTACCTGTTAATGAATGGGGGTTTTCCATTATCTCTTCTGGCGTCCCTACAGCAACGATCTCCCCACCATACACACCGCTTCCTGGACCCATATCAACTATAACATCAGCCTCTTCAATCGTTTCTGGATCGTGTTCAACAACTATCACAGTATTATCAAGATCTCTAAGCTCTTTCAACGTGTTTATAAGTTTCGCAGTATCCCTTGGGTGGAGACCTATTGAAGGCTCATCAAGGACATAGAGAACTCCGCTGAGCTTTGATCCTATCTGTGTAGCAAGTCTTATTCTCTGAGCTTCTCCTCCTGAGAGCGTTGTTGCGGATCTCTCAAGTGTAAGATAATCAAGACCAACATCTATTAAAAATTTCAGTCTTTCCTTTATCTCCTTTATGATCTTCTCTCCTATAACTCTGTCCTTCTCAGACATTGGAGATTTCTCAAAATCCTCAAAAAATCTGTAGCTCTCCAGGATATTCATCCTGACCACATCCCAGATAGATCTGCCGTTTATAAGGACATAGAGAGCTTCCTTTTTCAGTCTTGATCCTTTACACACAGGACATCTTACTTCCCTTATAAACTTTTCAAGCTCTGCTCTCTGCTTCTCGTTGTCCGTCTCAAGATACTTTCTTTCAAGATGAGGAACTATCTCAAGAATAAGCTCATCCTTAACATCCTCAGGAAGGTCCTTAAACTTTGTGAATTTATTTATACCGTGATAATAGATGATGTCGTATATAATCCCT
This sequence comes from Persephonella marina EX-H1, assembly GCF_000021565.1. NCBI lineage: Bacteria > Pseudomonadati > Aquificota > Aquificia > Aquificales > Hydrogenothermaceae > Persephonella > Persephonella marina. Next base: position 1,252,191 of record NC_012440.1, on the reverse strand, counting down.
TTCACATACTTAAAGTAAAAACTATCTGTTATACGGAATGACTCAATAACAGCCCTGTTGTAATCTATAAGTGTATCAATATCTATCTTATGTATTATCCCAAGCCCTTTACATTCGGGACAGGCTCCGTAAGGACTGTTAAATGAGAAAAGTCTTGGAGAAAGCTCCGCTATAGAAAATCCATGTTGTGGACAGGCAAACTTCTCGCTGAAAATATGATCCTTTCCTTCAGATAGATTGTTCACAACTACGATGCCGTCACCCAACTTTAAAGCCTGCTCTATACTGTCATTCAGTCTTGTTCTGATTCCCTCTTTTATAACAATTCTGTCTATAACGATCTCTATGGTATGTTTTTTATTCTTTTCAAGTTTTGGAACTTCCTCCACAAGATATATATCACCGTCAACCCTGACCCTTGGAAATCCCATTCTGTTTATCTTTTCAAAAATATCCTTATGCTCTCCTTTCTTCCCTCTGATAACAGGAGCAAGGATCTGTATCTTGCTTCCCTCTGGAAACTTCAGGATCTGCTCAGATATCTCCTCAGCAGACTGTGAGGCTATTATACTGTTACATTCCGGACAGTGTGGTTTCCCTACCCTTGCAAACAAAAGCCTAAGGTAGTCGTAAATCTCCGTTACGGTTCCAACTGTTGATCTTGGGTTTTTTGATGTTGTTTTCTGATCAATAGCTATAGCAGGTGAGAGACCATCAATACTGTCAACATCTGGTTTTTCCATAAGACCTAAAAACTGTCTTGCATAGGCAGAGAGGCTTTCAACATACCTTCTCTGCCCTTCAGCATATATGGTATCAAAGGCAAGTGATGACTTTCCCGATCCTGAAGGACCTGTAATAACGATCAGCTTATTCTTAGGTATCTCCAGATCAATATTTTTCAGGTTATGCTGTCTTGCACCATGTATCACAATTCTGTCCATATTCACACCTCAGATTCCTGTTAAAGAATAAATAATATATTAAAAATCAGTCATTTGAAAAGTGTATCAATGTTCATCTTCTCCAGTTTTAAATGTCAGTTCCAAAATAAACTCATTGATCTGTGATCTGTAATAGTTATACTGAGCTCTTAATTTTATATACTCTGAAAATCTGAAGGTTATCATCCCTGAATACCTGTACTCACCGTTCTCAACATATCCATATCTCAATCCCGTTTCAACAGCTTTCTCTGCACTGTAAACCATCTGGATGTAATATCCGGAAGATTTATCACCCTCTTTTATTCTATACGCATACTCTCCCTGAAATCTGACATTTTTAAAAGACGAAATCTCTGCACCTGTAAATATCATTCTTGTTCTTCCTGAAGATTGATCTTCTCTAAATCCACCATCAAGATACGAAAAAACAGGTTTTATATAAGGAAGATTCCCTTTTACAAAAAATGTAAAAAGATCACCTTTTCCCTTTCCAAAACTGTACTCATTCTCACCCTGAAGTATCTCAAAGCCCGAAATGATATATTTATGATGATAAGAAACCTGAATACCTTTCTCAGTTAAGGCGTGGTATCCAAAGAAGCTCTGGTAAAAAACAGGAATATCGGAAAATTCCCATTCATGCTGATGTCTTTCATTCAGTATTCCTACAGAGCTTCTGAACTTTCCACCTTTTAATCTGAAAGTATCTCCTGTGAAAAAATAAAGCTCACCTATCTCAAAGGATTCCTCAGTTAAATGGAAAACGCCCTTTAACTTTATACCTTTTTCAACTGGGTATGAGATACTCAACTCCCCATAATTCAGATTGAATCCTTTATCTTTATTCATCATAAAATCAGAATGCTCATCATCAACACTGTAGATATCCTTATCCCTTCCAACGTAGGAAAAATCAAAGATAAAGTTTATATTCTCAAAAGCTTTAACATAACTAAAAATAGAAAAAAACAGAATAAAGATATAAAAATGCATAACGCACCTCCTTTTATTGTTTTTACCTGTTTAAAAGCCGATCAGAGATCGGATAAAGGAGGTGCACGCTGGTATATGTATGAGACTATCCTCTGAAGATATAAAACCTGATTTTCAGGAAAGTATATGTCTGAGGGAAACTGTAAGATTACAGCTTCAAAGCTTTCTACAGAACCATCAGACAGATTATTTATCTGGAATAAACATACAGGACAGTCTAAATGAACCCTACCGTCCTGATGGTGATGAACGGCAGAGTAACCTACAGAAAAAACAACCAGTAATATTAATAGTAACTTTTTAAGATACATTTATATAGCTTTGGAAAATCTCTTTTCCTTTTTAGCCTTTGTATAGATATCAAAGGTAACAGCTATATTTCTTATAAGAAGTCTTCCAGCAGGTGTTACATCTATTCTGTCTGGATAAAGCTTTAAAAGTCCATCTTTTTCAAGCTCTTTAAGTTCTTCCATCTCTGATGCAAAATACTGATCAAAATCTATTCCGTATTTTTCCTCAATCTCTTTCTTGTAAAGCTGGAAGTGGGACATAAGCCTCATTATAACGTCCCTTCTGATAATGTCATCCTGTGTGAGGATTATTCCCCTTTCTATAGGAAGTTTTCCTTCCTCAATCATCTCATAGTAGTCTTTCAGCTTTTTATGGTTCTGTGCATAGGCATCATATAGCATGCTTATAGATGTTGCACCAAAACCTATAAGCTCAGCCTCTGCGTGTGTTGTGTATCCCTGGAAGTTTCTGTGGAGAGTTCTTTCTCTCTGGGCAACGGCAAGCTCATCATCAGGTTTTGCAAAATGATCCATACCTATGAAAAGGTATCCTGCATCTGTCAGCTTTTCTATAGTCATCTTCAGTATCTCAAGTTTTTCAGCAGGTGGTGGGAGTTTAGATTCATCTATTCTTCTCTGAAGTCTTTTAAGCCATGGAACATAAGCAAAATTAAAGTTTGCTATTCTATCTGGATTGAGCTTTATAACCTTCTCAACAGTTTCTGTAAACGTTTCAAGAGTCTGGTAGGGAAGACCGTAAATAAGATCTATATTCACACTTTCAAACCCGGCTTCCCTTATCCACGACATAACGTTAAATATAAGCTCCTCAGGCTGTATCCTGTTAACAGCTTCCTGAACTTTTGGATTAAAATCCTGAATACCAAAACTTATCCTGTTGAAACCTATCTTTCTAAGAAGGAATATTCTTTCCTTTGTAACATGTCTCGGGTCTACCTCTATAGACATCTCAGCATTTTCATCAAAATCAAACCTTTTCTTTATCTCTTCCATAAGTTTTACTGTCTGATCATCTTCAAGGTAGTTAGGCGTTCCACCACCCCAGTGGAGCTGAACGACCTTTCTTGAGCGGTCTAAAAGTGAGCACATAATGTCCATCTCTTTAAAAAGATGCTCTAAATAAGGCTGAACTACTTCTTTTCTTCTCGTGATAATAACATTACAACCGCAGAAATGACATGCAGACTCACAGAAAGGTATATGGAAATAGAGGGATAGGGGTGTTTTTCTTTTATTTGATTGTATTACTTTTTCTCTCCACTGTTTTTCTGTTATCTCCGGTGTGAACTCCTGAGCTGTTGGGTAACTTGTGTATCTTGGTGCAGGTTTTGCATATTTCATAATAAGATCAAGATCAAACTTTACATCTTGAGGATGAAAAGCCATTTTTATCACCTCTCTATTGATTTTAGATACAGTAACTATATTAATGTATAAAATATAAAAATCCTATCAACTATATCATATATTCGTCATCAGCTCTCTTTTTCTACAAAACCTTTAAAGTTTTCAAGTAATTTAAGCCCTGCTTTCTGGCTTTTCTCAGGGTGAAACTGGACAGCCCACACATTTCCTTTCTGAACAGCTGAGCAGAACTCTGTTATATAATCTGTTGTTGAGGCTATATCACTTTCCTCAGAAGGAACAGCATAAAATGAGTGGACAAAGTAGTAGTACTCACCATCCTTTATATCTGAGAAAAGTCCATCTTTCTGTTTTATCCAGACCTGATTCCATCCCATGTGTGGGACTTTAAAGCCTTCCCTGTTTTCAAATCTTATTACTTTTCCTCTCAGAACACCTAGTCCCTTATGTTCTCCAAACTCATAACCATACTCAAAAAGTATCTGAAGTCCAAGACATATCCCGAGATAAGGCTTACCAGACTCTATTGATCTGATCACAGGATCCAGCAGACCAAGTCTGTCAAGATTATGCATAGCATCACCAAAAGCACCAACACCTGGAACAACGATAGCTTTTGAATTAAGAACATCTTCAGGATCAGAGGATACCTTCACATCAAGCCCAACCTTCTCAAGTGCTTTAGCAACACTTCTCAGATTTCCCATTCCATAATCAACAACGGTTATCATTCCATACCCTCTTTCAGCTGTTTTACAAGGCTTTTAATCCCTTCTATATCTGCCTTACCCTGAAGTTTTACAACAGCACTTCCAACTATCACACCATCAGATATCTGTGATAGCTTCTGTGTATGCTCCTTTTTTGATACGCCAAATCCTACAGCAACCTTTTTGCCTGTGATCTTTTTTATCTGTCTGACCTTGTTCTCAAGCTCCTCCCACGGAAGTGTATCCCTCTCACCTGTAATACCTGTGAGGGAAACATAGTATATAAAACTGTCGCTCATCTCACCTATAAGCTTTATTCTTCTCTCGTGTGACGTTGGGGCAAGTAAAAAGATCGTCTCAAGACCAGAACTGTTTGCTATTCTCTTAAAATTTTCCGCTTCTTCAGGTGGAAGATCAGGCACTATGAAACCATCTGCTCCCTTCTCTTTAGCAAGCTTACAGAAATCCTGTTCTCCCATAACGTATATAGGGTTATAGTAAGTCATCAATATCAAAGGAATATCTGGAAACTCTTTTTTTAGCTTTTCAGTAAGCTGAAAAACATTTACAGGTGTTATCCCGTCTTTTACAGCTTTTTCATGGGCGACCTGAATTGTTGGACCATCTGCTACAGGATCAGAAAATGGAACTCCAACCTCAAGAATATCAGCCCCTGACTGTATTAAAGCCTTTGCTGTTTCATAACTTTTTTCAAGGGAGGGATAACCTGCCATAAAGTAACAGATAAGAGGTTTTTTCCTGCTGAATATCTCACCTATTAAAGACAATTTCACCACCTTCAAATTTGTTGACAGATAATATTTTATCAGCTTTTAACTGATCAGATTACCGATTTATGGGATCTTTCCTCTGTAAGAAAATCCAAAACATAGCTCATAAGCTCTTTAATACCTGTTCCCTCTTTTGCTGAGGTTAGAAATACTGGAAAATCCTTTGGAAGTCCAAGTGTTTCCCTTATAACCTTTTTTGTCCTTGCCTTCTCACTCTGATTAAGTTTGTCAGCTTTTGTTGCAACAACTATATAAGGAATTCCAAGGTCCTCAAGCCATTCTTTCATCATAATATCTAACTTTGTAGGTGGATGCCTGCTGTCAACAAGCATTATAACAAGGGATAGATTTTCCCTCGTTTGAAAGTACTTTTCTATCATCTTTTTCCATTTTGCTCTTTCTGCCTTTGAAACAGCAGCGTAACCGTATCCGGGAAGATCAACAAAAGAGATCCTGTCGTTGAGAAGGAAAAAGTTTATAAGCCTTGTTTTTCCCGGTGAAGATGAAACCTTCGCTATGTTTCTTTTAAATATCGCATTTATAAGGGAAGATTTACCAACATTGGATCTTCCTACAACAGCAACCTCAGGATATTTAGGCTGAGGGTAATCCTTAGGATTTACAGCACTTTTTATAAACTGGACTTTTTTTATAACAGACATATTAGCTAGCTTTCTCGTAAATCATAACTGGCTGTTTTTTCTTCAAAACAACATCTTTATCTATCACTACCTTTTTAACACCCTGAGCCTGAGGTATCTCGTACATAACATCAAGCATTATCTCCTCAACTATAGCCCTTAAGCCCCTCGCACCTGTTTTCCTATCAATAGCTTCTTTTGCTATCGCTCTTATAGCATCATCTGTAAACTCAAGCTCAACCCCGTCCATAGAGAGAAGTTTTTTATACTGTTTTATAAGAGCGTTTTTTGGCTCTGTTAAAACCCTTACAAGTGCATCCTCATCAAGCTCGTCAAGCGTTGCCACAACAGGTATTCTTCCTATAAACTCAGGAATAAGACCAAACTTTATAAGGTCTTCAACCCTGACCTTTGAAAGTATATTTCCTTCTTCCTCTTCTTTTGATCTTATCTGAGTTGCAAATCCTATTGATTTCTTACCAATTCTCTGTTTTATAATATCCTCAAGACCTACAAAGGCACCACCAAGTATAAAAAGTATGTTTGATGTATCAAGCTGTATAAACTCCTGATGGGGATGTTTTCTTCCACCTTGAGGTGGTATATTTGCAACAGTTCCCTCAAGTATCTTTAAAAGTGCCTGCTGAACACCTTCCCCTGAAACATCCCGTGTGATAGATGGGTTTTCCCCTGACTTTTTAGCTATCTTATCTATCTCATCTATATATATGATGCCTTTTTCAGCCTTTTCTATATCATAATCTGCCGCCTGAACAAGTCTTACAAGGATACTCTCAACATCCTCACCGACATAACCTGCCTCTGTTATGTTTGTTGCATCTGCTATCGCAAACGGAACGTTAAGTATCTTTGCAAGTGTTCTTGCAAGGAGGGTTTTACCAGAACCTGTAGGACCTATTAAAAGGATATTACTTTTCTCCAGTTCTACATCATCATCTGTGTATCTTCCCGGATGGAATATTCTCTTATAATGGTTATAAACAGCTACTGAAAGTATCTTCTTTGCCCTTTCCTGTCCTATAACATACTCGTCTAACTTTTTCTTTATCTCGGCAGGTGTTGGAAGTGATTTAAGCTCAGGTGTGTCCTTCTCAATACTCTCAAGCTCTTCTTTTATAAGTAGATTACACTGTGTTATACAGTCATCACATATAAATATATCGTTTGGTCCTGCCACTAAGACTTTTGTCTCTTCCTGTGTCTTCCCACAGAAAGAGCATCTATTTATCCTGTTCATACTTACCTCTTCTCTATTACTTTATCTATAAGACCGTACTCAACAGCATCATGAGCAGACATGAAGAAGTCTCTCTCTGTATCCCTTTCTATCTTTTCCAATGGCTGACCGGTATGTTCTGCAAGTCTTTCATTAAGGTATTTCTTAAGTCTCAGTATCTCCTTTGCATGTATCTCTATGTCTGTAGCCTGTCCCTGAAATCCGCCAAGTGGCTGGTGTATCATTATTCTTGAGCTTGGAAGTGCGTATCTCTTTCCTTTTGCTCCTGCAGAGAGGAGAAAAGCTCCCATAGATGCAGCCTGTCCCATACATATCGTAACTACATCAGGTTTTATGTATCTCATAGTGTCGTATATAGCAAGACCTGATGTCACAACGCCACCTGGTGAGTTTATATACATATAGATATCCTTCTCTGGATCCTCTGATTCCAGGAATAGAAGCTGTGCGATAATAAGGTTCGCTATATGGTCATCAATAGGAAAACCAAGCATAATAATTCTGTCTTTTAAAAGCCTCGAATATATATCGTAAGCTCTCTCACCTCTTGGTGTCTGTTCAATAACGATAGGAACTAACTGGCTTACGATACTATCTAAATCTTTGCTCATATATTACTCCTCCTTTTTTTCTTCAGCTTCTTTTTCTGCTTCAGTTCCAGCTTTTTCCTCTTCGGCCTTCTTCTTTTCGTACTCCTCCTTTGTCATCTCAACAATATTAGCCCTTTCTTTTATTAAGTCAAGAACTTTTTTCTTAAGTATCGAGTAAATAATATTATTTATAAGTCCTTTTTCTTCAAGATACTGTTTTAGCTGATCTGCTGTCATATTGTAAGCTTTGGCCATATTCTCTATCTCTCTGTTTATCTCCTCTTCCTCTACTTTGATACCTTCTTTTTCAGCTATCTTATTTATAACAAACATAACCCTGACATTTTTCTCTGCTGTCTGTTTTAGACCTTCAGCAGCGGCTGCCATCATCTCCTGATTTGGTTTTATCCCGTAAGTCTCAAGCTGTTTGGCATACTCCTGCAGTAGATACTCAAGCTCTGCTTTAACAAGAGATTGTGGAACCTCAAAATCATACTGCTCAGCTAATTTATCAATGATCTTCTGTTCAAGCTCCCTTTCCTTTGCCTCTTTTATCTGATTTTCAAGACTCTCTTTTATTTTTTTCTTAGCTTCTTCAACATTCTCACCGAGATTTATACTCTTCACAAACTCATCATTAAACTCTGGGAGAACCTTTTCTTTAACCTCAAGTATTCTCACAGTCACAGTTGCCTTACCAAACTCTTCACCTTTCTCGTTGTAAAGTGATACATTCTCGGCTGTCACCTCATCTCCAGCTTTTTTACCTTTTATCTTTTCCTCTATCTCAGGTCTGAGCTGGCCCTGTCCTACAGCAACCTCAAACTCATCTTCCTCTTCTTCACCTGTGTCAGCTTTTATGTGGTAGTGGATCTTTATAAGATCTCCATCCTCAACCTCTTTGTCTGCTAATTTGTACGTTGCGTGCTGTTCTAAAAGGTTCTGTATAGCTTTTTCTACATCCTCATCGCTTACCTCATGTTTTATCATCTCTATCTCAAGACCTTCATAATCCTTAAGCTCAAACTCAGGTGCAACCTCAAAAGCAACCTTCATCTTTAATGAGTCTCCTGAAAGTTCAACATCACCAAAGGTTATATCAGGTGAAACAGGGGATAACTTCTGCTCCTCTAAAATAGACTGTAGCTTTTCAGATATAAACTTTCTTGCAACCTCTTCCTTTATAGCCTGCTTATATCTTGCCTTTATCACAGCAGGCGGAACATGTCCCTTTCTAAAACCTGGGATATTAACGTTTTTAGCTATCTCTCTGACAACATTGTCAATTAAACTTTTTATCTCCTGACCTTTTTCTTCAATAGTAAGTGTTCTAACAAGACCTTTCTCTTCTACAGTAACGCTCATCTGTCACTCCTTTTTTGATTTTTCTTAAAAAATACAAGCTTTTATTATATCAAAACTGATTAATCATTGATACTTGTATTGAAATGAGTAGTTTAATTATAAAAGGAGGAGGGATGTATGATGAAAGATATAAAAGTGGTAATAAAATGGAGTGAACCTATTGAGCTTTTTAAGCCCGGTAAGTACAACACGGATGAGAAGTTTATTGATCATCTGAGAAAAGCATTAATGGAGAATGACAGTCCTCTTCTTGAGAAGAATGGTTTCTTCGTTTTCCTATCAGGTGATATTATTCCTGAGGAGAGATTATCCGTCGTTCTGATCGGACATAGTTATGGAAGTTCTGTAAAAGAGAAGATATGTAAGCTGAAAGGTCATATCAGGGAACTGAAATGTATATACAGAAATTACAAAGATGAAAATCTTTATCTGAAGATTGGTATAGTTGAACAGCTTAATGAAAAAGAGAGTGAAGAGCTGTATAATAATATTCTGTGCAGTCTTGTTTTATCAAACTACCCATCGTGTAATGAGCCTTGTAAATTAACAGCACTTGGCGATATTTATATTAGAAATACAGGTAACTTTTCACCATTGAAAGAAAACTCATAGGAGGTGCGGATATGGAGGTATGGGTTTCTGTCAGTGGTGAAAAGAGAAAGTATCAGGGCTCTTTCAGATCTGTTATGGAAAAGATAGCCCTTGAAGGTAAAGACAAGGATCTGAAACTTCTTTCAATACACGCTCCCAAAAAGGAGCTGAGAAGATTCAAAAGGAATCTAAGAGCTTACAGCAAAGATCTATTTAAAACAGCAAATGAGATAGCAAAATGGTTTTACCAGAAGGAATACAGAAAGCTTTCCAGATTATCAAAAGAGCTCAGGAAGAAAACAGATCCACAGTCCGCTGAGAGATACTCCAAAATTCAGGAAGAACTCTCTCAGGTAAAAGAGAAACTTTCAGCCCTCAGTTAGGGGAGAGATCTCTCCCCTTCTTTGAATTTAAAGTAAAAACAGATATATTATTTTACCTGTGTCAATTTTTATCAGGGTGTTGATTTATTGGAAAAATTTAATGTAGTTGAGATATTCCCTTCAATTGAAGGAGAAGGTAGCTTAATAGGTTATCCGGTAACATTTATAAGACTTGAAGGATGCAATCTAAGGTGTGAGTGGTGTGATACACCTTACTCTTATGATGGAAAAACCTTCAGCAAACTTACATCAGATGAGATAATTTCTGAACTGAAAAGATATCCAAACAGAAAAGTCTGTCTTACAGGTGGGGAACCTTTAATATGTGAAAATGTTGATAAACTGATGACAGAAATTATTAAAGAAGGTTACAGTCTGATAATAGAGACAAACGGGACTGTTCTTACAGAGGAGGTTAAAAATGTTCTAAGAGAGTTTGGAGAAAGTATATACATCGTTGTCTCCCCAAAACCTGACTCCTTTTATTTCATAAATAAAGAACTAATACCGTCTGTTGATGAGTTTAAATTTATTGTTGATGAGACCCTGAGAATAAAAGATATTCTTATGTATCAGATATATTACACAGAAAAACCGCTTATACTTCAGCCTGAAAGCAACAGAAAAGATATGATAGATAAGGCTCTAAAATTACAGAGAGAACTTCTTGAAAAACACAGTATTGAAGCGAGGGTTATCCCACAGGTTCACAAGTATATGGGGATTATGTGAGCAATCTAATATTCAGCAGTTTTTCTATGATCAGCTTTTCATTCATTGAACTGTCCCGATATTTTCTTTATTTTATATGGGCTTTATCTAAAAGTATCGTTATTCTATTAGTTCGTCAAGTGTCCCGAAGGACCGATTTTTTTAAATCGGGACAGAGTTAATTCTTCTGTCTTTAATTACTATAAGCTTTGATATTTTTCAAAACTATCAACTAAGATTTTTTCTTTTGCTGGATATTCGTTAAATAATTTAAGCTGTTTTTCGTTTAAATCCCTTTCATATTTTGCCTCAATAAGGATTTTATCTTCTGTTAAAAAATCAAGTTCTATGCCGTCATGTAAAACATAACAGGATTTTCTATTTTTTATTTTTAGAAACACTAAATTTTCAAACACTGCTCCTAAATCTCTAAAACCTGTAATCATATTTCTTATCCCAACATCCCCAGCATATATTTTTTTAGGTGATTTTAATCTTTTATTCAGCTTTCCGCATCTTTCTATTGCATAAATTATATATGTGTCTAAGAAATACTCAAAAAATCTTTTTGCTGTATCAACACTTATACCTAATACTTTGGATATTTTATTTAAACTTAACTGTTTCCCTGCTCTTTCCATTAACAAAAAGAAAAATTCTCTAACAGCAGTTTTTTCTTTTATGTTGTGCATAGCTATTATGTCTTTATAGATAATATCATCTACTAACTGTTTTATGTATTCTATATCTTCTGTCAAAACATACTCTGGTATCCCTCCAATTTTCATATAATCTTCAAAGTAGGCTTTTAGTAAATGTTTATCTGCCTTTTTAATTTTTATTTCTTTAAAGTTTAAAAATTCGTCAAAATCAAGTGGTAAAACCTCTGTGATCTTTTCCCTTCCTGTCAAATATGCTTTTTTATCCTTTAGAACTGATGCGGAAGAGGAAGAAACGAATATCTTTGCATTATAAAGATCATAAATGTTTTTTAACTGCACTGAAAAATCTTTTTTATATGTAATCTCATCTAAAAAGAGATAAATTCTTTCTGAAAAGGGTATCTTTTGTAATTTTAGATATTCTTCTACTATGTCTAATACGCTTAAATCTTCAAGCTTATAAAAATCTAAGGATATAAAAAATATACGATTTGGCTGTACGTTTTTTTCGTTTATGAGTTTATTTATAAGTATTTTCATTATTGATGTTTTACCTATGCGGCGAAGTCCTGTAATTATTTCAATAGATGGTTTATCTATAGATGACAATAAAGGAATTGTATATTTAGGTCTATCGATAAAATTTATTTTGAATTCTTCTTCCCACCATGGATTGAATCTGTAAAAAATCTCTTCCAATCTGTCTATCCTTTATCGTAAATTCTGTGTATAACTATACGACGTCATCGTATAAAAAGCAATAATTTTATATGATACCATCGTATAGATAAGATTTTAACTATTAATTAGCCTGGGTGAAAACTGGGTGCAGAATGCAACCAAATTTTTAGGAATTTTCTGGAATTTTCCAAATAGAGAAAAATCTCTGAAACAGTTGAAAATATTGGGAAAACATTGAATGCGAGCGGAGGGAGTCGAACCCTCACGGCCTTGCGGCCACAGGATCCTAAGTCCTGCGCGTCTGCCAATTCCGCCACGCTCGCAAAGTGAGGAAAGATTATATCATAAAATATGCGGGTGGTGGGAGTCGAACCCACACGGGCTTTCGCCCACAGGATCCTGAATCCTGCGCGTCTGCCAATTCCGCCACACCCGCAAAAGCAAAAACAATTTATACCTTAAATGGATTAAATCAATTACTGTGTTGTAAGCATAACCTTAAGGTATGTAAATCCCATATGCGGCTCTATTTTCATAATGATGAGCTTGTTATCCTTTGTGTATGAAAGAACAGCAGTCTTCCCTACAAGTGAGACATCCGGATTCCATCCTTTTTTAGGCATGTTCTTATCAAAGAAATCTACAAGCTTTGCAACAGATCCTTTACCCATGTATATCAGATAAGCTCTAACATCACCATTGTTCTCAAATATGAACGAGTAGTTCTCTTTAAACTTGAAGTTGGCAGGAACTACAAAACTGTATCTGCCTAAGTTTTCTGTTTTAGCAACAAGCTGAACAGGTTCCTTAGATGTCATTGTCTGGAATTGTGCACAACCTGTTATCACAAAAACCAGCAGTCCTAGAGCAACAGCTAACTTTCTCATAATATCTCCTGTCTGAAATTTTTTTAACATTAATATTTTATCAGTTTTAAGGGCATGATAGGAAGTTCATGGAGTGAGATTGTTTAAGCTATAGTAAGTTTTAATTATAGACTTATTTCAGAATTTTTTATTCTTCTTCTCTTCCCTAAATCTCTCACTGTTTTTTCAATATCTTCAGTTCTATCTTTCCATATTCCAGCTACTTCATCAATTGTTTTTATAAGATTTTCTTTAGTCTGGCTTATTTCTGCTCTGAGCTTTTCTCTTATAATTTCGGATATAGTTTTTCCCGTTTTTTTTACTTTCGGCTTTTAAATAGTTATAAATATCTTCATCTAAGTAAATCTGGGTTCTCTTCAAATCAGTCCCCCTAAATTATGATGTACATACACATTATAACTTGATGGAAATTTACAATATTAAAAATACTTAGAATAGATTAATGATTCTTGGACTTAAAAAGTGGATTTATGGAATAGATAAATAAGGTTTCAATCTATCTGAAAAAGTTTCATATTTTCTGAAAAACTACAACAATTGTAGTTTTTCACATATAATGATACCAAATTATGATCTAAATATCTATTTATCGTAATTTTTTTTCATAAGAATTGAGACTTTTTTCAAAAACATTGAAACTACACTTATCTTTTTCAGAAAGCTTGCAACTTTTCGTTTGAGACTTTACCTTTAAGCTTAAGAATTAAAAAGAGTTTGTATAGGTTATAGCTATGCAAAAAATTAGAAAAATTCCTATCCAGTCACGTTCTGTAGCAGGTTCATTTTTTAGTATAAAAAATAATAGACGAGTAGAATTTGAATCTCAACTGGAGAAAAAAATATTCCTAATGTTAGAGTATGATGAAAATGTAGATAAATATATAGAACAACCTATAGAGATTCTAGGTGAAGTTAATAACAGAAAAGTTATATATATACCTGATGTTTATATCATCTATAAGAACGGAAAAGAAGTTATAGGAGAAATAAAATAAAATATAAGAGTGAAATAGATAAGGGAGATAAGAAATTAATTAATAAATTAGAAACTATAAAAAGTTATTGTCTAAAAAACGGTTATGAATTTAAAGTTTTTACTGATGAAGATCTAAATGAGACTCTGTTGAAGAATATAGAGTTTTTGAGATTACACAGAATCAAACCAGAAAATTTTGATGATATTAGTGGAAAAATTTTTTGTTTTCTATCAAAGTACGGTAGTAAATCAATAAAAGATTTACTTCAGATAGAAGAAAAAAGCAAAGTATTACCCGTTATTTGGTTTCTATTATACAAAAAAGAATTGAGGACAAACTTACGAAAGGAACTGTCCGTAGATTCTGTTTTGTTTCTACAATAAGGAGACGCCATGAAAATATCCATTAAGCAAGGAACTAAGTTTTTATATAAGGATAAACTTTATGAGATCTTATCTTTTAAATCTGATTTACAAAGTGTCATAGCTAAGGATTTAGAAAATGGAATCTCAGAAATAATAAAGGTTAAAGATATAGAACCATACGATGAAAATCTTAAGAATAAATTTAATAAGATAGTAAATAGTGAGTTTTCAGACAAATCATCAAAAGAATTTGAAATAGCAAAAAGAAGGTATGAAATTATAAAACCACTTTTAACCAGTTCACGTTGTAAAAAAGATGTAATAAAAAGGGCAAAAGAATTCAATTTATCTGTGTCTACACTTTACAGATGGATAAAGAGTTTTGAAAAAACAGAATCTTTAGAATCATTAGTTCCAAATAGATGTTTTTTAAAAAAAAGAAAAACCAAATTTAATGATGAAGTAGAAGATATAATTCAACTCTTTCTAAAAGAAAAGTACTTGTCAAAGCAAAAATATTCTATTAGTAGAATTTATAATGAAATATGTATCTTTTGTGAAGAAAACAACTTAAAACCTCCATCCCTTTCCACTGTTTGGAGAAGAGCTAATGACCTTGATAAACAAGAAGTATGTAAAAAAAGGTATGGAAAAACTAAATACTTAAGTAAGTTTAAAAGCTCTGAAAAAAGTTTTGAAGTAAATTTCCCCTTAGAAGTTATTCAAATAGATCATACTTTACTTGACATAATTGTAGTAGATGAAATACACAGGCAACCTGTAGGCAGACCTTGGATAACTATAGCTATGGATATATATAGTAGAATGGTTTACAGTTTTTTTATTTCATTAGAATTCCCAAGTGTCTTTTCAATAGGTCAATTATTAATGCTAGGTATATCTACTAAAGAAGAATATTTAGAAAAATTAGGAATAGAAGGTGCGTGGATTATATACGGTGTTCCTAAGTCTTTACATTTAGATAATGCAAAAGAATTTCACAGTCGAGCATTAAAGGATTTTTGTGATATGTATCAAATCGAAATAAACTATAGACCTAAAGGATCTCCTCATTTTGGAGGACATATAGAAAGATTTATGAGAACTCTTAATGAGGAAATGCACAATCTACCAGGTACAACATTTTCCAATAAAACCTATAGGGAGAATTATAACTCAGAAAAGCATTCTGCTTATACGTTATTTGAACTTGAGAAATACATAGCTAGTTATATTGTGAACATATATCATAAAAAGAAGCATTCATCTTTAGGTATATCTCCTGAAGAAAAATATAAAAAAGGTATTTTTGATGAAAAAAATAGAAGTATAGGACTACCTCCAATAATACCTACAGATGAAATTGAAAGAATAAGAATATCATTATTACCAACTGTATATAGAAGTATACAAAAAGATGGTATTAGTTTATTTGGAATAAAATATTTCAGTGAAAGCTTGAAAAAATACATAAATCTCGAAAGGAATAAAAAATATACAATAAAATACGACCCTATGGACTTAAGTAAAATTTATTTATGGGATTCTTCCATAGAACATTATTTTGAAATACCTTATAGGAATACACTCAATCCTAAAATAACTCTCTCAGAGTTAAAACAGGTTAAGAAATATTTGTCTAAGAAAAAAATTGATCAAAAGAATGAAGTTAATATTTTTAAAGAATTTAAAAAACTTAGAGAAATAGAAAAGGAGGCTGTAAAAAAATCTAAAAAAGTACGCCGTAAGAAGTCATCTAAAAATTATTTAGAAAATAGGAAAGAATACTTAGGAAGTAGCAATAATACTCAGAAAAAAGATACTAATTTAAATGTAGATTTTGATTTAGATAATATTCCAAACTTTGATATTGATATAGGAGAATAATATCATGGGTCTTTATGATTTTGATAAAGAGTACCTAAAGTTTCTAGAGAAAAAAACAAAAGAAAAGTTATATGCATCGGATAAAATAAGAATTAATTACATTAAAAGCGAAAAGTTTGTTTATTACCCAAAGGCAAAAAGAATTATAGAGAAATTAAATAATTTAATGAACGAACCTCCAAGAAGCAGAATGCCTAATTTACTATTAGTAGGAGAGAGTAATAATGGAAAAACAAGTATTATCAAAAAATTCCATGATTTAAATCCTCCTATTGAGGAAATAGAAGCAGCACAAATCCCTGTTGTTATGGTTCAAGCTCCACCCAGACCCGATATTAAGGCTTTGTATAATTACATATTTATGAGCTTGAATATTGAAGTAAGGAAGAGCGAAACTTTATCTTTACAAGAAGAAAAAATCGTATATTTCTTTAAAGTTTTCAAAGTAAGAATGCTAATAATTGATGAAATTCACAATATTTTAAGCGGAAATTTCAGTAAACAGCGAGAGTTTATGAATGCTATAAAAAACTTATCAAATATTTTAAAAATTCCTATAGTTTTAGCAGGAATAATAGAAGCAGTTAATGCCGTTAGTACTGACAAACAGATAAGCAGTAGATTTAGACCCGTCTATTTGGAGAGATGGTCATTTAATAAAAATTACATAGGATTATTACTCTCTTTAGAGAAGACTCTTCCTTTAAGAAAACCTTCTTATATTCACAAAAATATGCAATTAGCTAATAAGATACTAACTTATAGTGAAGGATTAATAGGTGAAATTGTAGAAATAGTAAATCTAATGGCAATAAATGCTATAAAGACTGGAAAAGAAAAAATATCTGAGGAAGATTTAAAGGAAATTGATTATATTCCATTATCACAAAGTAGAGATATTATACATTTAAATTAATATAGGAATTTATAAAATTGGGAGATTATTTTAAAAGCCAATCATCTTACTCAAATACTTTCAAACATAAAAACTCTAAATTTCCAATAAGACTAAAGCCATTAAAAAATGAGCTTTTATCTTCATGGCTATTAAGAGAGGCTTATGCTCACTATATGAACCCTCCAGCTTTTATATCTTTATATTTTTATAATTTTGATAGACATATATTTCACAGAGATATTGATTTAGTTGGGATCAATGAAAATTTTATTAAACAGTTAGTTTCTAAAACCTATTATAAAAAAGAAGACTTTTTAGGTATGACATTAAAATCGTATGAAGGATACCTGTTTATAAATTTAAATAAATCAAACAGAAATTTATTTATTTTACAGCCGAGATTTAGAAAAGGAAGAGCTATAAAAAAAGCGATAAGATTTTGTCCTTTATGTTTAAAAGAAAGTAAAGAACAATATTTAAAAAAATACTGGAGGTTATCTTTTTCTACAATTTGTTTAAAGCATAAATGTTTTTTATACGATAACTGTCCAGAATGTGGAGAAGTATTTTCTCCAAACAAAAGAAAATATGATATAAAAGAATATCACTGTCATAAATGTGGATTTTCTTTTAGTCAGTCTCCTATCAAGTATGTATCCAAATTATCGAGTGGTTTCAAAAATATACAGAAAATAAATGAAATATTGGAATCAGGAGTTTTTATATTTGAAGGAAAACCCATTTTATCTATTTTCTTTTTTCCTATACTTAAGCAAGTTTTAAGATTTTTATATTTTTATAATTTCCGAACAATCGAATTACTAAACGAAGAATCTCATTTATTAAATATCCAACTTCCCGAAGAGAAAAACAAAAAGAAAAGATTTCTAGAAGATCTATCTATAAAAGAACACTATATTTTATTCACAGTAGCTATGGAGATATTTAAAAGTAAAGATAGTTTTGAAAAATATATTAAAGATAATAAAATAGGATTTCCATTTCTAAACAGAGGTATTGAATACATTCCTTTCTGGTATGATGAGCTTATTAAACAATTTAGTAATAAACATTATTTCCCAACGGATGAAGAAATTAAAAGTGCAGTTAAATATTTAAAGAAAAAAGGAATAAAACCAAGCTACAAAAAATTATCTAAAATGTTTGATTGTTATTTAGATAAAAGAAGAACCGTAGAGCTTTGATACGAAGTTATTGAAAATCCGGATGATTATTTATAGTAGATACAGAAATTATACTATGTGAAACACATAGCGAGGGTATACGTTTATGGCCATTTTGGTTAAAATAATTTTAAATTGAAATTTAAAGGAAAAGTAATACAGAAGGAAAAATAGACATGATTCTTAACATGATGTAATATCATAATTTTAGATTGTATTGAAACAATTCACCTGTAGAAATGGGAGTTTTTCAAGTACCAAGAAATAGGAGGGTTTAAATCTTGGCAATCAAGAAAACACAACTTTACAATCATCTTTGGGAGGCTGCAAATGCACTCAGAGGGGGAATGGATGCAAGCCAGTATAAAGACTATGTATTAACTATCCTATTTGTTAAGTATGTAACAGACAAATACAAAGGAGACCCTTATAATGAAGATGGATTTATAGTTCCTGAAGGTGGAAGCTTTGACGATTTAATAGAAGCAAAAGGTAAAAAAAATATTGGAGAAAGAATAAATATAGTTTTATCAAAATTAGCTGAAGAAAATGGTTTAAAGGGTGTGATAGATATAGTTGATTTTGATGATGATACAAAGCTTGGCACTGGAAAAGAAAAGGTTGATAGATTAACAAAGCTTATAGGTATTTTTGAAAATCCAGAGCTTAATTTTTCAAGAAACAGATCGGATGGAGACGATATCCTCGGTGACGTATATGAATACTTTATGAAGAAATTTGCAACAGAAGCAGGTAAAAGCAAAGGACAGTTTTACACTCCTGCTGAAGTATCAAGAGTAATGGCTAAAATTATCGGTGTTGAAAAAGCAACCTCACCAGACCAAACAGCATACGACCCAACTTGTGGAAGTGGTTCTCTGCTTTTAAAAGTAGCAGATGAAGCTCCTGTAAAAATATCCCTTTACGGACAAGAAATAGATATAAATGTAGCTAATATTGCAAGAATGAATATGATACTGCACGGAAGACCTGATGCGGAAATAGCACAAGGGAATACATTATCACACCCTAAATTTAAAAATCCTGATGGAAGTTTAAAAACATTTGATTTTGCAGTTGCAAATCCACCATTTTCACAAAAAAACTGGATGGATGGTGTTAATGTAAAAAATGACCAATACCACAGATTTGACGATGGAGTTCCTCCAGCTAAAAATGGAGATTATGCTTTTCTACTTCATTTTATAAAGTCTCTAAAGTCTAAAGGAAAAGGTGCAATTATTTTGCCTCATGGTGTTTTATTTAGAGGGAATGCTGAAGCTGAGATTAGAAAGAATTTGATTAAAAAAGGATATATAAAGGGTATTATAGGCTTGCCTCCAAACCTATTTTATGGAACTG
This sequence comes from Persephonella marina EX-H1, assembly GCF_000021565.1. Lineage (NCBI taxonomy): Bacteria > Pseudomonadati > Aquificota > Aquificia > Aquificales > Hydrogenothermaceae > Persephonella > Persephonella marina. The sequence goes on along the minus strand of NC_012440.1, from coordinate 1,232,632 downwards.
GTATTCCTGCTGTTATTTTAGTAATAGACAAAAAAAATGCTCAAGCAAGAAAAGGAATTTTTATAATTGATGCATCTAAGGGATACAGGAAAGACGGAAACAAAAACAGATTAAGAGAAAGGGATATTCATAAAATTGTAGATACATTTGTTAATTTTAAAGAAATCCCTGGCTATTCCCGTATGGTAAGCCTTGAGGAGATTGAGAAAAATGACTACAACTTAAATATTCCAAGATATATTGAAAGTACAGAAAAAGAAGATATTCAAGATATTTATGCACATTTACATGGAGGCATTCCAAAAAGGGATATAGACAAGATAGAAATTTTAAATGTTTTTAATGATTTAAAAAATCGGTTATTTAGAAAAAAAGAAGAAGGTTATTACACTTTGAATGTTGATATTGATAACTTAACAGAAATCATAGAAAATGCGGAAGAAGTGAAAGAGTTCAAATCACATGCTTTAGCAGTATTTGAAAAATGGACAGATGAAAATATGCCTATTTTAACAGGAATTGATAAAAACACTCATCCAAAAGAGTTTATCAAAACTATTTCAGAAAGTTTACTTGAATTTTATAAACCTTTAAATCTGATTGATGAGTATGCAATTTATCAAATTCTTATGGATTACTGGGATGAAACAATAAAAGATGATATCTATATGATTATTGAAAAAGGCTGGGTTGCAGAACCTTATAGAATAATAGAGAAGAACAAGAAAGGTAAAGAAATAGACAAAGGTTGGACTTGTGATATTTTGCCAAAAGATATTGTTATAAATGAATTTTTCAAAGAAGAAAAAGAAGAAATTGAAAGCTTGGAAGCACAAAAAGATGAAATTATCAGACAAAGAGAAGAGTTAAAAGAAGAAAATTCTGGAGAAGATGAAGCGTTATTTGAGGTAGAGAAAAAATCTGATGTTTTAGAAAATTTAGAAGATTTTAAAAGATTAGCGTGGGAGGAATATTTCGAAGATGAATATAATCAATTATTAGGACTTGAAAAAGAATTGGAGATATTAATGCTAAACAAATTGGAATTAGCCCATTCTTTAGGTATTTTCTCTAAAAAAGAGCTTTCTCAAAAGTATTTAAAAGAAAAAGCTAAAACTACTTCTGATGAGAAAGAAAAAAAACTTCTAAACGAACTCTTAGAAATTTTAAAAGTCATAAAAGATAAAAAGAAAGAAATTAAAAGTTTAAAAAATGAACTTGAGGAAAAAACTCAAAATTTAATAGCAAAAGATACTAATAGAGAATTTTTAAAAGAGATTAGTATTTTAGAAAAATACCTAAACCTTTTAGAAAAAGAGGCAGATCTTAAGAAAGAGATAAAAGAGAAAGAAAAAGAGCTTGATAAAAAACTTCTTGAAAAGTATAAAAGTTTTACACAGGAAGAAGTTAGAGATTTAGTAATAAATAAAAAATGGTTGAAATCTTTAAAAGAAGCGGTAAATGATGAGATTGAAGAATTAATTATGAAACTGATTAATAGAATAAAAGAACTTTATGAAAGATACGAAAATCCATTACCTGAAATTGAGAAAGAAGCAGAAGAATACGAGCAAAAAGTAAAAGAGCATTTAAAAACAATGGGATTTAGTTTTTAGGTAGGATAAAATGGCAAATTTAAACACCTTTGATAAACAGGTTTTAGAAAAACTTTTTGAAATGGGTGATGGATATGTCTCAGATTTTAGCAATTTATCAATGGAGGAATTTTTTAAAGAAGAGCTTAACGTTAATATATTTGATGACAAATACAATTATCGCTCAGGTTCTAAAGCAAATAGATTACGTGCTTTCTGGAGAATTGAAGACAACAAAACAGTGGCCAAAAGTATTATAAAGCTAATAGAATACATTGAGCATAAAATTTTAATAGGTGATTTCAAAAAAGAAAATTATCCCGATGAGTTAATAAAGGCGGCTTATAAAATAGCTAAAAAATTAGATAACAATATTATTGATTTAAATAAAGAAGTATCGAATTTAGAAGCAAACATAATTAATGGAAATATCAATATAGTTCTAAACAATAAAGTTTTTGCTCATGTCAAGGAATTATTAGCAGACGGACATTATTTTCATGCTGTTGAAGAGTCTTTTAAAATTGTAAGAGAAAAATTAAGAGAGATTACAGGCAAAGAAAGAGCAACAGAAGCATTTAGAGAACAAAATTATGAAAAGATTTTTGGACATTCACCTCAAAACGAAACTGAAAGGGATTTTTTTGAAGGAGTAAAATTTTTACACATGGCAATTCAATTTTTTCGCAATGAAAAGGTTCACACACCTGCTTATAAAATAGATAAAAATTTGGCTATTCATTATATAGTTTTGGCAAGTTTGGCTTATGAATTAATTGATAGAGGAAAAAATAATGAATAATAAAATACCAACAGGATATAAAAAAACTGAAATAGGGATTATTCCAGAGGATTGGGAAGTTAAGAGGTTGGGAGAAGTTTCAAAAATTGTAGGGAGAATAGGCTTTAGAGGATATACAAAAAAGGATATTGTAAAGCCTTGGAGAGGTGCTATTTCTTTGAGTCCTATTAATATAGTAGATGGTAAGCTAAATTTAAAATCAAATCTAACATTTGTTTCATGGAATAAATATGAAGAATCCCCTGAAATAAAAATTAAAACAGGGGATATTATATTTGTAAAGACAGGTTCAACTTTGGGTAAAGTAGCTATTATTGAAAAAGTCGTATTTCCTACTACAATAAATCCACAGTTAGTAATAATAAAGGTTTTCAAAAGGACTAATAATAAATTTATTAATTTTTACTTGAATTCTTTTACTTTTAAAAATTTATTAAATAAAGTTTTAGATGGTCAAGCCATACCAACACTTTCACAATATCAATTATCAAATCTTTTACTACCTCTCCCACCCCTCCCCGAACAAAAAGATATAGCTAAAGTTTTAAGTGATATTGATAACCTTATAGAAAGCCTTGATAAACTCATAGAAAAAAAGAAACTCATCAAAAAAGGAGCAATGCAGGAGCTTCTAACAGGAAAAAAAAGACTTCAAGGGTTTAAGGGTAAATGGGTTAAGATGAAATTAGGGGAAGTTTTTGATATAAAAAGAGGAGCTTCACCAAGACCTATAGAAAAGTATATTACGAAAAAAAGCAATGGTATCAATTGGATTAAAATAAGCGATGTTAAGCCTGAAGATAAATATTTGGTAAAAACCGAAATTAAGATAACTCAAGAAGGAGCTAAACAATCAGTAGTTGTGAACTATAATGATTTAATTTTATCTAACTCAATGAGTTATGGTAGACCATATATAAGTAAAATTAAAGGTTGTATCCATGATGGTTGGTTATTATTAAAAAGAAAGGGAAAACAAAACATTGAATTTTTTTATTATCTATTATCTTCCTATAAAGTTCAAAAAAGTTTTGACCTATTAGCCGCAGGCTCTGGAGTTAATAATTTAAAAATAGATAGTGTTAAAGAACTATCAATATATATTCCCCCAACCCTTGAAGAACAACAAGCCATTGCTAAAATCCTTTCAGATATGGATGCCGAAATAGAAGCCCTTAAAAAGAAAAAAGAAAAATACGAACAAATTAAAAAAGGAGCTATGGAGCTTCTTTTGACTGGAAAGGTTAGATTAAAAACTATAAATAATGGGGAGGGAAAAAATAATGATATTGAAGGTGAAACTCGAAAATTGTTATGGAATAAGAAAATTAGATTATGAGTTTAACTTCGAAAATGGCAGAGTTTTTGCAATATATGCACCAAATGGGACAATGAAAACCTCTTTTGCTAAAACTTTTAAAGATTATTCAGAAAAAAAAGAGACAAAAGATTTACATTTTCCACACAGAGAAACTAAGGTTGAATTAAAACTAAATGGTGAAGATTTAAATCGGGAAAATGTATTTGTTATTGAATCATATAATGAAGATTATGCTTCTAAAAGTATTTCCGTTTTGTTAGCAAGTAAAAAGTTAAGAGCTAATTATGATAAAATTTATAAAGATTTTAAAGATGAAAAAAATATATTGATAAAAGAACTAAGTAATATTTCAAAAGTAAAACCTAAAGACATTGAAAATATTTTCAAAGAAGAATTTAATAAAAGTTTAGAAGATTTTCTTACTGAAATTGATAAAAAATTAAAAGAAAAAGATGATAATTATTCTAAGTATTCAGAGTTGGTATATTCAGACATTTTTAATAATGATGTTTTAAATCTTTTAAGCAATAAGGACGTGAAGAAACATATAGAAGATTATATAAAAAAGTATAAAGAACTTATCAATAAATCACCATACTTTAGAGAAAATTTTGACCATTATAATGCCAATGAAGTTATAAAAAGTCTCAAAGGAAACAATTTTTTTAAAGCAGGACATACCATTAGCTTATCAAATGGAACTAATAAAGAAGAGTTTAATAATGAAAAAGAGTTAAATAAGTTCTTAGAAGAACAAAAGAAAAAAATCTTAGAAAATGAAGAATTAAAAAGTATATTTGAAAAAATAGACAAGGGTTTAAATAGGAACCAAAAACTAAGAAATTTTCGTTCTATACTACGAAAAAATCCCAAAATAATAGTAGAATTTGAAAATTTGAAAAAATTTAAAGAGAAAATTTGGCTTTCATACTTGATAAAACTAAAAGAGTCATCATTAAATTTTATTGAAAAATACAATAAATACAAAGAAGATTTAAATAACCTCTTAGAGAAAGCTCGCAATGAAGAAACAGATTGGGAAAAGATAATAGAGATTTTTAATAATAAGTTTATAGATATGCCTTTTGAATTGGCTATAGAGAATAAAGAAGAAGTTATCCTTAAACAGGATGTTCCGAGTATAAAATTTATTTTTAAAGACGGAGAAGATAAGAAAGAATACAACGACAAAAAAAATCTCATATCAAAATTAAGCAATGGAGAAAAAAGAGCTTTATATTTATTAGACATTATTTTTGACTTAGAGGCTCAAAAAAAATCAGGCAAGGATACAATAATAATAATAGATGATATTGCAGACTCATTTGATTATAAGAACAAATATGCAATTATTGAATATCTCAAAGAAATTGCAGAATATGAAAATTTTTACATTATTATCTTAACTCATAATTTTGACTTTTTTAGAACTATAAGAAGTAGAATAATTGTAAATAAAAATAAATGTAAAATCGCAAACAGATTACCAAATGGTAAAATCAAACTAAATGACCTAAAAGAAATTTCTAATCCCTTCGAGGAATGGAAAAAATATTTAGAAAATTTTGCAAATGGTTCTTCTGGGACAAATAAAAAAAATGCAAAAAAAATTTTTATAGCTACAATTCCATTTATTAGGAATTTAGCAGAGTATATTGAAGGAAAAAGCAGCGAAGATTACAAAAAATTAACATACTGTCTGCATTATAAACCAAGTAAAAATATAAAGCTTAAGGATTTAAAAGAGATTTATGAAAAGTATATTAAGAATTTCGATGTAAGTAATCTTTTTGCAAGTTTATTTACAAATGAAGAATTAAATACAAATATATATGAGATGATATTTAATATAACAGATATAATAAAAAATGATAGGGATAACCATATAAAACTAGAAGGTAAGATTGTTTTGGCTATAGCAACAAGATTGAAAGCAGAAAAGTATATGTTAAGCAAATTAAATAACGACATTGATGAAAATGAATGGAAATTTACAAGATATTTGTTTGAGAGATTTAGAGAAATTTCAAATGACAGCGAAACATTGAAAAAATTAGAAAGAGTTTTAATTATAACTCCTGAGTATATCCATATAAATGCTTTTATGTATGAGCCATTGGTAGATGTTAGTATTGGTGAACTAAAAAAATTATATGCAGAAGATATTTCTTTATTACTAAGGGAGTAAAAATGCAAATTATAAAAGTAAATCAAAGGGAAAGGGAAACACAAAATAGAGTTGTAAAATTTTTTCAAGAAGCCTTAGGATATGATTATCTTGGAAATTGGGAAAAAAGAGAAAATAGTTCAAATATAGAGGAAGAATATTTAACTAACTTTCTAAAAAAGCAAGGTTATAAAGATAAAATAATAAACAAAGCAATAAGCGAACTAAAAAAAATTGCCACAAACCAGCAAAAAAGTTTATACGACAAAAATAAAGAAATTTACAACCTACTAAGATATGGTATAAGTATTAAACCAAATCCTTCAGAGCAATCTGTTCATGTTGATTTTATCGATTGGGAAAACCCCGAAAATAACCACTTTGCTATAGCTGAAGAAGTAACTATCAAAGGAAAACACACCAAAAGACCTGATATTGTGATTTATATAAATGGAATAGCTGTTGGAGTGTTAGAGCTAAAAAGATCAAGGATATCTATATCTGAAGGAATCAGGCAGAATTTAGATAATCAGAAAAAAGAATTTATACAGGACTTTTTTTCAACAATCCAACTTGTTATGGCTGGAAATGATACTCAAGGACTTAGATATGGAACAATAGAAACCCCAGAAAGGTATTATTTAGAATGGAAAGAAGAAAATCCAGAATTTGACCATAATAAAAAGCAAAATATCCCAAGAACATTGCCAAGAGATAAATGTGAAAAATCTAATAATATTTTAGATTGTGATATTTACAGACTCTTAAACAAAAAAAGACTACTTGAGATAATCCATGATTTTGTTGTTTTTGATGCTGGAATAAAAAAATTGCCAAGACATAACCAATATTTTGGAGTAAAAGCAGCCCAAAGGAGTTTAAAGCAAAGAGAAGGGGGTATTATCTGGCATACTCAGGGTAGCGGTAAATCCTTAACAATGGTATGGCTTGCAAAATGGATACTTGAAAATAATCCAAATGGTAGAGTTCTAATAATAACGGACAGAGTTGAACTTGATGAACAGATTGAAAAGGTTTTTAAAGGAGTGGGCGAAGATATCTATAGAACAAAATCGGCTAAAGACTTATTGGATCAACTTAATAAAACAGAAGAAAGACTAATATGTTCTTTAATTCATAAATTTGGTAGAGCTGAGGTAACAGATAAGGATTATGATGAGTATATAGAAGCGCTTAGAAAAGACTTACCCAAAGACTTTAAAGCAAAAGGAGATATAATTGTCTTTGTAGATGAATGTCATAGAACTCAATCAGGAAAATTACACAAAGCAATGAAAGAGTTTTTACCTAATGCTATTTTCATCGGTTTTACAGGAACACCTCTTTTAAAGAAAGATAAACCCACAACATTAGAAACATTCGGAAAATATATTCATACCTACAAATTTGATGAAGCTGTTAATGATGAGGTTGTTCTTGATTTGAGATATGAAGCAAGGGATGTGGATATAAAGGTTGTTTCAAAAGAAAAAATTGATAAATGGTTTGAAACTAAAACTAAAGGTTTATCAGATATAGCTAAAGCCCAGTTAAAGCAAAGATGGGGAACCCTTAAAAAACTATATAGCTCAAAAGATAGAATGGAAAAAATAGTGGCAGATATAATTTTTGACTTTGAAATAAGACCCAGACTTGCATCAGGTAGAGGAAATGCAATGCTTGTTGCTGGAAGTGTATATGAAGCTTGTAAGTATTATGAAATTTTTAAATCAAAAGGATTTAACAAATTAGCCATAGTTACATCATACAGACCAAGTATTACGAGTATAAAAGGAGAAGAGACTGGAGAGGAAGGAGAAGCAGAGCAACTAAAAAAATATGAAGTCTATAAAAAGATGATCGCTGAATATTATAATATTTCTGAAGACGAAGCAGTAAAAGATTATTGGATAGATAAGTTTGAAAAAGATGTAAAGAAAAAATTTATAGATGAGCCTGGACAGATGAAACTTTTAATAGTAGTAGATAAACTTTTAACAGGTTTTGATGCTCCAAGTGCTACTTATCTTTTTATAGACAAACCTATGAAGGATCACGGATTATTTCAAGCAATATGCAGAGTAAATAGACTTGATGATAAAGATAAAGGAGATGAGTTTGATAAAGATTATGGCTATATAGTTGATTATAGAGATTTATTCAATTCTATGGAAAAAGCTATAAAAGATTATACTTCTGGAGCTTTTGCTGAATTTGAAAAAGAAGATGTAAAAGGATTAATAAAAGATAGACTAACAGAAGCCAAGAAAAAATTAGACGAATTATTAGAACAGCTTGATTTAATAACGGAGAGCGTAAAACATCCAAAAGGTATAAATGAATACAGAGATTACTTCATTGGCGATAACTCTGAAAAAAAACAGCAATTAAGACTTGAGTTTTATAAAAAGGTTTCTTCTTTAATCAGAACATACACAAATGTAGCTAATGAGCTTGATGAAATAGGTTATAGCAAAAAAGAACAAGAAGAAATAAAGAAAAAGGTAGAACATTATACAGCTGTAAGAGATGAACTTAAACTAATAAGTAGTGATTATTTAGACCTAAAGGTATTTGACCCTGCAATGAGATATCTGATTGATACCTATATAAGTGCAGAAGAAAGCAAAACATTAGCTTTATTTGAAGATACATCTCTGCTAGAAATTGTTGCATTAGAAGGAATAAAAAGTGCTATTGAAAAGCTTCCAAGAACCATAGGCAAAAGTAAAGAAGCGATTGCTGAAGTAATAGAAAATAACATAAGAAAGCTTATAACAGATGAAAGAGAAGTTAATCCTATTTATTATGAAAAAATGTCCCAGATACTAGAGGAACTGGTAGCCAAAAGAAAAAAAGAAGTTATTGATTATGAAAGTTATTTAAAAGAAATAGAAAAATTAACAAAAATGCTTTTAAAATTGGAAGATGAGGAAAATCCTTATCCAGAAAGTATAAAAGATAGCAAAGCAAAAAGAGCTATTTACGATGCTTTAGATGGTTTTGAAAACAGAGAAGTACTTACAAATAAATTAGATGAAGTAATCATAAATGCTAAACAAGATTCGTGGAGAGGAAACGTAATAAAAGAACGAAGAATAAAAAATGCAATCTATAAAGTTTTACATAATAGAGAACTTACTGAAAAAATCTTTGAATTAGTCTTAAAACAAGAAGAGTACTAAGATGGTAGAGAAAAAACTAATAAAAGTTAAAGACTTAGAAGTTTTAGTGTATAAAAAAAATATAAAAAACTTCCATCTAAATGTTTTACCTCCAGAGGGAACAGTAAGAGTATCTGTTCCAATAAGTGTTTCTGATGAAACAGTAAGATTATTTATTATTAAAAAACTACCTTGGATAAAAAAACATATTAAGAATTTTCAGTCTCAATCAAGACAAACCAAAAGGAGATATGTATCAGGAGAAAGCCATTATTTCAAAGGACAAAGATATCTCTTAAGAATAGAAGAGTCAAAAAGACCCAAGATAGAAATAAAGAATAAAAAATATATATATTTTTATGTTCCAAAGCACTATACACAAGAGCAGAGAGAAAATTATTATCAAAACTGGCTTCGAAAAGAGTTAAAGAAAGAACTGGAGACTTTAATACCTAAATGGGAGAAAATAATAGGCATAAAAGTTAACGAAGTTAAAATAAAAAAAATGAAAACAAGATGGGGTACGTGTAACCCAGAAGCTAAAAGAATTTGGATAAACTTGGAACTTATAAAAAAACCAATAGAATGTTTGGAATACATAATAGTCCATGAAATGATTCACTTTTTTGAAAAAAAACATAATAAAAAATTCAAAGCTTATATGGATAAGTTTTTGCCTAAATGGGAAGCCTATAAAAGACAGTTAAATGAGTTTATATTAGAAGATCTTTAAGATTGAGTGAAAGATAAAATTTAGTTTCCTAAATAACCTGAAAGGCAAAATCTAAGTTTGGGTAAACCATGGAAGATTTAACATCGGCTAAAATTAATGCTGATTCTGGAATTAAGCCAATAAAATAGGATTTAAGAAATATCGATATGAGACTTATTTTCCCTAAAGTAATAATTAACTAAAATCAGTGGCAAATAGCTCAAAAAGTTTATAGATAGAGGATGTTTACCAAAATATATAAGATAGAACAAAATAAGGAAGTAGATGCAGGAGTATAGCTATGTAAATTGGGATGGGGAATGCGGAGGGGAATGTCTATATAACTGTGTAAAATTTACCATATCCTAAATCCTATCCTCAAACTGGAAAATAAGCTGAACATATATTCTATCCCAACAAACTATAGGTTTCTTTACATCCTCTACTACCTTGTCTTTTAAATCATTTAATGCTTTCAACATTTACTATCCTTTGGATACTTCCCATCCTACATCACTTTGCAGAATATGCTGTATAGATTACTGGGTATATTCCATTTAATGGTCTATTTTTTCTCCTGTATCCTAAGAAGTAGTCTGTCCGTGATTGTGTAAATAAGGATAAACTTACATCCATCCTATATATTTCTGATAAAAGCTCTTGTACATCCTTTGTTAATATTCATTTAGAATATAAGACAACTCTATCTGACTTTTAAAAGAAATACTCTTCCTCAAATCTTTTTCTTAATTTTCTAATGTGGTATTTTTCTGGATATGTTAAGTATTTAATATCATCCCAATTTACAAAAAGTTCCCAGATTGGTCTTATACGAGAAACTAATATATCTGCATAATCAAAGTTATTTTTTATAGATCTCTTTTTAATTATAGTTCCACTAATCCATACTGGGAATTCAATATTTTCTATGAAAAACGGTTCTAATTTCATTAAATGATCTTTTGAAATTACAATTTTGTTAAAAATTTTTTCAAAAGTTTTATAAATATGTTCATTATTTAAAATGAAATCCAAGAAAGCAAGTTCAAATTTTGAAAACTTAGAGCCTTTTCTTACAATTTTCCCATTTTCTTTTATTATATTGTCCTTACCAAAAAAGAGAAAATCGCTCATTAACCATTCTTGAATAAATTTAAAGAAAAATATAAAAGATTGATATAATGTAAAAATAGGAATGTAAAAATTAATATAAAGAATTTTATTTTTATTTTCTTCGGTTCTTAAATTTTCAAATCGGAAATAAAAAATACTTTTTTCAATTTGTGACCAAAATAATTTTTTAGTAAATATTACCATATATGAATAGCTTAAATTTGGAAAATTATTTGCAAGACTTGAAAAACATTTAATTTCTCTTAAGTTTCTTAAATATCTATGTTCTATTTTATATTTGTTTAAAGACAACTTAATAGGAAAATCCCAAATTTCTGAACCAAAGAAAGTCCTTTCCGTAAAACTATAAAACTCAAACTCTTCAGATGAGCTTTTGGGTTTCTTTTTTTCTATCAAATGAGAGATGTCTCCGAACAGGGAAGTATATAAATAAATCAATTGTTTAGGATAATTTTTCAAGACATGAAAAAACGGTGTGTTATGATAGAAATAAACCCAAAAACCTCTTTTTAAATTGATTGTATTAAAGTAATAAATTGGAATAGGTATTTTAACCAATTCTATATCTATCGGATGATTCCAATTAGTATTTATTCTCTTAATAAAATATCCATTTATAAATCCACGAAATTTAGATGATAAATATAATTCGTCCGCAAAAAGTAGAGTATAGTCTCTTTTTTCCATTATAGTCTCAATTTATTTGAAAAGAGTCTCAACCTATCTGAAAAAGTCTCATTTTTTCTGAAAAACTACAACAATTCCAGTTATTAGCTGACTTTAGGAAAGGGAGGGTGACGGGACTTGAACCCGCGACCCCAAGGGCCACAACCTTGTGCTCTGCCAGCTGAGCTACACCCTCCATAAGAGGCTAATATTATATGACTGTTTAAGATTTTTTTCAAGATTTGTTTCTTTTAAAACCAAGCTCTAAAGCTAAAATATTAGCTACAAAAGATACAAAAAAGAAAAGATAAACAAGTTCTGTATATCTGCTCCAGAAGGTTCTTTTCTGTATTAGATAAATATCTCCTACAAGATACCCCTCTTCAAATATCGGAATGGATCCTTCTATCTCTCCAACAGGATTTATAATTGCTGAAATACCAGTATTTGCCGATCTTACAAGATATTTACCGTTCTCTATCGCTCTGATCCTTGCCATCTCAAAATGCTGAAAAGGAGCAGGTGATTTACCAAACCAGGCATCATTTGTTACATTAACTATAAGATTTCCTTTTTCTGAAAAACTACTCACAAAATAGGGAAATATGGCCTCAAAACAGATCAGTGGAACTATCTTAAACTCTTTGTAAACAAGTATTTTCTGATCTTTTCCTGATACAAAATCGTATCCCTCAAGATAAGGAAACAGCTTTGAGAAGACCTTAAACGGAAATGGAACATACTCACCAAAAGGGACAAGTTTTATCTTGTTGTAAAACTCCACTATCTCACCATCTTTATCAAAAAGAACAAGCGAGTTATAAAGGTTTATCTTCTCTTTTTCAAAGAAAACATTATCAAGACCTATAAGAAAAGGTTTTTTTATATCCTTTACACCTTCAAAAAAATACCTTTTGTAAACGTAATGCTGACCGTAAAGTGGATAGAACGGCAAAGCAGACTCAGGGAGAATGATGATATCTGGATCAAATCTTTTTACTTTATGGATCAGATGTAGATATCTATTTATAATCTTTTTTTTCTGTGATCTCATCTTTTCATCCTGAGGTATATTTCCCTGTACGACAGCAACAGTCTTTTTAACACCTTCAGGTTTATACATATTTACTCTCAGAGTACCTGCAGTAAAAATCAGAATAAAAATAGCTATATAAGAGGTAATAAATACAAGGGAGTTTTTATTTCTGTAAGAAAGAAAGTAATAAACAGCAACAGCTCCAGTCACAGAGAGAAAAGAAAGTCCATATACTCCAAAAACAGAGGACAACTGTGCAACAGGATTTATGTATGAGAGTGTATAACCCATCAGATTCCACGGAAATCCACCAAAGGGAAAGAACTCTCTTAAAAACTCAAAGAATATCCATACAAAAGGTGCAAGAAAGATAAATCTATGTCTGTATCTTATTTTGAGAAAAAACATGACCACAACAAAAGCTACAAACTGTATAACACTGAAAGCTACTGAAAAAAGCGAAAAGAGTAAAACACCGGACAATGTTGAGACATCCCCGTAGTATGTTAAAGCAAAAACTATCCAGTAAAATGAGAAGACAGAAAAGGAAAGTCCTGTGATAAATGAAAAAATCAGGTTTGATCTTAAGTTCTCCCTCTCTAAATTTTTAAAGATAAAGAAAAAACCAGCTATATACACAAAGGGTATAAAGTAATCAGGGAAAGAGAGTGCAATAAAAAGACCTGAAAGGATTGATAAAGAAAAATCTTTCATGACTTATATCCTTGTTTTGTTTAGGTAATATAATTATAATTGCCGTTGTTATAAATAAAAAATTATTGCGGAGGATATAATGGGAAAACTAAAAATAGTAGTTGATAGAACAATATGTGAAGGGATAGGTCCCTGTGCTGAAGAGACAAAGTATATTGAACTTGATAAAAGACATAAAGCTGTAGTTCTTGAACCAGGAAAACCAAAAGAAGAAGTTATGGAGAAAGCCCAGCATGTTAAAAGACAGGAAGTAATACTTGATCTTACACCTGAGGAAGAGGAAGAGATATTCAGATCAGCAGAGGCATGTCCAGTCAAAGCTATATTCATATACGATCCTGAGACAGGAGAACAGCTATACCCATAATTATTGACTTAATAAATAATTAATATTACTATTGTTAACAAAAGGGGAGGGTTTTTATGAAAAAATATCTAAAACTTATTCTGGTAATCTGTGCTTTTTCATCTCTTGTTTATGCAAAAGAAACAGAGAACAGATGGAAAGTTCATGCTGAGCTTTCATATGTAAAAACATCAGGGAATTCCGAAACAGAAACATTTGCCTCAAAAATAGAGGGTAACAGGGATTATAACGGTACAAGGGTTAAGCTTAAAGGTGAGTTTCTTTATGGAAAAGCTGATAAAAGGGAAAACACAAACAAGCTGAACCTTTCAGGAAGACTGGAAAGGGTTGTTTTCAATAAATTTTTCGGCTTTTTACAGGATGATTACTACAGGGATAAATTCTCAGGTTATGACTACAGAAATGTTCTTTCAGCAGGCCTTGGTTACGACATATTCAAAACAGAAAAACACAAGCTTAAAGGGATGGGATCTTTAGGTTATGCTGTTGAACAGTATAAAGCCGGAGGCTCTGAAGATTATCCTACAGGTGGGCTTAATCTAGATTATGTATGGGATATAAAGGAAAATCTTAGATTTAAACAGGAATTAAAGTATGAGACGGATCTTCAAAAAACAGATGTCTACTTTTTAAACTCTAACACAGCATTTGAAGTAAAAATAAACGGCAATCTTTCACTTGGTGTTGGTCTTAAGATCGCCTACCAGAATAAACCACCCTCACCTGATATCAAAAAAACAGACACAACATTTCTCACATCTTTAATAGTTGATTTTTGATTATTCTATTCCCATGATTTCTTTATACTTATCAACAACAGCTCTTCTTACCTGCTCCGTAAAATCGTTGTCCAGTGACTGGATTATGTCCACGTAAACACCTTTTGAGCTCATCTTTTTCGGAAATGTTATAAACAGGCCACCATGTTTAGACTCTACAAGTTTTATACCTTTTATAATGAATGTGTCTTCTATTGTTATATCAGCAACAGCCCTAACCCTGCCGCCTATTCTACCTGTATCAAAAGGGTATATCTTCACATCTGTTATCTTCATATTCAAAATTTATTCCTTTATCTTAGATTGTCAGTATGTTGTTAAGCTCAAAATCCTTAAGATCCGGCTTTTTTATTCTTCCAAAGGATACTTCAAGAGGTTTTGAAAGTATCTTTCCATTTTCAAGTGCAACCATAAAATCTCTGTTTCCTCTCATAAACTCCTCAACAGCAAAAACACCAAATCTGGAAGCCATTATTCTGTCATAGGAAGTGGGAGATCCACCTCTCTGTATGTAGCCTAAAACTGAGTATCTTACACCACCAAAATCAAAAGGTTTAAGTTTTTCATTAAGTATATCAGCTATCTCTTTAGCTGATGCAACCCCTTCAGCCACAACAACAATAGCAAACTTCTTACCTCTGTTAAGTGCATCAACGATTGATTTTACAATAACATGCATCGGAAATGGATACTCAGGTATGAGTGTCACATCAGCACCTGTTGATATACCAGCAGCAAGGGCTAAAAATCCACTTTTTCTTCCCATAACTTCTATAACAAAAACCCTCTCGTGTGATTCAGATGTATCCCTTATCTTGTCTATGGCGTCAACAGCATTGTTCACAGCTGTATCAAAACCTATAGTGTACTCAGTCCCGTATGTATCGTTATCTATCGTTTTTGGAATACCTATAATGGGAATCCCAAACTCCTTGGAAAGAAGGTATGCTCCCTGGAAAGATCCATTACCACCTATAACAAAGAGTCCATCAATCTTCTCTTCCCTTATGTTATTAGCAGCGATCTTCCTGTATTTATACTCTAAAAATCTGTCTTCCCTCGCCGAGAGGAGAAAAGTTCCCCCTTTATCTATAATTCCACCAACATCACGTGGTGTGAGAGAGATAAACTGCTTTTCTATAAGACCTTTAAACCCTCTTCTCACACCTATAACTTCACAGTTGTAGTAATGTCCCGCCCTTACTACAGCCCTTATACATGCGTTCAGACCTGGTGCATCTCCACCACTTGTAAGAACAGCTATCTTTTTCATCTTTACTTTTCCATCATATAACAGTGATTATAAGCTTCTGCCATTGTAGGATATATACCACCTGTTTCTTTATTAACAAATACCTTTCTTATCACAGTCTTACCTTCATAACCTTCTAAAAATACCTCACCTATAAAATATTTTTCGTTCTCACATATGTTTATCTTAGATGTGTAAGAACTACCTTCAATATACTCTTTTATTATTCTCTCAGCATCCTCAGCTGTTAAAGAAAAGGATGTACCGAATGTTAAGATCATGATGAAAAATAACAGCAGAAACCTCTTCATCTCTATTCCCCCAGAATGTATTTATTAATTAATAGATAATAGCTGTAAGGAAGTAGTCAACGATAAGAACCAGAACGGATGAGACCACAACAGCTGTGGTTGTTGATCTGCCAACACCTTCTGCTCCACCTTTAGTAACATAGCCGAAATAACATGAAACTATCGTAATTATTGTTGCAAATCCCATTGATTTATAGAGTCCTCCAAGTATATCGTAAAGCTCCGTAAAATCTTTCATCTTCTCAACAAAAAGGTAAGGATTTATACCGTAAAGGTTCACACCAACAAAATAACCACCTAAAAGTCCAAAAGTGTATGACAGGATAACAAGGGCAGGAACCATCAAAAGAGAAGCTATAAGTCTTGGAGCTATCAGATATCTCACAGGATTAACAGCCATAACCTTTAGAGCATCTATCTGCTCCGTTATCTTCATCGTTCCGATATTCGCAGCCATTGCAGAACCTGACCTTGCTGTAACGAGAAGGGCAACAAGGACTGGAGAGAGCTCCCTTGAAAGTGATAACGAGACAAGAGCACCTATCAGAAATTCTGCATTGAACTTATGAAATGTTGGGTATGTCTCAACTACAAGAACGCCACCTGTAAAAAATCCTGTTATAGCTATTAAAGGTGCAGCTGTAACTCCTATCTCCTCCATATATTTAAGTATATGCTTAACCTTGGGAGGAGATAAAATGATAACTTTCAAGGTCTCAAGAAAGAGTAAAAATGCTGCCCCTGTGTGTTCAACAAAATTTTTTATCTTTTCCATTCTATATATCCGTTATATCCTCACCTGTAATATCAATATCTGAGAAAAGCTCATCGTTATCCCAGTGTGCCTGATCTATTATAGCATTATCGTCTGGAACTTCCTCGGTAACAGGTTCTTCAAATCTTTGCTTTGCAAGATTCTCAAACTTTGTTATGTCCTTAATAAACGCCAGATTAACTGTTCCTGTAGGACCATTTCTCTGTTTTGCTATTATGATCTCTGCAAGCCCCTCTTCCTCAGGTGTAGGATTTTTCTTGTAATACTCAGGTCTGTGGATAAACATAACAAGATCAGCATCCTGTTCAATACTTCCACTCTCACGTAAGTCTGCAAGCTGTGGTCTTTTATCTGCCCTCATCTCCGCCTGTCTTGAAAGCTGAGCAAGAGATATGACAGGTATGTTAAGTTCCTTTGCAAGAGCCTTTAATCCCCTTGATATCTCAGCAACCTCCTGCTGTCTGTTCTCTGTTCTTCTGTGGGATCTCATAAGCTGAAGGTAATCTATCACGATAAGCTGTATATCCTTTTCCCTTTTAAGTCTTCTTGCTTTCGCCCTGAGATCAAGTATTGACAGTGACGCTGTATCATCTATGTAAATTGGAGCATCAGAAAGAATTGAGGCAAGGTCAGTTATCTTCAGTATCTCATCCTGATTTAAAAAGCCTGATCTTATCTTTTTTAGATGTATTCTTGTTTCTAAGGATAAAAGTCTCATAACAATCTGTTCCTTTGACATCTCAAGTGAGAAAAATGCCGAAGGGATCTTTTCAACAACAGAAACATTATGGAGTATTGAGAGTGCAAGGGATGTTTTACCCATAGCAGGTCTTGCGGCTATTATTACAAGGTCTCCAGGATGAAATCCTGTTGTCAGCCTGTCAAGATCGTAAAAACCTGAAGGGATACCTGTTATAACAGTCTCTTTTTTTGATAACTCATTTATTATATTTAATGTTTCTTTAACTACATCCTTTATCTCGTAGTAATGTGTTACTGCCCTTTCTTCGTTAAGTTTAAATATCTCTGATTCTGCCTCTTCAACAAGCTCATTAACATCTTTGTAATCCTTTGCCTTCTGTATAATATTCTGGGAAACCTGTATAAGACCTCTCGCTATAGATTTCTCCTTTATCTGTCTCGCCACGCTCTCCACAACATTTGGTGGACAGGCCTCATTAACGATAAGACCCAGGTATGAGCTTCCCCCTATCTGCTTCAGCTTTCCTTTACTTTTCAGATGATTTCTGACAACCAGGATATCAGGAACTTTCCCCTTTTCTGAAATATCTATTATTGCCTGGTATATTATCCTGTGTTTACTGTTGAAAAAATCAGAAGGTCTTAAAATATTCAGAACAAGGTCAACAACAGAAGGTTCAATCATAAGTGAGCCTAAAATGGCTCTTTCAGACTCTTCATCATGTGGAAGTGGAATATCAAAATGATCCATATAAAACCTCAAAAATTTCTATGCAGATCGTTAGTTAATTATAAGTTATAAGTTAGGCTTAGTGAATATTCTGTTCAAACTAAAAAGGCCTCCTAAGGAGGCCTTCTGATTATATATTTTCAGGTGTTACATGTACCTTGATTGTAGCACTCACCTGTGGATGGAGTCTGATAGTGATATTGTATGATCCGATATTTTTTATAGGGTTTCTCAGCATGATCTTTTTCTTTTCTACCTCTATACCTTTTTCTTTCAGAACCTCTGCTATGTCTGATGTTGTAACAGATCCAAAGAGCTTTCCTGTAGTTCCAACTGATTTCTTTATCTCTATCTCAAGACCTTCAAGCTGTTTTGCTATCTCTTCAGCTTTTGCCTTTTCCCTTTCAAGCTTTCTTGCCTTCTGCTTGAGTATCTCCTGAACATGCTTAATATGGCTCTCTGTAGCCTCAAGGGCAAAGCCTTTAGGTATGAGGTAATTTCTTGCAAAACCTCTTTTAACGTCTATGATATCACCTATAGTTCCCCAGCCTTCTACATCTTTAGTTAAAATCACTTTCATTCTCTCTCAACCTCCTACATTATTACGTAAGGTAAAAGTGCGAGCTGTCTAGCTCTTTTGATCTCAACTGTTAGCTTTCTCTGATGTTTACCACATGTTCCGGATATTCTTCTTGGAATGATCTTACCTCTCTCAGATATGAACTGCTTTAGGTACTCTGTATCTTTATAGTTAGGTTCCTTTCCTTCTGCACAGAACTTACAGTACTTTTTTCTCTTCTGGAAAAATGGTTTATTTTGAGCTGTTGGGCTCTTAACATTATTAGCCAATTTTTTTACCTCCTTTTTTAGATTTAAAATGGTACATCTTCATCTGAGGAAAAATCCTCAATACTGTTTTCTATATCAAGTTCAGGCTCTTCCTCAGATTTTTCAGCTTTTTCACCTTTAGGTGAAAGTATACTTACCTTATCAGCAACAATCTTTACCTTGGTTCTTTTATCACCACCTGCTGTTTCCCATCTATCCTGTCTGAGCTGTCCTTCAATAAGAATCTGTGTTCCCTTATTCAACTGTTTTCCAAGTCTCTCAGCAAGATAACCGAAAGCCTCCACATCAAAGAAATAGGTCTCCTCTTTCCACTCATTATTTACCCTGTAGGATCTGTTAACAGCTACAGAAAATGATGTAACCTGTGACCCGCTTGGAAGGAATCTTATCTCAGGATCCCTTGTTAATCTGCCAATTAAAAAAACTTTATTAAGCATAACTGTCTCCTTACTCAGCTGCCTCTACTTTCTCAGCTGAGGTTTCCTCTTTAACTTCTTCCTTTTTAGGCGGTTTTGTTTTAAAAGCTAAAAATCTTATAACATCCTCATCAAGTCTCAGGTTGTACTCTAACTTTGAAGGAAGCTCGTAATTTTCAGTTTTAAAGTTGATGATAAAGTAGTAACCTGAGTTGAAATTCTGGATAGGGTATGCAAGCTCTTTTCTACCCCATTTCTCAAAGTTGTAAATCTCTCCGCCGTTTGAGGTGATCAGGCTCTGAACTGACTCAACTTTTGAGCTGATCTCCTCCTCTGTAAGTGTTGGTTTCAACACAAAAACAAGCTCGTAGTAACGCAACGCTCTACCTCCTTATGGATGATTTTATTAAATCAGCCTCCTGACTGGGTCAGGAAGCAAGGATTCTCAAACAATCTTTTTATTACACAAATTCAATGACTTATCAATACCATATTTTAACACATTAAGTATACACTGGGCTGTATGGGATATAACCTTGTCAAGCAGTATTTTTTCTTCCTTCTTAAATGGAGAAAGGACGTAATCAACAACCTGCTCCTTTCTCTCAGGTCTTCCTATTCCAACTTTTATTCTTGGAAACTCGTCTGTTTTTATGCTCTCTATAATTGACTGTATTCCTCTGTGTCCACCGCTTGAGCCTTTCTTTCTGAGTCTTACAGTTCCCAGTGGAAGATCAAGATCGTCATATACAACGAGTATTTCATCAGGTTTAAGATCGTAATCCTCAAGTAGATTCTTTACAGCCACACCGCTGTTATTCATAAATGTTTGTGGTTTAACTATCAGAAGATAGTGATCCTCACAGACATATATATGGGAAAAGCATCTCTCTATATACTTTTTATTACATTTAAGTAATGAAGCCACAACGTCAGCTATCATAAAGCCAACATTGTGGCGGGTATCTTCATACTGTTTACCTGGATTTCCAAGACCGATAACAGCTTTTATCATTATTCAGTTGTTTCTTCTGTAGCCTCTTCTTCTTCTGTAACCTCTGTCACCTCAGGCTCAATTACAACAGCGATAACCTCATCAGGGTTTTCCATAATTCTTACGCCTTCAGGTGGTGTTATATCCCTCACGTGGAGAACATCGCCAACATCAAGATCTGAAACATCAACCTCTATTCTATCTGGTATCTTTCTTGGAACTGTTCTGATTGTTATAGTGTGAAGGTGCTGTTCTAAAACACCACCAACTTCAAGACCTTTTGGCTTACCAACAAGCTCAACAGGAACATCAACATCAAGTTCAACACCAAATGTAACCTCATAAAGGTCTATATGTATAGGCTGATCTCCAAGATAGTTATACTGGATGTCTTTAAGAATGCATACCCTTGGTTCTTTCTCACCTTCAATTTTCAGGTCAATAAGGAACATTCCCTTTGGTCTGTCAGCAAGAAGCTTCCAGTAGATGTAAGCATGGGCATTTTCTCTTCCTTTTCCGTAAACCTCAACAGGAATATAGCCTTTCTTTCTGAAGCTCTTTACTTCGCTTTTCTTACCTACAGTTCTTGGAATAGCCTGCCATTCTATTCTCTGGATCATCTCTAAACTTTACCTCCTTATACAAACAATGAACTTACTGAACTTTCTATATTTATTCTTCTTATAGCCTCACCTACAAGCTCAGCCACAGAGAGAACAGTTAATTTATCAAACTCTTTTCCTGTTGTAGGTATAGTATCTGTAACAATAACCTCTTCTATCTCTGAGTTTTTAAGTCTATCAACAGCAGGTCCTGAAAAAACAGGATGTGTACATGCCGCTATAACAGATTTTGCTCCTTTCTCTTTAAGCATATTTGCAGCTGATACTATTGTTCCAGCTGTATCTATTATGTCATCAATTATGATAGCGTTTTTACCTTCAATATCACCTATAACATCAAGTGTCTCAACAACGTTAGGTGCTGGTCTTTTTTTGTAGATTATCGCAAGGCTTGCCCCGAGTCTGTTCGCAAGCATCCTTGCCCTTTCAACACCACCTGCATCTGGTGATACGATAACCATATTCTCAAGATTTTTATTTCTCAGGTAATCAAGTATTACAGGTAAGGCGTAAAGGTTATCAACAGGACAGTCAAAAAATCCCTGTATCTGTGCAGAGTGAAGATCTACAGTGAGAACCCTCTGTGCACCGGCCTTTTCTATAATATCAGCTAAAAGTTTTGCAGATATAGGAACTCTAGGTCTGTCCTTTCTATCCTGTCTTGCGTATGCAAAGTAAGGAATAACAGCTGTAATTCTGTGTGTTGATGATCTTTTTAAAGCATCAAGTATTAGAAGAAGCTCCATTATATGATCGTTTGCAGGCTGTGTTAAAGGCTGTATAACAAATACATCAGCCCCTCTAACATTCTCCTTTATCTGAACCCTAATCTCACCATCACTGAACCTTGTAACAAGAGTATCAACAAGAGGAACGTGAAGATAGTCCGCTATCTTCTCAGCAAAATCCGGATTAGCATTTCCGGTAATAAGCTTTATATGTTTACTCAAAATATCCTCCGTACAAATTTTTTACGGAATTTAAAATTAAGATAATAATGGCTGGGGAGGCAGGACTCGAACCTGCGACACCCGGTTCCAAAGACCGGTGTTCTGCCAGCTGAACTACTCCCCACCATCTATCTGAGAACTGTTTTTATCAGTTTCCAGCCTTTCACCTGACAGATCTTCTCTATCTCAGCCTCTGGCTTACCAAAGGCGAAAATAGAACTTCCGCTTCCAGACACGAAAGGTTTATATCCCAGATACTCAAGGGTGTTATAAACCTCTCGCATCTGTGGATAGCTCTCTAAAGCTATCTCACCAAGCGTATTCTCAATGTTCTCTAAAAAGTATTCAAAATCATCTAACAGACTATCTATTATATGTAAATCCTCTTTTTTTGTCAATATATCAGGGGTGACCTTAGAGTATATCTCCTTTGTTGATACATGAACTGCAGGGTATATTATAAAAATTTCCCTTTCTATCTTTTTGTCCAGAAATCTCAGCTTATCACCTATTCCTTCAGCAACGGCAAGACCACCTTTCAGGAAGAACGGAACATCGGCCCCGATTGTTGATGCAAGTTCAGAAAGCTCCTTCTCAGAAAGAATCTCTCCATACATACTGTTTACCTCTTTTAAAACAACGGCAGCATTTGAGCTACCACCACCAAGACCTGCCCCTGCCGGGATATTTTTTTCTATAAAAACCTCAACTTCCGGTGATACACCTGTCCATTCCTCAAATCTTTTTAAAGCTTTATAAACGATATTCTCTTCCCCTTCCGGGATTAAAGGTGAAGATGTTTTAATCTTCAGGCTGTGAGATCTTTTTATAAATATTCTGTCGTGAAAATCAACTGTATGGAAAACTGTAACTATGTCATGGTAGCCGTCTGCCCTTTTACCTGTTACCCAGAGCCCTAAATTTACTTTTGCAGGTGATCTCAAAACTCTCATAATATCTCCTTAATTTATTTCTGATAATAATATATGAATTTTATCTGTCTGATAAATACCAATCAATGATAAAATATTGAAAATCATTTATGTGAGGTAGTAAATGGAAAGAGCTATCTTAGCCCTTGAAGATGGTCATTTTTTTTACGGTTATGCATTTTCAGGATTCAATAAAAGGGAAACAGGTGGAGAGGTAATATTCAACACATCAATGACAGGTTATCAGGAGATACTAACAGATCCATCATACAAAGGACAGATTGTTGTTATGACTCCTTCTGAGGTTGGAAATTACGGTATCAACTCTGAAGATGTTGAATCTGAAAGGGTTCATGTAAACGGCTTTGTTATAAAGGATCTCTCGTCTATTGTGTCAAACTGGAGAAGTGAAAAAAGTCTGGAGGAATACCTTGAGGAAAATGAGGTAATAGGAATTTTCGGGATAGATACAAGGGCTTTAGTTCGTATAATAAGACAGTACGGGGTTATGAAAGGTTATATAGGGATCGGGGATATAGACCCTAAGGAAGCTGTTAAAAAGGCAAGGTCAATCCCGGATATATCAGAGCTTGATCTTGTATCCAAGGTAAGCCACAGGGAAGTTTATAAGTGGAACGAGGGAACATGGAGATGGCCTGAAGGTTACAGCAGAGTAACTGAGGGGAAATATAAGGTTGCTGTCCTTGATTACGGTGTAAAGAGAAATATCCTAAGACTTCTTGCAGATAGAGGTCTTGAGCTTACAGTATTCCCGCACACAACAACAGCAGAAGAGATACTTAAGTTCAGGCCTGACGGTATATTTCTATCCAATGGTCCTGGTGATCCGGCTATTTTACACTTCCAGATAGAACAGATAAGAAGGCTTATACATTCTGAGATACCTGTTTTTGGTATATGCCTTGGTCATCAGCTTTTATCATGGGCTGTTGGAAGCAGGACATACAAATTGGAGTTCGGTCATCACGGTGGGAACCATCCAGTAAAAAATCTGAAAACAGGTAAGGTAGAGATAACCGCACAGAACCACAACTACGCTACTGATCCTGATAAACTGCCATCTGATGCTGAGATAACCCATATAAACCTGAATGATGACACGATTGAAGGGATAAGGTTAAAAGACTACCCTGTATTCTCAATCCAGTACCATCCAGAGAGCTCTCCGGGACCACATGACTCACTATATATATTTGACGATTTTGTAAAACTTATAGAGGAATGTAAGAGGTAATGATAGAACAGGCTAAAAATCAGAAACTTAAGGAAAGATGGGCTTTAGGCTCTCTTTTACTTAATCTGACCCTTTCTGTACTCAAGTTTATATTTGCACTTATAACAGGCTCACTTGCATTAATGGCTGAGGCTATTCACTCATTTTCAGATCTTATAGCCTCAATAATATCACTTATCAGTGTAAAGCTTGCAGCTAAAAAAACAAAAGAGTTTCCTTACGGACTTTACAAAGTAGAGAATGTTGCAGCTATTTTAATAGCCATATTCCTCTTCTTTGCAGCCTATGAGATAATCAGGGAAGCTTTTTTCTCTGAAGCTGAAAGGGTTATAAAACATACAGAAGTTGCTATAGCTGTGATGTTCTTCGCTATGGTGGCAACATTCATATACTCAAGACTTGAGCTTAAAGCAGCAAAAAAACTCCACTCTCCGGCCTTAATGGCGGACGCACAGCATATATGGGCTGACTTTTTATCCTCTGTAATCGTCATAGGTGGTCTTGTAGGGACATACTTTGGATATACAGATCTTGACAAGTACGCTGCTGTAATAGTTGCTCTTTTTATATTTCACAGTGGATGGGATATATTTATGAGAGGTCTGAAGGTTTTACTTGATGTATCCCTTGAGAAAGAGGAGATTGAAGAGATAAAAAAGATAATCTACAGACATCCAGCTGTTGTTGATATAAAGCATATAAGGGGAAGGGTTGCTGGAAGTTTCAAATTTTTAGATATTGAGCTTCTTCTCCATAATTACGGACTCAGGGAGACACACAGGATCGTTGATGAGATAGAGAGGGAGATAAAAGAGCAGATACCAAATATAGACTCTATATTTATACATTATGAGCCTGTAAGACAGGAAGGTCTCAGAATAGCATTTTTAACATGTGAAAATAAAAAGATAAAGGATTTCTCATCAGCAAGAAGTATACTTGTTATTGATGTTTCAAAGGATTACGAGATACACGAGGGACAGCCCATTCCTGTAGAACCTGACGAGAAGGAAACAGGAAATATAATAACAAAGATAGGTGTTGATATAGTTGTTGCAAAGCACCATCCTATGAATTTTGATGTGAGATGGAATCTTGCAAGGGCTGGTGTTATGGTATGGGAGACTGAGAAGGAAGATTACAGAGAGGCTCTACAGGAGATAATAAACTCATGGAAGGCCTTTAATAAAGAAAAAGAGGTGAAAAGATGGTAGGAAGGATTCTTGTAGGAATTGACGGTTCAAAAAACTCCTGGATAGCTGCGGATTACGGTATATACCTTTCAAGGAAGTTCAAAAGGCCTGTCGTAGGGATTCATATCGTTGATATAAGACTCCTTGAGTCACCTTTTATAGAAGATATAGCAGGAGCTCTCGGTTTTACAACATACTCAGATGTTACGCCAAAGATAAAAGAGGTTCTGGACGAGAGGGGAAAGGCTTTACTTGCTGAGTTTGCAAAGAGATGCAGAGAAGGAGGTGCTGACTGCTCTATAGCACAGGCTTTCGGGGTTGTTGCAAATGAGATAGTTGATATGTCAGATCCTGAAGATCTGATAATACTCGGAAAAAAGGGAATACACAACCAGTACGCCCCTCTATTCCTGGGATCAACAGCTGAAGCTGTGGCAAGAAAATCAAAATGTCCCGTTATGGTTGTATCAGACAGATTTAAAGAGATAAAAAATGTAATCCTCGCATTTGACGGAAGGGAGAAATCGGTCCATGCAGCCCAGTATTTAAATAGCATCTATAAAGATCTTGAACCTGAAAGCATAACTGTACTCACAGTTCTTGAAGAGAAAAGCAGTGAGAAAGAAAAGCATATAAAGGATCTTATTGAGGAGTATCTGAAGGCTGATTTCAAGATGATCTTCAAGTATGGATATCCTGAGGAAGAGATAGAGAACTACCTGAAGGAGAACAGGGATAAGTATGATCTTCTTATAATGGGTGCTTACGGTGAGAGCAGGGTTAAGGAGCTTATACTTGGAAGTACTACATCTTTCATAATGAACAAATCACCTATCCCTGTATTACTCATAAAGTAGGAGGTGGACTTGGGAAAGGATTTCGGTGGTTTTAAGAGTATACTTATAATCGGTCTTGGTCTGATAGGCGGTTCTGTTGCCTTATCTCTGAGAAAAGAAGGCTACAGGGGAAAGATATACGGTTTTGATCTAAATGAGTACAGGATAAAAAAAGCTGTTGAGATGGGAGCTATTGATAAAGGGTTTACAGATATAGAGAGTATACCATGGGATGAGATAGATCTTGTTATTCTATCAACACCGGTAAAAACATTTCTCACCATTGCTGAAAATATAAAGAGATATCTAAGGAAGGACACTGTAGTAACAGATGTTGGAAGTGTAAAAGGAGAGCTTGTTAAAAAGCTTGAAGAGATATTAAAGCCTGCAGTTTTTATAGGTGCACACCCGATAGCAGGAACGGAAAAAGAAGGTGTTGAGAATGCCGTTGTAGGTCTTTTTAAAGGAAAAAAGGTTATACTTACTGTTGACCACCAGGATGAGCATACAGAGAGAATAAAAAAGTTCTGGGAAGATTTAGGCTCAAAGGTTGAGATAATGGATCCTTTTGTTCATGACTTTGTGTTTGCAGCTGTTTCACACCTCCCACATGCTGTTGCTTTTGCCCTCGTTGATGCACTTATTGAGCTTTCAAAGGAGAGAGATATAGATCTATTCCTTTATCCCGGTGCAGGATTTAAAGATTTCACAAGGATAGCAGCAAGCTCACCTGTTGTGTGGAAGGATATATTTATTGAGAATAAGGAAGAGGTTCTTCATACTATAGACCAGTTTATAAAATCAATGGAAAAGCTGAAGGATTATATAAAAAATGAAGATGAGAAAAAGCTTATAGATCTTTTATCAGAAAGCAGGGAGAGAAGACTCTCCCTGGACTAAAACCCAAGTAATGTTTTGAATACAGCTATCAGCCCCTCTTCCTCAAGACCAGGACCTGTTATTTTTAGCCTGTAAAAGTCCTCACCTTCAAGTGAGTTTCCACCATCTTTCGTTCCAAAGGCTGTGGCAAAAAGATCCCTGCCGTATACAAACTGCTGTGAAAGAACAACCTGTATATATCTGCCGTCCAGACCGTAAGCCCTTTCCTTAGAAGGCAGGAAAAGAGACTGTTTTATAGAGCCGTCAGGATTCAGATATCCTATAAGAGAAGGATCCGTAAGTATATTTTTCTGTGATTTTATACTTAAAAGATCTGAAGCATCTGAGTAAGGAACAGATCCTGAAGATCCTGTACATCTGTCTGTACTCTTATCATAAAGATCATAACCTAAAATTCTGCAGACTCCTTCCCTGTTACTTCTGAAATGATCTATACCGTTTGAGAGTGTGAAATAAAGCTGGTACTCCCCGTAATCTTTCGGATTGTAAATTCCAGCTATCTTACCGAGATATCCAGAAGCGTTAATATCTTCAATATTATCTATCTGATCAGTCCAGTATTTAATATCCTTTACATCACCGTGGTATCCGTAATCTGTATCCTTCCAGCCAGATAATTTAGGTAGTTTTCTCCAGAATGAGAAAGTGTTATCAACAGTTCCGCTTATAGCACCGTGACAGGCTATACAGAAAGCCATCTCCTCTTCAGTCTGGGGCCTCAGACTTCCATCTCTGTCCTCAATCCAGCCTCCCATAAGCCATGTCTGGGGATCGTTGAGTATAAGTCCGTTATCATAAACAGGGTATGAGGCTCCCTCTTCTTCCTCTCCAGATGAGGATATATCCTGCATAACAACTTTTTTCATATACCTGAACTCCTTTATCTTTCCTGTTTTTCCACCAAGCTCAGGTCTTATCTCCCAGTCTGGATCTATATAGTAAACAGGATGGGCAAGCTCAGTCCCAACAGGATAAAGACCAACTTTCTGACCACCAGTTTTTAACCGCCAGACAGCTATACCTGAGGCATCTCCAACATACCTATCAGGGACTTTTAAAAATCTTATTCCATCACTGAGTATCTGGTAGCTTATCCCGTATCTGTCCAGTATATCTGTGTTTAAAGGCTCAACATCACAGTTCTCATCTATCTGTTTTAAAGCACACTCAAGTATAGAAAGGTTTATCCTGTAAATATCCTTACTATGCTGACCGTTTTCCTTTCTGAAAATCTCAGGAAGTCTTATCATCGCAGAATCTATCCTTCCGTTTGTCGGGAAGTATCCGGGAAAATGTTTCCAGTCGTAAGCTCTCCACCAGGTATTTGTCCTGTCTGAGTGGTCTGTTTCTGAGGTATATATAAAACCTTCAGAGTCTATATAACCTGTTCTTTCAAAACCTGAGCCGTTCCATCTGTACAAAGGTGGAAGATCAAGGGTATATCTTCCTAAGGAAAAAGGGTTATCTGATCCTATAGACAGCTTTGAGATATAAGCCTCTTCCCAGTTATTTTTTCTTATCCAGCTGTCTATGGAAACGGTTATATTTTCCCTGTTATCTTTAATCTCCCTCTGCTGAATATCAAGCTCTGTCCATCTCTTCCCATCTGGCAAAATTTTCTCAAAAGTTTTCTCAGGAGCTACAGCGTTAAGCCATGGGTTGTCATTAGAAGGAAATCTAAGCCAGTTTATCTGGTTCTCCCAGTCTCCTGCGTTATCAACAGGTGTGTTTCCACCGTTATGGCATACATAACAGGGGTTTGCAAAGGCTTTTCCTGTTAGAGCTTTACCTGTGTCTGTGTAACACTCAAGGGGTATGTAAGCTGTAGGGTTTTTATACTTTGTAAAGTAAGGGAAGCCTGCAACAATCCTTGGTTTCTGATCGTCTTTATACTCCCCTACAGGATCGCCAATATCAGTACTTCCTATCTTACAGCCGTAAAAAATAGCGGGAGCTATCAAAAGTATGTATATCTTTCTCATCCCTCACCTCCATCAGAATATAAATCCAAGACCAAGCTCAAATATGTCAGCTTCTCCAGATCCTTTGTTGTCTCTAAACTGGTAGTCAGCCTTAAGAACAACATTTGGTATAGGTCTGTAGTTTATTCCTACAGTCCATACAGTTTTATCGTTGTTCGGATCTGCTGTGAAGCCTGAAGGGACTTTATCCTGGGTGTTGTATCTCTCGTATCTGACAAATACAGGAAGGTTAAAATCTTTACCTAACTTCTGGGCTACATCGTAGGCAAGATTCAGATAATAACCGTAAACATTCTTTCCTATAACCTCTCCGTTGTAAAGTGATATCTTATCCGCATCGGAGAGAGATCCTGATACATAGATACCTGTCAGCTCAAACTCTTTAAATCTGTATTTGCCGTGAATCTCATAGATTGTAACAGTTCCGTCTATCTTCTCACCGTTGTATCTCTCACCCTGTCCTGAATTTCCGTGGTAGACTGAAGCTCCAAGGAATAGACCATCAACAGCTGTGTAATCTATCCTTCCAACAACAGCAAAATCCTCAGCAACGGCATTTGCTCCAGCCTGTCTTCCATTTCTAACCCATTTATCTGATGTAAAACCTATCTCTCCTTTTTTAGTTGCGTGAAAACCGTTAACAACAGCAAGATAGTAGTTCCAGTCATCCTTACTGCTGAAAAGCATAACACCGTTTTCATTCCATGTTGATGGTATTATCTTTGTCTCAACCTCAGGTCTGTTAACAGAGTTAAAAAATATAGGCTCGTGTAGAAGGTTCGTTATACCTACAGGTATGAGGAAGTTTCCTAACCTGAGATTAAAGTTCTCATTAAAAAGAAAGTCAAGGTAGAGGAACTCAACTGTTACCTCTCCGCCCCTTTCAGTGTTTGCTCCATGTTCAAACTCAATCTCAGCGTTAAGTATTATACTGTCTGTAAACTTGTATCCTATGTAAGGTATAAATCTGTACATATCGGTTTTGTCCTTTTTTGATGAGGACTGGTAGTTCATGTAGATGATCTCACCATAACCACCTATTGATAATCCCTGTGGTGAGAAATAAACCTTTGACGCAGCATATCCCATCCCTGAGAATGTCTGGGGCTTAAGCTCAGGTATCGTTATCTCCTCCCTAAGCTGTGCTATCTCATCAATTATCTGCTGTTGCTGCTGCTCAAGCTCCTTTATTTTTTCCTCAACTGTCTGGCCAAAAGCTGCTGATGAAAGTAGTAAAACAGCTGAAACAAGTTTTTTATTCATAACGCTCACCTCTCTAATTTATATTTGATCTCAATTGCAATTATAGATGGCTGGATGTATAATGTTTATGACCTAAAAAAATTTCTGTCATATTATGGAGAGTTTATGTTTTTTCTGGTTTTTATAATCCTCTTTACAGCTAAAACAGCCTTTTCAGAAGAGCTCTTAACAAGAACAAAGATCATAATGGAAACGTATATAACCGTAAAACTTCCAGAAGATAGGAAAGAGCTTTTTGAACCTGCCTTTGAGATATTCAAGGATATAGACAGGAAACTATCAATCTATAAAGAAAGCTCTGAGATATCCATTCTGAATAAAAGGAAAAAACACCGGTTAAGTGATGAGACATTGGAAGCTTTAAAAAGATCAATCCAGATATGTAAGGAGACAGAAGGTTATTTTGATATAACAGTTGGGAAGATAACATCCGATCTTTTCAGATTCGGTTTTGATGATGAGAGAGTGCCTGAAGAGAAGGATCTGGAAGTTTATAAAAGACCTGATCCATGCTCGGGAATAAGAATAAAAGGAAGTTATGTAGAGATAGATAAGGATATAAAGTTAGATCCTGGTGGAATGGGAAAAGGCTATGCTGTTGATCTTGTTTACAGATTTTTAAAAGAAAAAGGTGTTAAAAAAGGCGTTATTCTCGCATCAGGTGATATAAGATGTATAGACAGATGTGTTATATACATAAAAGATCCTTACGGTGAGGGGGAGATAGTAAGATTCAGGACAAAAAATGATGGGACAGCTGTATCAACAAGCGGTATATATGAGAGATTCATAAAATCTAAGGATAACAACCATCTTATAAACCCAAAAACAGGAAAACCCCAGAAAAAGAAGATCTCTGTAACACTTTTATGGTATGGAGATAATACAGAGCTTGATGGCTACACAACAGCTGTTTCAGTTATGCCCCTTGAAAAAGCGCTGAATTTTTTAAAAAGTAGAGGTATAGGCTACATACTTTTCCTTGATAATAACAGGGTTATCCTGAGTAAAAATATTGACAGTTTTGTTGAGGATCTAAGATTTCTTAAATCTGGTGTATATATCATAAAAAAGTAAAAATACAGCAAAGATTATAGAAAGCTCAAAGACAATAAAAGACAGAAGCTTAAGATAAGAAAACACCGGTGAGATCTCAAGTATCAATAGATTAGAGATACTGTTTAACAGTCCTGATATGAAAACGATCACAAAAAGATAGATCTTAAAGCAGTTTGTCTTCGTAAAATAAAAAAGATGAAATATGATGAAGGAAACAAAGGATACAGAGATAATATGTGGAACAGCTGTTTTCAAAAGACCTTCTAAAGAGGACGGATTGATAAACAGATCTGGATTTCCTAAAATCCTGTCCTGAATAATCTGGGGAGAAAAGCTGTACTTCTCGTAAAAGATCCATATACCTGTAAAGAACTGGAATAAAACACCTGTTATAAAAAGAAAAACAAGTACTGAGATATGCCTCATCTGATACTCCCTCTGAGGAAGGAGTAAGTATTTAAACTGTTTATTAAAAAGAATACTGAGTTGTATAAAAGAAAGGAGAGAAAAGAGAGTAATGAGAAAGTATCAAGACCGTAGTAAACAAGAATCTTGCTGAAAGACTCTAAAAGGATAAAGAAGAGAGCCACCGATCCTGAGGTGTATTTCAGATAATCAGGAAGAGAAGTTCTAAGGTTTATAGAGGACAGGGTTAAAAAGATCATCAGATTAATAAAAAGGTATATATGGATCTCCTCAAGAAGTGAATGGAAAGAAACAGGCTCTAAAAACTCATCAGGATTTCCTCTGATCTGGAGAAGTATCTGATCAGGAAATAGATAATCCAGTTCGTATCTCAGCACAAGAACAGATACGAGATAAAGATAGACAGAAAGTGAGAAAAATATAACAAGAAACCTTATATAGTTTGATTTTTTATGCTGTACAACATATCTCATCTTTCATCTCCAAATAGAACTCTGCAAACCGCTATGGATTTTAAAGCGTACTTTTTAACAGCTCTCGCTGAAAGAGTAGCACCAGTTATATTCGGGATCTGTTTTATATCCTCCCTATTCTTTTTTCCTTCAAAAATAGAGAGCCATCTGTCAGATGGTATGTATTCTGGTGGTTCGTAAAAGGCTATGATTTCTATATCTTTCAGACTGCAGTTTTTGTCCAGTATGTAGAGAACAGCCTCATTTTTTGTCCT